>CAZNRI010000005.1:0-138926 GCA_964575595.1 uncultured Candidatus Brevefilum sp.
AGCAGACCCTTATAGGGTCAGGTCAAGCCACCCGCTATGCGGGTGGTCTTGACTTTGATCCTGTAATAGACTCTAACACTCATTTGCTATCAGACGTCATCCATCTACCCCCATAAACGTTGAGTCGGATATTACAAAATCATCCATCTATACGGACACCTCCCTTCGTATTGAATGAATGCGATGATATATTATTATAATATGAATCGCCACGGAATCAACCCTAATATATTCAATCTGAGATTATCGCATTACTATACGAAACAGTGTTTTGTAAATCACTTTATTCTATCAATTCCATTATTAAATTACCTGGCGACATCTTATTTCACTAGAAGTAATTACTCAATTTACGTCGAATATTGGGGTGTCGCAGCTTTCGCAAAGCGGCTTTTTGGATTTGACGAATTCTTTCGCGGGTAATTCCAAAGACCTCGCCCAGTTCTTTTAGAGTATGTTTTTCGGTCCCATTCAAACCAAATCTCATCATCAGAATCCTTGCTTCCCGTTCAGTTAACTCACCTAAGGCGTCAATGATATCTTCCGCAAGGAGGTTTTGCCTGACCTCCGTGAATGGATTTGGAGCGTTTTTATTCTCAATATAACTTTGCAAATCTGATTCGCCATCTTCACCAATAGGCTGGTCTAAGGAGATAGACCGCTTGGCATATCCAAGGAGTCTTCCAACCTCATCAGCAGACATATCGACTTTTTCGCCGATTTCCTCATTGGTTGGTGTACGTGATAGCGTGTTCATCAATTCCTTACGAACTCGATGAATCTTTCGAATGCGAGTTGAGAGGTAATTAGGCAGTCGGATTGTCCGTTCTTTTTGGTTAAGATGCCGAAGAACAGATCGCCTGACCCACCAGGTGGCATAAGTGCTGAAACGGTTACCCATAGTGTAATCGAATTTATCCACGGCGCGGATCAAGCCGACATTTCCAGCTTGAATCAGGTCTAAAAATGAGGCACTATAGCGTCGATACTTCTTGGCAATGTTCACAACAAGCCTGATATTTGCTTCAATCATATGATCGCGAGCTTTTCGACCCTCATTGATTTGCTCCTGTAAGACCTTCCTTTCCTCCTCGTTGCTATCAAAATCAAGCATCTTTTCACGTGCAATTCGTCCCGCTTCCATTTGTTTTGCCAGCACAACTTCTTCCTCACGCGATAAAAGTGGGACACGATCCATCTCATTCAGGTATAGTGAAACTGTATCATCTGCAATAATATCAGTATGATCTGATATCTTCTCAACAAATTCCACATCAGTTTCCTTGTTATTTATTGTTCTTACTACCATATTGCCTCCTTTTTTATCGTTCTTTCTTCATTATTGCTAATATAAAGCTATTCGTAATTTATTAAATTTTCTCTTTTATCCTGCAGCCGTCTTATGGCTGCATCAGGCAGCCTTTGATGCATGCCCAGTATTGAATCTTTAGATTCAGCGATATCTTTTATGGTTACATTTAGAGATGAAGAATCAGTCATATAGTATTTTATTTATTGCAAATATTTTAGAATTCTTTACTATCATAACAACCCAGTCTTATTTTTCAATATGACTGCAGTTGAGAAATAGTTAGGTATGCAGGCGTTGCGTTTGGAATGAGATGGATTAACAAAAGACTTGAATATTAAAGTTTGCCAGATGGACGAGGACTCAACTCACAAGATAGCTATGACTTTTCGTAATATCATATGGAATATTTCACTATTGAATACATCTAATAGATAAAGGACTTCTCAATGATGCTTAGATGATTACCGCTGAATTTATAAGGAGTATCCTGCGAATTTTTTCTTGTGAGTGAGAATTTCCCCCTCCCACCTGCATTTATTACATCAAGCCTTCAGAGCCTCTAAAATATCCTGTCGGAATAATGCTATCTCCAAAGGTTTTTCGATACATTTAAAAATATTAAACTTCTTCTGCTGCTCACGGCATTCATAACAGCCCATTACAGTTATCCAGATAATTGTTAACTCCGGAGAATGGTTTCTCGCATAGCGAGTAACTTCTAAACCGTCAATATCTGCTTTACTTAATTCTGTAATTAAAAGATCAGTACTGTTCTTGTCGATTAATTCTATAACTTCATCTTTCCAATGCGAAGACCGAATAGTAATATCGTTTTTATATTTCGATAGGCTTCTCTCCAAAACAAAGCGAACCCCATCATATCGTTCGAACAGGATGATCTTCTTAACGTCCATAAATTTTTAATTAATATCCTAATTTACCTATACATGTATAGAATATATTTCAGTCACCATAATCATAGGCTTAAAAAAACGATTATTCGTTCAGTTTTCACGGATATTAAGTTTGGATATATTAAGATTCGTTAGGATTGTGTTGGATGAATGAATTGATCGTTGGTTTTATTTTGAATCATGGAGAAGGTTTAATCCGGTAGCCCACCCCCCGAACATTCAATATATACTCCGGGTGAGATGAATCTTTTTCCACCTTTTGTCTTAATCGATGGATATACCATTTTATAATCTGACGCGCTTCTAAAACATCTTTAGTTTTATACCCCCGGGCAACCTGCACCAGTTCTTCAGGCGTAATGACTCTGTCATCGTTGCGCAATAAATGCACGATCAGGTTGAATTCGCTGGGGGTTAGGTCAAGTTTATCTTCTCCCATCTTCACCCGGTGTAAACCTTCATCAACCTCGAAAGGCCCCTTCCGAAGAATGTGATGACGATCCTCTTTAGTTAATTGACGTGTATTCTTCCTCTCAACCAAAACATCTTCAACTACCTCTCGCAATTCTTGAGGTGATATCGGTTTTTGAACATATTTTTCTATGCCATGATCAATGGCTTGCAAAGCGGAATCCAGACTGCCGTGAGCTGTCAATATGATAACGCTTGTCTCCGGCCATCGCCAGCGAATAGCTTCCAGAACATTAATCCCGTCTACCTTACCCCCTAATTTCAAATCCAAGATGACCAGATCAAATGGCGTATCACGAAGAGTTTCCAAAGCCTCTTCACCGGATTTAACGGTTGTAACATCATGTCCGCTACGGTGAAGCGTTTCTTCCACAAAAAAACGAATACCAGGCTCATCATCAACAATGAGTGTGTGAATTTTTTCCATTTATCTTAATCCTCATTCCGTATCTCAACATCGAAGCCAGGTAGCCAAACAGAAAATTCGGTCCCCTGACCCAGTTCACTTTCTACAGACAACTTACCATTATGGTCATCAATGATCTTTTTACATATATACAGACCTAATCCCAGACCTTCTTGCTTGGTTGTAAAAAAGGGATCAAAAAGGTTTTGCATAATTTCATGTGAAATGCCAATGCCCGTATCTCTGATTTTTACAGTGAATCCATTCGGATCATCGGTGTGGAGAATGTCAAGATAAATATTTCCCCCAGATGGTAATGCATCAATGGCGTTCATCATTAAATTCAATAATACCTGTTGAATTTGATCTTTCGATGCTAGAACGAACGGAGGCAGCCCTTGATAAGGATACACAGGAATAATGTTGCGGTCATATAAGCGGTTTTTTGTGAGGACAAGAACTCCATCCAGAAGATCCTGTAGATCAACGGGTTCTTTATCTTGCACATCTGTATTTCTATTCAAATCTCTCAATTTTTTGACGATCCTAGCACTGCGTTGCAGCTCTTCCATTGCCATAGTTATATAAACACTTAAATCTCGGTCTTTATCATTAAGCATTTCCTCAGCCAACCCCAAGCAGCCTATGGAAGTTTGCAGGGGATTATTAATTTCATGGGCAAGAGAGGCGGCAAGCCTGCCCGTAAGAGCTAATTTTTCAGATTGAATCAAAGCCGCTTGGGTATCCTGTTCATCGGTGATGTCCTCAGCTATCATCATGATTTGATCGTTGTGAGAGCCGTATGATTCAATTTTATCTAATGAGATTTCAAGAATACTGTGTTCCCCACCCTCTTTTTCCAGAGTAATGATATTCTTGATATGGCGTCTTTTTGCGGCGTTTATCATTCTGCGCAGCTTGTCGAAATCTTCCTCAACAACATCAATAAACAAGTCTATATAATGCTTATTATAGGTTTCTTCTTTGGTCATTCCAAAGTAATCTGCAAATGTCTGGTTAATCTCACTGACATATCCATTTTCATCCAGGACAAGGATACCCAAGGTTGCGCTGTCTAAGAGGATCTCATATTTATTGTAAGAGATTTTGTCGATGAGATCTTGGTCAAGAAATTCTGTAAGGATTTTACGAAGGTTTTCAGAATACAGAGGTATACCTGCCAGAAAATAGGTAGAGGACAAGGGGAATTCATCAGAATTGTTTATTCCATTTAGTATTAGTTTCTTATATTGTTGATTGGAATCAATGAAATTAAAAACTCTCCACAGTCGTTGATCTAATGGTTTATCCAAGTTATCTATAAAGTCGAAAAATGAGGACTGTTCTTCTTCTATTAAAAATTGTAAAAACCGCTCCCCTTTTAAATTAATATCCTGAGATGGATACAGAAAATCCAGCATAATGGGATTGATGTATCTAATAATATAGTCCTCTGACATCAAAATGCATGCAAAGGGCACAATATCTAATAACTGATCAAATTCCTTGTTAATTACCATTTAATGTCTAATTACATTGCTTTTACAATTTATTTGATATGTTTTATTAAATCACACTTATAATTCTTACCTCAATGAATATTAAAAGCAAATCGTTGAGATAATGCTTTTTATAGTGTCACCAATAATTTATTATACCTATTGTATTCTGCAAAAAACTACTTCATTAATGACCATTTACTATAGGTGGATAGAATGATATGCACTTCCGAGGTCTGGTATTCAAACGATACTCAATAAAAGAAATATCAAAGTCTATTAGCGTCTTGGAGTCAGCATGCTTAGGAATATACTGTCGGATCAAGACATTTGTGTTTTCATTTGTTCCTCTATCCCAATCCGCGTAAAATTGAATCCCATTTTCAAAAGCTTATAAATGAGGTATCTTTGTTCATAGATAAGTGCGAGTAATTCATCGCGAACATGCCCTCGGCTAAATGCTCATTAGTCTCTGGAACGTTGAAAGATCTTTATCTTACTTCAGCTAATCTTTCCACTTCCAGCTTTGTTGCACTTACGAGTTGAATCCAAGTTCACAATTATTATAATTAATAACAATATTATTTCGTTTACGAATAGAGTCTGGTTATTCATATGAAAATCCAAGATTATTGAGGAGTTCATTGCCATGTTTGAACATATTTTATTACCGCTGGATGGGTCATCCTTAGCAGAAAGAGTGTTGCCCCATGCAGCTGCATTGGCAAATGCCTTCGATTCACGTTTGACTCTTTTGCGGGTTGTTTATCGAAATGAAAACGCCAATCAACAGGGCATGATCAACCCCGTGGAATGGCAAATGCGTAAATCTGAAGCGATAGCGTATCTAAAAGCAGTCAAAAAGTGCCTGAAGGACATAGATCTGGATAGCGACATTCAGGTGATGGAGGGGAATCCTGCTCAGCAGATTATTGAATTTGCCCGCCAAGAAAATGTTGAGCTCATCATTATGTCAAGCCATGGCAGCAGTGGGCTTTCTCAGTGGAATATCAACAGTGTCGTCCAAAAAGTGCTGCTGAAGGCTTTTATGCCAATCATGATCATTCGCTCCTATCAGGAATCATACGAGAGTTTAGACGGCTTGAAATATAAAAGATTGCTGTTGCCTTTGGATGGTTCTAAACGAGCTGAATGTGTTTTATCGTTAGCTAAATCTATATCTGCTGTTCACGATTCAAAAATCTTCCTGACTCACATCGTAGAAGAACCTAAACTCCCTCGGCAAACACCGTTGAGTGATAAAGATCAGCAACTGGTCAAACGGCTTACTGAGATTAACGCAGATGAATCCGAGAAATACTTGAATAATCTCGTTAACCAATTTGAAGATCTGGAAGTTGCATCCATTATTGAATCCTCAAAAAAACCAACCACAGCCTTGCACAACATCGTTGATCGTAAAAAAATTGATTTGGTTCTTCTGAGTGCCCACGGTTATTCCGGTGAAAACCGATGGCCTTATGGGAATATCGCACTTAATTTCATAGTATATGGAACAACCCCGTTGCTGATCATTCAAGACTTATCACAGGATGAAGCTGTAAAATCGTTAGCAGAAAAATATGCAGAACAATCGAAAGGACATTAACGCATGTTGGATGTTTCAGATAAGAAGCACCTCTCTGAAATGCCTTTTGACGCCTTTATTGGTTTGTTGGTTAATCAGACAAAAAGTACCAAAATAAAATCAAACAATTACAGTATTGTTGAAAGAACAGATAAGTATCAGGAGAATCTCTCTCAAGCCTTCAAAATATTGTCGCGGATGTCGGAAAAGAAAAAAATTTCCACCGGGGGTGTGGAGTGGTTCCTTGATAATTATTACATTATCCAGGAAACAATAGAGATTATTCAGGATGACCTTCCTGAGGATTACTTCAATAAGCTCCCTGCAGTTAAGAATGAAGAAAGTATCCCAAGAATATATTGGATAGCAAAAGCGATTATCTTATACTTCAATGTAGATACCGTCATTAGTTCCCTTAACCAATTCCTAAGTACTTATCAGCAAAAAATCCATTTACAAATGAGTGAATTGTGGGCATTGCCGCTTATGCTCCGCTTGGTATTAGTTGAGGTCTTGTCAGGGACAATTTATGATTTGATTGAGGATGAATCCCCTCCACATCAGTCACCTGAATATGATTTTCTGATTGATGATTCTGATGAGATCATTGCAAGAGTGCTAAGAACATTATTACTCTTTGATCGGATGGATTGGAAAGACTTATTTGAAACCCACTCAAAGGTAGAAGAAATCCTTCGAAAGGATCCCGCCCATGTATATCCGAAGATGGATTTCGAGACGAGAGACCAATATCGGAAGAAAATTGAAGCCATAGCTGAAAAGTCTCCCCTTGAAGAAACTGAAACCGCTCAGGTTGCTGTAGATTTGGCAGAGCAGTCAGACGAAAAACACCAAAAGACCAACCACGTTGGTTACTATTTGATAGATGAGGGTGAAGAAGAGTTAAAAACTAAAATTGATTTTCAGAGTGATTTCAGCGATAAATTACGGGGGTTTTTGAAACAACATCGTACAGGTTTTTACCTGGGTAGTATTAGCTTTGTCACCTTAGCAGTACTCGTTATTTTGCTCATAATAAGTCATCCCCTATTAGCAAAACCGTGGGAATTGGCCATCATAGGACTTCTTAGTTTAATCCCAGCGTCCAGCGTTGCTGTTAATTTGATTAATTCGATATTGACAGCAACTATTCCACCGCACATTCTTCCAAAAATGGATTACAGTGAGTCGGTACCCAAGGAATTTCGCACGGTTATTGCCATACCTGCCCTTTTGACAACGCAGGAGGAGATTGATTTTCTTCTCCGTCAGCTCGAACTGCACTATCTCGCTAATCGGGATCGTAATATTGGCTTTGTACTCCTCACAGATTTTGGTGATGCACCGCAGGAAACAATGCCGGAAGATGACAGCTTGATCAGATCAGCCGTTGATGGGATCCACGCGTTGAACAAAAGATATCGAGGGGATGAAGGCCGGCGGCTATTTTATATTTTCCACCGATTAAGACAGTGGAATCCTAAAGAAGATGCCTGGATGGGATGGGAACGCAAACGGGGAAAGCTGGCTGATTTCAATCGATTTCTGCTTGAAGAATTTGATGAAAGTTTTGACACTATTGTCGGGGAATTGGCGTTTCTTCGTGACGTAAAATATGTGATCACCGTAGATGCTGATACAATCATCCCCCGGGACAGCGCCAAATCATTGATTGCGACGATGGCGCATCCATTGAATAAGGCAGAGTTTAAAAAAGACACAACCGATGTCGTGCATGGATACACCATTCTGCAGCCTCGCACAGAAGTCAAACCGACCAGTGTCATCAAATCCATCTTTACCCGTGTATTTGCAGGTGATTTGGGGCTGGACCTGTATACTCGAGCTGTTTCAGATGTGTATCATGATATTTTCTGTGAAGGAATCTATGTAGGCAAAGGTATTTATGATGTCGAAGCCTTTGAGCGAAGTTTGCAGGGGAAAGTACCCCAAAACACACTTCTCAGCCATGACCTTTTTGAGGGGCTACAAGGACGAGCGGGCCTGGTAACTGACGTGGTTTTCTTTGAGGAATACCCACCTGATTATGCAAGCCATATTCAAAGACTGCACCGCTGGGTTCGTGGTGACTGGCAGGTATTCCCCTGGCTTTTTCCCAATGTATCTGTTAGGGAAAATAAAAAGGAGGTCAACTCATTTTCAGCAATTGACATCTGGAAAATTATTGACAATTTGCGCCGCAGCTTACTTGCACCAACAACGTTCTTGTCCCTCATTGCTGGGTGGCTGTTCTTTCAGGAACGTGCCTGGGTGTGGACAACGCTGGTCCTTTTCATTTCCGCCTTTACTTTGTTCAAAAATCTCGTGACATCACTTTCCTCTCGGTTTCTGATGGGAGCGGAAGCGAATGTCATCTCAAATATTCAAACGACTTTTTTAAGGTGGGTATTTTGGCTGGTCTTTCTCCCCTATGAAACACTGACCATGATCGACGCCATCATGACAACCCTGGTCAGGATATATATTAGTCATAAGAGGTTACTCCAATGGCAAACCTCCGCGCACACCATCAAGCTTTTTGGTAAACAACAAAATATTAGCATTATATGGTCACGTATGATCGGCGCGCCGGTGGTAAGTGCTATCGTAGGATTGTTAATTTATATCATAAATTCAAATGCGCTTTGGGCGAGCCTACCCCTGCTAATTATCTGGTTTATATCACCTCAAATTGCTTATTGGATCAGCAAAGTTCGAGAACAGGACACGAAAGCGAAACTTTCAAAAAAAGATATCCAGACCTTAAGAGCTGTTGCGAGACGTACCTGGTTATATTTTGAACGCTTTATCGGTCCGGAAGATCATTGGTTGCCGCCAGATCACTTTCAGGAAGATCCAAAAGGTACAGTTGCACATCGCACATCCCCAACCAATATTGGACTTATGCTGATATCAACTGCATCTGCTTATGATATGGGTTACATTGGTGTGCTTGATTTTGTTTACAGAATCAAATACAGCTTTGAAACGCTGGATGATTTAGAGAAGTATCGCGGTCATTTGTTGAACTGGTATGATACCCAAACATTGCAAACACTTTCGCCTAGATATGTATCGACTGTGGACAGCGGCAATTTTGGGGCAAGCCTGATCGGCCTCTATCAAACTTTGAAAGATCTACCCGATCATCCTGTTTGTCCAACTGCATTATTCCAAGGTGTATTCGACAACTTAGATATTTTTTGCTCGGTCGTCAAATCAATAGAAAACAAAGCTTTTACAGATTTAGTAGAGCCTTTGTATGCTCTTTGTCAAAAGATACAAGAGGATATCCAAAAGTACCCCCTAACCGATTCCCGGCAAATGGACCTTCTTCAGAACTTCAAAGAAAAATTGATTGAGCCGATGAATATGTTGATCCAACAGGTCCTCGCTTCAGATAAAACAGTGGATCCAAATGTAATGAGAGATTTTCGTTATTGGTCGGATGCCATTTATCAACATCTGACAAATATTGAACGTCAGATAGAACAGCTTGCCCCATGGATAGAAACATGGCGAAATCGCCCTGATTTCTTTGAGGAGCTGAATATTGATGAGCTTTCGCAAGCCTTTGAGGCTTGGCTGGAAGAAAGATCTTTGCTGACGACATTATCAGAAATGCCCGAGTTCTGTCATCGAACGATTAACTCTCTGAACGATTTCAGGAAAAATAATGAGGAATATGAGCATTGGGCTGCCAAACACAAGGATAAGGCAAGAAAGTTTGATCAATGGATGAGCCAATTCATTGAAGACCTTGAGGAGTCCAAAGAGCAAACGATCAAGCTGTTAGATCAAATTAATTTTCTCATTGAGAAAAACGATTTCTATATTGATCGCATGGAATTTGATTTTCTTTTCGATGAAAAAAGAGAAGTGTTTTATCTTGGTTATCAGGTGGGATCTGGCAGGCTGGATGATAACCACTATGACCTGCTGGCTTCAGAGGCACGCACGGCAAGCCTCTTCGCCATTGCCAAGAATGAAGTGCCTCGTTCCCACTGGCTTCACATGAGTCGTCCTTTCACCTCAATCCATGGCATACCGACATTGCTTTCATGGAACGGAAGCATGTTTGAGTATCTTATGCCTAATCTGTTCACACGAACATATCCTGAAACACTCATATACCAGACCTGTAAGGGCGTTGTCAGGGCACAAATTGAGTATGCTGAACAAAATAACGTTCCCTGGGGTATATCCGAGTCAGGTTTCTACCATTTTGATCAAGCACAGAACTATCAATATAAGGGATTTGGTGTGTCCAAATTGGGAAGAAAGCGGGGATTGGCAGAAGATTTGGTAATTGCTCCTTACGCCTCTCTGTTGGCTGTGGGTATTGATCCCCAAAGCGTTCTTAGAAACATTCAAGCATTGGAAGATGAAGAAGCTAGAGGGCATTTTGGCTTTTATGAATCCATTGACTATACACCCTCGCGCTTGCCAATTGGGCAGGAAAAAGCTGTAATCAAATCCTATATGGCCCACCATCAGGGGATGATTATGGTCGCTCTTTCAAATTTCTTGAATCACAAGTCCATTGTCCATCGAATCCATTCCGACCCGCGCATTCAGAGCACGGAACTGCTCCTTCAGGAACAGATTCCTCAAGCAGAGCCCATTCAGAAGACCGAAGATTCTGAAAGGGTCACGCGTACTAAAATCGCCAAGGGCATTTCTGTTACGCCCTGGCGGGTGGAGACGGGAACGCCTGGATTGGAAGTGAACGCCTTATCCAACGGACGTTTAAGAATGATGGTGACAGATTCGGGCAGCGGGTATTTAGATTGGGAGGAAATCGCCCTTACCCGCTGGCGTCAGGACGCCACGATGGATTCCTGGGGTATCTGGTATTTCATTCATGATTTGGAAAAAGGAAAATCGTTTTCCGTTGGAAAACAACCCATTGAATCAACCCCGGAGGAGTATCAGGTGCTCTTTGCACCGCACATGACTGAAATCAGGCATGTGGAAAATGGGATCAGGATTAACCTTCAAACGACGATAGCACCTGATGATGATATTTGTCTTCAGAAGATGACAATTACTAACCAGACCAGCGATATACGCCGTATTCGCATCCTGAGTTACGGCGAAGTTGTTTTAGCAACACAGGGGACTGATCAGCGTCATCCAACCTTCAATAAAATGTTTATTGAAAGCTCCTATGATAAAGAACTTCGCATGCTGCATTTCCAAAGGCGGAAACGTTCATCCGAGGAAGCGCCCCGAGGAATGGCTCATGTGGTTTTCGATGAAATGCCTGGGAAAGTGGAATATGAAAGCGATAGAGCGAAATTCATCGGACGTAACCACAACATATCAAATCCTATCGCGCTTTCCGAATCAGACCAATTAAGCGAGACGGTTGGTGTTACACTGGATCCCATCTTCTCGTTGGGCAGACGAATTACCCTGGATCCGCATGAACCTGTAACAATGACTTTCATGACTCTGGCTTCACCGAAGAAAGAACAGGCTGAGGCGATCACCAAAAAATACCGGAACGAAACGACAATTGACAACGCCTTTGCAAGCGCTGAATCACATAGTGAAAAATTGGTGCGTTCATTAGACCTGGATAGAGATTCCCTTGCAATGTATCAGCAGTTCTTATCCCGTATCATCTATCCCATTCCGGAATTGCGCACTGAAACAGATGTAATGAGCCAGAATGACCTAGGGCAATCGAGCTTATGGCCATTTGTCATCTCAGGGGACTATCCTATTTTTCTGGTGATGATTGACCGCCAGGATGAAATTAAAGCTCTTCAAGAGACGCTCTTGGCGCACACTTACTGGCGCAAAATGGGCTTGATGATTGATCTTGTGATCCTAAACACAAAGGACGCTGGCTATACACATGAGTTGGATGAGAAAATTAACCATGCGATCAATGTCATGGACAGCAGCAGATTAGTAAATCAAAGGGGCGGTATCTTTGTCCTGACCGCTAGTCAAATGCAAAAAGCGCAGTTGCGATTACTTAAAACAGCCGCGAATGTCGCCATTGATCTCAAAACACGGGATCTAAAAGATCATCTCAGACACGCAAAAGAGATTGAACCTCACTTGCCGCCTTTTGTCCCAATTGGGAATGTAGAAAAATTTGAGGTTGAGGATCAAATAGAACGACCCGCAGACCTTTTACTGGATAATAGTTTAGGTGGCTTCTCTCAAGACGGGAGAGAATACCAAATTTATTTAGAAAACTATCCGAAATTAGATCTAAAAGCAGGTCAGGTAACACCAGCGCCGTGGATTAATGTCATTTCGAACGAGAATCTCGGATTTTTGATCTCTGAATCAGGGGGTGGCTATACCTGGTCTCAAAACAGTGGTGAAAATCGCTTAACACCTTGGACGAACGACCCGGTTTCCGACCCCTCAGGGGAGAGCATCTACCTCAGGGATGAAATAACGGGGAGAATCTGGTCACCGGTGCCTTTTCCTGCCGGAGACAGTGTGAATTATCTTGTCAGACACGGTCAGGGGTATACCATCTTTGAATCCATTAATGGCGGGCTTAGACAACGTGTGAGAATCTTTGCCGACTCGAAAAAACCGGTAAAAATCATAGAATTATCTATGGAAAACCTGACTAAAGAGCATCGGCGCTTAACCGCGACATACTATGCAGAGTGGGTTTTGGGCACAGATCGTGAAAGTACACGTAATTTTATTGTCCCTGCTTTCGATAATAAGACAGGTTCATTATTTGCCAGGAACACTTACAGCGAAGAATTTTCACAGCGTACTGCCTTCTTATCCTCAGACCACGACGTGCATGGAGTGACGACGGACAGACGTGAATTTTTAGGTGAACCGGGGAATCGCCAGACGCCAGCTGGCTTGAAGCGGTTGGGGCTTTCTGGACGCGTTGAGTCAGGTTTAGACCCTTGTGCGGCATTACAGACACATTTGAATTTTGCACCAGGTGAAACCCAGAAGGTAGTTTTTGTTCTCGGTCAGGGTGAAGACATAAAACAGGCTCAGGAACTTGCTGAAGAATTTACTAATCCAGAACACGTCAACGCAATTTGGGGCAGCGTCATCGCTACATGGGATGATGTTTTTAATACACTCCAGGTCGAGACTCCTGAACAGCCAATGGATATCTTATTAAATCGCTGGCTGCCCTACCAAGCATTGAGCTGCCGCATTTGGGGACGGTCCGCTTTCTATCAATCCAGCGGCGCTTACGGGTTCCGTGACCAATTACAGGATGTGACTTCAATCCTGGTGAGCAAACCCGAAACCGCCAGGGAACAAATTTTGCGGTCCGCAAGTCATCAATTTGACACCGGCGATGTGCTGCATTGGTGGCAGCCGCCATCTGGACGAGGTGTGCGCACCCGGATCACCGATGACCTGTTGTGGTTGGTCTATGTCACCGCAGAATATATTAAGAAAACGGGTGATGTTGATATTCTCGAGGAGAAAGCTCCCTTCAGGGTGGGTGATCCTCTTGATGAGGATGAAGAGGAACGATACAGTCACTTTAAGCTCAGTGATGAAGAATACACCTTATTTGAGCATTGTCGTCGTGCTCTTCAGCATGGGGATACAAAGGGACCTCATGGCCTCCCCCTGATTGGCACTGGGGATTGGAACGACGGCATGAACCGTGTGGGCATTGAGGGCAAGGGAGAGAGCATCTGGCTGGCATGGTTCCTTTATGAAAATCACAAGCGATTTGCTTACCTATGCGAAATAACGAATAATCATGAATTGAAACGGGAGCATAAAGAACGGGCGGATGAAATCTTAGATGTTATCAATCAAACCGCCTGGGATAATGATTGGTACCTGCGTGCTTATTATGATGATGGGACTCCTCTGGGTTCTCACAGGAATGAAGAATGCCGGATTGACTCCCTGCCCCAATCCTGGTCTGTCCTCACACAAGATGATCAGGATGACAGGCAACTCAAGGCTATGCAATCAGTTGAGGAATACCTGGTTCAAGAGGAAGATCAGTTGATCCGCCTCTTCACACCGCCCTTTGATGAAACAGATAATGATCCGGGTTATATCAAAGGCTACCCACCTGGTATCCGAGAAAACGGTGGGCAGTACACCCACGCTGCGATCTGGGCGGTGTGGGCGCTCACCAAACTCGGAAAAGGCAATCAAGCTTTCGAGCAGTTCAAGATGCTCAACCCCATCCTGCATAGTTTGGACATTGACACCGCCAACCGTTATATGGTGGAGCCATATGTCGTCGCTGCGGATATTTACAGCACCCCTCCCTTTACAGGGCGTGGTGGCTGGACATGGTATACCGGGTCTTCGGGATGGCTGTACCGGCTGGGAACGGAAGCCATCCTCGGTTTCCAATTTGAGGGCGATCATTTCACTGTAAACCCATGCATCCCCAAATCATGGGATGGATATAAGCTATCATTCCAGATAAATGGTTCCCATTATGACATTCAGGTTGAGAACCCGGATCATGTTGAAAGCGGCGTGATAAAAGTGTTGATGGATGGCGAAGAGTTGGTAGATAAAGCCATTCTCATACAAGAGAATAGCGGCAAAAATACAGTACGAGTCATTATGGCATAAGTGAAACGAACTATAAGCTGAGGGGGGGGTCAACGGCTTGTATTGAGTAAGAGTCGTAGAATAAGTTTTAATCTAATCCCTTTCCCTTTATTTCATCACATTTCCTGATAAGATTATGGATGTGACCAAACTAATTGAAATTAAAGACCTTTTCTATCGCCCAGAGGATCTTCCCCAGGATAAACCTGACATTCTTCAGAGAATTTCATTGTCTATCCATCATGGGTCATTGGTTGCCATCATTGGTGAAAATGGTTCGGGGAAAACCACCTTAATGAAACACCTCAATGGCCTGCTTATACCCACGAAAGGTGGCGTTTTCATTGACGGAATGGATACACGCCATCCTGAAAACCTGCGGAGAATCCGCTCATTGGTCGGCATGGTTTTTCAGAATCCCGAAAATCAAATCGTGGCATCAACGGTGGAAGAGGACATCGCTTTTGGATTAGAGAATAATAACTTCCCCACGGCGGATATTCGTAGGATCGTCTCAGAACAATTAAACATGGCGGGGTTGACAAATCAGGCGAAACGCCCCCCACATCTCCTCTCTGGAGGACAGATCCAAAAACTGGCACTTGCGGGTGTTCTGGCGCGTCAGCCTCGTGTGATTCTCTTTGATGAGCCGACATCCATGTTGGATCCAGTTACAAGGCAGCAATTCCTGAAAAGGCTATGTGTTCTGCGGGATAAGGGGATCACGGTCATTTTTATCACTCAGCATATGGAAGAAGCAGCTTATGCGGATAAAATTTTCGTCTTGCATGACGGAAAGCTTGTCATAGAAGGAACTCCGATTGAAATATTTTCTCAAGTCGACCAATTGTTAAAACTCGGCCTTGGGGTTCCCCCAGCTTACTATCTTGCTGAACGATTTCGTTCTGTTGGATTTGATATACCCCACGCTGTATTAACTTCAGAGGGTCTTCTTGCTTCTCTTCCTGAATATAAGGGTTCTTTTTCTGCCGTCAACCCTGTTGAATCTGAGGCGAATGGAAGCGAGATTATTTCTGTTGATGATATCTACTATACCTATCTTGCACATACTCCTCTAGCACAGCCAGCATTGAAAGGCGCCAGTCTGAGCGTCAATGAACAACAGATTCACGGCATTGCTGGATCAAATGGTTCTGGAAAATCCACCTTACTCCAACATCTCAACGGGCTTCTCCATCCAGAAAAAGGTTCTGTCCATGTCGCCGGTTTTGCTCTCGACGATCCTGATACCGTATTGAGAGATGTGATCCGAAAAGTAGGCATGGTTTTTCAGAATCCAGAGTCCCAATTTTTTGAAGTTTACGTTGGGGATGAAATCGCTTACGGACCAAAACAACTGAAGATGGACAATCTCAGAGAAAGAGTGAGAAAATCAATGTCGCAAGTTGGATTGGACTTCACCGCTTTTAAGGATCGCAGGTTGGAAACGTTGAGTGGTGGCGAAAAGCGCAAGGTGGCGTTGGCGTCTACACTTGTCCTTGACCAAGACATTCTATTATTTGATGAACCCACCGCCGGGATGGATCCTCGTTCGCGGGTAGAATTTTTACGGCTTTTTGAGAAACTACGCAAGGCAGGGAAAACGATTTTGATTGCCACCCACCAGCTGGATGAACTTGCGCAGATTGCCCACTCGATCTCGATCATGAAAGATGGCAGAATTATACATTCTGCCCCGAAACAAAAAATCTTTTTTGATGAAAAATTAATCTCACAAACTCAGTTAATCCCTCCATTAGCTGTCATGGTATCTAATAAACTGATTGAAAAAGGCTGGCCCATTGAAGGACTTGGAACGACCACTTCGGACCGTCTGCTTCAGGCGATAAAGAAAGCGGTCGTATGAGCAGGAAATTTGAATTCATGGGAAACACCCTTCTGGGTCAATATATCCCACGTGAATCGTGGCTTCATCAGCGCGATCCTCGATCAAGGCTCATCGCTTTCTTATTTATTTTCTTCAGCGTGGTTTTTTCACCAAATTTAGTAGGACTTTGTGTGGGTTTGATCATTGTTTTATCCATTTTTTTACTTGCACGACTGCCTGTTCGATCCACCTGGCGAAGTATTATTCGAGCACTGCCTTTTGTTATAATCCTGGCTTTGTTGCAAATCATTTTTATGGAAAATAGCAGCGGTTCTCAAATCATATTTGAATTATTTGGAAAAAACATTTATGAAAACGCTTTAATGAATGGCTTTATGCTGATTTTTCGGTTTATCCTATTGATCGCCTTATTAAATGCGATTGTTATGACCCTGTCCACATCTCAAATAACGACCGCCATATTTTATCTTCTGAAACCTTTTGAGAAACTTGGATTTCCTGTAAATGATCTCACAATGATCACTCAAATTACCTTGCGATACATTCCTCTTGTCACTCAAATTGCAGAAAAGACAGTCAAAGCACAAGCTGCACGGGGTGGTGATTGGGAGAGGCGCGGCTTCAACCCTATCAAACAGGCGAAAATGGTGCTGCCATTTATTGTACCGATCATTGTCACAAGCCTTAAACGCGCAGAAGCCATGGCCATCGCCATGGAATCACGAGGTTTCAATGCCGCAGAAAAACGCAGCAGTTTTTATAATTTGTCTTTCACCTGGCAGGATGGGGTACTTATAGGATTCTCATTATCCATTTCTGTTTTGATGCTCCTGTCCAGTGCTTTATTTTAAAGGTCAGAACCCATTTTATCCCCTCGTCGTTCAATGTGCTGCCAGATACTCACAACAGCGACCACCAGAACGGCGGAGACGGCCGCTTCAGGCAACCCATTGGCAATTACAATGGGTAGCAAAGAATTCCATGGCAGAAAGCCTAAAACACCAATCATACCTAAAACCAGTGCCGTATTGGTTAAGCTCCCGCCGATGCCAGCGGCAATCAGCGCAGGGATTTTCCAGCGTTTCATACCACGATAGATTAACCATGCCATAGGTCCGATGAATAAGCGTGGAAGAATGGATAAGAGAGGATTTGTGAACCATACATCGGTAGGTCCTGTGGGCGCTACTGCAGCCTGGATCAAGCTGAAAACGCCAAAAAACAAACCAATGATCAATCCAACAAGGGGACCTTCTAACACAGCGCCGATAATAACTGGAACCTGCATGATGGTTAATGATGCCCCGCTAAACCATGGTATAAACCCTAAATGGGTTATTCCCAGAAATATTGATATGGCACTCATGACACCGGTGATGACGATTTTTCGTGTTCTTTCATGAATCATAGGTCTTTCGTCTCCATATTATCTATTAAAAATTTGATGGCTTGATTATACTGGTTTTTATGCAATCTTTTAAAATACCTGCCCTGATGTTATAATTATTCCGACACCAACATATAATTTGGTGATAATAACTCTCAAAGATCTTTATAAATTAATACTGGAGGATAGATAATGAAAATAGCATTTATAACCAATGATGGAAAAACGATCAGCCGACATTTTGGCCGCGCTCGTTATTATTTGGTGTTGGAAGTGGAAGATGGCAAGGAAATAAGCCGTGAAATGCGTGATAAGTTGGGGCATAGTCAATTCAGCGCACAAGAAGAAACCCATGACCACGGTGAATTGCATGGGATGGGCCAGGCCTCCCATAAAAAACACAGTCAAATGTCGGAAGCGATCAGCGACTGCGAAGTGGTAATATGCGGTGGGATGGGCATGGGTGCCTATCAGAGCATGCAGTCTTTTGACATTACACCGGTTGTGACAGAAAAAGTGAATATTGATGAAGCGCTTAAATCTTATCTAGATGGCGATCTCAAAGATCAAAAGGATATGCTGCATTAGTCTCCACTAAAAAATTACCCTACTTAAACCTGTGGCTGTATTTTTCACAGGTTTTTTGTTCGTGGAATTATTGTAATTTAGGTATAAAATGAGTTGGAAGAAAGATTTCTAAACAGATTTGATCACTACTATACGAAATTGATGTGTTTATGAGGCGAATACTGGAAAAGCTCCCATTTTATACCTTCTTTTTCCCAATAACCACGGTGCTCATACTAGCATCAAATAACCTCGGGCAAATCCAACTCGAGGTTATTTGGCGGCCAATTTTTTATAGCTTACTGTCTTCTGCAGCATTATTCTTATTATCGTTGTCCATTTTTAGAAATGTCCCAAGAGCAGGACTGTTCAGCTTTATGGTATTGTTTTTCATTTTAACCTACGGGCGTTTCTTTGCCATCATGAAAGACCGTGTTATTGGGGATTGGGTGATCGGGACGCATTTTTATATGTTAATACTCTGGGGATTGCTTTTTCTGATAACCGCCTATTTATCTGTGTTTAAAACCAAATACCAGGGTTCCTTATCACTTGTTCTCAACATCACTATGTTTATTTTGGTGGTATTTCAGATAGCAAGGATAACAATTTATCAAATCAACACTCAGATCATTGATACCAAATATGGCTCAACTGAGGATGATGCCTTATTAAATCCGGAAGATCCTGAGAAAATGCCAGATGTCTACTATATCATCCTGGATAAATTCGCCCGCTCTGATGTCATTGAAAAAGTCTATGGGTATGATAATTCTGCGTTTATCAAAGCATTGGAGGAAATCGGATTCATTGTGCCCAAGTGCAGCCGATCCAATTATGCGTTCACCGTCATGTCCCTCGCCTCTCAATTGAATATGGCTTATGTCGAAGATTTGACAGATGAGCCCAGTCTGGAGACAACAAGATCATTAATACAAAATAACCTTGTTCATCAAGCTTTTGAGGAAATTGGATATACTACCATTGCCTTTAATATGGGTTTCTCTTGGGGGAATATGAGGGAGTCCGATCATTATTTCGATGAGTATCCAAGAGACATGCAAACATGGTCCATGGCACCTTTTGAAATAATGTATATCAAAGGAACATTAGGCATCCTGTTCTTCGAGAAGGATATCGATCTGGGTGAACAAATCACACTGAGTGACCTGGAGAGAAAAGCGGAAAGAACTTTACTAATTTTGGATGTGCTTCCCGAAATTCCTAAAATGCCAGGACCAAAATTCATCCATGCACATGTCATATGTCCTCACCAACCTTATTTATTCAACGCTGACGGAACACTCAACCCGTACGCAGAAGAGATCAGCGCATCGCAAGGTTATCCAGAACAGCTCAAATTTCTTCAACCCAGGCTTTTTGATATCGTCCAACAGATCATTGAACAGTCAGAAATACCGCCTATAATCATCCTGGAAGGCGATCATGGCTTTGGAAAAAGGTACGTTACGTCGAATTTCATGGCGTTGTACCTTCCTGGTGGAGGTTCTGAAGGACTGGATGATCATATGACCATGATCAACGTCTTTCCCCATATCTTCAACACTTATTTTGGGACAGAAATTGACCTCCTGCCCAATAAGAGTTACACACACACGGATGATTGGTACGAATCCGTTCTGCAGGATGAATGGAATCCAGCTTGCCGTGAGGATTAAAACCCAATGGTAAAATTAATCATGGAAAACAGACCAATTACTCGATCTGGGTTGATCACCAGTCTGAAGGCGTTTTAATATGCCAAACAAAATTATTCATTCAGAAGACCAGCAAAATGATCGGGCATTGCAAACCCATGTCCAACGCCCCCATAATAGAAATCCAGTCATTTCTTATCTGGCCAGTTTAGGGTCCAAAGACAGCCGTCGCGTTCAAAAAACAGCGTTAGACCAAATTGCTAAAGCGCTTTCTAACGGCGTCATAGAAGATTGTCGTCAGTTCCCTTGGGAGAAGTTGGATTACGGCATGGTCACAGCGATCAAAGCCTGGTTGGATTCAAAATACGCACCCGCCACTGTCAACCGTTATTTATGTGCAGTGCGGCGGGTGATCAAGGAAGCCTGGCGACACCATTTGATCACAGCAGAAGAATATCAACGCGCTACGGATGTAGGATCAGTATCCGCTAAAAGGCTGCCTACAGGGCGTGAATTGGATAATTCGGAGATCCGCAATCTCATTGAAGTTTGTTTGAAAGACGAGGAAAACCCCACGCTTGGTATCAGAGACGCCGCGATTATCAGCTTAATGTATTCCTCTGGTCTACGGAGAGCAGAGGTGGTTTCACTGAACCTTGAAGATTTGGAACTGAAACATGGAGAGGCTCGGGTTATTGGAAAGCGCAATAAAGAGCGTAAAGCCTATATTGCTAAAGGTGCGATTCGTGCTATACGAAAATGGCTGGAAAAACGCGGTATGGAACCCGGCCCCTTGTTCTATTCCGTTAATAAGGGCGGAAATATCGTCCGTTTTCGTAAGGAGCGTCTTTCAGCGGATAAAAAGCAGCAAGGAGTCGAACCGAAAAGAATTGTGGCACGTCTGAGCGATCAGACGATATACCATATTTTCGACAAAAGAGCTGCCGAAGCGGGATTGGTCAAGAAAACTACCCCACATGACATGCGCCGAACATTCGTGAGTGACCTTCTTGAGGTCGGTGTTGACTTGGCGACGGTTTCAAAAATGGCGGGACATGAGGACACAAACACTACGAAGCGGTATGATCGGCGTTCATCTAAAGTGATGCAGGATGCTGTAGAAAAATTAGATATTCCCTACCCTGATTAGAAAATCCTAAGTAAAAATTTTTATCCAATTAGTATATCTACACTATAGATGGTAATTAAACGGAGATCAATTCAGCGCGGCTTAGAATTATTGACCCCTTATCCGATCATTCCCAATATTAGGATGTCAAATCAGATCTGTAAAACACAACAGCAAAGAATTTACAAGATATAAATTCCTCATTGGTTATTGAGGTAACCTCTTGACAAAGGCCTTCTAAAAAATCTATACTGATTCCATCCAAATACCATCCATTTGGATGGTTAATAGATAGTTAGGAGTCTAGAAATGTCAGAAACGGAAAAAATCACAGTTAATCTGGGGATTGTGGATTTAGGCAGAATTGACCTGCTGGTGCAGGAAGGTTTCTATTCCAGCCGCGCCGACTTCATCCGCACGGCGATACGAAACCAGCTTGAACGGCAGAAAATAGCCGTCGATTCAATTTCTAACAGAAAATCCATGGTAATTGGTACCTTAGGCTACAACCGTAATGACCTGGAAACAATTCGTGATAAAAATGAAATGATCAACGTTAAAGTGATCGGATTATTCATCCTGGCAGATGATGTCACGCCTGAGCTTGCGTTGGATACCATTCAATCCGTCACCGTGCGCGGCGTTTTTAAAGCCCCCGAAGACGTAAAAGAAGCTCTATCAGACCGTTTAAACTAAAAACAAAGAATTTCAGACTTTTCTGGTAAGATTAGCTTTAGCTTGATTAGATATTTATCTATTATTTACAAAGGAGGAGTCCCCTTATGGAAAAACAGTCCCTGCCACCACGATCAGATATCCCCACAGAAGAAACTTGGAATTTAGAACACATATTTTCGAATGTCTCATCATGGGAGGAAGCAAAAGAAGAAGTGCTCTCTGATATTCCCGCTCTGGCCGCTTATAAAGGAAAACTTTCAGAAGGCCCCGTAACCCTTGCGGATTTCTTGGAAAGCTACGAAAAAACTCTCCGTCTTGCTGCAAAAGTCATGGTCTACGGTATGCTTGACAGCGCTGTGGACACCACAAACCAGGCAGCGCAGGCTCGCGCAGGTCAGGGTCAAAGCGTTTATGTCCGCCTGAATGCAGAGACTTCATTTATCAATCCCGAGTTGATGGCTATTGGGTTTGATAACCTGCGTAAGTGGATGACTGAAGATGATCACTTAGCGCATTTAGGACACTTCATAGACGAGCTGGAGCGTGAAAGGGAACATGTCCGTTCTTATGAGGTGGAACAGGTTCTAGCGCTTTCAGGTGAGCCCTTAGGTGATTTCTATCGCGCTTACAACGCCATCACCAATGCCGATTTACAGTTTGAGGACGCCCTAACCGAAGATGGTACAACCCTGGAAGTGGGTCAAAGCAGCATTAATTCACTCCTCACGCATAAAGACCGCAAGGTGCGTCAAACCGGGTTCAACCATTATGAAGACGGTTATTTGGCTTATAAAAACACATTGGCTTCAATTCAACTTGGCGGTATCCATAGAGACGTTTTCAACGCTCGGGTCAGGAAATACCCATCTTCGCTTGAGGCCTCATTAGGTTCGAACAACATCCCCCCTGAAGTCTTCTATGCCTTAATTGATACGTTTAAAAAGAACCTCCCAACCTGGCATCGCTACTGGCTGATCCGTAAAAAAGCCTTAAAGTATAATAAATTCCATGTCTATGACATAAAAGCCCCGCTTTCTGAAGATTCCCCTGTGATTCCTTTTGAGAAGGCTGTAAAATGGATTTGCGAGGGTATGAAACCTTTAGGGGAAGATTATGTCGAAACAATCCGTAAAGGGGCTTTAGAAGAGCGCTGGGTAGATCACGCAAGAAATCGTGGAAAACGGCAGGGCGCTTTCTCAAGCGGTGTTTATGACACCAACCCATTTATCATGATTAGCTATGCAGATGATGTCTTCAGCATGAGCACCCTCGCCCATGAGCTGGGACACTCAATGCACTCTTATTACACACGTAAGACGCAGCCTTTCATCTACAGCCACTATTCTTTATTTGTCGCTGAGGTCGCCAGCAATTTCCATCAGGCAATGGTGCGGGATTATCTGTTCAAAACCCAGACAAATCCTACATTCCAGCTTGCTTTGATTGAAGAAGCGATGTCGAACTTCCATCGCTATTTCTTCATTATGCCCACTCTGGCGCGTTGGGAACTGGAAGTCCATGAACGTTCGGAAGAAGGCAAACCGCTGACGGCTGATATTATGAGCCAGATTTGTGCCGAATATTTCAGTGAAGGTTATGGCGATGATGTTGTTCACGATAAAGAGCGCGTGGGAATTACATGGGCGCAATTCGGGCATATGTACATGAATTTTTATGTCTATCAATACGCAACTGGGATTTCGGCAGCCAATGCCCTAGCAAAAGGTGTGCAGGAAGGCGGAAAGGAAGAGGTAAAGCGTTACCTGGAATTCTTGAGTGCCGGAAGCTCGCAATATCCGCTCGATGCCTTAAAACACGCTGGCGTGGATATGACAAACTCAGAACCTGTAGAAAAGGCTTTTGCCGTCATGGCTAACTATGTGGACCGCCTCGAAGATTTAGTTGAGTCTGGCGAAGTCTAAGAAACAAAACTATTTGCACAGCGACATTGACAGAGGTGCTGAAATTAAGCACCTCTTTTTTCTTATGCATTATCGGAATTCATCTCATTTCCATGTTATCTTAGTCAGACGGGAAGAAAGGGACCACAACTCCGCAGAAAGATCTGATCGTCTCGCATTCTTACTGGGCGTTTTCGGTTTGCAGTTTTTGAAATAATATCCTTGATCACATGGAATATTTTCCTCGCCGCATAAATACAGGATGGTCCTCGCCGGCACTTCAGCCGATGTCCCTTGTTTTCTTCGAATTCGCCAGACCCAATGGGATATCCCATTGCTTCCCTTTGAAGCGATAGCGGTATTGACCAACCCCGGGTCAACTGCAAATCCTGAGACATTCTCATAACGGCGGTTTACTGCATAAGCAAACAATACATTGCACAACTTCGACCGTTTATAAGCCAACAACCCAATATACGGCCAGGGATCAGATATGCGTTTCAAACATAAAGGTGTTGTGTAATGAGAATATGAACTGACCGTTAAAACACGGGCGTGATCAGCTTTTATTATCAGGGGAAGCAGATCATGGCTCAAGAGAAAAGGTGCCAGGTGATTAACGGCGAAAATTTTCTCAATACCATCCTCTGTCATTTGTTTTCTTTCCAAATACGCTCCAGCATTGTTGACCAATACGTTGATATACGGCAGTTTCAGGCTTTCCAATAATCGAGTGATTTTAACAGCCAACGCTCTGACCTGTCTTTGGCTAGCTAGGTCTGCTAAAAGATATCTTAACTTTCCATTCGGATGGACTGATAAAACACTTTCTTTGGCTTTTTGATTGCGTTGTTCTGAGCGTCCCACACCAATAACGAATGCGCCAGCCTCCACCAGAAGCTTTACAGCAGCCAGTCCGATCCCTGAAGTCGCACCGGTGATAATGATATTTTTCCCGGATAGGTCATATTTATTTCCGTGAACGTTCATATAGAAATCCACCTTTCTAATATTATCAATCTTTCTCCCATAAACGAATTATAATATTGAAAGCGTTGATTTCATAAGGAAGTTGTTAAAAAATGAAACACTCATACACGATCATCACAGGTGGATTGGGCGGACTTGGGAGTGCTTTTGCCATAGAATGTGCTCGTCAAGGAAAAAACCTGATTCTTATTGATCAATATGAGCAAGGCGGTGACCTTATTAACTATATCCAGGGGCAACACGGAGTGAAAGTTAATTATCTTCCATGTGATCTATCAGACGCAGATGCGCGTTTTAAGCTTTTCCAAGAATTAATAAATTCAAAGATAAACACTAATGGGTTGTTTAATGTTGTGGGACGTGAGTTCGAGGGGTCCTTTCAGGAACGCACCCGTGATGAAATGATGCAATTAATCAATCTGAACATCGGCGCGATGGTGGATATGACCTATCACGCACTTCAGATCAGAGCGTCATCCGAGCGTTTCATGCTAGTGAATGTCGCCTCTCTGGCTGGCTTTTTTCCGATGCCCTTCAAAGCCCTTTATTCTTCCAGCAAGCGGTTCATTATCAATTTTTCGTTGGCATTATGGAAGGAAATTGAATCCTTCGGTAATGTTACCGTACTGTGCCCGGCGGGTCTCCCAACAAATGCGGAATCGATGAAAAAGATATTCATTCAAGGGTTTTGGGGGAAGATAACAGCGCAGGATACATCTGTTGTTGTTAGAAAAACAATGACAAAGGTGCAGAAAAATATCCCGGTCTATATCCCCGGTTTGCCTAATAAACTCATGGTTTTGCTGGCCCGTCTTCTGCCTGAAAGGATGCTTGCGGCTTATCTGGCAAAACGCTGGTCGGGCAAACAAGAAGAACTCGAAATCTGGAGAATATCTGATGAACATTAAAGTTAATAGGTTTTTGCTTTCATTTGCGCTTTATTGATATTAAAGTTCCAC
Source organism: uncultured Candidatus Brevefilum sp. (assembly GCA_964575595.1). GTDB lineage: Bacteria > Chloroflexota > Anaerolineae > Anaerolineales > Anaerolineaceae > Brevifilum. The sequence goes on from CAZNRI010000005.1 coordinate 25,859, forward strand.
TATTATATAATCGGTTTATACTCAATCTCAAATGGACGGGAACAAAGTGCCAACTTAGGGCGTGACTGAAAGGAACCTGAAATGGAAATCTTGTTAGTTTTTGTGATTACATTTGTCTTCTTCATGGCTGTTTGGATCATTGCTTTATTAATTGGGCGATCCATCAGCAAGAAGAAATTGAGTAATTTCCGAGAATATTTGCAAGAAAACCTGCCGGAGATTGATCCAGATAATCAGGAAGTATTAATTGCTAGACAGGCCAGCCGGCAGATCCGCCCTGATATCGCCATAGTGATTAATGATGCCGATACCGAAATTATTATTCTTCAGGATATAAAAAAAGAAGGGATACATCACTATCGATATGATTACAACGAATTGGCAGAAATAAAGACATCCGACCAAATCCTCAGTCGTGGTTTATTTCCAAAGACCTACAGCTATGAAGAAACTCTTCACGTATCATTCAAAGATGGTGAACACTATCAGTTTGTTATCGAAAATATTTCCAATAAAAAAGGCAATGATCAAGGCGCAGATGTGGTAAGGAACATCATCGCTCCCTGGCACAGAAAATTAAACGCCATCCTTGAGAGTTGAAACATGTCCATCAAAACTCATTGACCACACACAAAGTGAGAAACAGAATACCGGGAAAAATCCCGCGACCAGCCACAATGTATATTGCATTTGAAAATATATAAAACCTGGTGAGATGTCATTATTTCACACATGGGTTATTTCAATAAATGAGTGGAAAAAAGTATAATGCATTTGTATGAATCGAGAATTTTCGACTATACTTATACATGGATTTACCACATTCAATCTCTATCTCTACTAGAAGGAGTAGACATGAAACGAATAGTTTATTTTTTGGTAGCAATTCTTATTGTTGCCAGCCTGGGTCTGGCTGGCTGCCAGCCGAAAGAGGCGGAATTAGGCACTGAAGAAAATCCGCTGATCTGGGCGTTGGTTCCCTCTGGCGAAACAGAGGATGTATTGGCTGGATTTGATGCCGTCACTGACATTATCTATGATGAGACTGGCTTGGTGATCGAATCATTCGTCGCCACAGAATATGTTGGTGTGATTGAGGCTTTGGCTGCCGATCCGCCGAAAGCCCACATTGCCTCGCTGGCAACATTCGCGTATCTTGTTGCTGCAGAACGCGGTGTGGCTGAGGCTGAATTAGTCGCTGTTCGCTATGGCGCTCCCTACTACACAGGTCAAATCTTTGTCCGTGCGGATAGCGGAATTGAATCAATCGAAGAGCTTGAGGGTGTCACATTCTGTCGTCCTGACCCATTCAGCACTTCTGGCTGGATTATCCCCTCCATCACATTGCAGTCGGTTGGCATCGATCCAGAAGGTTTGGATGTTGTGGATGCGGGCTCCCATGATGCATCTGTTATCGGCGTATACAACGGCGACTGCGTTGCTGGTTCATCCTTTGTGGATGCACGATCCAGTGTTGCCGATGAATATCTTGACGTAAACGATGTTGTCAAAGTCATCAACGAGTCTGTTGAAATTCCGAATGACGGCGTCCAGTATCATCCGTCTGTCTCGCGTGAACTACGCGACCAGATCAATTCTGTTCTGCTCAGGATTGATGAAATCGAAGGCGCAGTTGAAGCTTTAGATCAGGCTTATGAATGGACTGAGCTTGCGGCATTTGGCGATGACTTCTATGATCCCTTCCGTAATGTCCTCTCCGCTGCAGGTGTCAACATTGAGGATTATTTAGGGGAGTAAAATCAACACAACGAGATAAATGATATAGGGGCTGGATTATCCAGCCCCTATAATCTGTCAACAAGATCTATTCATAACCAAAGAATGGATGCTTATGATTGAAATACGAAATTTGACAAAGATATATGAGGATGGGACATTAGCGCTTGATAATGTGAGCTTTTCTGTACCCGATGGGGAATTTTTGATCGTTATTGGTCTATCTGGTTCGGGCAAGTCCACACTACTGCGATGTATCAATCGTTTGATTGATCCAACAGAAGGTGAAATAATTTGGAACGGTGTTGACCTTGCAAAACTGGAAGGCGATGATCTGCGTCGAGCCAGGCGAAAAATCGGCATGGTCTTTCAACACTTTAACCTGGTTGAACGCTCTACTGTTATGATCAATACCCTCAGCGGTCGTTTAGGTTATTCACAAACTTGGCCAGCGTTGCTGCACAGATTTTCCAAACAAGATAAAGAAAAAGCATGGCGAACGCTGGAGCGCATGGGGATAGAAGACCAGGCGCATAAGCTAGCACGGGAACTTTCCGGTGGTCAGCAGCAGCGAGTGGGGATTTCAAGAGCTTTGATGCAAGATCCGGAATTAATGCTGGCTGATGAACCTGTCGCCAGCCTAGACCCTGTCCTTGCTCACTCAATTCTACAGCACCTTGAAGATCTTAATCAGGAAGATGAATTAACTATTATCTGCAGTCTGCATTATTTGGATCTTGTTCAGAGGTATGCAACCTCTGTAATTGGGTTACGGGAAGGTAAACTTGTCTATCAAGGAACGAAAAAAGATATCCAAATGATGACAGATGAAGAATTTAAGAATATCTACGGTGAAGAAGCTGTAAGAATCAGTGACACTTCATTGGAGGGAAGTGTAGGAGGTGTTTTGGAGTTATGAAAGCAAAGAAACAAAAAACATACCAAGAAAAACCTAACCTTCCCAGCCTGGTGTCACCTTGGTTAGCCGCGGTTCTTTCTGCCGTTATCCCAGGGTTAGGACAGGCTTTAGCAAGGGCTATCAAGAGGGGCATTATTATTTTTGCCAGTGTTGTTTCCCTTGTTGGGTTATTAATTTGGCGCTTTCAAGGGGCTGCACCACGTGACACTGGAGTCATTGACATTGTGCTCAAGGCATTCAAGCTTCAGTCTATTTTCATTGTAATTGCACTCTTTTTTGCATTAATGTACATATGGAACATCATTGATGCATATCAGGTTGCCAAGGCTGCTGGGAAGCCGGAGAGTCGCAAACCATTTTTAGTTTTTTTCCTGATTATCATGGTTTTTTTCTTAATTGGCTGGCAGATTGGAAGAATCGATTTATATGGATTTGTAACTCAATTTGATGACTCCTTTCCAATTCTCTCGCAGATTCTTTGGCCTTGGGAAAAAGCGATTACCTACCCAACCGAGGAGATTATTGGGATAGCGAAGCTGGAGTCGCCCTGCACAGATTCACCACCTCAACCTGAGCCAAAGGATGACAAGCCCTATCTTGTTGTTGAGCCAACTTGCGGTTTCCCAACAATAGATGAAGTCGGAAAAAATGAAGAGACCGGAGATTGGGAACGTGTCATCACGCAAGGGACTGAAATCCATGTCGAAGGCTTTAATTTTGATCCCGGGAAGGAAATTGAGATTTGGTGGCGTGACTCAGCAGGCAGACCTTATGTCCACAGAGATCTGGAGACAGGCACGAACCTGAAAGTCATACCAGATGAAGACGGCTATTTTGAAACGGACCTTATTTGGCCGTTTCAGATCGGTGATACGGTTCGGACGAATGTCGAAGGGGTGGCGGAATGGGAGCTCCAGGGAAAACAAATCAGCAAGGTAGGCGCATGGGAATTTAGCGAAGAATTAGAACTCGTTTTAATTTTACTGATTGAAACCATCTTTATTGGTATGATGGCAACCTTTTTTGGTGTGATCCTCTCCGTGCCTGTATCTTTCCTCGCAGCCAGGAACCTGATGAATGCGAATGCGTTCATGCTGGGTATTTACTATGCTATACGTTTCATCCTAAATGTCATCCGGTCAATAGAACCACTCATTTGGGCAATTATGGCCATTATTATCGTCGGCCTTGGCCCATTTGCGGGTATTCTCGCTCTCACGGTTCACTCCATTGCTGCCCTAGGGAAGCTCTATTCGGAAGCTATCGAATCAATTGACCCGGGTCCGATTGAAGCTGTCCAGGCAACTGGGGCCAACTGGTTCCAAATAGTCATGTATGGGGTTGTTCCCCAGATCATTCCACCTTTCGTAAGCTTTACGATATACCGCTGGGATATCAACATCCGAATGTCGACAATTATTGGTATTGTTGGCGGAGGCGGTATTGGATACATCCTGGTCCAATGGATCAGAACCTGGAAGTATCAAGAAGCTGGTATCGCTGTGTGGCTCATTGCCGTCACCGTCGCTATCCTGGATTATGTCAGTGCGGAAATCCGTGAGCGTTTTGTCTAATCCTGTCATTTTATCTAGATTTTTGGGCTCCTGCGGAAACAGGAGCCTTTTTACTATTAATATCATGACCTAAATAATATTATTAATCACGAACCATGCGGCCGATCTCAGAGATGAAGGAAAAGCAGCAGAGGATATTGTGCAAGAAATCAAAAACAGCCGTTTTAAAAACAAAAACCTCTTTCGTAATTGACACCATGGATTACTTGTATAAAGCCGGTCGCTGCACCGCTCTTAAAGCTTTTGTTGGCAGCATGTTAATAATTCACCCTGTGATTCACATCCGGCAGGAAAGCTCGCTGGGCAGGAAATATTCATGCGACCATTGCAGGTGCGACGATTGGCAGTCATTGCGGATCAAACACAATTGGGATTCTCTAACTTCAAAAGGAATGATTATAAGATTATAAAAATGTTTTAATGAACAAGTAATACGTGGACGATTTTTATTCGTTCAAAGGTCCAATATAGGTTTTTAACTTTCCAAAATTGCGGTAATTGATGGCGATCACTGATGCCAAAGCAGTGGTTATAGGAACCGCGGCAAAAAGACCCAGTGAACCGACCATTGTCCGCACAAATTCTTCCGCAATAAATTCGAGATTAATAGCTAATCCATAATTCACATTTCTAAATGAAAATAAGAGAAGCATTGGAAGTGATGCCCCAGCATAAGCCAGAACAAGAGTGTTCACTGTAGCTGCAATATGATCCTGCCCGATATTCATCGCAGATTTGAATAAAATTTTGAAAGACTGTCCTGGATTATTGCGATATAATTCGAAAACCGATGAGGCTTGAGCAATAACAAGGTCATCTAATACTCCCAATGTGCCAATTAAAACACCCGCCAGAAGTAAGCTTCGCACATCTAAGGTATTTTGTGTCAATTGAGAGATGTAAAACATATTTTCGTCACCATATCCGGTCAATCGGGCATGATTAACAAAAATGTAAGCCAAAACACCCGTGATTGACAGCGCCAAAAGTGAACCAAGTACTGCGGCATGTGTCTTCACCGTCCATCCATAGACAATATATAAACTGAATGCTACAAAGAAGGACGTCCCAAAAATGCTGACCGCAAGCGGGTCTTTCCCTTCCTGAATGCCAGGAAGAATGATCAGAATGATAACGGCTAGACTCAGCAAGATCCCAATGATTGAGCGAACTCCCTTCCAGCCGCTGATGAGGATACTGACAGCCACAAAGAATCCGAATAACAATAGCATTGAATTACCACGGTGAAAATCTGTAAAATGCGCTGTCAATGTTCCATCAGGTGTGGATGACACAGTGATCAATAGCCGATCGCCTTCATCAATATGAATCATTTCATTGAGAATTTGACGAGTACCATATTCGATCTCAAATCTTTCCCCTGTATATTCACCCTTTTGTACTGTCACCAATAAAACCTGGTAGGGTTGTGTAACTTCTCCTAAAGTGATCTCACCTTCTTCAAGTATTTCATCAACGACACCGATCTCCGTACCAGTGCTGTAACCGATCATCGTCTCTTCAATTTTGTCTTTTGAAACAAAATCAATAATCTTTGGGACAAGAACCGCTGCGAGTACTGCAACAGCGGCTATTCTTAATATCGTCATAAACGTCTTTCGCGTCATAAACCTCCAAATCCGTTTGGGTACATGTTATCAGGTTTGTAGCATAAATCATTTCCCATTCACTCACACCTGACCAAGTTTTTTATTGATAGACAAGGGAATAAATCCAGCATCAGTTATAGTATTTCAGTATTAAAAGTTCGTTCATGGACACGAGACAAAAAGCCCATAGAAATAATGAGGAAAGTTAAAGCGACGAGAAACATCGCTCGATAACCTAGCCATTCAATCAATATCCCTCCCATGATCGGCGCAAATAATACAAAAAGACCCGGTAAACTTCGAGCCAGTCCAATATAACTCGGTCGCTCTTCTTCTTTCCCTAATTCCATTCCCAGAATCATCTCTCCGATAATGCTTCCGGATTGAGCAAATCCAAAAAATAAGAATATGAAATAATACGGCCAGATTGTCCTTGATAGAAATGCAATCACAAGCGTGAGAACTTGAATCAAATTAGAAATAAGTAATACCTTCCGTGGTCCAACATCATCACCATAAATACCCCAAAATATATAACCCAAAATACCACTCACAGAGATTAAACCAGAGAAAACAGCAGCCTGTTCATCCGCCATTGAGAAGTGTTGTATGCCGTAAACCGCCAAAAAACCTGTGGCCATATTCCCAAACTGAAATACAATCCGACTGAATAAATATACTCTGAAATTAATATCATTTTTAAAAATAGCTTTGTAGGATGAAAAATCAAACCACTTATCTTTACTATTTGAAGGTTCATCGGAGAAATTAATATTGTTTTCTTTAGGCTCAATAGTCCGAATGAAAAAGAAGTAAGAAATCCATATGAAAAATCCCCCCATTAGGAAACTAAGACCGTAATTATTGGGATAAGCGAACTCAGCAAGAATAAATCCTGAGATTACTGATCCAAGCAACCCCATTCCTCTTCCTAACATACGTGAAACACCAAAGAAACGGCTGCGTACTGGACTGGGAATGACTCTTGCGATGACTTCTTGCCAGGGTAATGCCACTATACCGCTGGTTAAACCTCGACAAGCAACAAGGAAAATAAAGAGCCACAACGCTAGCTCTTTTGTGCCCCAATGAAGAGAAAAGGCTGTCAGCGGAAAAATAAAATAAAGAATGCGCTCAATTAATCCAAATTTCTTTGCAAAAGGAAGCTTTTGTTTCAGCTTTTTTACTTGCCCCGCCATGAAAAACTGTGGAATAAACCAACCAGCTTGAAACAAGGCCGGGACCAGTCCAATTAATACAGCAGAATCCGTCAATGTGCTGGCAAAAACCGGCAGGATTGTTTCAACTGATATAAAGCTGTCCCCCATTAGCCAAAAAGCACCATCCAAAGTATTTGTGATGAAATTCCTTTTGAAGTGTTTTCTTACCTCAGGATTGACAGACTGATCAGGCGATAGTCGTAAAAATTTTCTAATATTTTTAATAATCCGCATTGTTATTGGTAGTTTAAATAGATCATAAAGATTAGTTGTGTATTATTTTATACCTGGACCATAAAGTATCCAATGTCATTTCGAGCCGCTTGCCCAATTCAGGACCCTGGTTGGTCGTGACATCATCTTCATTGTCAAAGACAACATATGGCACTTGATATTCTCTTATCTGTAAAATTTCAGGGCTGTCTGCTGTAATCTCTGCCCAATCGATTTCACGATACAATCTCTCCAATTTTTCATCGGATAGACCATGTTCTAAAATACTGTCGGGGCGTTCAGGATTATAACGTTGACGGTTCTTACGGAGAGATTCCTCCCAACTCACATCAATATATAAGATTGCCAAATCCTGTAATATTTCATTGGATAAATGTTGAAAAGCACTTTGATAACCGCCATGCTCGGAACCTCTCGAGAACTCAATAATGAACGTATCACCTTTGAAGTCGCGTAGCAGCTTCTTATGTTCCAAGCTTATGCGCTCAATGAGGAGATCCCATAGATATTGATATTTGAAGTATCCCTCGGGTGTAGTATGAAGGCGCGGCTTCCCCATATTTTGGAGCAAAGCATCTTCCTCAAACCACGTCCAAAGCATAGGAAAATCATCAATTTCATCAAACCAGCCGATATGGAACCGTGTTACTCTCTCTTCAAGAGGGATACTCTTGAGATAATGGATGATTTCACTTTTTCCCGCTCCAGGGCGAGCAATGAGCAATAAAATCTCGAATGCGTTCATGGGTCCGATCCTTTGTATGACGTTATTGATGACCGAATAATCATACCTGAATTTTTGTATAGAACGAAAAACTGATTGTTATGAGGTTTATCCTCAAAGAAATCTTGGCATGTGTCAACCTATACTGAAAACAGAGAAGTTATTGGAATGAAAAATGTGTCTGATATCCATCAAATAAATCTAAAATATGAATTGAATACTTACTTTTGTTACTCAACCTCAGGATTCCGGTAAAATTATACAGTAAAACTTAACAATCTAAGAAGAACTGGAGAGATTTATGGAATGTAAGCAAGATAGAAATCTAAAGAATTGCAACTACACTTATATCCCCTGCTCAAGGAAGGGTATTTGTTGTGAATGTATTCGTTATCATTTACGTATGCGTGAACTGCCTGCCTGTGTCTTTCCAAATAATGCTGAAGTAACCTATGACAGAACTTTCGACAACTTTGCAAGATTAGTGAACGCAGGAAAAGTGTGAATGATGATTGACAAGTGAATAGGTAAGAGCGCCCTGATAATCTAAAGTTATCAGGGCTTTTTATTATAAGTTTACGAGATTTGTCAGAGAGGTTATACCAATCCTCTTGTGTCCAGCATTCAGAAACCCTAAAATATCATCAATATTTTAGCTGGGCCCTATTGTTTTTAATAATAACTTTTCGCTAATATGTCCCGAAATCATCCTGATAAAATCATAATGATCTATTTGCGGTCCAATTCCTGTAGAAGGCACTAGCACATCGATATTGACATTTGCTGCAATTTCTGTAATTTTCAATATCTGTCTAGTCATTAACAACCCCGTTTCCAGGATTACTCTCATCATCGCGTAATTCATGTGTGTCAGTCTGCACAGGGTTTGACATGCGTTGTATTTGATCCATGGGGAAAACTTATAACCGTTCCAATTTAATGAGCTCATTTCTTAGAACCTTTGCTGCCTGATGAAGGTAACAAGGCTTTACAAAAACAGAACTCAGATGATGAAACGTCACTTGGCACCCTTCTAACGTTTCCTTTAGAATAATAACTGGGTCTAGCAGCATCAAATCAAGTTAGGATGAGATATTATTTAATTCCATTAAATTCATTAGTGTTGTTATTTCTCCTGTGAAGAAGTTGTTTTATTGATAGAATTGTAAATGATTATAGTAAAATTGAGATTATTGCTATACGAAAATGACTTATATGATTAAACTTACCAAAAATAATTATGGGCTCGCAGCGACCCTGCTCAAAGAAACCAAACATCATACTGCGATGTACACGATATTATCGGGTTTAACTCCCGGCTCCATCTATGTTGACAGTCTCAGCAATCCTAGCATTGCCTTCGCCCAATTCCAACATCGCGCCTATATCAGCGGTTCCTTACATGCCATTGATCAGAAAAACTTGCGCCAATTTGTTATTGAGGAAATATTTGAAAATTGCAGATCCTCAAATGTACCCATGTTCCGATTGGCAGCCAGTGATCCCGCATGGATCACTTTGACCGCTAACAGTCTTGCGGATAAGGTACCTATTCTGGCGATTTACCAATGTTATCAATACAACATCTCCTCACCAATTGAAAATATTCCTATTCCTCAAGGATTCGTCTTCCGCCCCGTGAATGAGTTTTTACTCAGCAAGGATTTCCAGGGAAAAACCGACCTGTTAGAAGAAATGTGTTCAGAGAGAGAAACAATAGAATCGTTTCTTGAACACAGTTTTGGCATCGCTGCCTTTCATAAAAAGGAATTAGCCGGCTGGTGCCTTTCAGAATACAATTTCAAAAATCAATGCGAAGTAGGCATTGCAACACTGCCAAAATTCCGGCATCAGGGATTAGCAACAGCTATGACACAGTCTTTTCTGAATCAAGCACACACCAATGGGATTGATACAATCCTTTGGCATTGCAGCAAATCTAACACAGCTTCTAGAAAAACTGCACTCAGCTCTGGATTTACTCTCCAAAAAGAAGAACAAGTATTAATACACTACATTGACCAAGCTGTACATTTTGGTGTGCAAGGGAATTTGAGGTTTTTTAAAGATGAATACGAAGAAGCATTGTCCTGGTACGAAAAATCCCTGGCTGAAGAAACACCTCCAGGCTGGGTTGCATGGAACGCCGCTTGTGCAGCCTCCCAAATCAGCCAGATAGATCCTGCTTTTAAGTATTTGAATATGTCTATTAATTTAGGCTTCACAGATATGGACCGCCTCACCCAAAGCAAACATATGAAACATCTCAAAGACGATCCGCGTTGGAGGGAAATTATTTCTAAATTGACACAATACCTATCCTATTAAGCCTTTTTACAAAATCATAAATAAAACTTCATATCATAATAATTTCTTGGGATAATCCGAAGCAGGCACCATACTAATTGCATCAACTGGACAGATCGATTCACAGAATTTACACCCAATACAGTCATAGATTTTAGTAAGAAATGGGTATCTCTCCTGAGCGCTTTTCCCATCTTCATTTACCCTCCCAGCCAGAGCGGATTGTTAACTATAACGGCTTAATTATACATGAAAGAAAAATATTGCCCTGAAATATCTTGAATTATATGAATCTCATAAATTATTGCGGCGAAAATTAAGTCAGTCAATTAAGCAGCACTAAAAGGAAGACGCGTTAAGTTTTCGGTTGGATATGTAAACAAGTTACTCATCTGGTAGACCGGCGTAATGGCATGCAACGAAGTGCCCCGGCTCAAACTCAACAACTTTCGGTTCTTCAATAAAACATTTCTCTCTTGCCATCGGGCAGCGTGTATTAAAGTTGCAACCCTTGGGTGGATTTAAGGGGCTGGGAATATCGCCTTCAAGAATGATCCGCTCCCTTTTAGCGGCTTTATCTGGATCGGGAATTGGCACCGCAGACAATAAAGCTCGGGTATAAGGATGCAGCGGTCGTTTGTAGATCTCATCACGATCAGCCAATTCCATGATCTTTCCGAGATACATGACAACCATGCGATCGCTAATATGCCGCACCATACTCAAGTCATGAGCAATAAAGAGGTAGGTCAATCCGAGCTGATCCTGAAGTTCTTCGAGTAAATTGACCACCTGAGCTTGAATGGATACATCCAATGATGATATGGGTTCATCGCAAATCACCAAATCAGGGTTGACAGCAAGCGCTCTGGCGATGCCAATGCGCTGACGTTGTCCTCCAGAAAATTCATGAGGATAACGGTTGACAAAATCCGGGTTGAGTCCAACGATGTCCAACAACTCCTGAACACGGTCTCTCTTCTCTTTCCTATTCATTGACGTATGAACATCAAGCGGTGCTGAAATAATGGAGCCGACCGTCATGCGAGGGTTAAGAGAGGCGTAAGGATCTTGAAATATCATCTGCATTCGTTGCCGGATGCGTCGAAGTTCATTCTCTTGCAATGTCGTCAAATCAATCCCATCAAATAGGATTTCTCCGGAAGTGGGTTGATAAATATGAAGAATCGTCCTGCCGACCGTGGTTTTTCCACAGCCTGTCTCGCCTACCAGACCAAGTGTTTCCCCTTTATAAATGTCAAAGCTGACATCATCCACAGCCTTAACGTCTTTGACATGTCTATTAAACAGAATCCCACGATGAACTGGGAAATATTTTTTAAGGTTCCGTACTTTAACTAAAATTGAGTCCTTAGCGGTCATGTTACACCTTTTCTGCTTTGATTTCTTTCCATCGCCAGCATCTGACGAAATGTTCATCATTATCCGTCTCTTCCAACTGAGGAAGCTCTTCTCTGCAATGATCTTCCCGGTAAACACATCTAGCGTAAAAGGGACATCCCTGTGGCAAATGGATCAGGTCGGGTGGAAGCCCAGGAATAGAAATGAGTTTCGTCCCAGGAGCTTCATCAATACTCGGGAGAGAACCCAATAAACCCATCGTATATGGATGGCGGGTATTTTTGAAGATATCCCTCACATTCCCACGCTCAACAATATATCCAGCATACATCACATTGATCTTATGCACCATCTCAGCCACGATGCCTAAGTCATGCGTTATCCACATCACCGCCATACCCATTTCTTCTTGCAATTTGACAACAAGGTCAATAATCTGAGCCTGGATGGTCACATCCAATGCTGTTGTAGGTTCATCAGCGATGAGCAGTTTAGGCTCACAGGACAGCGCCATGGCGATCATCGCTCGTTGGCGCATGCCGCCAGAGAATTGATGGGGAAAATTATCCAATCGCTTCCTGGCTTCGGGAATACCTACCAGGGATAATAATTCCTCAGCTCTCTTGCGAGCATCTTTTTCTTTCATCTTCTTGTGAAGTTTTAATGCTTCAACAATTTGAAACCCAACAGTATACACTGGATTAAGGGAGGACATGGGATCCTGAAAAACCATGGCGATGTCACGCCCGCGAACCTGACGCATTTCTTTTTTATCTAATTTTAACAAGTCACGACCATCGAAAATGATCTCGCCGCTGGCAATTTCCCCTGGGGGAATTTGAATTAACCGCATGATTGAGAGGGCGTGCACACTCTTTCCACAGCCGCTCTCGCCGACAACCCCCAAAACCTCCCCAGGGTCCATTGAATAAGAAACACTATTAACAGCTTTTACAACACCATCTTCGGTGTGAAATCGTGTTTTCAAGTCTTTAATTTCGAGTAATGATTCCATATTTTTCACCTGATTGGTTAATCTTTCAAGCTAAACCCTGATTTTGGGGTCTAATGCGTCTCGTAAACCATCTCCAAGGAGGTTGAAACCGAGCACACTTAACATAATGGCTAAACCAGGGAACAAAACCGCCCACCACGCACCACTGGAAAGGTACTTATAACTATCCCCAAGCATAGCACCCCATTCTGGCTCAGGTGGGACAGCTCCCAAACCCAGGAAACCAAGGGCTGCAGCGGAGAGAATTGCATTCGCCAATCCCATTGTTGCCTGAACAATAATTGGGGAGAGGATATTTGGCACAATGTGGCGGAATAATATACGTCCATGGGATTCACCCACTGCTTGAGCCGCCAGCACATATTCCTTCTGACTAACAGACAACACCGCTGAACGGGCAAGGCGGGCATAAATGGGAATACCGACAACGCCAATGGCAATCATACCCTTATCGAGGCCGGGTCCCAGAAAGGCAACGATAGCAATAGCAAGCAGGTAACTAGGAAAGGACAAAATGACATCCATGAACCGCATGACGATATTGGAAAATACCCCCCCTGCTACTGGACGAGCCAATAAATACCCGATCACCAAACCTAAAACTCCGCAAACAAATCCCACCAAAGGGGCGACAAATAATCCAGGGATCCCACCCATGACCGCTCCAATCAATGGGAAAATTATTAACCGTGGTAACCTCCTGCTGTCTTCAAATCGGTTTAATAATACAGAACCTGCGCCCAAAAAGGCAAACAAGAAAATCTGGAAGGTTTGCTTGGCAATCCAAGCAGGCAAAGCCCCCAGGCCTAAGCCTAGTAAAGTCATCAATGCCAAGGACTCATAGAAATTCATATCGATACCTTCAAAAAAACCCGCCAACAAACCCAGAATGCCGCCAGCGATCAGAGAAATTCCCACCGCGACTAAACCCACTCTCAGCGAGTTCCATCCTCCATGCACAACCCGGCGAAAGATGTCACGTCCTAATTTGTCTGTTCCAAAGATATGAATATCAGGAACTTCTTCACTGACAATGAGTTGTGGAGGTAATAATTTCGCTCCATAATCAAGATCACTCTTTGGGTTATATTCCCAAAAGAAATGCGCAAAGGTTGCGGAGAAGATAAAAATTGCTACTACGATCAAACCAATCATAGCTGTGCGGTTAGCCGTTAACCGTCGCCATGCATCCAGCCATAATGATCGATGTTCACGAACCGCATAATCTTCAACATTGATTGTTTTCATTTTTGGTTCTATCATGCTGTCTTACCTCAATCGTAGCTGATGCGTGGATCTAAGATGACATAAGAAAGATCCACCGCTAAATTTACTAATAAGAAAATCAGTGCAATTAATAACGTAACGCCCTGAACAATAGGGTAATCTCTTCCTAAGATGGAGTCATAGACCCACTTCCCAATACCCGGCCAGGAGAAAATCGTCTCAGTAAGTACTGCGCCAGCCAGTAAAGTGCCTGCCTGAAGGCCAATTATGGTGATGACTGGCAAAAAGGCGTTCTTCAAAGCATGTCTGAAAAGGACAACTCGCTCCGATAAGCCTTTGGCAGAGGCTGTACGAATGTAATCCTCCTGAAGCACATCCAGCATGCTGGATCGCGTCATTCGGGTAATGATTGCTGCAGGAATAGTGGATAACGCAATTGCAGGCAAGATGATGTGCTTTACAGCATCAATAAATCCTGGAATATTGCCGGTTAACAAGCTATCTAATAAATATAAATTTGTTATCGATTCAATATTAACACCGGAGCTTAATCGCCCTCCTGCAGGAAGCCATTGTAGGAAAACAGCAAATAACATAATTTCCATAATTCCAAGCCAGAAAATCGGCATGGAAACGCCAACTAATGAACCGACCATGGTAATGCCGTCCAGAGCGGTGTTCCGCCGGGAAGCAGATGCGATTCCAATCGGGATCCCTATTAGTAGAGCAATGACCATTGATAGCAGGGAAAGTTCAATTGTAGCTGGGAATCTTTGGCTGAGAGTTTCTGCCACAGGGATCCGCTTATGAATTGATTCTCCAAGGTCAAAATGGAGCAACCGGCTGAAATAACGCGTATATTGACTGTCAAAGAATCCTGTCAAATCGCCTTCAGCCAGTGCATCCCGATCCAAAAACGCAGGCCGATCTAAACCAAATTGCTCACGAATGCGTGCGACGTTCTCTTCAGTGGCATGTTCGCCCAGCATTGCAACAGCAGGGTCACCCGGGATCAACCGCTGAAAGATGAAAATAATCAGGGTAACACCAATCAATGTGGGTATAACAGACAATAATCTTCGAAGTATATAGCGTCCCAAAACAACCTCACTTAAATGATACACATCGGGGGGCGGTTATCCACCGCCCCCCACTTTCTAGCACTAAGGATTAATGAAATGTCATCAATCCAAACTTAGTCTTCTCAGTCGACAAATTCAACAAACTCAAAGTAGTCAGCGCCGACAGGCTGTGGAATGTAGCCATCAATGCTGGATGAAAAGATTAATGGCGTGTTGTTATGAGCGATCCAAATACGTGCGACATCATCATACAACATCTGTTCTGCCTGCTCATACATAGCTTCACGTTCTTCTCGACTGGTGGCAACAGCGGCATCCTTCAGCAGTTGTGCCAACTCAGCATTCTGATACCATCCCTCTTTTGCCATAGGTTCATCACCTGCGCCGAAGAAATAGCCCAGGAAGTTATCGGGGTCACCATTGTCTCCGCCCCAGCCTAACATGTACAAACCGACTAACAAACCATTGCTACGAGCATCAAGATACGTCGGCCAGTCTCCTTCAAGGTACAACTCAGCCTCGATGCCTGCTGCGTTGAGGTTGGCAGCCATAGCCTGACCAATTTCCTCAGGTGAAGGGTAGTAGAAGCGCGTGACGGGCATATAGTACAGACGTAGAGGAACTTTATCACCTGCTGCGTATACAACATTACCTTCAACATCAAGGATATCCTCAGCAATGGTTACTTCACTCAATCCATCCGGGAATCCGGCTTCAGCCAGCAATTCTTTGGCGTAATCGGGGTCAAAACCTCGATCTTCGATAGCAGCGTTGTGTCCCCAAATCAAAGGGGGCAGGAAGTTAGAAGCAACTTCACCGTAATCGCCGTAGAAATTCCCAACTAAACCAGCTTTATCCAAGGCATATTCAACAGCCAGGCGGACATTCTTATCCTGAAATTCTACAATTTTATAGTTGAATGATAGATAGCCAGTGTTCAGTGCGGGTCGGGTTAAGACGTACAAATTATCAGCAGCTTCAGCTGTTTGCAAGTCTTCAACAACAGCCTGCTCAAGGCCGTGAATATCGCCAGCCTGGAGGGCAAGGAAACGAGCCGAATCATCAGCAATCACGCGGAACACAATTTGGTCAACCTTCGGTGCGCCGCCCCAATAATCTGCATTGGCTTCTATAACAATTTGATTGCCCTCTTCCCAGGAAACGAATTTGAATGGCCCCGTGCCAACAGCGCCCACATTGGGGGTGCCGTAATCCTCGCCTGCAGCCTCAATAGCAGCGGGGCTGGAAATAGCAAACATATCCATTGCGAGATTCGCCAGGAATGGTGCCAATGGGGCACTCAATGTGAATTGAACGGTAAATTCATCCAGGGCGGATACTTCTGTGATCATGCTGGCATCATCAAAACCGCCCCACATGTACTCATAATACTCAAATACCATGCTGTCCCAATGTTGGGGGTTATCCGTGAAACGCCAACGTTCGAAATTGTAGACTACAGCATCTGCGTTGAAGTCTGTGCCGTCATGGAATTTGACGCCTTCGCGGAGCTTGCATTCCCATACAGTAGCATCATCGTTAGGAAGGCATTCCTCAGCAAGTGCTGGAACAGGAACTGTGCTGCCCTGTTCATATTGATACAAGGGCTCCAAGAGCTGACCGGTCACACGGAAAGATTCACCGTCCGTAACCAGAGAAGGATCCAAGCGTACGGAATCCCCGCCGCGTCCGAAGATAAAGATATCAAGATCTTCAGATACTTCGGTTTCTGCAGCTTCTGTTACCTCGGTTTCTTCTGTAGCCTCAGCCGCTTCGGTGGCTTCGACTTCTTCCGTCGCCTCGACGGCTTCAGTTGCTTCTTTGGGAGCGCATGCGGTCAATATCAAACAAAAGACCATAAACAACCCAAATAGTGTAGTAAGTGACTTCTTATTCATTTTTCTCCTCTTCTTTTCTATTGAACAACGTAATTGGGATATTTTGAGGCAATTGCCTTCAAACCATAGCACCTCCTCTAAATATTGAAACTCAGTATCCTATTGTATAATAATTTTCAAAAATTTGTTCTGAAATAGGTTAATAATATTTTAAGATGAATATTAATATAGTATTATTGATTATCATAAAAGTCAAGGTTTATATTGATTAATCTGATTAATCATGAAATAATTTTTATAGTAGATGGTGAACACATAATTCTTTCGTGACCTTTACTCCCTCTTTATTGGAACACCTTTTAACCCACTTCCCGTCAAAGGCAGCACGACACAATCTTTTTCGCTGATATCAACCAGTATCTGTCTAAATCCAGCGAGTGCCAGGGCGCTGGTCGGTTCCACATAATACCCCATGTGCGCCAGATTTTGCTGTGCGTCCAGAATTTCTTGTTCTTTACAAATGACCACCCGACCATCGGTCTCTCTTAAAGCCTGTAAAAGCCGTTTGCCTCGGACGGGTTTGGGAATGGCGACTCCTTCCGCAAGCGTCGATCCCTTGGGTTCGACTGCCGGGATATCCTCCATTCCCTGAGACCAAGCATCATAAATTGGCGCAACTCGAGCGGACTGAACCGCCACCAGCCTGGGCAGCGCACCAATCAACCCTGCCTTCTGCAGCATTGAGAAACCCATCCAATACCCCAAAAATTGACCGCCTTGAGCTACCGGAAGGATGATCCAGTCCGGCACTTTACCCCCTAACTGCTCCCACAACTCCCACGCGGCTGTGACCTGTCCAGCGAGATAGGCTGGATTATAAGCATGAGAAGCATAAGCCTTGGTCATGCTGACAGATGCCTGAGCAGCTTCCTCAGCAGCTTTACGAGGTCCCGGAACGGGAATAACTTCAACACCATAGACCTCAATCTGATGAAGTTTTGCGGGTGAAGCATACGCTGGGACATAAATTTGCGCTGGGATGCCAAAACGTGCTGCATGGGCAGCCAGAGAAGCGCCGGCATTCCCCGAGGAATCTTCGACCACTGATTTCACACCCATGTGCACAAGCTGATTAACCATTGCATTCACCCCTCGATCTTTGAAAGAACCCGACGGTGCAAGGAACTCCAGCTTCAGATATATAGATTTTCTGAATATTTGAACAGGGACGAGAGGCGTCCGCCCCACACCCATGTGTTTAATAGGTTGTTGAATATCCAAACCAAGGAATTCGCCGTACCGCCAAATGGAAGTCGTCTTTGAATGGATCTTCTCTGGATCAAAGTGAGTCGATAATAGAGGTTCCCAGGCTCCTCCACAAGAGCAGCGCCACTCAGGTAATGCAAATTCTGTTTGTTTTCCGCAATTGTTACATATAACGTTCAACAAATATCTCCTTTAATCCAAAGGGAAAAGAACCTAGTATTGATTCATAATAATGATAATTTATTGAGTAAAATGATACTAACGGTTAATTTGAGTTCCATCTACACAGATTGAAAAATCAAATTCAAATAAAACTCAATTTCGTAACAGCAACAGTGGAGCTTGATAGTCATATATGAGACAATTATATGATATACTATGCCTGTCTGAAAACACAAATGTGAGATGTTTGATCAAAATGATCTATGATTACACATCTCACTCAACTTCTTATCAAATTAAAACAATCACAATTTATCAAAAATAACTTAAAAAATAAACTCACTAAAAAATAGTAGCGTTGCTAAATTCAAATGAATATTCTTTTTCTTATATCATTATTCGGATATTTTCAAAAAATAAATAATATTCGAAACAACATTTGTTAATCTACAACAAGGAGAGAATATGCAACAAACGAGAGAAAAGCAGATCAATAGAAAATATTTGACCATCATTCTCATATTGTCAATCTTAATGATAAGCACAGCCTGTGCGCTGTTTTCCAAAACAGAAGCAACACCGGAAGAAGTTGTTGAAGAACCTATCATCACAGATGACATTGAAACGGAAGAAGCAGAACCGGAAGAAGAGGAATGGCAACCAGAGGTGATCTTCAATCTGAATCATGATGATATTGTTAATTCCGTCGTTTACTCGCATGATGGCAGTAAATTCGCTACAGGCTTATTTATTCAGGTAAAAATCTGGGACGCTGCTGATGGAAGCCTCCTCAAAGAAATTGAGACGAATCATAGTGTCGAAGATATGGCTTTCTTACCGGATGACCAGGTTATTGCTACCGGCGTATCACTTGGCGGTGTAAGTACTTATTCCGTCACAACTGGTGAATTAATCATAAACTTCCACGGTGGATATGACAATTTCTTAGCATTATCACCTGATGGCACATTGATCGCCACCGGGAACCGTGACGGTATCCTCTGGTTATGGCGCGTGGAAGACGGTGAATTGGTTACTGAGATGGACCCAGCCATTGCTCATGAAGATTATTCGGAATACATAAGATCACTCGCCTTCTCTCCTGATGGTCAACTTATTGCTGCCGGTCACTGGGGGGGTAGTGTATTCCTGTGGGACGCCGAGAATTATGAATTAATCAATACACTTAGATTTGATGATGAGTATTCAGAAGCATGGGATGTTGCTTTCTCGCCAGATGGACAATATCTGGCTATTGGAGGAACGAGTGTAGACTTTGAGGATAATATTGCAATCTGGGATGTATCAACTGGTGATGTCGCTTATCTTCTTGAGGAATACAGCCGTACAGGGAGTACGCATGCACCTGTGGAATTTTCCCCAGATGGCACTTTGTTGGCTGCAGGATCTGTAGACGGCATTTATATTTGGTCTCTGCCAGAATTTGAATTTGTCTACCACCTTCCAATTGAAGAAACGGCTGATTCCGACTGGGTGACGGACTTGACTTTTTCACCCGATTCTCAAAAACTCCTCGCAAGCTATTGGGGAGGGTATGCACAACTATGGCAGCTTTACCCCTCTGATTAATATTTAAGACGAGAAAATGTTCAAATGCGCCAAGAAAATATTCCTGGCGCATTTTTTTCATCTATTATTTTGATCTCGCCATCCAGCAATCACCCGCATGATTTCATTCAAGAATCCCGATAATCATTATTTATTCTCATCAAGCCATTTGTCTTTCGAATTATAATTACATATGCTTATCTGCATTCAACAAATAATCAGAAAGAATAATTTATCATGCTCAAAGTAACGGTTATTGGCGGAGGGTCCACATATACGCCAGAATTGATTAATGGATTTATTAAGCGTCAGGATGCTTTTCCGCTGGATGAACTGTGGTTGATGGATATTGATCCCGACAGGTTGGATATCGTCGGCGGTTTTGCTCAAAGGATGGCACAGTCTAAAAATGCCAGGTTTAACGTCAGACTCAGTATGGACCAGCAGGAGTCCATCCGTCACGCATCTTATGTGATCACACAATTGCGTGTCGGGAAAATGGATGCCAGAAGGGAAGATGAATACCTGGGTCAACGCCATGGCCTGATAGGTCAGGAGACAACCGGTGTTGGTGGAATGGCAAAAGCCTTACGCACCATCCCTGTCATCCTTGATATTGCCAAAGATATTCAGAGCTGTGCGCCCAATGCACTCTTGGTCAATTTTGCCAACCCCGCTGGACTGGTGACCGAAGCCCTATTTCGTTATGCACAGGAAGTTCAAAGTGTTGGTGTGTGTAACGCCACGCTCACAACGAAAATGGAAATTATTAACCAAATCAATAATAAATTAGGTCTGGACCTAAATCCACAAGATGCTCAAATTAAGGCTTTGGGGTTAAATCACCTGACCTGGTTCTATGGTGTGGAAATCAGCGGCCGAGAATATTGGCCACAGATCATGCAGGGGATTATTGACGAAGTTGAAAAACAAGATGACCCATATTTTGACCCTCATACCTTAAAATCACTTCATATGTTGCCAAATTCCTACCTCCGCTATTTTTATTACACTGATAAAATGCTGGAAAAACAAAATCACTGGCCGCCTTCCCGGGCGGAAGAGGTGTTTGAGATAGAAGCGGACCTCTTGAAGAAATACAGTGATCCAGACCGAACCGAACCCCCTGAAGACCTGATGAAACGCGGCGGTGCGTATTATTCAACTGTCGCCACTCAACTCATCAACGCGCATTATAACGACCTCGACGAGACACATGTGGTCAATGTCAGACATAACGGCGCAGTACCCGGGTGGGATAAGGACTGGGTGCTCGAAATGCCCTGCAGGGTCAGTGGAAAAGGCATCATCCCCATCCCTGCATCCCCATTGCCCCTGGTTTGTGAAGGGCTGATCACACAGGTTAAATCCTACGAGATCCTTACCGCTAAAGCGGCTGTTTTAGGAGATCGAAGAGCAGCTTACCAAGCTTTGCTAGCACATCCTCTCGGCCCTTCAGCGGATAAAATTGAGGCAGTTCTTGAGGACATGCTCGAAACACACCACCAATATCTTCCCAATTTCTTTAAATAACAGTGGTTTAAGGAGGAACACATTGACACAAAGCAACAACGTAAGGGGTTTTCTGTTAGGGATTGACGTCGGAAACAGCAAGACCCATGCTTTGATTGCTGATCTATCAGGAATCGTCATTGGATTTGCCGAATCAGGGTGCGGGAGTTACGAAGTCCTTGGCCCTGAGGGTTATCAAAACGCGCTCCTAAAGTCCACAGAAAAAGTGATTCATCAAGTGGGGATACAAAAGTCAGACATTGCTGGCATGGGCTTTGGCCTCGCTGGGTATGATTGGCCGTCTGAAAAGCCCATTATGGACGCAGGTATTCAAGCCTTAGGAATAAAAGCCCCCTATCGTTTCGTCAACGATGTTGTCATCGGATTGATTGCTGGCTCCACACAGGGTTGGGGTATTGCCGTGGATGCTGGAACGGGTAATAATGTCCGGGGACGGGATGAAAAGGGTCATGAAGGCCGGATTACGGGCAACGGGTTGTGGTTAGGCGAGTTCGGCGGTGCAGGGGAAATGGTTTGGCGAGCCATGATCATGGTGACTTATGCCTGGAGTCAGCGGGGTCCGAAAACAAGATTAACACAAATGTTCATGGAATATGCAGAAGCAGAAGATGAAAACCAGTTGATAGAACTGCTCGCCATGCGTCAAGTCAATCCCTCTCCAGCATTGGCAAAAGAAATCTTTAAGCTTGCAGCAGAGGGCGATCCTATCGCTTCCGAAGTTGTGAATTGGAACGCCGATCAATTAGGATTAAACGTCAATGCAGTGATCCGACAGCTTCATTTTGAGGATAAGTCCTTTGAAATTGTTTTAATCGGCAGCATTTTCAATGCTGGTGAAGTGTATATTGCCCCACTGCGTGAAACTATCCATGAATTCGCTCCCAAAGCAAAACTCATAAAATTATCTGTCCCGCCAGTCATCGGTGCCATCCTGCTTGCTGCTGAAGCGATTGGCTTATCCACAAGACAGATCCGACAAACTTTGATAAAATCAACTAAGTCCTACCTCACAAAATCATGATTTACCAGGACTTCACATTCATAAAATGAGATCTTTTTATGAGGAGCCACAATGTCAAAATTAGCCGTTCTTGGTGGTGACCCCGTCCGAACTGAACCTTATCCAAAATGGCCGGTGTTCGATCAACGGGATATTGACGCGGTCACCCATACCATCCAATCTGGCCGCTGGGGAGGCTTTCCATATCCAGGACCAAATACGGCTGAATTTGCTGAAAAATTTTCGGAATTGCAGGGAGGCGGTTATGCCGTCCCCATGATCAACGGCACAATCACCATGGAAGTCGCTCTGCGGGCTGCTGGAATTGGCTGGGGGGATGAAGTCATCGTCCCCGCATACACCTTCCAAGCCACAGCTTCTGCACCAATGGCAGCAGGTGCTATTCCTGTAATCGTGGATATCCACCCGGATACCTACTGCATTGATCCTGAAAAGGTACAAGAAGCCATCACGAACAAGACACGGGCGATCATCGTGGTTCACCTCGCGGCACAGATGGCGGATATGGACGCCATCATGGCAATCGCCGAGGAAGATGATTTGGTCGTGATAGAGGATGCCGCTCATGCCCACGGCGCACGCTGGTGTGATAGGGGTTCTGGCACAATTGGCGACTTTGGCTCCTTCAGCCTGCAATCCTTCAAATCCCTCACAACGGGTGAAGGCGGCGTCCTGCTTTGTAAAGATGAACACATGGCGGAACGGGCTGCCAGTATTATTGACTGCGGACGCCCCAAGGACGCTGACGGCAAGGAACACACCATGGGTGTGAATTACCGCTGGTCAGAGCTCCATGCAGCATTGGGATTAGTTGCTTTGGAACGGTTTCCTGAACAATTCACACAGCGCTCGGCGATGGCCGACTATCTTGAAGAAAGCCTGAGTGAAGTCCCTGGCCTTCAATTATTGAAGCGGGATCTGCGCCTGACACGGCGAAGCCTATACCGATATGTAATGAAAATGGATCCAGAATTCTATCGCTGCAATCATGATGTGTTCTGCAAAGCTCTCAGTGCGGAGGGAATCCCTGTCGACACGGGTTACCCCGGTATGCATCGCTATGACCTCTTCCAGCCGGGGTTGTCAAAGTTACCAGTGCCAACGGTATTTCCGGAATATTTTGATTTCGAGAAGATGTCCCTCCCCGTCACCGAGCGCGCCAGCGAAACGGAATCCGTCTGGATGGGTGAATCCATCTTCCGCGCGGGTGAACAGGGTATTGACGACCTCATTAAAGGGGTTCATAAACTAGCAGAAAACAGGACGGTATTAGAGAATCTTTCTAAATCGGAATAATCTTCCACCTGTTCAATTAATAATTTATGATTACCACCCCATCGCGCAGCCATCTTTACGCGAATCAGAGCCGGCGATGAGCACCCCATTTTCAGGGTTGCGCTGGATGATCTGTCCACCGCCAAATACGGCGCGTCCACGACCGCTGATGGGAGAGATCCTATGCCCCATTCGGCGTAATTCAGCCATCTCATCCAAACTGAAGCCTTTCTCAATTAAGACTTCCCCGCCTGGATCATCCGCACCTACGCCCCCTCCTTTGTTTGCATTCAAGCAGAACCGCGGCATATCCAACGCCTGCTGTGGATTAAGTCCATCATCCACCATATTCGATAAGGCCTGCATGTGTGCCTGAGGCTGCATAAACCCACCCATAATCCCAAAACTGGCAAACAATTCATCGTCTTTGGTGAGCATACCGGGAATGATGGTGTGATAAGGTCGCTTTCCGCCCTCCAAAGCATTAGGGTGCTGGGGATCCAGACTGAACAATGCTGCTCGATTCTGCAGTAAGACACCTGTCCCAGGCACGACCAACCCTGTTCCCCCGCCCATATACAAACTATTTATAAACGAACAGGCATTCCCTTCGCCATCAATTACACTCATGTAAACCGTATCATCGCCGACGGGTTGAATATCGGTGGAGAGATTCGTTATCGCCCGCTTCTTGTTAATTAATTCTCGGCGGCTATCGACGTAGCCTTTCGAAAATAATTCTTCATAAGGGATATCTTTGTAATGGGGATCTGAAACCCACTTCAGAGCCTCAGCAAAACCCAAACGCATACACTCAATCAGCGTATGGGTGCGCTGTACACGATCCATCTCGGCTATATTAAAGCCCTCTGCAATTCTAGCCGCCATGATCGCAGCTAACCCCTGGCCGTTTGGCGGGCATTCATACAGACGCACACCACGGTAATCCGCTGTGATCGGTTCCACCCACTCCGCTTCAAATCCTGACAGGTCTGAGGGTTCCAGCCAACCGTCATATTTTTGAACATGATTACATAACCTTTGAGCAAACTCCCCCTCATAAACATAATCCTTGCCGTCTTGTGCGATGCCCTTCAATGTCTCACCCAATGTAGGCAGCCTGACCAGGTCTCCCACCTCAGGCGCGTTGCCGTCCACCAAGAATTCATTGCCGCTGGGTTGGGGCGGTCCAGAGCGCTGCATGTATTTGGGCAGAGATTCGTCAACATGCTCACGCAGCAAGCGGCTCTCCATCAGCTTCCAGCCCGATCCGATCCATTCAGTTAGAGGATAGCCTTCCAACGCATATCGAATAGCGGGTGCCAAGACATCCTTCAGGGTCATTATTCCCAATCGCTCCAGCAGGGCAGACCAACCCGCCACCGTGCCGGGCACACTGACGGCATGGCCTGTGAACAAGGGATATTGATCATACCCCTGACTGCGTAAATCCTCGATTGATGCGGCTTTTGCTGAAGGTCCGCTGCCATTCAAACCAAACACTTTTTTCTGCTTCGCATCCCAATATAAGGCAAAACAGTCCCCACCAATGCCCGTTGAAAATGGTTCAACGACATTCAAAGCTGCCGCCATCGCAATGGCTGCATCCGCAGCGTTCCCACCAGCACGGAGCATATCCAATCCTGCCAGAGCTGCCAAAGGCTGGCTGGCTGCTGCAATCCCGCGGGTGGACATGACATTGCTGCGTCTTGATCGAAATTCAAAATCGTATTGCATCTAAATCACCTGATTCATGGTTATCGGTCATAGATTTTAAGATTATACTTGAATAAAATTCACAAACCCTTCGGAGAAACCATGAAAAACACACTGCAGAAACTGCCAGGTTGGATTGGCACAGGAATTATTGCCATTCTTAATGGTTTTTGGCTGTTTTGGGGGCTTGGGGAAGCTTTTTATGAGGGTTGGGGTGTGCCAGAGACACCCTGGTTTCTTTTCCTAAGCGTCGCTGCTGCTGCCATGATGTTCACACTGATTGCGATCCGCTTTCCTTATATTGGCGGCGGAATCCTGATCGCTGCTGGACTGGGCTTTGCCTTTTGGTGGGTGATTCCTGGCATCCTCAACGGTTTTTATTCGCTTTCCACTGTATTTGAAAGGTTATTTCTATCGGGTGGATTCACTCTGGTAGGTGTCTTGTTCATCCTAGATGGCCGGTTTAATCCGAAAAATGAAAATCCGGAAAAACTCTGGATATTAAGCAACCTGAGAGCCATCATCGCCATCGGCATTCCCATTTTAGTCGGATTAATCGTGGCAGGCTATAACCTGCCCATTGTCCTCACCCGCGTGGATGATGGCGATCGCTCAGCGCGTTTGCTTGAGGGGAATAAATACACACTTATTTGGGCTCCCGAAGGACCAGGCTGGAATTGGAAGCAAGATTTTGGAGGATACCCAAGCTGGGATTCCCTGGCGTTTTATGGTGTGGAACCTATAGGATTGGACAGCAACAAACGAGATGATCATCAT
Organism: uncultured Candidatus Brevefilum sp.; assembly: GCA_964575595.1. Lineage (GTDB taxonomy): Bacteria > Chloroflexota > Anaerolineae > Anaerolineales > Anaerolineaceae > Brevifilum. The sequence continues at coordinate 52,027 of CAZNRI010000005.1, forward strand.
GCAAGCGAACAGGATATGATGAGTACTGGCTTGTGTGCCTACCTGGACGAATCAGGGACTACACTGCTGCCCAACCCCCAATATATCTGGCGCATGCCCACTGTGGAAGAAATTGCTGATGCTCTGTCCTTGCATAATGAGAATGCAGGATGCATTTGGGACGGCGGTGTCGGACGGTTAGACTGCACCTTTAATCCCGATAAAGAAACACCGCTGTGGGCGCCTGATGAACCGCCTGTTTATTATTGGGCGGCAGAAGCCTATAATGAGGAAAGGGCGTATTTTGTAAGTTACTCGGGATATGTTAACTATCAACCCAAGGATTGGGGGAATCCCCGACACGCCTATCGTTGTGTTAAAGATATGGATTGATCTTGGAACAATTATCTTTTAAAATCAACCAGCGTATACGTTCGCGGCATCTTGCTTGTAAACGGGCACCCTCTAGCTGCCGGACATCCCTGACAGCTAAAGCTCTGGCATCCCGAGCTCTGTACATTCCATCCATTATCCATTTTTATGATGTCCTTTTTTATAAGCGTCTCTAACATACCCTCTAAAGCCGACTTATCCACTTTCAAACGGTGACTTAATATATCCACACTGATTGAGACTTTTTCTGTTTTTAGGATATCAATGATTTCTCTTAACAATAAACTGCTCCTGGATATCTGGGATAGCGCCCTCCACACCATCCCAGAACAAAATCTATTAAATTCATCCGATGCCAAGAAGAAGACCACCCTGGAAGATCAGGAAAGCAACAAGCCAGGCAATAGCAAGCTGACCAAAAATACTCAGCCACATCCACTTCGCGCCTAACTCCTTCTTTTCAGCCGCCACAGCGACCATACAAGGCGTGTATAACAACACAAAAGCCATATATGCAACCGACGCTAAAGCGCCATGACCGCTGCTGGTCTCCTCAAATCCCTCTTCAACAGCATTCATTAATGCTGTGGGTTCGACTTCCTCCTCAGCTTCAAACACATCTATGCCAACAATCAATGGTATGGATTTGATAGTATCCCAAATCGCATTGATAAAACTGACCAATATGTCACCAATGTCTTCCAGGAAATTGGTTGGCTCTGTTGTCTCTTCTTCAGCTTTCTCCAGGTCATAAACTTGATTCATGGTACTAATGACCACTTCTTTAGCTACAAACCCGGTTACCAATGGGCCGCTCATCTTCCAATCTCCAAACCCTAGGGGATCAAAAGCTGGGGCGATGGCCCGAGAAACGGAGGCAAAGGCGCTGTTATCAACGGATGTCTCTGCGAAAATACCACCTCCAACGGGCAGGGCTAACAATAACCAAATGATCACACTTGTGATGAGGATGAGGCTCCAGGCTTTCTTCAGAAATGCGCTTGTCCGCTCCCACATGTGAATCCAGATGCCCTTTAAGGTGGGCAAGCGGTACGGCGGCAATTCCATGACGAATGGCGACTGCTCCTTGTCCTTAAACAAGGTGTTTTTCAGCAGCAAACCCACCAAAATTGCGATGACAATACCAAGGACATACATCCAAAAGATCACAATGCCGCTGTTCTCCGGGAAGAATATCGAAGCAAGCAGCACGTAAACCGGCAGCCTGGCACCACAGCTCATGAACGGCACCAATAATCCCGTCAATATTCTGTCTTTTTCATTGTCAAGTGTTCGTGTGGCCATTAAGGCAGGAACTGTACAACCAAAGCCCACAATCATCGGCAAGAAGCTCTTGCCGTGCAGCCCAAGACCATGCATCAGCCGATCCATCACAAAGGCCGCCCGTGCCATATACCCTGAATCCTCCAGCAGCGCCAGTGCAACGTACAGAAAAGCCATGACGGGCACAAAAACAAGGACACCGCCTACGCCGGCAATAATGCCGTCGACCAGCAAACTCTCTACCCACGTTCCGTCTAAGCCTATCCACTCAATAAGGGTGACAACCCAATTGCTGATCGGTCCGCTGATGACGCCTTCAATCCAATCCAACATGGGTGAAGAGAGGTCTGTTGTGATTTTAAATACGACCCACATCACCGCCAGGAAAACCGGAATACCAAGAATACGGCTGGTCAGCACCTTGTCAATCCTGTCAGAAAACGTTCGTTGTTCTATTTGTGAGCGTTGAACGACTTCTTTGACCAATCCATTGATCCATCCGTATCGCCTGTCTGCGATAATCGTATCAACATCATCGCCATAGACTTGCCGTAGATGGTCAATACTTTTCTGGGTCTCCGCTAACAGCTCCTTTCCCCCCGGAACCTTTTCAACCTTAAACCCGAGATCTTGATCCTCTTCCAAGAGTTTTATCGCCAGCCAGCGTGAAGCGTATACCTGTGATAATATATCTGATTCCTCAATCACTGCCTGTAAATGAGCGATTTCGTTTTCAATTTCAATGCCATAATCCACCAAAGAGGAATCTCGGGTGTATGCATCGGGATGGTGTACAGACATGTTAATTTCCTCTTTCGATATTTAGTTCTTCAATGATAGTCTGTTTCAATTCATCAATGCCACAACTGCGGCAAGCGACTGTGGGGACAGCTTTCACTCCTAAACCCCTTGAAAGTTTCTCAATGTCTATTTTCAAACCGCGGGATTCTGCAATGTCACTCATGTTTAGTGCAATCAGCACCTTTGCCCCCATTTCGATAATTTGAACAGCTAAATACAAATTACGTTCTAAATTTGCGGCATCCACTACAATCACCACTAAATTTGGATTTTCATTGACGATATAATCCCTGGCAATAATTTCTTCCAAGGAATAAGCTGTCAAGGAATACGTGCCCGGCAGGTCTACAACCTCAAGCTCCATACCGTCATGCTGCCAAAAGCCTTCTTTTTTCTCAACTGTCTTTCCTGGCCAGTTGCCAACATGTTGCCTTGCGCCCGTTAAGGCATTAAAAATGGTGCTTTTACCGGCATTTGGATTGCCTGCCAAAGCTATTGTATATTTTGTTTCCATTTATTTCACTCCCATAAATAACTAAACAATTTCAACCATGACCTTATGTGCCATGCCTCGCCCCAGAGCTAAACGGCTGTCTTTCACTGCCAAGATCAGTGGGCCATTAGGATTCACGCGCACAATGCGAAAGGTCATTCCAATATTCAGTCCAAGGTCAGCTAACCGCCTTCTTAAATTCAACCCTCCGCGGATACCAACCAAACGGACTTCCTCCCCTTCTGAAACCATAACTAAAGGCATGTGATTACCACTCATTTTCTATCAATATGTTCAACGGTTATTTTTTCTGCTTCACTTTTTCGAAGGGAAAGGCTGTATCCCTTTATGCTGAATTCAATTGGATCACCAAATGGCGCAACTCGGACAACGCTAATTTCCGAGCCGGGAACAACGCCCATATCCATCATGCGTCTCTTGACCGGCCCCTTTCCGCCAACCTTGACAATGATCCCGTGTTGCCCTTTTTTCAATGTACTTAATGGAATTTGTTCAATGCTGTTATCTTTATCAGAATCCATTTGCATATACTCCTCTATGTCTGTTTTTTCTGATGCTTTTTCTGAGATTTCTTGTTCATAATGAAAGTTTTCATCACCTTGTGAAAGGGCAACACTTATTTTTTCAGCAATATCATTTGACAACGTGATCAGTTCATGATTCGTCTGAACTAAAATATCATTCTCCCCAGCAGCAACGACCTTAATAATAATTCCTGCCCGGACATTGTATTTTGATAAAAACTTTTTAACTTCTTCTGAAACACCACAACGTAAAACATGACCACAACGACCAACAGGCACTTCTGATAAAGGCACGCTATTTTGTTTGCGCTGATCTCCATTGGATGAAGGGATGGGTAAACCTCTTGGATCAACAGTTGGAAAATCTAGATATTCATCCAATCTATCAATAATCTCATCTGTGATCACATGTTCCAACGCGCATGCAGCTTCATTTGCCTCTTTGTAATCCAAATGTAATTTCTCGATAAGAAACACTTCCCATAATCGGTGTCGCCGGAGGACATATGTCGCAAATTTCTCACCCGTTTCCGTCAACACTGCACCTTTATATGGGCGATAGATCAAATAACCGCTTTCTTGCAGCTTACGACACATTTCATTGACTGAAACAGGTGTAACGGAAAGCGCTTCTGCTAACTGGGAAAGGGGGACAGGTTGATGATCTTCTTGCCGTAATCTGGCAATTGTCACCAGATACATTTCCATACTTTCACTGAGAAAGCCTTCATTTTCCTTCATAATTATTAGGTCTTCCTATTAATATAAACCGGTTAATTTTAAGGTCTACCTAATAATATCTGTCTTTATAAAGGTTGTCAATAGTTTTTTTGGTAATTTTAATCACATCATAGACGATAATTTGTCATATTGGTTTCATAAATTTCATAGGATTAAATAAAGCATCTTAGTGTTCAGGATCAGTCAAGTTAGGTAATTTTCTCCAGCATAATAAGGCAAATACTATTAATCAACCAACGCTCTTCAAACAAAAAGAAACGAACTACAATCCCTACCCTAATCTTTTCCAATATCCATTTAGGGGAATTGAGAGAATACTTAAATAGACTGAGAATACTTAATACCACAATGACTGAACAGAAGTTTGTTTACTAATTTATTTAATGATCCAAGGTTGTAAAATGTTTAGAAATCGAAAGGTGGCAGGCCAACAATTAGCTGCAAAATTAAAATCCTATGCGGGAAGGGATAGTGTGGTTTTAGCCATCCCTCGAGGCGGGGTTCCTGTGGGTATTGAAGTAGCTAAGAGCCTGAAAACAGATTTTTCACTAATTATCACTCGAAAATTACCTTTTCCCTACTACCCCGAATCCGGGTTTGGTGCTATTGCAGAAGACGACAGCACTATTATCATGCGAAGGGCGAGCCAGAATCTTTCAAGAGTGATGATTGAGACAATTATTAAAAACCAACGGGAAGAGATCGACCGTAGAATCAAGGTTCTTCGCGGCGGGAAGCATCTGCCAGAGATAGCAGATCGTACGATTATCCTGGTAGATGATGGGATCGCCATGGGTTCAACCATGCGTGCTGCAATCAAACTCTGTGAGAGCAGAGGTGCATACGAGATTATCGTCGCATCACCCGTTGCCAGTCCTGAAATAGCGCACGCCCTAGATCAAATAGAATCTGTGTCAGACGTGATCATCCTTCTAAAACCGAAATTTTTCAAAGCAGTTGCTCAGGCTTACGAAGATTGGTACGATGTCCCCGGCCATGAAGTTTTAGCTTTGGTGAAACAATACCAGAAGGAAAGTCAGCCGTGAGAATTCCACTGTTGAAGAAAGTTGAATGATTATTGCCAGGACTTCCCCAAAATTGTAATAATCAGATGGCTTGATATTATATGATCCTTAAACAGTAGCATTCCCCAAAAAAGTGTAGCGAACGTAATCCTAGTTGATATGGAGTTGGGGGAATCGGAAAATCACACCTTCATAAATGACCAGCATCCCCTCATAAACTGAGAATAAAACAAGAGATACCCCCAAAAGATATCTCTTGTTTCCTATGCATTTAATGTCACTCGATATTGAATTTTTACTTTTTTAATAGAGCTTGACAACAATCAATCGTGCTCAATATCATTCAAGCGGTTATTTACCTCATGCAATTGCTGTTCAAGCCAGCTTTTTTCTGACTCGAGGGATTCTTTTGTATTAACCGAACGGCTTGGCCACCAGAATCCACGTCCTCCGCCTCGTCCCCGCCGGCGAAATCCAAAGAAACCTCTACCGTAACCATATCTGGGCGTTCCCTGCCCACAAGGCCCTAAACCTCGTCCATTAGGTCCCATACCTTCCGGTCCCGTTCCATCATAACCAGGCATGACAATCTCCTTTCACAAATTTCTCATCAGAATTATTTATTCAAGCATATCTAACAAATTTATTATGGACCTTATCCGATCCATAGTTTCATGTAATGACGTTTTAGCTCTGTTCAATACTGCCTTTCCTTGTTCAGTTATGGCATAGACTCGCCTGGGGGGGCCTTGCGTCCCGGTCGAATCCCAATCCGATGTGACCATGCCTAATTCTTCATAATCACGCAAAATACGATAAGCAACACTTGGATTAATGGAGCCAAGGCCAAGCGATTCCAGTTTTTCCAACAAGCCATAGCCGTGAAGGTTTTCTTCTAGGAGGAAAGCCAGCAATGCCGGCTCAACAAGTCTGACATCCATTAATGAATAGTCGCCCATCCATCGCCCGCCACGCCCCATGCTGCGGCCTGGTCCAGCCCCCCTGCCAAATCCTCGATCAATTCTTAATTCATCCAGCATGTTGACTTCCTCTCATAAACTATATTCTATTTAACTATTTGCCTTTTGTCAATAGTATAGGATAATATAGTGTGGCATAATATTGAAGCAACAACATTCACTAAAAGGAGAACAACATGATTATTATGATTTCATCACAGGGCAATAAACTGGAAGATCTAGCAGACCCTCGATTCGGACGATCGCAATGGTTTATCAGGTACGATACACAGGATGATACATGGCAAGCGTTCGAGAATCAATCGATTTATCAACGTGGTGGGGCTGGCATTTCCTCATCACAATTTATGATGGATAATGGTGTTAAGGCAGCCATCAGTGGTAGTTTTGGCCCCAACGCACATCAAGCCCTTTCCGCAGGTGGCATTGAAATGTACACATTCGATGACAATCAGCAATCTGTCCAGGAAATCATCAAGGCTTTTCAGACAGGTTCTCTTAATAAATTCAACTAAAGGTATTATCTATGAAGATAGCAGTTGCAAGCGGCAAAGGGGGGACGGGAAAAACAATGATTTCCACAAGCTTGGCATCCAGCCTTGCAGGAGAATTTCCCATTCGCTTTTTAGATTGTGATGTCGAAGCGCCCAACGCACATCTCTTCCTAAAACCAGAAATCAAGGAGACCCTGCCCGCAGTTATCCTTCTTCCAGAAATTACTATGGAACTCTGCACGCTTTGTGGGATATGCGTTGAAGTCTGTGAATATAATGCTTTAGCAAAGGTGGGGACGAAAATACTTGTTTTTCCCCAACTGTGTCATGGCTGCGGCAGTTGTACGCTGCAATGTCCTGTGGGCGCTATCACGGAATACCCCAGACCGATCGGCACAATCAGTAAAGGCGTTACCGATGATAATATTATCTTTGGCATGGGCGAATTGACCATCAGCGAACCCATGCCAACCCCAATTATCAATCAACTGAAAACACAATTCCATAATAACGATGTGGTCACAATTCTTGATTCTCCCCCTGGCGCATCTTGTGCCGTTGTCGCCACTATCCATGATGCAGATTTTGTGTTGCTAGTCACCGAACCCACCCCGTTCGGCCTGCATGACCTCAAGCAAATGCTGGGTGTGCTTTCAGAAACAGATACGCCATCAGGGGTAATCATCAATCGTGATGGGATTGGCGATGCCAAAGTTGAAGACTATCTTGCTGAGCAATCTATTCCTATTCTTATGAAGATTCCTTATCAGGAGACAATCGCCGAAGGGCTAGCCATGGGTCATCTTCTAACGGAGATTATGCCATCCTATAAAAGTGAATTCACAAAGATGTTTCAACAAATCATTGAACTCTCTCGCCAAAAGGAAACCCCATAATGCCAAACATCCCCCATCAACTAAAACAACTGGTCATCCTGAGCGGTAAAGGAGGCACTGGAAAAACGACCTTGAGCGCAGCACTGATGCACCTCATATCCCAATCTTCCAGTAAAGGGGTGTTCGTTGATGCTGATGTGGATGCTGCAAACCTTGCTCTGGTGACAGAAGCAAAAATTTTAGAAACCCATCCTTTTACTGGTAGCCAGGTAGCGCAAATCAATTCTGATGAGTGCACGATGTGCGGCATCTGTTATGATGTCTGTAGATTTAACGCCGTAAAAGAACCAATGGAAACAAATGATTCATACAAGGTCAATGAATTACTTTGTGAGGGGTGCGCAGCATGCTTTCACAGTTGTCTTGTCTCTGCAATTCGTCTGATTAAACAGCAGGATGGAGAGTGGTATCACTCTTTAACCCCATACGGGCATCAATTTCACGCGGAGTTATTCCCGGCAGCGGAAAATACGGGAAAACTTGTAACCACGATCAAACAAAACGCGAAATTATTCGCAGAGGACCATCAACTGCCCCTGATGGTCATTGACGGCCCCCCTGGTATTGGATGTCCAGTGATATCAGCCAGCGCAGGTGCAGACCTTGCTCTCTTAGTCGCGGAACCAGGCGTTTCCGGTATTCATGACCTTGAGCGGATCATAAAAACCTTACAGCATTTCAAAATCCCTGCTTTGGTTTGTATTAATAAGGCAGACTTGTTTGATAAGGGAAGTGAGGACATCCAACAACTTGCGCGTGATTATTCCTATGAAGTCATCGGTGAAATCCCCTTTGACAAAGCCATCCCACAGTCCATGGTCAATGCACAGCCAATTACGCGATTCGCCCCAGGTAGCGAAGCTTCCCAAATTATCCAGAAGATTTGGAAGAAAATTGAAATGGAACTATTTCAGGAAAGCGTTTCTCATGACTGATAATGAAACTTTACATAAGAAAGTTGTCGAAGCATTGAAGCAAGTCATTGATCCTGAAACCGGGGCTGATGTCATGCGCATGCGACTAGTTCTTAACTTAAAGATTCATACCGACGGCACTGCAGAATATATTTATCGCCCTTCTTCGCCTTTATGTCCAATTGCGCTAACTTTAGTGATGCAAATCATCGAAGCTGTGAAGTCCGTCGAGGGTATCACCAACCAGACGGTAACCGTTGTTGATTACACTGGCGTAGATGAATTAAATGCCATATTAGCGACGCTTCCCCTCTCAAAAGCATCTTAATCTTAATAACATCCTCATCAGCAGGAAAATCTCAATCCCGAAACCCTAATAGATGGTAAAGAGCTCTTAACCTTATATAGAATTTTGGCATTTCATACTTCCCAATGAATTGGGTAAACATAGTATCTGTACCCGGCATTCATTAGAAGGCACTATGTCAGAGATATCAGGTTGACAAACCTGCACCCGATTTTGAATTGACAGCCCTCGTCAGAGATGGGTTTTAGAACATCCGATTATCCGATCATAAAAGTAAATGGATTGTCGTCTGTTTCTATCCAGTCGATTCACATTTGTCTGACCAACCGAACAAACAGCGGTTGCTGTTGAATATGACGAACTCCAGGAAATGGGTGTAGAAGTCGTTGCAATGAGGACAAATGCTGGTCTTTTCTATACGAAACACTTCTTGTTATTGGTTGATAATAAAAGTTATGATGTGTTTTTTGAGCCACTATAACAATTAGTTATATTCAATTAACAATGTTATCATTATTAAAAACGAGGAGATCCGATGTCAATAAATTCATTTCATTTTCTTTACATTGGTCAAATACAAACGCCATTTAAAAATTTTAGCGATATACCCACACAACCCCACCGCGCTTTAGGCATGCCGGGAAAAATTATCATTAAACCTGAATTTGAAGAAGGACTGGAAGGCTTAGAACAATTCTCATACATTGAAATCCTTTTTCATCTTCACCTATCTTCGGATTACCATCTCAAAACCACCCCCTACCTGGGAACCTCCATCCGAGGTATATTCGCAACCCGTTCCCCAAAGCGGCCCAATCCCATTGGTTTATCAACTGTGAAGTTAGTCTCTGTTGAAAACAACATCCTGTCCGTCGAAAATGTGGATATGGTAGACAGAACACCCATCCTTGATATCAAACCCCATATCCCCTTCTATGGGAAAAAAGAATAAGAAATTAGAGGGGTTCAAAAATATCAAAAGGATATTTAACGAACAAAAGTTCTTAAGACGACCGCACCGGGGGATAAATGAACTTCAAAGGAACCTAATGATGCAGGGAGTAGGCAAAATTCCACAGCTCCCAGAGACACATCATTGACCAACCCATCCCCGGATAAAACGCCCCATATTTCTAATGTAGATCCATCACATTCCCCAAAATACTGAGTGCTCTCTTTGGCAATGATCCTGTCTGTTGTGAAGTATTTATTATCACATAAACGCTCCCAACGCCATTGATGATGATCTTCAATGATCTCAGGCTCCGGCAAACTCAATTTAACCTGCTGATAATTAATAACATCCAAAGCTTTATCAATGTGTAGAGGTCTAGGTTCTCCGTCTGCGCCAACCCGATCCCAATCATATACCCGATAGGTCGTATTTGAATTTTGCTGAATCTCTGCAATGACAGCGCCGCCTAAAATGGTATGTAATGTACCAGATGGAACACAAACATGATCTCCGGCTCGAATGGGTACCTCGTGCAAATATTTTTTCAGTTCGCCCTTTGACAGCGCATCACGCAGTTCTTGTGGTGTCGTTTTCCTTTCCAGGCCATAGATGATCGCTGCTTCTGGTTCTGCGTGGAGTACCACCCACATTTCTGTCTTACCCAGTTCATTGTCTTCATATACCCGAGCATAATCATCATCTGGATGCACTTGAACGGAAAGTTTCTTATTGGCATCGAGAAGCTTCACTAGGAGCGGAAATTTTCCCTGCTCAAGCGCCCATTGATTGTTAGAACCGACTAGATCAACCCCCAATATATTCAGGATGTTTTGCAATGACTTTCCGGCATATGCCCCATTCTTAACATTCGTCATCCCATCTTCATGACTGGAAATCTCCCAACTTTCTGCAATAACACCGATTTCAGGCAGCTCTCTGCCATATTCTTCCAGGTGGCGGCCGCCCCAAATATAATCCTTAATAACAGGTTCAAATAACAATGGGTAAAGTGCTTTCATAATTCCTCAGCATTCTCATTCATACCGTGTTATTGTACCAGCGGTTTACAATCTCAAATGGATTTTATCTTTTCAAGATCATTTGCCTATCCGAAATTATGATGTCTTTTTCTGCTTGACAAGCCCTACAGGGTAATGTAAAATTTTAATGTGCAGGTATCATTTGCACACATATCTCCTACAACCACTAGTAAACTGTAGGGAAATCCAGGGAAAGCCCGTTGCAGCGGGCTTTTCGCTTTAATCCCTCTATCCGCAGATATCTTATATTTCCCTGAACTACCAAGAATCAATTATAATATTTTATTAGGAATTACATCACTAGTCTGATTCACAAAGAAGGATGAATAATGAATAAGATAAGTTATGGTGGTTGGGAGAATTGCCATCGACTTTCAAACGAACAAATCGAACTCATTGTCACAGGTGACGTTGGCCCAAGGATCATCCGCTTCGGATTCATTGGGAAAGAAAATGTCTTTAAAGAATTCACCGAACAAATGGGAAAGACCGAATCAGATGAGTGGTTGAGTTTTGGCGGACATCGCCTGTGGCATGCGCCAGAAGCACAACCTCGTACATACTACCCCGATCTTGATCCCGTCCATATTCAGGAAATTGAAAATGGATTGATCGTCACCCAGAAGCCTGAACCGACCACGGGGCTGCAAAAACAAATAGAAATTAAACTCGCACCCGATAAACCTGAAGCTGTTATTAAACATATTCTAATCAATCACAATTTGTGGGCGATAGAAACCGCACCCTGGGCACTCTCTGTAATGGCGCCGGGGGGCGTCGCTATTCTATCGCTTCCACCCCGCGGACCCCACCCGGAATTCATGCTGCCAACCAGTTTGTTAACTATCTGGCCTTACACAAATCTCAATGATCCCCGCTGGATATTCGGGAAACGGTATATCCTTCTCAAACAGGCTGAAAACATCAGCACGCCGCAAAAACTGGGGATTTTCGCCACAGATGGCTGGGCGGCCTATGCCAATCAGAACACACTGTTTGTCAAGCAGGTTCCTATTCAATTCGAAGGTGTCTATCCCGATATGGGAGCAAATTTTGAAGTATTTACTGACAATACGATGCTTGAAGTTGAGAGTTTAGGTCCTTATGAATCTATTCCCCCAAAAGGTAAGATTGATCATCTCGAACATTGGACTTTATTCAAAGATGTTCCTCAACCAGAAACAGAAGCCGACGTGATCAACCACATCATTCCACTTCTGGCTTAGGATTTTTACTTAGTAACACAGAGTGCTGGCTTATTTGCCGGCACTACTTTCTTAGGAATGAAACCGCACTAGATGAGGTTGAAGAGCATCATTATCCTACCAAGCAGCAATCCAGCGGTAAAACCAACAGCTCCCCAAACGATGATGAGCAATAGCAAATATCCCAACTTGGTGTGGATAATGCGATAAAGATATTGTGTTAACTTCATAATCAGACCTTCTTTTTCCATAGCTGGAATAATCGCCTTCCAAAAATTTAATTCTACGAATACCGCTATTTTATAAATAGACATAAGGAATATTTATCGACTCATCGAGGTCTTAATGATGCGGCCGTCTTCCGTAGCGACAACTCTTACTGTTTGCTGTATAGTCTCACCGTCTGGCGACTTACCGGACCCCGAGAAGACCAATAAGTATCTGCCTTCCCCGCTACTAGTGACTTTGGGTTTTTTATTGTTCAACGGCGGAAAACGACGATAAATCTGTGAACAAACCTTGTCAACCGATTTTTTCTCCATATCAACCTCTGATTCGTTTTCTTAGAAAGGCTGGCACATCCAAATTTGAAGAAATAATCGCAGGGCTTGACTGTGAATATGAGTTAGAAGATGAAAGAGCAGTCTCCTTCTCATCTCCACTTTCGTAATGATTCCTTTGAAGACCAGCAGGTTCACTCTGAGTCTCAGTATTCGATGAATACTCAGATAAATACTTCTCAGCGCCTGGGATAGCTTTTTCAATAGGTAATGCACCTAAACCCGTCACAATTAATATAACCTGAGCTCGATTTGTCAGATTAGGATCATTGACCACACCAGGAATAATTTCAGCACACGACTCAGTTTTTTCATGTAAATAAGACAGGGTTTCAGTGACCTCAGCAAAGGTAAGATCGTCTCCACCGCTGAAATTCGCGATGATCCCATTTGCCGATGTAAGTTCAATATCATCCAGAAGAGGATGATGTATAGCATTTTCCAATGCTTTCATCGCTTTCCCCTCGCCCTCACCTGTCCCTACAGCCATCAAAGCACCACCTCCCAGCTTTATGACATGTCGGATATGGGCAAAATCAACGTTGATTAATCCATTTTCAGTGATCAACTCAGAAATACCTGAGATACCTTGTCTAAGAACATCATCGGCTAGCCTAAACGCCATCTCAAGGGACAGATCCTCTGGTGCCACCTCCAATAAACGATCATTGGGAACCGTAATCAAGGTATCCGTATACTGCCTGAGTTTCTGAAGGCCAATGGCTGCATTCTTCTGTCGGCGTCCCATTTCAAACGAAAATGGCGTGGTGACAACAGCAATGGTCACTGCACCGATAGATCGGGATACGCGCGCTGCTACTGGTATAGCACCTGTGCCTGTTCCACCGCCCAACCCCGCAGCCAAAAACACCATATCCGCATCTTGCAAAGCATCAGCAAGGGTTTGAAAACTCTCTTCACCGGCTTTTTCTCCAACGGACGGGAGCCCACCTGCACCTAACCCCCTGGTGCATTTCGGTCCCAATTGTATTGTCTTGTCAGCTAAAGAAGCACTCAAAGCCTGTTTGTCTGTGTTACAGGCAATGAATTCAACACCCGTCATGCCATAGGCAATCATCCGATTGACGGCATTACAACCGCCTCCACCTAAACCAACCACTTTTATCTTTGGTGGCGAGACCTCAATGGGTGTATGTTTGACCAATTCCGTTTGTTGTGAAAAATCCATTATTACCTCTATTTACACTAAATTATTCATGAAGATATGTTGCAATATCCATTCCTGATTCAGGAAGGATCTCAACGGTACAGCCAGCAGCGCGCAACAAGTTGATTTGTTCATCAGTGAAAACTTGTGGGTCAGGGTAAACCATCACTCTCTGTGCCATTAAGGCTTCATTGAGCGAAAATCCTATTGTGGGTTTAAGTTTCTTAATGATCGGACGAACTTTATTAAGAACAGCGTCAGAAACACCTGCTTGATAAGAGGGCAATAAAAGATAATGCGAAATATTCTTTGCTGGCTTTCCCTCAAAAATGACATTCGACTGGGTTTTAGGAGAACTATAAATTAATCTTTCAAGAACTTCATGGCTTAGAGGTTCTTCTAAAATAATATTATTAAAAGTATCCAAATCAAAAAAGCAGCCAAAAACAGAGTCACCTAAACTAACTGCCTCGTTTGAATTCTCATCGCCAGAATTTGGATTATCCTGCATTGCACGACACAGGCTTTGAATGTTTTCCCTGACTTTCACCGAATCACAACCCCTATCATCATCCCCCGAATTGGCTGCGTCCAGGATCATCACTGGCAGTTCTTCCCCAAGCTGACGCTGGACACAGGCTTGTACCCACTCGTAATTGTGAAAACCAAGCTGATCTTCCTGGCCCTCAGGCGTCATATAAGGCTTGGAAGCAGACCAACGTTCCGGACCGCCCCTTCCCCAAGATAAAGGCTTATTGAAGGTATAACCATAACTTGAAAGGGTGAGTTGACTTAAAACATCCTCCAACTTTCGTCTCTTCAAGCCACTTGCTATCAATTCAAGAAAAGCAGTATCCCAATAATCTCCACCAGGTTGCATAGGAGGAAGGACTGGCTTTATGCCTATACGAACTGCATAGTTAGCCAACGGAATGAATCGGTCAAGGAAGTGGTCTACAAGGTTTTCATAGTGCCATCCCGCTTCTAGCCAGGAGGCTTTCGTGTTCGGTTTCTCGCCCATAATAATGTAGCGGACTCCCCATCGGGCATAGGCGTCCATGATCAAAGAAACATCATTAAATTTTCTGGCAATTGGCAATTCCGAATTTAAATGGACAATTGGCTCCAAACCATTTTCTTTAGCGCTGATGAAAACGTCCTCCGGAATATTACGGTCAAAACCAGCATCAAATATCACAAATGAGGCTCCAAGCTTTTTTAAGGCTGGCAGCCATGTATCAACCTGCTTTTTAATATAAAAAGCCGGACTTTTGAAGTAAATAAAACCTAATTTCCGTATATTTTTTACCATAATCAACCCATTTCGGAATTAACTGAAGGATTTACGGATATACGTGCAAGGAGTATGCCAACTTAATCCAATATTTCTGCTATAATTCCCCTGCTATGTTTTTAGTTACCGGCGGAACAGGTTTTATTGGTAATATACTCATCAGACATCTCACTGACCTGGGATATCCTGTTAAATTACTCATCCGCCCTTCCAAAACGACTCCTGCCCTGCCAAAAGGATTGCCCCTCGAGGTTACCGTTACAGACCTTAACGACGAAAGGGGATTAAGAGCGGCTATGAAGGGTGTGGACGCCGTATATCATCTCGCTTCTGCAGAATCCCTGGGTCGAAAAGCTGAACTCACAAAAGTGGATATCCAGGGGACACAGTCTGTAGTCAACGCCGCCGCTCAAGCAAAAATTGACCGCTTTTTTTATCTCAGCCATCTGGATGCCGACCAGACTTCGGCTTTTCCGCTCCTGAAAGCAAAAGGGATTGCGGAAAATTTCATAAAATCATCAGGCATTCCCTATACTATTTTTCGTTCATCCGTAGCCTTTGGTAAGGGCGATCACTTCACAAATGGGTTGGCGTTCTTATTAAAAGTCTCTCCCTACTACGTCATGCTTCCCGATCAGGGATCTACCCTCCTTCAGCCCATTTGGGTCGAGGACCTGGCAACTGTGATGACCTGGACTCTCGACCTTCCTGCAACGATCAATCAGACCATCGAAGTTGGAGGGCCTGAATACCTGAGCCTTCTGCAAATAAGTAAAATGATCGCGTCAGCGATTCGCATCAACCGCCGTTTTATCAACGTGTCACCAGTATTTTTGAACATCCTGACTGAACTCATCGAGATCATCATGCCCAATTTTCCAACATCGGTTTTTTGGAATGATTACCTGGCGACAGATCGGATCACATCTCTTGATGTCCTTCCGGGAATATTCGACCTGCTTCCAGCCAGGATGAGTCAACGCCTAGGTTATTTGGAAGGTAAATCCTTCAGGAAAAACTGGTGGCGGATAATCCTGCAAAGAAAGCGAACAACAATACAATGGGATTAAATGCTGTCTGTGTCCATGGGCACTTCTACCAACCACCCCGAGAAGACCCCTTAACTGGTCAAATTCCTGAAGAGCTGGGGGCTCAACCCTATATAAACTGGAACGAACGGATCCATTCCGAATGCTATCGAGCCAATGCGATCCTGGGCAATTTCGAAAAAATGAGCTTCAACATCGGCCCCACACTGCTTCGCTGGATGGAGTCTTTTGACAAAGACACGTATGATTCAATTATCGTTCAGGAAAATAATACATACCAACGATTTGGCATTGGTAATGGCATGGCGCAGGCATATAACCACGTGATACTGCCGCTCGCTAATAAACACGATAAGATCACGCAGGTTAAATGGGGAATAGCAGATTTCAAACATCGTTTTGGACACATGCCCGCTGGTATGTGGCTGCCTGAAACAGCCGTTGATCTGGAGACCTTATCTATCCTCTCAGATCATGGCATTGAATTCACCATCCTCGCACCCTGGCAGATAAAAGCGCATGAAAACAATGTTTCAAACCAGCCTTTTTTAGTGGAGATTCCCGGCAAGCACAAGCCTATGGTGATTTTTATATATGATCGGGATTTAAGTACTTCCGTCAGCTTTCAATCAGAGGCAACACACAACGCTGAAAGATTTGTCGACCACCGGATTTATCCCAGCTTTTTTTCTGCAAAACAGGAGGCTGAGAATATGCGTCTTATTGCGTCTGATGGGGAATTGTATGGACACCATAAAATTTTTCGGGATAAATTTCTATCCCATCTGCTCAACGGTGCACTTCACCAACGCAACTTTGAGATAACCTACCCTGGATTATGGCTCCTGGAGCATACCCCTGATCAGTTTATTGAGATCATTGAAAATACATCCTGGAGCTGTCTCCATGGCGTCAATCGTTGGAAGGGAGAATGTGACTGTACCCCCGGCGCATCCTGGAAAGCCCCTTTACGCGACGGTCTTGTAAAATTAGCGGATGACATTGACCAACAATATCAAGCTTTTCTCAGCCAATATACGGACCAGGTATGGGAGTTACGAGACGATTACATCCGGGTATTGCTTGATGAAGTTAGCTTTAACGCATGGCTAGGCAATTTCGTCAAACAGCCATTAAGAAAAGATATGGTCAAGCAAATCAGAATGCTGTTAACGGCTCAATACGAAAGACAACGCATGTTTACATCCTGCGGCTGGTTCTTCACTAATTTTGATCGCATTGAACCCAAGAATAACATCGCCTACACCGCTCAAGCTGTGTGGTTGACCAAACAGGTGACGGGTGTGGACCTGGAACAAAAAGCAATGGATCTTCTCAAAAAGGTTAAAGATCAACATTCAGGATTGAATGGCGCTGAGGTTTTTTCGAAGCGATATCAACGCACGCAGAATTATTCAGATCACAATCTTGCTTATTTCAACATTTTCAACAAATTGTCTACCTGATATTCAGATTCTTCCTCTACAGCAAGAATTTTCTGAATGGTACCAAATGCCTCAATCAGGATTTCGATATCTTCCGCAAAGCTTTTTTCAGGCTCAGCGACCAAATACACAAGTGCCGTAGTCATCATCCACCACATCATTGACTCAAAGGCTTCTTTATTGAACCAGAGTTTATCATGATAGCGGTTAACATTTAAGAATTGGCGGACATCATCAGAGGCGAACCAACCTTCCATCAATCCAAGAGGTGTTTGTTCTAAAATACTGTCAACCCAATTCTGATGATTAGTCAGCAGTTTTATGATCGTACCACCGTTTCGCGCCTGACCGTCCTCCATCCCCATGCTCAGTAGTGTCTTTTCGACAACACGCAATATCCCCCACTCCTCTACCCAGCATCTAGATATTTCTGTGAATTGGGGGGAATCGGTGATGACCTTGCCCATCAAGCGTAAATCGTTCCAACATAAAAGAATAGACCAGATGAAGGGATAATCAACTACATTCTTCTGAATATATGACAAAGTTTGATGGTATTTTTTCGAACCCGGATAAGGATAGTGCTCCTGAAAGACAGGCAGCTTTAAAATCGCTTCCAGTCCTCGTTGTTCTTCCTTAACAATCGGTTCAATCTGTGTTTCGACATTGACATAATCCATAACCGATTTCAGGAAATAATGAAACCTCTCATGGTGCATATTTAATAGGTCCACGTCAATTCTATTACCCTCGTGCTTCAACCGGTTTTGATAAAGTGCTTTAATGATCTCAGGATCGATTAAAGCACGCAGCGGGTTAAGGACTGGCGCCAGTATAAATTCACGCATGGCTTCCTCAATGCTGGGAACGCCACGCCCGTTCAAATAACTCGTCAATTGGGCATATTGACCCAATTCATTTTCCTCTACTTCCCTAAAATCCATAAATACATGGCATTCATAAGCATCCAGGTGAAAATACAACCCTTTTTGTTGAATATCCTGGCTTCGGCGGATGTACTGTAGATTCGTAACGCTGTCTCTGAAAATGACATAATGGTTTGCTCCCCCCATAATCCCCAACCCCTCATACAGGTCCCTTTTCTCGATCTTTCCGGTTTTCTTGTTTAGAAAACTGGCTGAAGTTCTTAGCCAACCCTGCGTTGATCCAAAATGGTTATGATAAAGGACCAATGCCCGTTCGCGTTTACTGCCATTAGAATAAGCAAAGACATTTTCATCAACCCGCCCTTCACCGGTATAGAAACCATACAACAGGAATTGACTGACACCAGCGAACAACTCACGGCGTTTCAGAAGTGGAAATATTTCCTCTTGGTGACGTTGTATTAAATACATATCCGGCTCCTCATCCCAATAAGGCCGGTAGTATTCCATGCCGTATTTCTCTGCAAACCCTTGAATCTGACCATGGCCAAACATCGGCAGTCCAGGCATGGTTGCCATCAAGGCACAAATACCAAAGTATTTGTCTCCTTTTCCAAACTGTTCAATCGCTGTCTTCTCATCCGGGTTATTCATAAAATTGACATACCGTTTGAGGATTTGAGGGTCAAACTCCAGTGTATTTTTGATCAACAAACGATATTTGGCATTCTCCTCATTTCGCAGCATATTCATAAAAGCACTATTGTAAACACGGTGCATCCCCAAAGTTCTGACAAAAAAAACCTCCATCAACCAAAATGCTTCAGCCAGAAGGAGTGTGTCCGGCACATCCTGGGAGACTCGATCTACGACCTCGCGCCAAAATTCCTTTGGGAAAACCCTGTCGAACTCATCCTTGGTCAACCCTTGTTCCGCCCTACTGGGTATCGCCCCACCAGTGCCTGGCTGTGGAAACCATAACCGTTGGTAATGTTTCTTTGCCAAGGTCATCGCAGCATCAAAGCGGATGATCGGAAATTTTCGGGCGACATGCAGGATGGTCTGGATCACCTCTTCCCGCACCTCTTCTTTAAGATAGTTCAACTGTGCCGTATCATTCCAGGGCATACTTGTTCCGTCATTGCCGTGGTAAACGTACCTGGTCTCGCCATTGCGCTTGTTAACCCTTTTAAACACAACAGCGGCATCCGTGCGGTGATAGTAGTCGTCTTCAATAAAAATACCCACATCATCCACCGGGCTCAAATCGGGACCATTGAAGGAATAGCTGGGAAACGGACTATGCGCTGATGAAATGAACCAATCCGGATGTTCAATGACCCACTTTGAATCTATTCCCATGTGATTTGGTACCATATCGCTTGCCAAACGGATGCCGCGCTGCCAGGCTTTATCTCGCAGCTTTTGAAAGGCCTCATCGCCTCCCAAATCGCTTGCGATGACGTAATCCTTCAGAGAATACGCAGAAGCAACAGCTTCAGGATTGCCGCACAATTGCTTAATGCGTTTAGAAGCCTCACTGCGCTCCCAAAGGCCGATCAACCATAAGCCAGTAAATCCCCAACTTGACAGCTTATCCAATTCTTCATCTGGAATCTGGTCGAGATGTTTAATCTCACGTCCATAATTTTTAGAAAGCTGGTAAAGCCATACATAGGTGTTTTTCGCGATCATTACCGTCCGGGGCATCCAATCGCTGTCTGGGCTGAAATTCTCCTCATCCCCTACCGCCTGGTATGTCGGCACTTTGGACGGTCCAGCCCCCATCACAGCAACCCGAGTTTCCTCGCGGATCAGATCCAGTGAGTTTAATAACCTGTATAAATAATCACCGATCAAAGACCCCCATTTCCGTCGAATATATTCAAGCTGTCCGGTTAACGAATGCGGCTCAGCAATCGCTGGGCTGCGAAGCATTGTGATCAGATCCTGGTTGTCCGGACCAAACGTCGGTTTGTCTTCAAAAAATGTCCGCAATGATTCAACAATCTGACGATAAATGGTCATCTGAGTCATCCGCGTATCGTCAAACAATTCATCAAAAGAAGTAACCGCCGGATTTTTATTCGTGGTCCACAACATCAACAGTTCTTCAAGTGTAATGATTTTATTAGATATCCCATTCGTTCTTGAATCGAGATAGTCATCAACTTCTATCCCATCTCGATACACAGCAAGGGGCGGAAATTCTTCAATAAAGCGAATTAGGGTTTTTCGAATTTTCTTTTCCCCAAAAGTTACTTCTAAATGATCATACGCATCTTGAAATATTTTGGGATCAATCCTCTGACGGTATAGTGAAATAACGAGATGCAGTATTTCGTCAATTAATCCTATCGCGTTAATATCGCAGGATTTCACGGCTTGTTCTGGAAAATTGACCAAATCCCGCTTTTGATTGATCTTATGAGCAAATCTTCGCGCAGCCAAAAAATCAGTGAAAATCACGTTCCCATCGAAACGAAATAATGATTGGTCAAAATCATATTTCTCTCTGGCGAGACGGGAAACGTGAAATTCGTACATAGGTCATTTCTCCTTAATGAATGATGGCGTATTCAAATTATACTCGCGTCATTCTTGCACCTGAAACTCAAAATATGTTTAGTTTTCACGTTTAAAGATATTTGTTACAATATTGGAACCGCTGCCTCCGATGCTCTGCGCCATGCCAAATGTATGCCGTGGAACCTGAGTCTCTCCAGCTTCGCCGCGAAGCTGCTGTACCACCTCAACAATTTGGTACACACCTGTAGCCCCAACTGGATGACCCCGTGCTTTTAAACCGCCGCGCGTGGCAACCGGTATCCGCCCGCCCACTCGGATCTCGCCCTCTTTTGCCAGCACGGGGCCCTTACCGCGCTCAGCAAAACCACATGCCTCTAAGGACAAAGTTGCCATGATCGTAAAGGCGTCATGGTATTCAAAAACATCAACATCATCCGGTTTAATTCCGGCTTGTTCATAAGCTGCCTTGGCTGATTTCTCCGCAGGTGTCAGCCAGGTCGGAGCTTTGCGGTTATGGATTGAGATTGTATCTGTGGCTGCTGCTGAACCTGCGACAAGGATTCGGGGCATATTGGAGGGCACGATGTCACTCCTCACGAGCAGGATCGCTGCGGCACCATCCCCGATGGGAGAAGCATCCATCAGGTTGATGGGGTCGCAAATCATTGGTGAATTAATGAATCCCTTCTCGTCAATAGCTTTCTGAAACCGGGCAAAAGGGTTGTACACAGCGTTAGCATGGGCGTTGATGGAAAACCCAGCAAAATCAATCCCCTTCCAGCCGTATTCGTACATGTACCGCTTCATCAAAAGTGCATTCAACCCAACAAAGGATAATCCGTGGTCTATCTCCCAATCAGCGTCCGCTGCTGTCGCCAGAGCCGCGGTGATTTCATCGTTGGGAGAATCCGTCATTTTTTCCACGCCAACAACCAAAGCCACATCCACTTCACCAGAGGCAACCGCTAAATAACCCATTCTGAATGCAGCCCCGCCCGAACTGCAGGCGGATTCAATCTTCACGGCTTCGGTATACCGCTGCCCAATCCAATCGGCAATCAATGCGCCCAACTGTACCTGCTGATTGGCAATACTGGACATCATATTCCCCACAAATATGGTGTCGACTTGATTGATTTGAGCATCCGCCATCGCGGCAAGAACAGCATCTCCAGCTAATTCACGGAGAGACTTATCCCAATGCTCGTCAACTTTGGTTTGTCCAATCCCAATGATTGCTACATCTCGCATAAAATTAATGTCCTTTCAGATCAAATCACTCTGATTATAGTCAATTAATCTCTCAAGACCTATCATCTTCGCTAAAACGCCTGAAGTATAATCAATTACAACATATAAACAAAAATCTGGAGATGCATATCATGAAAATCCACGACATTTCCGTACCAATTTCTAAAGATCTGCCGGTTTGGCCAGGTGATCCTAATGTGGCTTTTCGACAATTATCGAACATTAAAGATGGAGAGTCATCCAATGTCTCTCAAATCCGCATGAGCGTGCACACCGGCACGCACATTGACGCGCCCAAACATTTTTTCGATTTAGGCAAAACTGTGGATCAGGTTTCGCTTAGCAAATTAATAGGTAAAACCCTGGTCATGGAAATCCAAGATAGTGTGGATGCCATCTCCGAAAAAATTTTAATGTCTCATCCACAACGAGAACTATTAGAACAATCAAAAAAAGTGCTCTTCAAAACCAGGAATTCTTCACTCTGGCATTCCAATCCATCCACCTTTTATGAAGATTATGTGGGAATAGATGCATCAGGGGCTGCTTTATTAGCTGAATTACGCCTTGATTTGATCGGTGTGGATTACCTCTCTGTGGCACTGTATGAGGAGACAACAAAGCCCCATCAAATTCTATTAGAAAAAGAAATAGTCCTTTTGGAAGGGATAGATTTATCTGAAATCAAAGAAGGCGAATATACCTTGTTTTGCCTTCCACTATTGATTTTAGGTTGTGAAGGCTCGCCAGCCAGGGCAATATTGATTAATTAATCCTTTTAGGGAACAAAATCTACCCCTCATGCGTCTTAATAATAAACAGAACTAAAAAAATTTTATGGAGGCACCTATGAGAAAAATCTTAATCAGTTTGGTTTTCACATCCTTATTGGCAATCTCAGCATGCAACGTTATTCCAAATGATAGCGAATCTGAAATTGAGGGCGGGTATATCAAGAGCAATCTCCAACGCGAGATGTCCCCACAGGTGGACCCTTCCCAGATTGAAGCCCTTGCGGATGCAAACACGGACTTTGCCCTATCATTTTTCGATCAAATCAGACAAGATGATGAAAATATCATCTTTTCACCGATCAGCCTTTCCTTAGCTCTCAGCATGGCGCTGGCGGGAGCAGAGGACGACACCAAAGCGGAGATGATGGACGCGCTTCAATTAATATTGTCTGAAAATGAAGTTC
Organism: uncultured Candidatus Brevefilum sp.; assembly: GCA_964575595.1. Lineage (GTDB taxonomy): Bacteria > Chloroflexota > Anaerolineae > Anaerolineales > Anaerolineaceae > Brevifilum. Next base: position 75,460 of record CAZNRI010000005.1, read on the forward strand.
ATCCCGCATACAACGCGCTTCTTCTTGCCATAGAAGCATCTCAAGAAGAAACACAAGAAGGAAATGAAGGCACTAATTTTCAACTCAACATCGCTAATTCTATTTGGGGTCAGGCAGGCTATGATTTCAAAGAAGATTTTCTGGATAAACTTGCCCTCAACTACGGCGCTGGCGTTTACAACGTGAATTACATCAACAATCCAGAGGCTGCCAGGATTGCGATCAATGATTGGGTCGAAGAGGAAACAGAACAAAAAATCAAGGATCTCATTCCCCCTGGCGCTGTTGACACATTGACCAGGATGGTTCTCGCCAACGCCATTTATTTCAATGGCTCATGGCTGCACCCCTTTGAAGAATCCGCGACTGAAGAGGCTCCCTTTAACTTGCTTGACGGGTCGCAATCGACAGTCGATATGATGAGCATTACAGGGCAAAGTTTTAATTACGGACAGGGTGAAAATTACCAAGCTGTGCAGCTCCCTTACCTCAGCCAGGATTTTTCAATGACTCTCCTGGTGCCTGATTCGGGTTCTTTGGCAGAATTTGAAGAGGAATTGAGTTCAGAGACCTTGGCTCCAATCCTCAACAATATGGTCTATCAGCCCGTTGATCTACAAATGCCAAAATTCGATTTCGAATCTACTGTGAACGGAAAAGAACCACTTTACGCATTGGGGATGGATGAAGCCTTCGATCCCGATGTGGCTAACTACTCAGGCATTACAGAGGTAGAGAAACTTTACATATCAGATGTCCTGCATAAAGCCACTATCACTGTGGATGAGGAAGGCACAGAAGCCGCAGCGGCTACCGCTGTCATTTTCGCTACGAAATCCGCCATGCCTGAAGAGCCTGTTTTGCTGGTCATTGACCGCCCATTCTTGTTCTTGATCCAACATCAACCCACCGGAACAATTCTGTTTATGGGGCATGTGATACAACCATAGGGGCAGTTGTTTTAAAAATAATAATTTCGAATATTAAAACAAAGAGGCTACCCTAGCAACAAAGGATAGCCTCTTTCAAGTATAAATCTGTCAATCCACATATATAATTATTACTCAATAATCTCTGGCATCGTCAGAAGGTGGTAAGCAAGTGTCTCCAGGTCACGCGCTTTCTTTGACGTTCCAAGCTGCTCCATAATCTCCTCAAAGTGACTGCGGATAATGACACTCTCGCCAATATAGGAAAAGAGGTCGGCTTCACCAGAGATAATATCACTTAGACCCATCTTCTCATAAAGCTCACTAACCAAGCCGTAACTCCACTGTTCAGAGATCTTAAGTTCATCTGCCAAATCACGGCGGCCAAGGCTGAAGATGAAGGCCAAACGTGCTACTTCCGCTTCGTGTTCGGTAAACCCAGGAATTTGTTTACGTCCATCTACGATCAACTTATTTTTAGGAAGCGGATAGTTCATATCTGCTGCCAAAGCAAATGTCCCAGGGGTAAAGACCCAATTCCCCTCATAGGCAAAAGTGATCACCCAACTTAGGGAGTAACCTACCTCGCTTTTCAACACATAACCACACACCCGTTCATCCCCCATCTGACGGATGATCCGCTCCTCCGGTAAAATCCCTGTCAATAATATTTTTGCTTTGTGATCCTTCTCTGCAAGGGATTCGCAAATTTCTGATATGGTAAAGTCCTCTCCAAACAAATCAACATCCAAAATCAATACATCAAAATGCTGATAATTATTGTTGAGGAATGCGCACAATTCAATTTGATTAGAGAATTCGCTGATTAATCGGGTTCGCCAATCGCGCACCATCAACAAAGCCATCCAATTTCTTGAAAAGACATCATCTTCCAAGATCGTAACAAGAATATCCTTATTCATGACCCACCGCCGCATTCTCTAACTGGGATGTACAATAGGGACAACGGGTTGCATTGATCGGTATCGCTTTCTGGCAGAAGGGACAATCTTTTTCTGTTGGTTCTTCCTTGTTCTTTTCATCAGTTTGAACGATTTTATTTTCTATTGTTTGAGCACTTTTAATAATTAGGAAAACACCTAAAGCTAAAATCAGAAAACTGATCAGGTCGGTGAGGAATTGTCCATAATTAAAGGTGACGGCCCCCACTTCTCTCGCCATTTGTAAAGTCGCATCTGAAGACAATGGTTCTTCACCCTGTTTGAGCAAGATAAAAAGATCTTGAAAATTTACGTTTCCCAACAGCAATCCTAGCGGCGGCATCAATATGTTATTCACAATTGAATTCACAACCGAGCTGAATGCCGACCCGATGATGATGCCAATCGCCAGGTCAATTACATTTCCACGAGCGATAAAATCTTTAAAATCTTGTAATGTTTTTTTCATGATTTCACCTTTCTTATTAGTCAAGCGCATTATTTCCAATTCTGATTATAATATGTTTAGTGTACCGATTATAATAAAATAAAGAATCAGTGAAATAATTAAAGTACGGATTAAAGAGAGGTCAAAATGAAACGTGTCGCAGTATTGACCAGCGGTGGAGACGCCCCGGGCATGAATGCCGCTATTCGTGCGGTGATCCGATGCGGTGTGGCAAAGGGTTGGGGGATGTTCGGAATTAGGAATGGTTATGCAGGCTTAATTTCCGGCAATATTCATGAGATGGGCACCCGCGATGTTGGCGGTATTATCCAAAAAGGTGGGACAATTCTCGGTTCAGCTCGCTGTGAAGAATTTAAAACCGAGGATGGTCGCTTGAAGGGCATACGCGCCTCGCGACAGCTTGGAATAGATGCTTTGGTCGTGATCGGCGGCAACGGCTCTCAGACAGGGTCCTATCATGTGCATAAACTGGGGTTTCCCGTTGTTGGCATCGCCTCCACGATAGACAACGATCTTTACGGCTCTGAAATGACCATTGGGGTAGATACGGCACTCAATATCGCCCTCGAAGCTATTGACCGTCTTAAAGTCACCGCATCCTCCCACCAGCGCGCTTTTCTTATTGAGGTAATGGGTCGTAACTGCGGATACATCGCTTTGATGTCAGGTATCGCAGGCGGTGCAGAATATATCCTCCTGCCAGAAATTAAAGCTGACCCTGAAGAGGTCGCCGAGAAATTGCGTTTGGCCTATGAACACGGCAAAGACCACGCCATGATCGTTGTTGCAGAGGGTGCAAAATACAATGCTGAGGCTCTGACCAAGTATTTTGAAAAGCATAAGGATCGGCTGGGGTTCAAAATCAGAGCCACGATCCTCGGCCACGTCCAACGCGGCGGCGATCCCGGCGCTTTTGATCGCTTGCTTGCCAGCCGATTGGGAAATAGCGCTGTTGAAGCCATTGACCGGGAAGAATACGGAGTCCTGGTCGGACTTATTAAGGGGAAAATCACAACCACCCCTTTAGAAGAGGTAGTTTCAAATAAAAAGGGAATCGATATGGAAATGGTCAAACTCGCAAGGATTCTGGATTAATCTGATTTGCGTAAAAACGCTTCGATGAAAGGATCAATCTCACCATCAAGAACAGCCTGCGCGTTGCCTATCTCATATTCGGTGCGGTGATCTTTGACCAATTGATAAGGGTGTAAAACATAAGAACGAATTTGAGAACCCCATTCCGCTTTGGTGTATTCTCCACGAAGTTCTGAGATTTTTTCTTCCTGCTCTTCCTGTTTCATTTCCAGTAATCGCGCCTTTAACACACGCATTGCGTTTTCCCTATTCTGCGTTTGGGACCGTTCATTCTGACAGGTCACGACCAAACCAGTGGGAATATGCGTCAGGCGGACAGCGGTGGCATTCTTCTGTACATTCTGCCCGCCGGCGCCTGATGATTTATAGACATCTATTTTTACATCTTCTGCAGAAACCTGGACTTCATCCATATCACTCATTTCAGGCAGGACTTCCACCAATGCGAAAGACGTATGCCGTCGATGTGCCGCGTCAAAAGGGGAAAGCCGTACCAGGCGATGCACGCCTTTCTCCGGGCGCAGGTATCCATAGGCTAAATTTCCACTGACGCCAATCGTCACGCTTTTAATACCCGCTTCTTCGCCAACGGTGCGGTCAAGGATATCAGTCTTATAGCCGTGCTCTTCCGCCCATCGCAGGTACATGCGTTCCAACATCTCCGCCCAATCCTGCGAATCTGTTCCACCAGCGCCGGCGTGAATCGCCAACAAAGCATTTCCGCGGTCGTACTTGCCGGAGAGAAGGGTATTCAGCTCCAATTGATCTATATCGCCTTCAATTTTTTCTACTTCGACTTCAAGTTCATTCAGCATCAACTCTTCTGCTATGTCAAGCAGCTCAAGCATATCTTCAGCTCGCTTCTTCAATACTTCAAAAGACTCAATCTCCTCCCTTAATTCCGCCTGCCGGATCATGACGATCTGAGCACGCTCCTGATTATCCCAGAGGTTGGGATTCTGCGCTTCTTCCTCCAGGCGCGCTAAGTCAACCTTCTTTGCATCTAAGTCAAAGATGCTCCTTCAGGTTTAAAATCTTTTTATAAGCCTCACTCAGTCGAGGTTCCAAATCTGCTGTCATCGTTCCTCCAATTATCCTTCAACAATGCCATTCACAAAGGCTTCACGGTCAAAGGGTTTAAGATCTTCTATCCCTTCGCCCAAACCGGCATACATGATCGGTAGATCCAACTGGCTTTGAATCGCAAAAGCCATACCACCTTTTGCTGATGTGTCCAATTTTGCCAGGACCACACCGTCGAGTTTTACCGCTTCCTGGAAGGCTTTTGCCTGCTGTAAGGCATTTTGCCCTGTCGTGGCATCTAAAACCAGCCAGGTGGCGTGAGGAGCGCCCGGTAGGGCTTTCCCGCTGACCCTATGAACCTTTTTGATTTCTTCCATTAAATTATAGCGTGTATGCAGCCGTCCTGCAGTATCAATGATAACCATATCCATATTACGTGCCAGGGCGGCACTGATCCCATCATAAGCTGCTGCACCTGGGTCTCCGTCCGGTTGACCTGCCACCATGGGAACATCCGCCCGTTCCGCCCAAATCCTGAGCTGGTCAATCGCTGCAGCACGATAGGTGTCCGCAGCAACGAGAAGCACAGATTTTCCCTCCTGTTTAAAGCTATAAGCCAGTTTTGCGGCGGATGTCGTCTTACCGGAGCCGTTAACACCTAACAATAGGATGACAAGGGGTTTTACAGAAAAAACCATTAACTCGGGTTTCGATAGACGATTGAGCAATTCCTCGCGCAATGCATCCAATACTTCACCCGTTTTGGTTAAGCCTAACTCATGAACCTTTGTTTGCAAGGATTCGACCACTTCGGTTGTCGTCTCCAACCCCATATCCGCCTGGATAAGCAGCGCTTCAAGCTCCTCCCAGGTTTCATCACTTAATTCGGACGCCCCCAGGAAATTAGCAATACGCCCAAAGGTGACTTTACGGGTTTTTTCAAGACCCTTGCGCCATTTTTCAATCACATTTTCACTCATAACGGCTCGATTATAACATAATGGGTTTTCAGGACTGCGATTCGTAATCTATTGCTAATTGCCCGCAACCAGCCCCGATCTCAACACCCCGGCGGAGGCGCACAGTACAGGGGATATGATGCGATTCCAAAATATCACAGAAGGAACGAACATTCTCTGGGTTCGATCCCTCCTTCCCAAATCCTTTCGTTGGGTTAAGGGGGATCAAATTCACATGGCAGAGCATATCTTTTATTTTTCGTGCCAGGATTTCCGCGTCAGCAGGAGCATCGTTGACACCGGCGATAAGGGCAACCTCAAATGTGATCCGGCGGTTAGTCTTTTTAATATAATATCGGCAGGCATTCAGTACATCCTCAACAGGATATTTCCGGTTGATGGGCATCATCTCTGAACGTAACTCATTATCTACAGTGTGCAGGCTGATTGCCAGGTTATACTGAGTGCCTTCATCTGCAAATCGCCTAATCTGCGGAACTAAACCTACGGTGCTGAGGGTGAAGCGCCTGGCACCCATGCCAAATCCTTCGGGGTTGTTCAACCGCTTCAACGCTGCCATTACATTTTCATAATTGTGAAAAGGCTCCCCCATTCCCATGACGACAACGTTCGTCACCTTATCATCCTCTTCTGCAAGCAGCCGGGCATAATACAAGACCTGGGCAATGATCTCCCCGCTGCTGAGGTTACGCCGAAGCCCCATTTGCCCTGTTGCGCAGAAGGTGCATCCCATTCCACAGCCCGATTGCGAAGAGATGCATAGAGTCCGCCGGTCATCGTAGTACATCAATACGGCTTCGATGAATTCTCCATCTCGCAGCTTGAATAATGTCTTGACAGTTTGTCTATCCTCAGATTTAAGTTCTCGCAGTGGTGTCAATGCTTGAAAATCAAAAATCTCATCCAGTTGATCTCTCAAAGCTTTGGGAAGCGTGGTGATCTCCTGCGGCGCTTGACGGAAATGTTGATAAACAGCCATCCAGACCTGCTTAGCCCTGAATCCTGGCTGCCCCAGAGCCTTCATTTGTCTTTCTAAGTCAGCATAACTCAAATCATAAATCAGCGGTTTCTGCATCATTTCTCAAAAATCAAATCCGTTAATTCCTGCACAATAACCTCCGGTTGTGGACTGAAATCACGAGCCTGAGCCAAGGTAGAGACACCCGTGAGAACCAGCGCAGTATGCATGCCCGCAGCCTGCGCGCCGGCGATATCCGTTTCAAGCCTATCGCCAATGGCTAAGGTTTCTTCTGGCTTCAATGCCAGCCTCTTAAGCGCTATTTCATACATCAATGGTTCGGGCTTTCCCATGATCTTCGCTTTCTTTCCGGAGGCAATTTCCAAAGCCCCAACAATCGTACCAGATCCAGGAAGAAGGCCTTCTGGGGTGGGATAGGTCGCATCCGGGTTTGTACCAATGAATTCGCAACCTGAACGGATCAGTAAAGAAGCATGCTTGAGTTTTTCATAACTCAAACCAAAATCAATGGAAGCCACCACAGCCTGCACATCAGCCTCGTCTTCATGGACGATCCGCATTCCATAAGCTTCCAGTGTTCTCTTCAGGCTGGATGAACCAACAACATAAACATTACAACCATTTTGATATTCTTCACTCAAGAAAATCCCTGCCGACTGCGCAGAATTAATCACCTGCCAATCCTCCAAATTGACACCGAAACCCTTCAATTTCTGATGATACTCTTCCACGGTTCTGCTGGCGTTATTAGTGGCAAGGATCACCTTGAGGTCAAGCTCTTCAATCCGCTTAAAGATCCCGGGTAAATCCCCAAAAGGTTGATGATCATTCCAGAGCACCCCATCCATATCAAGGATGAGTCCATTGATTGTGTCAAAATATTCAAAGATCATAACAGTTCCTGTTAAAAATGCCGGAAGGCTGAGAGCTTTCCGGCATCATCATCGTCCATTTGTTGCGTCTATTTCTCAGGGGGCTCGAGTACCTTATCAACCAGTCCGTATTTCACTGCTTGTTCCGCGCTCATGTAGAAATCGCGCTCCGTATCTGCAATGATCGTCTCGACATCCTGGCCGGTGGCGTCAGCGAGGATTAAATTAATCCTTTCTTTAATCCTCAGGATCTCCTTAGCCTGGATTTCGATATCCGAAGCCTGACCCTGCGTGCCACCCAAGGGTTGGTGCATATGGATCGTCGCGTGCGGCAGGGCATATCGCTGTCCTTTGGAGCCGGCGGCAAGGAGTACCGTGCCGAAGCTTGCGGCCACACCCACAGCCACGGTGCTGATCTTATTAGAAATCATGCGCATCGTATCATAAATAGCCATGCCGGCATAGACCTGCCCGCCTGGCGAGTTGATATACATTTGGATGCCGCTTTCCGAGTCTTCCCTGCTGAGGTACAGCAATTGGGCAACAACCAGATTCGCCACCTGGTCATTGATCGGCGATCCGACAAAAACAATGCGGTTCTTCAATAACAGGGAGTAAATATCATATGCACGTTCTCCGCTCCCGGAAGTTTCAACCACCATGGGGACAACGGATTTTATATCTTGATATGTCATGTTCACCTTCTTTTTATTCTCTTTATCCATTATCGTTCAATCAGTTTAATCGTCTGAGGTTTCTTCTTCGTCCTCAGTTTGTTCTTCATTCTCTTCAGTTTCTTCCTCGTTTGCGGACTCAACTGCTTCAACCTCTTCCCTTTCAGAAGAGACCGCTTCCTCGACTTCATCCTGAAAATCCGCTTCGTTACTGGTCTCATCTGCATCGGCTTCTTCTTGCACTTCCTCTTCAGGGATGGGCTGACCTGTAGCGATCAATTTGAGACGCTCCTGAAGCTGCGTTTTTATTGTCCTCTGAACGCCTTCCATGCTGATCGCCTGGGAAAATTCCTCTTTTCCCATTTGCTCCTGCATTTCTTTAGCGTTTCCAGATAAAAACACTTCGGACATGACCGCATTGATCTGTTTCTGCAGCATATCCTGATCTAACTTGATGCCTTCTGCTTCAAGCAGGGCATCCATCACCAGCGAGCGTTCCAATCGCTCCTTTGCTGTAGGGCGCACTTCTTCTTCCATGAAAGCATCTTCATCGGTTTCCCGCAGTTTTAGGTATGTTTCAAAGTCCAAGCCCTGATTCCCCAGCCGATATTTTATATCTTTGAAAACATGTTCTTCCTCATGCTCCAGCATCTGCGGCGGGTAATTCATCTGCGCATTCTTAGTGATCTCCTCCATGAGTGCGTTGAAATATTCATTGTCATAGGTATCTTGATGCTCAATCCGCAGCCGCTCTTCCACCGATTCCCTAAACTCTTCTGGCGATTCATAATCACCCAGCGATTTGACAAATTCCTCATCCAATTCTGGCAATTCCAATTCTTTGACGGATTGGACTTCTACGGTAAAGACGGCTGTTTTTCCCCGATAGTCTTCTTCTTTATAATTCTTGGGAAATTTATGCTGTATCTCTTTGTTGTCTCCAGCATTAAACCCGATCAGTTCTCTTGCAAATCCTGGATAAGGCCATTCATCTTTTGAGACTTTACCATCCTCCGGAATAATCACTTGCTGAGGTGTTTTGTCTGTTATCGTGGCATCTTCACCCTCTTTTGGATTGAGAAATTCACCGCTTAAACTGAAATACACCAGGTCGCCTTCCTGGGCGGGATGGTCAGCGGGGACTATCGTTGCGGAATTGCGCCGAATGTTGTTAATAAAATCGTCAACCTTATTGAGATCAAATTCTTCGAGTTCATGCGGCTTGCGAATCTCGCGATAATTCCCTAATTCAACCTCCGGTTCCAGTGGAATGATGAATACTAAACTGGGTGGGTCATATTTTTCGATTGATTCCAGGCTGCCCTGACTCGAAGGTTCAATTTCAGCCTGTTCCAGAATCTTCCCGTAATCATCATCCAATAAAATATCAATCGCCTCTTGCAAAATAGCGCCTTCGCCAAAATGATTAACGATCACGTTATAAGGCGCTTTCCCCGGGCGAAAGCCTGGGATCTTTGCGTTCTTGGCAATTTTCATTGCCGCCCGGCGTTTAAACCCTTCAAATTCCTGTTCTGAATATTCAACGGTTAATTTCGCTTGTCGATCTTCAAGTATTTCTTTTTCAAATTTCAATGGTTTGTCCTTAATATAATCAGTTTAAGAATCAACAAAGAGCACATTTTCAAACATGGCGGATTTTACCATATTACATATATAATTTCTATTAATTTTTTTCCATCCAGAAATATGTAAGAAATTAGAAGCAGTAGCTTTAAAATTCTTAATATTGGTATCCCTCATTCCTTATTACCAGGTGAATCAATAACAAGAAGCGTTTGTAAACGATCTAGTTCATTATATAAATTCTGATAAAAAGGTTTTAGATCTTTCTCTTTTATATCTAGTTTCTCAATAACTTCTGGCGGAATGGATTTATCAAGATGACGTTCCCATAATCCAACAAACCAACAAAACTCAGAATACCACTTTCTCGTTGATCTTGAAGCTAACCAGAATTTATCAGTGAATAGTGTAACCATTTCAATATAAAGTGGATAGATTTCCTCTGTGAACTTTTTATTCTCAAATTCCATACTTTTTTTATATGGCTCAAAATACGAATCTGAATCCACAAATGGCTTTGGCTTTTTATCACAAAGTTCACGCCAAGCCTCATCAGATGCAAGATTTAATTTATATCTTAACTCACTCTCAGCCCGAATTTTTTTAGAAGACCAATCATTGGTGAATAAAATTCTTCTAATTGTCGAGAAATATACACATTTTTTCTAATTTCATCATCTCTAGTTAATAACAACTCATTTTTGTATTTTTCTAGAGATTTATTCATTTTCTTTTCAATCCAAAATTTTTTCAATAGAAATATTAAAAGATTAGTTATACTAGCACCAATTCCACTTGCTATTATGAATTGAATGATTGAATTAATATCAAATTCCATAACCAAACCTTATTAAATAACTTAGCATCTATTCCCCCTCCTCATCCTTTGGTATTGAACAATCTAGTAGTGGGGAAGGAGAGGGTCGAACTCTCACGCGTTGCCGCACGTGATCCTAAGTCACGCCTGTCTGCCAATTCCAGCACTTCCCCTTTTAATTGCACAGGAATTATACGCGAGAGCGTTTTTATCGTCAATGATAGTTTGATAGAAGAGTGTAAGAAACATATTAATGGTCGAGTATAATAAGCAACCTGAAATTAAACAAATCACAAGGAGATTTTGTGACCCGTATTATCAAAACATCCACCCCCGGCAAAGAACGAGCCCAACTAAGTAAAGCTATCATCATCACCATTCGTGAATTCATGCGTCAAAAAGAGCCCAACCAAAGCACGAACGACATGATCGCTTTTATCATCATGGCATTAAAACATATTGCCATAGGTATTGATAAATCCGTGGAAGCATGGGAAAAGAGGGGGTATTGGGTGAAGGCGGACAAATATCGTATGGAATGGCAGTGGTCGGGTAAATACGCCAACGAATTGGAATCCGCATTCCAAAAAGAAAACTGGACTGCCATACCAAATTATTTAATAGAAATCATGGGAAAATTCAATGATATCAAAGTGAGTGACCGCCACAGAATGGGCAAACCCTGGCAGGGGGCGCACAAAGAATATCTATCCAGCAAAAAATGAATAATAACCTTTTGACCAACATTAATCTCTTACTCGACTACTCATCGCATAATCTCAATTTATGATTGATGGTACTATTGTGAAAGGATGAATGACAATTCAAACATTCGAATATGAAGATAATAGTAATATGGCGATAAATCGGAACCTTTACTCACCAACATTCATAAATGAAAGAATTCGTCTTTATGCCGCAAAACCGTATTGAAAAACATCCAATCCTTGAAGTTCCAGAAACTGAGACAATTGAATTTTATTGGCAAAACCAGCCCATCCAAGCTAAGGCTGGAGAAACGATTGCGTCAGCATTGATCGCCAACGGGGTTGACATTTTCGGTCATCACCCCAAAGACGGCTCTCCATTGGGGATATTTTGCGCGAACGGGCAGTGTTCTCAATGCCTGGTTCTGGTTAACGGCAGACCTGTTAAATCCTGCATGACCATAGCCAAACCCGGCATGTCTGTCATGCCCGCAGATGATTTACCTGATATCTCACATCTTCCTCTGGACGAACCGCAGCTTCAAAAGGATAAAGATAAACGCATTATTGAAATTCCTGTACTGATCATCGGCGGTGGCCCAGCGGGATTATCCGCTGCTACGGAATTAGGGAGGTTAGGCATTCAAACCCTGCTCGTTGACGATAAATCACGTCTGGGAGGAAAACTCGTCCTGCAAACACACCGCTTTTTCGGCTCCACGAAAGCTGTATATGCAGGCACTCGTGGGATTGATATTGCAAAAATACTGTCCGACCAGGTCAACGAATTAGAGGCAATAGAAATCTGGCTGGAAACAACCGCTGTTGGCATTTACGAAGAAAAAACTGTCGGATTGTGGCGTAGGGATCTGGACCAATACATCCTCGTGCGCCCCCAAATTCTTCTCGTTGCTACAGGTGCTAGAGAACGCAGCCTGCCCTTCAAAGGAAACACGTTACCTGGAATCTACGGTGCCGGTGCTTTTCAGACCCTGGTCAACCGGGACCTGGTCAAGCCGGCAGAGAACCTTTTTATTGTCGGCGGCGGCAATGTCGGTCTGATCGCGGGATATCATGCCCTCCAGGCTGGCATCAATGTCGTTGGATTGGTAGAAGCTATGCCCCAATGCGGCGGATATAAGGTACATGAGGATAAATTAGCCCGATTCAACGTCCCCATTCTCACGTCTCACACCATTCTGGAAGCCAAAGGAAAGGATCATGTCCAGAGTGTGATCATTGCCAAGGTTGACGAAGAATTTCATCCAATCGCCGGGACAGAACAGGAGTTCCCATGTGATTGTGTTCTCATTGCTGTGGGATTAAACCCGGTGGATGAGTTCATCCAAAAGGCGGAGGAAATTGGAATGTCTGTTTTTGCTGCTGGGGACGCCGCTGAGATTGCAGAAGCTTCCGCTGCGATCTTCTCCGGGAAAATCAAGGGGAGAGAAATCGCTCAACAACTGAACGAAACTATGGAAGAAGTTCCAGAAGAATGGCGGCATTTTGAATTTGTTCTGAAATCACATCCAGGCGAAGTCGACCATCCAATAAAGGAAACACAACCAGGAGAAGTCTTCCCTGTTCTGCACTGCCGCCAGGAGATCCCCTGCGATCCCTGTGCATCCATCTGCCCCTACGACCTGATTCAAATAGACCCCAATGATATCCGCAGCATTCCCCAATATCACCCACATGATGGGAAGACCTGCATTGGTTGTGAACGCTGTGTGGCTGTCTGTCCTGGATTAGCCATCACGCTAGTGGATGCACGGAAGGATATGAATTTCCCCATCGTGTCTATCCCTTTAGAGTTCTCAGAAGATTACATCCGCGTCGGTGATGAAGTTCGCGTTACCGACATCGAAGGCTCCGTTCTCGGGAATTATCCCGTGGTGAAAATTCTGACACTGCGTCAATTTTCACACACCCGAATTGTCCGTGTCAAAGTCCCTTCAAAAATCGCTGCCAAAGTCACTGGTATCCAACTCATCGCCGGATGGGAAAACGCCCATCAAACCTCGGAGAACTACTTACAGGAAACCGAACAAGAGAACATTGTTTGCAGGTGTGAGCGTATCACAGCCGATGAGATTCGCGAATTAATCCGAAGCGGCGTCCGAGATATTAATCAAATCAAAGCAGTCACCAGAGCTACGATGGGTGCATGCGGTGGAAAAACTTGCCTTTCAATAATAAAGAAAATCTTCCGTGAAGAAGGCGTGCCATTGGATGAGGTTACTGACCCCACACAGCGTCCTGTTTTTGTTGAAGTCCCCCTAGAAACATTGGCAAAGAATCAGCAGGAGGATGCCTAACCATGGACAAAAAGACATCAAAGTCCTATGACGTCATCATCATCGGTGCTGGTTCAATTGGCGTTCCTACTGCCTATTTCATGGCAAAAGCCGGCTTGCGTATCCTAGTCCTGGACATGCTGCCCAGCGTTGGACAAGCTTCCAACAAACACGCCATTGGTGGAATCCGCGCCACGCATTCAGATCCTTCAAAGATCCATCTGGGCAATCTCAGCCTGGAGACATTCTCAACATGGCAAGATTGCAACGGCGATGACATTGAATGGCGGCGGGGCGGCTACTCTTTTATCGCTTATGAGGACTTACACGCAACCACTTTGAAAGATTTGATCGCCTGGCAGCAAGCGCATGGGTTGGACATCCGATGGCTTGACCGCAGCGAGTTATTAAATATTATCCCCAACCTCAACCCTAAGAACCTGATCGGTGGCACTTTTTCACCCAATGACGGCAGCGCCTCCCCATTGATATCTGCTTTTGCTTTTCACAAACACGCACACGAATACGGTGCTGTGTTCCAATTCAATGAAAGTGTTCTGGATTTCATCACCACAGATAGCAAGGTTACAGGCGTTAAAACAAATCGAGGGGAATATCACAGTCGGTGGGTGATCAATGCTGCTGGTGGGTGGGCAAAACCCCTTTCAGCTAAACTTGGAGTGAATGTCCCTGTTGAACCTGATTCCCATGAAGCAGCTATTACCGAACCCGTTGCAAGACTTTTCGATCCGATGATTGTCGATATGCGCAACCGCCCTGGATCGGAAAATTTTTATTTCTACCAACACCCCACAGGGAAGATCATCTTTTGTATGACGCCTGACCCGCCCATCCTCGGCAACCACACCATTGCGTCAAGCGCCTTTCTGCCCAAAGCAGCTAGGCGGCTAATCGAAGTCATGCCCGTCCTAAAAAACATTCGCATCCGCCGTGTCTGGCGCGGCACCTACCCCATGACCCCAGACGGATCCCCCATCATTGGAGAGATCGCCGGCTATGAAGGCTATCTCCTCGCCGTAGGCATGTGTGGACAGGGGTTCATGTTTGGCCCAGGTGTGGGGCAACTCCTTACGCATTTGGTTTTAAATGAACTTGACGATGAGGATAAAATGATATTAGAAAGCTTATCATTTTACCGAAAATTTAAAACAGAAGAAGTTCTTAAATAGGGTTCATTTCAATGATTAAAGCTATTGTATTAGATATCGGCGGGGTGCTTATTCGCACAGAGGACCGCTCCTTTCGAAGTAAACTCGAGGAGAAATACGGCTTAAAACCAAGGGAAGCTGATAAACTCGTCTTTCATTCCAAACCAGCGCAAGCTTCGACCGTTGGAAAAGTTAGATATGATGCTGTTTGGGAACATGTTGCTAATGAACTCGCCTTATCAAAAGAAGAACTAATAGAATTTCAAAACCAATTTTGGGCTGGAGACCAATTAGACATCAATCTCATGAACTTCCTCCAGAAGGTCCATTCCAATTACACCACAGCACTGTTGAGTAATGCCTGGTTGGGTCACCGGCAAATCTTCGAAGAGGAATATAATTTTATTGAAGGTCAGACAGTAGACACTATCCTGCTTTCTGGAGAACTTGGCGTTGCTAAACCTGACCCTCACATTTATGCTATCCTTGCAGATACCATCCAATGCGCTTATGATGAAATCTTGTTTGTGGATGACTTTCTTGAGAACATTGAAGCTGCAAATGCTTTAGGGATTCACACGATCCACTACCAGCCTGGGATGAATTTGATTAATGAGATAAAATCAAGGTTGGATAAAAAACGATAACGCGATGAAAGAAGACACGCGATGCAATTTGAACAACTCCTAGAAAAACTGCCAGATAATTTTTCCGCGCTTGATATCGAACAAATAGAAAAAGCATATCATCTTGCAGAGAAAGCCCACGAGGGGCAGACCCTTGCCAGTGGATTGCCTTATATTTCCCACTGTACTGCTGTGGCGTCCATCCTGGCTGAATTATCCGTACCACCCGAGTTGATTATTGCTGGGTTATTGCATGATGTTGTGGAAGATACTGATATCACGCTTGATGATATAAGCAAACAATTCAATGAAGAAATCGCCAGCCTTGTAGACGGTGTTACTAAGCTGACTCACTTGCCAAACCTTCTCAGAGGGGATCAGCATATAGAAACACTGGAAATCTCGAAAGGAACTGCTCCTCAACATCGAAAATATCGTGAGGATGAAATTGCTGAAACACTTCGCAAGACCTTCCTAGCAATGAGTGATGATATCCGTGTTGTGCTGGTGAAATTAGCAGACCGGCTCCACAATATGCGTACGTTATCCTATTTGAATGAAGAGATGCAAAAACGGATTGCACAGGAGACTTTGGATATCTTCGCCCCCCTTGCCAACAGACTGGGCATCTGGCAATTTAAATGGGAGCTTGAGGACCTGGCATTCAGATATGTTTCCCCTGACAAATATAAGGATATTGCTGAGAAATTAGCTAACCGGAGGGCAGACCGAGAAAAACAAATTCAGGAAATTGTAAAACGATTGCGCGAAGAGCTAGAGCCTGAAGGGATCAAAGCGAAAATTTCCGGTCGGCCAAAACACATTTATTCCATTTACCGAAAGATGACTCGTAAAGAGATGCCTTTCGAAATGTTGATGGATTTGCGCGGTGTACGGCTGATTGTGGATGATGTAACCACCTGCTATAAAGCTTTGGGTGTTGTCCATATGAAATGGCGCCCAATTCCAGGGGAGTTTGACGACTATATCGCTGCTAAAAAGGATAACAACTATCAATCCCTTCATACGGCTGTCATTTTCGATGATGGCAAACCATTGGAAGTCCAAATCCGCACAGAAAAAATGCACGAAAGCGCGGAGTATGGTATTGCCGCTCACTGGCGATACAAGGAAGATCAAGCCCATATTAAGCAATCCTACCAGGAAAAGATCAGCTGGCTCAGAAGCTTGTTCACCTGGCAGCAGGAGGATGAAGATGCTGAGGAATTGGTCGAAGGATGGAAATCGGATGTCTTCAAAGATCGCGTCTATGTCCTTACTCCCCAGGGTGACATTATAGACCTGCCAGCTGGTTCCACACCTATAGATTTTGCCTATCACGTCCACACCGAAATTGGTCACCGCTGCCGCGGTGCGAAGATCAATGGGAAATTGGTCTCTCTTGATTATGTACTCGAAACTGGAAACCAGGTTGAGATCCTGACGGCCAAACGCGGCGGTCCATCACGGGATTGGTTGAATCCCAATCTCGGACTGGTTCGTACCAGCCGAGCACGTTCCAAGATCAAACAGTGGTTCAGGCGACAGGATAGAGAATCCAACCTAGCGCAGGGCAAATTAATGCTTGAAAAAGAATTCAAGCGCTTAGGCCTCCGGAATGTGCGTATCGAAGAAATCCTGCCGGAATTAAATATTAATTCCGTTGACGATCTTTATGTTGCCATAGGCTGCGGCGACATAGGCGTCGGTCGCGTGGTTAATAAGATCGCTGATATGGAAGAGGACGAGCTTGAAGATGAACTTGAGCTTGAACTCACAGAGGAGCCGCCAGCAGTCGTGCCGTATGATGCAGTGCGGGTCATGGGACTCAAGGGGATTGCCACTACCATGGCGAAATGCTGTAATCCAATGCCCGGAGACGAGATCGTGGGCTATATCACCCGCGGTCGAGGTGCCACAATCCACCGTCAAGATTGTCCAAATATTCTTCGTGTAACCGAGAAAGAACGCCTGGTAAAAGTATCCTGGGGACAACCCGGAAAGACCTTCACGGTACCCGTCCAGATTAAGGCATATGACCGTCAAGGGTTAATGGCGGACATCTCCAACATTATCAATGATGAAGGCGTCAGCCTGATTGATATGAGTATGAAGATGAATCAGCACTTAGCAGTAATCAAGCTTGTTCTTGGCGTCAAAGGTATCACGCAACTCAGCCGAATATTAACCAAGCTGGAAAGCCTGCCCAATGTGTTTGAAGCCAAGCGTCGCAGACCTGGATAAACTGCCCTGATCACCTTGAATGAATTATCAAAAGAAACCTTTACGAATTCAGAGTCATGGTGTAAAATCGCGTCCGAATAATCACATTATTGAGAAGTGACGAAGGAGGAAAGAAATGCCTCGCATACATTGTCATTATTTGGATTGTGTGTTCTTGGACGGGAAGTATTGTACTGCCGCAGCTATAGAATTGGATCCCGATACTGGATGTAAAACATATCAACCCAGAGATGATATCGACCTTGAGGATTGGGAGGAACACGAAGACCTAGATGATTGGGACGATATCGAAGACGAGAATGAAGAAGACATCTGGATAGATGAAGATGATGAAGAAGAAGATGATGACTTCATCGATCTGGAATTTGATGAGGATGACGAGGATTTTTAATTCATATATTCTCTCATCATTGTAGTTCAATATGACAGTTCATCAAACGACAGGGTGAATAAATATTTCACCCTGTCGATCTATTTAACGAACAATCAAAACGAGGTTTTCCTGATTTGATTGATTGAGTATAAAATTAAGTATAATTCTTAACAGGTGCAATGTATTAATGCTGCTATTGACATTAAAAATATCAAGGTGAGAATTGGAGTTAAAGAAATGCCAGAAAATGAATATCTTCCCTATAAAACGATCAATGTGTTCATTAATTACGAGAATTTAGAAAATGTAATGCAGGAAGTCCTTACAGGTTTGAATGGCCTTTCTAAAGCTGAGCAAATCTCATTTTCTAAATCCTTCAGAAAGCATGTAAAAGTCCTTGGTTTCCGGGACCCAATGCGTGCACCTTTGATGCTCAGGGTTAATGCCTTGGTGTCTGCGTTTGAAGAAAAAGATGAGGTTGTACCTTTCGCACTCTCCACCTGGGCAAAACTCAACGCTGATTTTGCTGAGAAAGTAAAGGCTTGGCTGGATTCGGAAGGGTGGAAAGACCTGGCAATGGAGCGTGAGTATGAAGAAACCAAAGGGTTTCTTGCCGAGTGGCCAAATAAACTCACTTTTGATAAACTCGTTAAAAAATTCAAGAAGGAAAACCCTGATGTATCATTTGAACGCGACGATCTCATTCTGATGGTGTTGTGGATTTCAGGGCAACTGCCAAAAGAACAATCTAATATATAATAAAGGGGTGACTATCAATTATCCTCTCACGGGAGTGAATATGGAATCAATTGCAGCAGAAAAAGATGTTGGAAAAACGACCGTATCGCCAGAAGTCTTGCACAAGATCGCGCGTTTGACGACGCTAAGCGTTCAAGGTGTCAGCAGGATGGCAAGTTCAAGAGGCGACTTAGAACAAATTCTTGGTAAGGAAGAATATAAAGGCGCCAAAGTCCAAGTCAAGGACGGCGACGTCTTCGTAGACATTTATGTAGTCTTAATGAGTGACCAAAATGTGCGCGATGTCAGTCGTGAAATACAATCCCGAGTCTCACGCGCGATTTCTGAAATGATTGGTATGGATGTTGGCGGTGTGAATATCCATATCATGGACATTGACTTCAACACATAATCTTCCCAACAGAATCGAACTTATTAATGAAATCCCGCACAAAAGCCCGCAGCATCGCCTTACAGATTCTTTATGAGGTGGATATTTGCGGGCATAAACCTGGGAGGATCCTTGAACTTCGCTTTGAAAAATTAAAATTGGACGATTCCCTTAAAAGCTTTATCAGTCAAATCGTCTCAGGGGTCATCGAATATAAGGACATTCTGAATGAGTTTATTGGTGACTTTGCACCAGATTGGCCTTTGGACCAGGTCGCTGTCATCGATCGAAATCTTCTCAGGATTGCGCTGTGGGAAATAGCCGTTTATCAAAAGACCCCTATCAAAGTGGCGGTTAATGAAGCGGTTGAACTTGCAAAGATTTACGGCTCTGATGGTTCTCACAGGTTCGTCAACGGCGTTCTAGGTGCATTCATTGATAATCTTGATGAAATAAAAATTAGTATGGAGATTGATAAGGATGAAAGCGAAGCTTAGTCATTTTTCATTTAAGAAAAGATCAGGCTTTCGTTTTGCAGTCATCATTGTCATCCTGTTTCTTTTATCAAGCTGTGCCTTTCCGGTTAGCAGAACAAAGTCAAAATCAAGCCAGTCAGCGGGTGATTCAAACCTGTTGAGTATTCAGTTCAGCCCACAACTCCCCTCACCCTTAGCAGAAGGCGAAAGAATAGGCATCGAAATACTGGACGAAGTCACAGGCTTACCCTATAACACCCGTCAATATGAAATGGCAAAAGTCAACGATTTCCAATTTGCAACATCCTTATCTTTCCCGGCAGGGACGGTTGTCAAGTATCGCTACATAAAGATCAGTGATGATATTACAACTGAAGCAAAAGCAGACGGACATCCCATTAGATACCGTATGTATTATGTCGATCAGGAAAATTCAATCACAGATATCCTATATTCATGGGAAGGAGAAGCAAGCAAGAATCCCACCGGTACTCTTTCAGGTACTCTCATGGACAGCGAAAGTGATCAGCCGATCCCAGACATCCTTGTGAGTGCAGGCGGACAATTGACATTCACCGATGCAAACGGACGATTCTTAATCCCAAATCTAACATCGGGAACGCATAATGTCGTATTCTACGCCATTGATGGAAAATACAAAACCTTCCAACAAGGAGCAAACATTTCAGCTGGAATGAACACCCCTGCACAGGTTGCATTAATGCCAATGCACCTCGTCAATGTCACTTTCCAAGTCAGTGCACCCATGGATGCTCTAGGTGCGCCGATCTATATGGCTGGCAATATCATTCAACTAGGAAATACTTTTTCAGATCTCAGCGGTGGAATGAATATTGAGCCTAAACGTATGCCAATGCTAGCCCCGCAGGAGGATGGTTCTCTCAGTATTGAATTGCAGCTTTATGCAGAAACAGACTTACGATATAAATTTACCCTGGGCGATGGGTATTGGAATGCTGAACAACAATCTTCTCGGGGTTTTCGCCTCCGCCAACTCGTCGTTCCCAATCACGACTTGAGAATTGAGTGCACTATCGATACATGGCGGTCTTCGAGCGCAGCACCCATCACTTTCAACATCTCAAGTCCTCCCAACGGTGAGAGTCAAAAAGAAAAATATATTCAATTTAAAACATCACAATGGACCGTACCGCTGCCACTTTGGCCCTTGGGAAGCGGTAAATATCTCTATATTCTCTATTCACCTCTAGATACCTCTTTTCCCCTATCCTATCGCTACTGCCTATTTGCAAATTGCACAGAGACCCCAAACTTAGACGCAGAAGAAAACCAAATTCTACCCTCTGAAACAGACCAATCCATCAACGATACGGTAACCTCATGGGAAACTATGCTTACAGCAACTCAACTTACTGAGGTTATATCAGCAAATATCCCCCAAAAAGATAATAGTTATAAAACCGCTATTGAATTAACACCACAAATGGATCCCTCCTGGTTGACCTATGCACCGATCGGGTTATCTGTATTTTCAGAAGGTGGCATCAATCACGTTATTTATTCACCTCAATGGTTTGTCCAGTCCAACGCACCCAACCTTCTGCCAAGCATTGGAAAAACGCCGTTCTTTTATGAACTCACAAAGATGATAACAGCAACACAAACTCTGGGGATGTCAACCAGCATCTTTCCACAACTTGGTCCTACCCAGGAAATCGCATCCTGGTGGAACTCTCAATCCCATGATGCAGCATGGTGGGATCGATGGTTCAACTCATACGAAAGATTTGTACTAAACTATGCGAAAACAGCTGAAATATCGGGGGCTTCAGCTTTAATTATTGGCGGAAAGGCTGTCTTGCCTGCTCTTCCTGAGGGTATATTCCCAGATGGCAGCAAATCGGATGCGCCAGATTCGATCAATGAACGGTGGCAAACCTTGATATCGGATATCCGAGAGGCTTATTCAGGTCAATTGATTTGGGCGATCAATGCACATCTGGATATAGACCCTTTACCAGCTTTCATTGACTTATTAGACGAGGTCTATATTTCCATTGACAGCCCCCTAGCGCAGAGTCAAGACCCCAATTTCGAAGAAATCTCTTCAAGCTTCAACACCATAATCGACACTCTGATCTATGAAGTCTACCGCAGCTCACTAAAACCCATTTCAATAGGATTAGCATACCCTTCCGCAGATGGCGGTACACAAGGCTGTTACCTTGTGTCTGGAAATTGTTATAATGACGGTCTTTTCTTGCCTTACGAAGTATCATCCACCTCTGTTGACCTCGATGAACAAACATTGATTTATAATGCAATCATACCTATTGCCGCAAGTCGAGAGTGGATCACCGGCATCACCATAAGAGGGGCAGAGCCCACCATCATCTCACAGGATGCTTCCTCCTCTATCTCAGGAAAGCCCGCTTGGGAAGTCATTCGATACTGGTTTTCCGGTTTGAACACAACAGATTAATCTTAATAACATGAATTTTCAAGGAAGGCGGAGCAGATCATGCCCCAGTCACTAGAACAATGGTTAGCATCAATCGGAATTGTTCATCATCAACGCATTGTCCACAATCCAGACTGGTCAACCCTAGTCACCGAAGCGCTGCTTCATCATGAGGGAGAATTAACCCACGACGGTGCTTTAGCGGTCACGACGACACCCTACACAGGACGGTCTCCTGATGACAAATATATCGTGGATTATGGTGACCGTTCAGATCTTTGGTGGGGAGATGTCAACAGCCGAATATCTCCAAAGGCATTTGTCAAGCTGCAAAACCGAATCACAGCCTATTTGAGCAATCGTGATTTATATGTGATTGATTGTTTTATCGGCGCGGATAAAGCCTATCAACTCTCTGTCCGCATTGTTGCAGAGTTCGCATGGCAGGCGTTGGCAGGTCAGAATCTTTTTATCTATAATGGTAAAAAACATGAGACCAAACCGGATATGGTCATCCTAGCTGCTCCTGATTTTTACACCCAACCAGAAATCGACTCCGTTCAGTCCAAAGCGGCTATTTGTCTGGACTTGCGAGAGAAATCTGTGCTGATAGCAGCGTCAAAATACGTTGGCGAGATTAAAAAATCCGCATTTACATTGATGAATGCCCTCCTTCCCGAATCAAACGTATTACCTATGCATTGTTCAGCCAATGTGGGCGAAAAGGGTGATGTCGCTTTATACTTTGGTTTATCCGGCACCGGAAAAACCACCCTGTCTTCCACTCCGGATCGAAAGCTGATTGGCGATGACGAACATGGATGGGGTGACAATGGTGTATTTAATTTTGAAGGTGGCTGCTATGCAAAAACGATCCGTTTGAAACCGGATTTGGAACCAGTGATCTGGCAAGCCGCCAACCAATTTGGCACCGTTCTTGAGAATGTTGTCATCACACCTGAAGATCGTCGTGTGGATTATGATGATGCACGTTATACTGAAAACACCCGGGCAGCTTATCCGCTCTCAAGAGTTGATAACATCGTCCCCGGAAGCGTGGCAGGCCATCCGAAGAATATCTTTTTCCTCACTGCAGATGCTTTCGGGGTCATGCCCCCGATTGCAAAACTGACTTCCGAAGAAGCAATTTATTATTTTCTCTCTGGTTACACCTCAAAAGTCGCTGGAACCGAACGCGGTGTCGGACAAAAGCCAAAAGCCACCTTCTCAACCTGCTTCGGCGAACCCTTCCTCCCCCTCATTCCCAATATCTATGCTGAGCTGCTCAAACAAAAGACTAGCCAACATGGAAGTCATATCTGGTTGATCAACACTGGATGGACAGGTGGGGACTATAATACTGGATATCGTATGCCCCTCCCCCATACCCGGCATATGGTCAATTGGATCCTTTCAGGACAACATAAACAAGCCAGTTATCATAAAGATCCCATCTTTGAGATTGAAGTTCCTGACTACATCGAGGGCATACCTGAGAAACTTTTATATCCAGAAAAAACTTGGGAGGATAAAACTGAGTTTGCGAAAGTTGCCCATGCTCTCAAGAATGACTTTGAAGAGAATTTTAAAAAGTACAAACCATACCTCAATGAATAAATTCAATGTCATCGAACAAAATCCAAACTACCAGGTAAGCTAAAAGAAGATGTATGTGTTACACTTCTTTTTTGAGCTGTGAGTAAAGATTAGCTCAATATCAGGCTCAAATAGCTTAAATCATCCCTAATACCGATCGAATGAATCATCCAAGACTACATCGAATAAGACGAATAATTCATAGAAATTCAACAAGGAGCATTTATGGATAAATTTATCATCAATGGTGGGATACCGCTCAGAGGCGAGCTCACACCATCCGGTAATAAAAACGCAGCACTCCCCTTGCTTGCCGCCAGTCTACTCACATCTGAACCCGTGATCCTGCACAATCTCCCGGGCATCCTTGATATCAAAACCATGATACAACTCCTAAAAAGTCTTAACGTTCAAATTGAGACTTTGGACGATTCCTCCATAATGCTTGATGCCAGTAACATCAAACCTGCAGACCTAGACCCTAATCTCTGCCGCCAAATTCGCGCATCAATTCTCCTCGCAGGTCCCCTCATAAGTCGTGTCGGGGAAATATTTCTGCCCCCTCCCGGCGGCGATGTTATAGGACGCAGGCGTCTCGATACGCACTTCCTAGCACTTTCCAATCTAGGCGTGCAGACGCAATATAGCAACGACCAATTCCACTTTAAAGTTAATGCCTTGACAGGAGCCAATATTCTGCTCGATGAAGCCTCTGTAACGGGAACAGAAAACACCATTATGGCAGCTGTTCTTTCAAAAGGTGATACAGTCATACAAAACGCAGCCAGCGAGCCACACGTTCAAGAATTATGTCAATTTCTAAACATTCTTGGAGCAAAAATTGAGAATATCGGATCTAACACCTTACACATCACAGGTGTGGACAGCTTGCATGGCGGTGAGTTCACTATCGGACCGGATTACCTGGAAGTCGTCAGCTACATTGGCGCTGCTGTTGTAACTGGCGGATCAATACGGATAAAAAATGCAGGCGTTGAACACCTGGCAATGATTCATTTCATCATGAACAGATTGGGTGTTCATTGGGAAACCGCAGGAGATGATATCATTGTTCCAGAAGATCAGGTCCTCGAAATCGAGCCGGATCTGGGAAATGCAATACCCAAAATCTCGGTCATGCCCTGGCCATCCTTCCCAACGGATTTAATGAGTATTGCCATTGTCATCGCGACACAATCCAAAGGCAGCATCCTCTTCCATGATTGGATGTATCCCTCAAGAATGTATTTCACGGATAAACTAGTTGGGATGGGGGCGCAAATCGTGCTTTGCGATCCACACCGTTGTATTGTTCAGGGACCCACCGAATTGAATGGGGAATATCTTGAGAGTCCCGATATCCGTGCGGGTATGGCATTGGTTATTGCTGCTCTATCTGCAAAAGGGAAAAGTGTAATCCGAAACATCGGTCAGATAGACCGCGGCTATGAAGAGGTTGACCGAAAACTACGTCAATTAGGCGCAGATATTCAACGACAAAGCAATTAATATCACGCTTATAAAGTAAAAAAAGCGCTCAAAGTAGCGCCTTTTTTATTCTTGTAATCAATCAGGTTATTTTGCTTTCTCGTGATCCTTTACAACCTCTAAAAATTGATCTATAACATCACGAAGCATGGGCTCTGGAAGAGCGCCTACCTGCCTGTTGACAATTTTACCGCCATAAATCAACAACATGGTGGGAATGCCTTGTACGCCATATTTCATCGCCCACTCTGGATTCTCATCCGTATTTACCTTAGCGACAATTAATAGACCAGCATTCTCTTTGGCAATTTTTTCTAAGGTTGGCGCAACCATCTTACAAGGACCGCACCACGGGGCCCAAAAATCAACAATAACCGGAAGCGATGATTCCAAAACCGTCTTTTCGAACGCTTCGTCCGTCACATGAATGGGTTCATTTACCATTTATATCTCCTCATAATTGTTTGATAATCGCAGTATAACATAAGTCTCATCTGTCAATGTAAAATTTATGTAAAAATTCTGACTACTTTTGTATTATTTATATTAATTCTTCAAAACGACCTTAAACCTGACAAGAGAGCTTTGATTTTTTCAATAAATGGGGGACCTAATATAAATAATCCGATAATCACAGCTGATAAGGCAGCGATTAAAACAGCAGCTGCACCAACATCTTTGCCTACTCTAGCAAGAGGATGTAGATTCGGGCTGGCAAGATCAACGACAATTTCCAATGCGGTGTTCAGAAATTCCGCGGTCCATACCATCGCTATTGTCAATATTAATACTCCCCAATCACGTAATGGCAGTTTCAGCCAAAAAGCTGTCAATATTACGAGCACTGTTGCAATGGTGTGGATCCAGGCATTTCTTTGTGTGCGAACCACATGCCACCAACCCAAAAAAGCATTCTTAACACTTGACAATCGCGAACGTATGAAATCAAACTTCACAATCGCTCCATCCTAGTCTCAAACGAATAGATAAAATAATCATTTCCGCGTATGATAATACGCATCATTCAATAGAATAGGCAATTCCCAGGGGTTTGGGCCCCGAATGAGTTGCCAGTACACAACCAACTTTTGCTGTAGAAATTTTCACTTGATGATTAATGGCTTTAATTCTCTCCTCTAAAAATAAAGCTTCGTCATCACAATCCAATTGTGTAATGATCATTTGTCCAATATTTGAAGATTCCAATTGTCTCTTGAAGTAATGAAATAACACCTCAACGGCTTTCAATCTTGACCCGTGAACCTTTTGAAGCACCCCCAGTGTACCATCAGGGCGGACATTTAAAAAAGGATGAATATGCAAAAGGCTTGAAACAAAATGATCGATGGCTGAACAGCGGCCACCATGATAAAGATAATCTACCGTATCGAGGATAAATATGCCGCGAGTTCGTTTAATAAGCTGTCGTACTCGACGAGTAAGCTCATCAAATTCCATACCCGCATTTCGCCATTCTGCAGCTTTAAAGACAACCTGACCATAGCCAGTAGAAATGCTTAATGAATCAATAAGTTCCACCTCTCGATCACTTATTTCCTTTATCGCTAATTGGGCATTTCTATATGTTGTCGAAAGCATACTTGAAACACTGATATAGATAGACTTCCCTTTTCTATCAAAAAAATCCAGAAAATCACCAGGCGATGGAGCGGAAGTCGTAGGGTATTTGCCTGTTTCCCTCACTCGATCAAAAAGGAAATGTGCATCAATGTCTTCACCATCTCTGTACATTTTTCCATTCACTTGCACATACATCGGAATGACATCAATATTGAGTCTTTCGCGTTGTTCTTTAGACAAATCAGCTGTTGAGTCTGTCAGTATATGAATCATAATTAAGTTTAATTTTCGCTTCCAATAAACACTTCATCTGATTATACCAATTAATCTGGTTGCAACCCATAAACTAATTATTTCTAGATATTTATATCAAGTAGGGTATAATCTTTATTCGCTGATAAGTTATAATTTTTATTGTCCATGTAGTTGAGGCGAGTAAATGGTTTTTGTTGAAATAGAATTAAGTGAAACATACTGGAAATCTCTGGAGATCAATCAAAAAGATATTGAGTATCTTTATTCATTCTTATTAGAAAAAGAAACTCCACTTCCATCCAATCAATTAGCAGAAGCGTTGATCAAACAGAGAATCCAATCCGAAAAAGAACAGCTTCAGAAAAAACAACAGCAGAACGGGGATATTTATCTACCAAAATTAGAATTTCACATCGGAGATAAAATTCAATTCCCAGCCAATAATTGGGTCGGTGGGGTAGTGACTGACGTCAGAGAAGGTAACAATCCGGAGCATTCAGGATTGAAAGTGTTGACTGTTGACCTTGAGAATGGACAAACACGTCAATTTGCATCAAACCTGACAGACCACAAACTTAACCAGGCTGCCAACACAGTCACTGACATCAAGGGCGAAGACGAACAAGAAATTATCGAAAATTTCGGTGAAGATATTATTAGTAAGTTAGAAGAAGCATTGGAAGAGAACAAAGATCTTGTTCGAATCGGCGCAAAGTGGTTTCCTAAATCACTTCTTATTAAATTCAATATCGGTCATCTCAACCTCGCTGAAGCAGTCCTGGATATGCATGACGGTGGCCCTTTAGCTGTAGAATCTTTACTTGAACAACTTGAAATTGATACCGACGATCCAGATGAATTGGTACGTTTTTCATTGAATTATGCCCTTCAGGAGGATCCTCGTTTTGATGAGGTTGGGCCAAAAGGAATTGTCAAGTGGTTCCTCAACCGCCTTGAGCCAGAACCCGTACGAGAAAAACCTATTGAGTTGAGATATACTCCCATTGATTATGACCGTTCTGTTCTTTCTAAAGATATGCTGAGAGTGGAACAAGGCATTGATGACGAATTGATCGAAAACACTCCTGATAAATCACACTCACAAGAAATAAAAGAAGTAACCATCGCACTTAATTACCCTCACTGGCGCGTCGGCACGATACCGCTAACAGCACGCACCCGCACCTTCTTTCCCACAGCCCTTGAAACGCCGCGGGTGAAATTCACCCTGATTGATGCTGAAGGCGATGAAATCTCAGCTTGGGTAGTCCGTCCTTACAGTTATGTGTACGGTTTACGGGAATGGTATAAAGAGAATGAATTAATGCCCGGCAGCTTGATTAAGATTAAACCCGGGAAAAATCCTGGAGAGGTGTTAATCCAAACCGAAAAGAAACGATCAAATCGAGAATGGATTCGAACTCTGCTTATTGGTGCTGATGGTGGTATCGTCTTCGCGATGCTCAAGCAAACGATTACAGCAGATTTTAATGAACGAATGGCTATCGCTGTCCCATCCACAGAGGTTCTGGATGAATTATGGCAAAAAAGAGCAAACAATCCTACCCCACTCAAGCATGTTTTGGTCAGCACGATGAGAGAATTGGCGAAATTGAACCCCCAAGGTCATGTTCACGGAGTTGAACTTTACGCTGCCCTAAACTGCATCAAACGATCACCGCCTGAGCCTATTTTTAGCATGTTGGCGACGAATCCTGAATTTTCTGCTGTTGGCGATCTATATTTTCGTCTGAGCGATAATTCATAAGGAAAGGAAATAAATGGATTCGAAGCGAAAAAGCCTGATTAAACCAAAACTGACAACTCCATTCAAAATTGATTTTGACTGGTGGAAAAAACATGACCGTGATTGGCGTGTTTATCTTCGCAGCTTCCTTTGTGAGGAACATCAGCAGATGTTTGAGAATATGGACAATGATGAAAATATTGACTGGGTGGATCCTGAAACTGGTGAAGTTACTCAGGTTGATGGACTTCAGCATGTTCTTACCACACATTGTGCAAAACAAGAAAATTTCCTAAATTCAAAAATGGCACTTGTAGATTCTGTGTTTAGGGTCTTCCTTGCCAATGGTAACAAACCAATGACACCGGAGGAATTGGGAGAGACACTGAACCGTCCAGCATCCACAATCTTGCGGACCTTATCTGGTTTACGTGTGTATAAAGGTATACGCCCGTTCCAGGAAGAATGAACGTGTTATAATAATTCCTCTAATACCGCCCCTGTAGCTCAATTGGACAGAGCACTGGACTTCTAATCCAACGGTTACAGGTTCGAGTCCTGTCAGGGGCGCTGTGTAGACATAATAGCAAAACACATTGATCCAAGAAAAGCCGAAGGAATTCCTCGGCTTTTTTTAGGTATAATACAAAACAAGTAACAAAATAATAGAGAAAGGTAAATCTAATGAAATTAATACTTCGATGGCTCATCATCGCCCTATCCCTTTATGTCGCAGTTCTTATAGTTCCGGGAATTGAAGTTGCGGGAAACGCCTGGGTAGCCTTTTCAGTTATGGCTATCGTATTAAGCTTGGTCAATGCCGTTATCCGACCGATATTAAAGTTTCTCTCCTGCGGATTTATTATCCTCACCCTGGGATTGTTTTCCCTTGTGATCAACGCAGTAACCTTCTGGTTTGCCTCTCAAATCGCCCAAAATTGGTTTGATGTCGGCTTTCGTGTTGATAATTTTTGGTCAGCGCTGTTAGGCTCCCTCATCGTGAGTATCGTCTCAGTAGTCCTTTCTCAATTTCTTTTTGATGAGAAGAAATGAGGGGCTATCCTGGGGTTGTGCACACAGCTTGCACGATTCAATTAAGTCGAGTATACTCTAACGCTGTGCTGGAAATCTATTAACCAGCATCATCAAAGAAGCCAAATTTTATATCGGTTTCTTTCCGTTACCCAACCGTCCACGACGGTCAAGAGTAGCAAACCCAAGGAAAGGAGATTCCTAATGCGACAATATGAATTAATTATCATCATCCAACCTGACATGGATGAAGAGACCACCAACGGGGTGATCGAGCGATTGCAAGGCATGATCACTGCCAATGGCGGCGAAATCCTCAACACAGAACTGTGGGGGTCTAAGCGTTTGGCTTACGAAATCCGAGGTTTCCGTGAAGGATATTATGTCTATATGGATGTTCAGTTCAAGCCTGAATTCGGTACTGAACTGAAACAAAGCCTGCGTTACATCGAACCTGTCATCCGTCACATGCTTATTAAGAAAAATGATTAGTTGAAGGTTATCATTGAAAGTGAGCGTAACCATGGCACGTGGATTGAACAAGGTTATGATCATCGGGTACCTCGGCAGAGATCCCGAAATGAGGTTTACCCCCTCAGGAAAATCCGTTGCCAACTTTTCTGTGGCCTGCACCCGCTCTTGGTTGAATGCAGATGGTGAAGAGCATTCCGAAACAGAATGGTTTAATGTTGTCGCCTGGGGGGACCTTGCTGAAATATCAAGAAAATATTTGTCAATAGGCAGCCTTGTCTATATTGAAGGTCGTCTACAGACTCGTACCTGGAAAGATAATGAAGGCAATCAACATAAATCAATTGAAATAACAGCTCGCGATATCATGTTACTAAATGGTGATGACATTAAGGAAAATCAAAAAGAATCTAATGAGTCAGAAGATACTGAACATCAAGCCTTCTGACAATATGAAACATATTTAGGAGAAAACAAATGAGTAATTATCAAGGAAACCATTATTATTCTCGTATAAAAGTTTGTCAATTTTGCAACAATAAACATCTAGAAATCGATTACAAAAATGTCGAACTGTTAAAACATTATATTGATGATGCGGGAAAAATCCGTCCACGCCGCCAAACCGGAGCGTGCGCTAAACATCAACGTGAAATTGCAAAAGCAATCAAGAACGCTCGACACATTGGCTTGCTGCCCTTCACTGGAAAGTAATTGAATAATCCATTCACAGAAACAGGCTAAAAACATGGCAAATCCAAAAGAGAAAAGGCAGTTCAAGACCAAAAAACATCTCGCACGTGAACAACGAGAAGCCAGGCAAACTCGCATTATCATGGTTGTTACAATCGTGATTGGTGTTATTGTTCTTGGACTAGTAGCCTATGGACTGATTGAAAACCTTGTCATCCGACCCAATAAAACAATTGCGAAGGTTGGCGATAAAACGATCAAGGTCAGTGAATTTGAATCCCGAGTTGAATATAAAAGAGTTCAAATGCTGAACCAATCATATCAGTATTATATGTTGTATCAACAATTTGGTGGGTATGGTCAATCCTTCCTCCAAACCGCACAAAATTATGCCACTCAACTAACCCAACCCGTTGCACTTGCAAGTGATGTTTTGGATGAGATAATTGACGGCATTATCATCAGGGAAGAAGCGGCGAAAAAGGGTATAACCGTCAGCCAGGAAGAAATAGATGAAGCGATTCAAGCATCCTTTGGTTTTTTCCCCGAAGGAACTTATACACCCACTATCACGGCAACTATTGAATCTACACCTACTTATTCTGAAACACAACTCGCATTGGTGACATTGACCAATACGCCTACTGAAACACCTGAAGTGACACCAACCCCTTCAGAAGATGTTGAAACGACAAGTGACGAGGTGACCTTAACAGAATCCAGCGTAGAGGAGCAACCTATAGACATCACAGAGATGCCCGCTGAGACGCCAACACCCGACCTTTCACTGACAATAACCTTGACACCAACCATAACACCTACACCAACATTGTATACCACTGAAGTCTTTGGTGAGAATATCAAAGAATTCAATAAATCTTATTCAACCTATGATTTCGATATCAATGCACTTCGAGATATGTATGAAGTCAAACTGTTGAGTGATAAACTTTTAGAGGTTATAACTAAAGATATGGTTCCAGTTGAAGATCAGGTTTGGGCAAGACATATCTTGGTTGAAACCGAAGAAGAGGCTGAGGAAGTCTTGTCTAAATTGGATCAAGGGCTGGATTTCCACATGCTTGCAGCTGAACATTCCACAGAAGAGTCCACCAAAGATAAAGGTGGCGATCTTGGATGGTTCAATAAAGACACGATGGTTGCTGAATTCAGCGAGGTAGCTTTCAGTCTCGAAGTTGGCGAAATCAGTGACCCAGTTGAAACTTCATTCGGATTCCACATTATCCAAGTCCTGGGTAAACGAGAATACCAAATCTCCCCTGAAGATTTTGAACAGGACAAACAAGTAGTCTTCAACAATTGGATTGACCAAGAGCGTAATGCCAGAGATGATATAGTTATCTTTGATGAGTGGGAAGACTTTGTGTCTGATAAACCCGAAGTCCCTCAACAGTTCCTCATCCAACTTTATCAAGCTGGCACGGGTCAGTAATCAAACAAGATTATTTAGAAATCGGGAGGGCGCCTACAATAGCGCCCTCTTCTTATGCTTTCACCTCTCATATCCCTATTCGAGGTATGTTTCATCAACATCTTCTAATTTCAAGCTTATCATCTGGCTGGTTGAATCACGTCCCATAGTGACGCCATAGATAACATCCGCAGCTTGAACTGTATGTCGGTTATGGGTGATAATTACAAACTGCGTGTTCTGAGACAGCTCTTTCAATAATCCAATAAACCTCCCAACGTTGGATTCATCTAGCATTGCATCAACTTCATCAAGAATACAAAACGGTGTTGGCGACACTTTCAACAATGCGAATATGAGAGCAACTGCTGTTAAACTACGCTCACCGCCGGACAACACTGCCAATCCCTGACTCCTTCTTCCGGGGAGTCGCGCCTCAATATCCACCCCACCTTCTACCGGTTCTTCTTCATCAGAGAATAATAATTTTGCTTCACCGCCATTGAATAATCGCGTGAAGTATGATGAGAATTCCTGATTGACTTTCTTGAAGGTCTTAACAAAATCACGTTCCATCAATGCATCCAACTCATTGATGACGGTTTGTAAATCCTCACTGGCTTTTTCGAGGTCTTGAATTTGTTCTGTTAAAAATTCAAAACGTTCCTTAACCTCAAAATATTCTTGTTGGGCCTCTGGATTAATGGATCCAATGCGTCTCAAATGCATTTTCAGGCGCTTGATATCGTCTTCAATACCATCCGTCAATTCTTCCACTTTGGGCAAGCTCTCAACGATGCCATTTTCGAATGGAAGTGGTTTTCTCCCATTAACTTCCCGCTCGTAATCAAAAGAGACCAGACCAAAATCGTCTTCAATTCGCTCCTGTAGATGTTCAAGCTGATCGTTACGACGATCCAAGGCCAATTCATATTGGGTAAACTGCCTTTCAGCTATAATCACCTGCTGATGGGAATGCTCTGATAATTTTTCCAGCTCAGAGACGGATTTTTCAGCTTGTTCTCCCTTAATGCTCAAAGGATCAATACGGTCATTTTCAATGATCTCAATGGTTTGTTTGATGTCGTCGATTTTTATTTTTAATTCCCCCGCTTTCTCTTTAATTTCAGATAAACCCGAGGATATCTCCGTCATTCTTGATTGATAGGTCGCCAAACGCTGACGAGCTTCCTCAATCCTTTTTTGGTGGTCCTGATAGCGCTGTTTTGATGTCTTTAACGCATTCTCGGCAACAATGTGATGCGTCTGCCATTGATTTAATTCCTGTTGAGCCTCAAACACAGGAAATCCACCTATGATCTCGGTGATGCGCTTCTCTTCTTCCATTAATTCTGCAATTTGATGATTAATAACGTTCAAACGTTCCTGATTGACTTGAAGTTTGTCTTCAGTTTCTATGACTATCTTTTCAATTTCACCCGTTCGTTCATCATGCCAATTCAACTGCTCCAAGAGTCGAGTTATTGTGTCCTTTTCTTTTTGATATCTCTGACGAGTTCGGTTTAAACTTTCCTCAACTTCAACCCGTTTATGCTGACTCACATCGAGCGATTTTTCTAAATCAGATATAGATTTCTCAAGTTTACTTTTCTCATCCACCAAGTTAACAATTTTTTCATTTAGTGCGATTTGTTCTTCCCGCATTTCACTCTGCCGCCGTGTTCTTGAGATCTTCTTTCCAGAAGCGCTCTGTCCGGAGATCATGATGCCATTTGCCTGAAGGACTAACCCTTGGAGGGATACCACCTTTTGGTGTTCGTCAAGCAGTGGCTGTATTTCCAATGCACTACGCCGATCTTCTACAACCAGAATATCGGATAAAAGCACATCCGTGAAATGACGATAATGTAAATCAACAGTAATTATTTCATCAGCAAAACCAATAAAGCCCTTTACCTTTTTAAAATCACCTTGACGCCTTTTTGAGGAATTTTGACCCTCAATAACAATGGCCACCCGATCGTTTTCTCGTGATTCCAAATATTCAATAACAATGTCTTTCCCTTCTGAAGGGACAATCAACAAATCGGACAATTCTCCCAGAGCCGCGCCAATAGCTTTTTCGTATTTCTCTTCTACCAAAAGAAATTTTGAAAGCGGTTCAATTCCCTTTGGCAAGCGACCTTCACGGGATTCTTCAACGAGGTTTTTGGAACTTTCAGAAAATCCGCTCAGTGCAGCTTCAGCCTGCATCAACACTTCAAGTTGCGCCTGAGATTTTGCCCTTTCGGTCTCCCTAATGGATACTTCACGTTCCATTTTTTGATATTTCTTTTTTATTTCCTCAATTTGCTTATTCTTTTCTTCCAAATCATCTGAAATTCCAGAGAGTTCGGTTTCTTTGGTTTCAATCTCACCCGACAAATCATTGAGCCGTGCCTGAATCTCCCCTTTATCATTATTAATTGAAGTCAATGCGGTCGCGATTTTTGTTTTTTCTTCTTCAAGGGTATTCACCCTGTTACTAAGTTCTTCAATACGTGCAGAAATTCGGACTTTCTCTGTCTCTAGGGCAATTCGTTTGTCCCTGGTCTCTTTTAATTCATTTTCTGCCAATGCCTTCTTTAATGAAATCTCGGACAATTTTTCTTTAACAGCATTCATTTCCTCAGCGGCTGAATCGTGTTCCGAGGATCGAAGCTTGATCTCCGATTGATAATTCAATTCTTGAGATTCGAGCTCTTTAATTTCCTCTTCTACATGCGCAATATCAATTTCAAGATTACTTTTCTGATGGTTATACGAACTACGCCGTTCATCAAGAATGGCAAGCTCACGCGAAGCTTGTTCTGATTGATGATGAAATTCAGCCAACTCACTATGTGCTGCTTCATATTCCGATCGGTTTTTTTGAAGTTGTTCACGGGCTTCCTTCACTTTTTGTTCATCATCGGCATATTTACTGCGAAGCGTGTTCAGCCTTTTTTCCTGGTAAGCATATTCATTACGGGCATTTCTCAGGTCCTGCTGCTTCTGATGCCAGTGATATCCATACCATTCCTGCAGTAGGACCTTCAAATCGTCTCGCAATCGTTGATATTCCTCATAACGCTTGGATTGATTCTCAAGACTTCTCAATCTTGGCCTGATCTCTGTAAGAATGTCCTTGATCCGGTCAAGGTTTTTATGTGTGTTTTCTAATCGTCGTAAAGATTCTTCTTTACGTGATCTATATAGTCCAATTCCCGCTGCTTCCTCAAATAATTTTCGCCGCTCATCCGGTCTGAGTGCTAGAGCGACATCAACTAAGCCCTGTCCGATGACCGTGTAGGTACGCTCAGATAAACCAGTTTGTGCAAGTAGTTCCGTAATGTCCTTTAACCGAACTTTTTGTCCGTTAAGCAAATACTCATTTTGGCCATCACGATATGCTCTGCGTGAAATAGAGACTTCAGAATAATCAATCGGAAGCCACTCATCCTCATTGTCAAAGATGATCGAAACAGAAGCCATTCCAGCGCGAGGTTTTTGCTCCGAACCGGAAAAGATCATATCTTCTGTACGTTTAGCCCTCAGTAAAGAATAAGATTGCTCCCCCAAAACCCATCGGATACTATCAGCGATATTAGATTTCCCCGAGCCGTTTGGCCCAACGATTGCTGTAACCCGACCCGGAAATTCCAATCGGGAAAGTGTGGCAAAGGTTTTAAAACCCTGTAACTCTATAGATTCTAGACGTTTTACCATTAATTATTTTTGCTCCAAAATGCCAATTTGAATGAGGGCTTCTCTAGCCGCCCTTTTCTCAGCCGCTTGCTTACTAGGCCCAATTCCTCTTCCATAAGGTTTCTTATCTATTCGTACTTCCATCTCAAATGATTTTGCATGATCCGGGCCTCTTTCATCAATCAGCACATAATTTGGCGACGAAAACCCCTGACCCTGTGCCCACTCCTGTAGTCGACTTTTCGTGTCATCATCTATATGCCGTCGAAAAATTTCTTCCACAACACGCTCAAGCAGCGGGACCATGAACTCATTAACAGCCTCCACTCCGCTTTGCAGGTAGAGTGCACCAATCAAGGCTTCAAAGGCATCACACAGTAAAGTTACGCGTTTCCTTCCACCAGCCTGTATTTCGCCATGACCTAACCGAATCGCTTTGCCGAGATCAATCGTGCGAGCAAAAGCAGCCAGTTGATCGGTATACACTAGAGCTGCTCTGAGCCGTGTTAGATCACCCTCAGGTTTCTCTGGAAAATGATTATACAGCCACTCAGCTACAATAAAATCCAGAACAGCATCTCCTAAAAACTCTAAGCGTTCATTATCTTCAATGGCATCCTTATTTTCGTTTAAGTAAGAACGATGTGTGAGTGCCCGTGATAATAAGAAGTGATCTTTAAAGGGTAAATTCAGTCTTTCTGAAAAATGTTCTGGTGATTCTGTCGTGAAAACATCCATCATTGTTCTGGATCCTTTCTCCAGAACTATCGATGCGCGAGCCATCTTTTAAAAATAGCTTGCGCATCAACAGTTCAATCTTATTCATCAACTGTTGTTCATCAATAATAAATTCTAACCGATATTAACAAAATCTCAAAATATTAATCCATAAATTATTAACTGCTTGTGCTAGCAAGGGTATAATGTATAACAGGCATAAAATTATGGTAATTATAAATACACCCGGTTCTGATTACAACATTCATACAGAAATCTATGACGGCCCTCTGGATTTGCTCTTAAACCTGATCTCAAAAGCAGAATTAGATATCACTCGCTTTTCCTTAGCCAAGGTGACGGATCAATACCTTGAACATTTAGAAAAAATGCAACAGACCTCAGCCGTTGAGGTATCTGGTTTTCTGGTCGTTGCCGCAAAACTTATCCAGATAAAATCAGAGGCACTTCTTCCTCGCCCGCCAATTCGTGAAGAAGGTGAAGAGGATCCTGCTGAAGCGCTTGCGCGACAACTTAGAATTTATCGAGAAATAAAACAAGCCACACAATGGTTCAAGTCACGGGAGGAAAAAGGCTTACATACTTACATTCGTCTGGCTCCACCTCCTGCGATTGATGAAGAACTTGATCTAGATGGTATGTCTATTAAAGACCTGGTTTCTTTTTTAAGAGCACTTTATCGCTTCGAGGAAGAAGCAGCGCCTATTACAAGCGTGGTTGCCATTCCTAAAGTCACCATCAAGAAGAAGATCAGAGACCTGATAACTCATCTTCGGATAGATAAGCATCTATCCTTCCGCCGCCTTTTGCCTAAAGGTTATGATCGAATCGAAGCAATTGTTCTCTTTCTCGCTATTCTTGAGTTAGTCAAGCAGCAATATGTCATCGCCGAACAGAGTGATCTTTTTTCAGATATTGGTCTCTCAGCCACAGAAAAGACATATCAATATGAAGAGATCACGTTGGCATTAGATGACTAAATCCGTTATAATTATTTTTATATAAAAAGAACAAAAGATATAAAATAGAAGATGATAGGTCTGATGAAATATGACAGATGAAACCGAAAAACCAACCAATGAAACGACACAAACAACACAAAAGAGTCTAAATGCTCCCCAAGAGTCACAAACGAGCAGCAAGAAATATCTCATTATTTCGATTTTTTTTACCATCATTATTATTGCTCTTATAGTTCTGGCAACGATATTTCTGGTAAATCCAAATAACAGTAAGACAACAGAGCAAATCAGGGATGTGTTTATCATCTTCATGGCGCTGGAATCTTTAGTGATCGGTATTGCGCTGGTCATATTGATAATCCAACTGTCTACATTGATCAATTTATTACAAAATGAAATTCGCCCCATCATCAATTCCACAAGTGAAACGGTGAACACCTTAAAAGGGACAGCGAAATTCATCAGCAACAATCTTTCAGAACCAGTGATTAAAATCAATCAGTTGATGGCAATGATTAGAAAACTTTTCTCAAAAGGTAATCGTTAGAAATTGTGAAGCAAATAGAATCAAACTCAAGTAATAAGGAGAATAATATGTCAGAGAAAAATGATTTTGGTGCATTTTTAGTTGGTTTCCTTGTTGGTGGTCTTACGGGAGCGGTGGTTTCCCTGCTTTTTGCACCCCAAACAGGTGAAGAAACCCGCGCTCTTATCCGGGATAAAGCCATTGAACTGCGCGATCGAGCATCAGAGACAGTGGAAGAAGCGCGGATGCGTGCGGAAGAAGCATGGACAGAAGCAAAACAGAAAACAGACGAATGGTCAAAACTCGCAAAAGAACATGCCGATGAATTGCGCCAAAAAGGAGAAAAGGCTATTGACGAAGGACGTGAAAAATTGGCAGATTCAATCAAACCAAAGAAAAAAGAAGCAAGCTGAACAGCATTACCCCACAAGAAAAAACAGGCTGGGAATATTCGCCAGCCTGTTTTTCTTTATCTGACCTTTTCCAATTCCTGGCATTAAACCTCTTTAATAATCACGGCATTTCCACCGCCGTCTTTCGCATTGTAAAGCGCATCATCTGCCAATTTAATTAATAGATTAATCCCTAATTCATTTAACTCTTTCCTTGGATCAATAAAAACGCCCCCGATTGATGTTTTAATTCGAATAGTTAACTCTCCTGAAATATCCATCGTATGGTTGTTTATTTCAGTTAATAGCCGATCTAATACTTTCTCAAATTGTGTTTTGGAATCCACAGAAAAGAACACAAGAAATTCATCGCCGCCTATACGTCCTGCGACATCATACTTGCGGGTTAAGTCCCTCAAGCACATTGAGGTCACTTTCAAGGCATCATCACCCATCAAATGACCAAATTGATCATTAATTTTCTTGAAATCATCAAGATCTAAGATCGCGAGTCCACAAGGCTTCTTCTCTCTTAACGAACGATCAAATTCCAACCGGACACGATCAAATACAGCCCTTCGATTATAAATTCCGGTCAAAGGATCTGTTGTCGCCAACTCTTCTAACCGCTTATTCAATAATTCAAGGTTTAAGTTCTTCCTTGTTAATTCCCTTTGTATTCCCACAAGTTCATTGTTCAAACGGCTGATCTCGTTAAGCTCTTCAACACTATCATCATCACGATCAATTTCTTTAGTTTTATCGCTTTGATTATATCTGTCTGTCAGCGATAAAAAGTTGCAGTATCCTTTTTCTTCGGATATGCATACAACAAAATATTCCATCCAAAAAATTGCGGAGAAATAAACCCTCTGAGATTGGTTCTCCTTCAATATCTCAACCGCCCAATCCATGATCCAAAACAACTCTGACAAATCATCAAAGAATTGAGAGAGCATCCGTTCGGATTGCGCGGAGAAAATTTCCTTAAATTGAGCTGAACCTCCTTTTGTAAACAAATGAAGCCCATCATGTAGGATACTAACAATTTCACTATTCTTATTAAGTACAACACCTGTGGATTTATTCATCTCCCCTGCTCACTTTTCTTCGCTCGTCTTGAGTAATAATCTGCATGTCGTTATCAACATAAGCCTAACATTCATCTCGCTTACCATAATACTTATTAAAAGTTTATTGGAGGATTTATATGCATTCTCCATTGAAATTATTTATCACATCTTCAGATACTGGTTTCAGATCATATGTGGTTTTCATCTTAAGATTCAACGAGTCGGTTAGCGACAACCACGGCTGACTCCACGCTATCTGCAAATGCATCAACATCAAACTCTTTCCAAAGTTCCGGAGAGAAGGTAAAAAGTCTTCCACCCACCATGATTTTCATCTGACCGACGTCAATTTCTGTCCTGATACGCTTGATCAATTCTCTTAATTTCGGCAGGTTATCAGCCATGGTCACAGAGATACCAAGAATATCAGGTCGCTGCTCTTCAATCGTTCTGAGAAGGCTTTCTATGGGTGTATTGGCACCAATATAGTAGGTGTCCCAACCATCCATTTCAAAAAAATCAGCCACCATCCTCGCCCCCAACTCATGGAGCTCACCACCAATACAGGCAATAATTGCTGACCTATTCCTTTTATTTTCGTTGAAAATATAAGGATAGAGTTGTGCCATGATCATCTGCGTTGCAGCAGTACAATAATGTTCTTTCGCTACATTGATCTGATCAGTCTCCCAAAGATACCCAATTTCCTGCTGGGTGCGCTGAAAAACATCGAGATATAACTCTTTTAGTGTGAAACCTTCCTTCACTGCATTTGTGATTAATTGACTGGCGTCTTGCCTCTTCCCTAATAATAATAAACGCATATAGTTCAAAGCTAAACCGCTTAAAGGTTCATCATGATTGAGTTCATAAATCTTATCAGCAACTGTGATTTTCATTATTTAATCATTTTACCTCTTGCTTCAAGCTTTAGTTTTGTAATGATATCCCGACAGAAAAACAACCTGAAATTTCGCAATATTTTCACTTACATTCTTCAGCTTGCTTAAAGCCAGCATACACATTTTCAAGTATATCTCTTGCAGTGACGCTTACTTCGGTTCCAAGTCTCTTCCGAGCTTGCACACCTGCTTGTGCATGCAGCCACACCCCGAGAGCTGCAGCTTTTAAAGCCGGCGTCTTTTGTCCCAGCAATCCGCCAATAATGCCGGATAGTACATCACCGCTACCCGCGGTCGCAAGGGCAGAATCACTGATTGGACTGATAAATAAGTCCTGCGTTGGTGAAGCCACAACAGTCATCGCACCTTTAAGAACAAGGGTCACATCCCAACGATCGGCAAATTCCCTGGCGATCTCCCAACGATTAGATTGGATGCTTTCAACACTTAAACCAGTCAGGATGGACATTTCACCAGGGTGAGGGGTCAGCACGATATTTTCAGGTAATAACACAGTCCAATTGTCGATATGAGCGAGAAGTTTCAAGCCATCTGCATCAATTAATGTTGGTAAACCCCTTGGAATAACCTTCAACAATTTAACCAAGAAAGCAGCGTTTAGATCACTTATTCCCCACCCAGGACCAATAACAAGGGAATCCGCATTCTGAAGATCTTTTTTAAGAAGCTCAATGCCGTCCGGGTTATAAAATCCGTTCTCAGTTGGCAAGATCGTCCAAACCGCTTCGATTAATTCACCCGCAATACAATTTTGCACACTTTTTTGTGTCCCAATCCGCACCAGCCCACTCCCAGAAAGATAGGCAGCCTTTCCCGCCAGGTAAGCCGCTCCGATGTAAGGTTCAGAACCGGCTAAGACCAGACATGTGCCAAATGTCCCCTTGTGCCCATCATCGGGTCTGTTGGGAAGATTAGTAAAAACAAAAGCTTCATCAATCATTTCAGGGTAGTTGATCGAAAGATGTTCAGATGGCTCGCCAATGCCTATGTTGATACAATGTAAATCGCCCACATATGATCGAGCAGGATGTTTCAATAAACCCTGCTTCACTGCCGCCATTGTCAGCGTATGATCAGCAGAAATCGTCACCTCAGATGCCTCTCCGGTATCACAATCAACGCCAGAGGGGCAATCTACAGCGATTTTAAGGGTATCAGAGCGATTTACAACCAGGTTGTGTATGTCGGTCATGATATCCAGCAATTTTCCCCTGAGAGGCAGTCGTAACCCTGTGCCAAGCATCCCATCAAGAAGTATTGTTCCGGGCATCAATGCGGCTTTCAATGTGTTGAGATTATTATTCGATGAATTGTCGATGACTTCACCGCCTTTGGCAATATAAGCTTCGATCAATGGGTCATCTTTTCTCTGTTTAACCGGGAAAGCCATCGTCCTGATGCCGTGCATTGATAGATGGGTTAGAGCGATCAGAGTATCTCCCCCATTATTACCTGAACCGACCAATCCAATAACGCTGTTTTGTATATAACAATTTTTCAAAATCCACTCAGCAATGCCCTGTCCAGCATTTTGCATCATCTGAGCATAACTTATTCCCTTTGCATCAGCTGATTTTTCAATAGCTTGTATTTGCTTTATAGTAACAATTTTCATAACTTCTCCTCACATTGAGATGTGGTTATTCCCATTATACGAGATAAATTGATTGCTTGACTTTTGAATCCCCATGTGATAAGATATCTCTCGCTCGGGGGCGTGGTGTAGTGGCTCAACATGCGGCCCTGTCAAGGCCGAGATCGCGGGTTCGAATCCCGTCGCTCCCGCTGGAAGTGCGAGGGTTCACTCGCACTTTTTGCGTTATTAAAGAGCCTTGAATTAATGCAAAAGAAGGTGACATGAAACTGCCACCTCCCTATACATCCATATAACTATTAATCTAATTCTGGAATTCGTGATTCTGCTCAATGATCTTCGCGCGTTCAGCCATCAAATTGCGCAGATTTTTCGAATCTTTAGGATAAGTAAAATAAAACAAACTGAACAGAGCAGCGCAAATGATCCATGGG
Source organism: uncultured Candidatus Brevefilum sp. (assembly GCA_964575595.1). Classification (GTDB taxonomy): domain Bacteria; phylum Chloroflexota; class Anaerolineae; order Anaerolineales; family Anaerolineaceae; genus Brevifilum. The sequence goes on from CAZNRI010000005.1 coordinate 117,911, forward strand.
AATGGAACAGTCCAAAGTAATGATTCTGTCAGACCGATACGATCCGCCAGCGAACCCGCAATAACGCCGGCAACGGCTGCAAAACCACTTTCAATAAAAGTGGTGATAGAGAAAGCCGTTCCACGTAATTCGGGCGGCACAACACCTTGCATCATGGGTTCTTTCGCTCCCTTGCCAGGCCAGCTGATCATCAAAGCTGTGAAGAAACAAAGAACCATAATCGCCAGCAGAGACCAATCATCCGTTTGTGTAAATAGGAAATACGTGAGGGGAATACCACTGATAATAGAAACCTGACCAATTATGGTTCTCCCATATTTCGGGTTGACTTGCTCAGCCCAATCACCAATCACACCCCCTATGATATTGGAAAATACAGTTCCAAAAACAATCCCTGCAAAGACAAAGGTCGCTCTATCAGAAGCGATATTCCGCTCATTGACCAACCAGGTAATTAAGAAGGATTGCATGACAACCCATGGCATTGAACCGGCAAGACCTTGCACAATAGCCACCCAAATCGTAGGGATTTTAAGCACTTTTGGCACATCTGATAGGGTCATGCCAAATTTTTTCGCATCGCTTTGTGTGATTTTTCCTGCTAATTCAGGTTCAGCCTCACCTCTGACAGGTTCCTTCACAAAGAACCAGATGACCAGTCCACTTAAAACACTGTAACCGCCCAGGAGGAAGAAACCCCATCGCCATAAATCAGGCGTCGCAAGGAAGCCCAAACCGACCGTAGCAATGATAATTCCGAAAATACCTGTCGCTTCCATAATGCCCAGGGCTTTTCCTCTGTTCTTAGGAGGAAACGTATCTGACATGATAGAGAAAGTCGCTGGCATGAGACACCCCAGACCAATTCCGGAAATCGCACGAATGACCAGCAGCTGACCGAAGTTCTGGGTAAACCCTACAGCAACTGTCCAAAGACCCCAAATGCCCGTGCCAAAAAGAATCACGGTTTTCCGCGATATCCTGTCAGATAGGTAGCCCCAAAACGGTGAGGAAAGGGATTGGAGCAGATTGCGGATGGTGCTAATAATGCCCAAATTGCTGTAAGATAATCCCCATATTGACTGCAATGTTGGAAATAATACTGATAAAGATTGACCTTCACCCTGGTCAATAAAATACCCAAATGAAAGTGCAAATAAAGTTCTTCGACGTTCTCTTTTCTTCTCCGGTGAAACCTCAATATCCTTGGTGATTGATTCCATGTTCTCTCCTTAGACTAATGCCAATAAGTATGCCGTTCTATTATAACCAAAAACCAAAGGCACGATGAAATTTCTGAGATGCATCTAGACATTCCGCATCAGCGCTAATAGAATTGAGTTCTATCAGTTTTACTGGAAGCGGATCAAAACAAGTTTGTTTTAGTCTTTTGATACAATAATCATCGTGTTGTTTTTTTTGCTAATCCAATTCCAAATGAGGGCTTATGTTAGATTATCTTAAATTAGATTTTCAACCCATAGCGAATCACGATGCGGTCATTCAAGCTGGACCTGTTCGATTTACCCTGCTGACATCCAAACTCATCCGTTTAGAATATGATCCCCGTGAGACTTTTGAAGATCGACCCACACAGGTCTTTTGGTTTAGGAAACAACCAGTTCCTAGATTCAATAAAACGATCAACAACGAACAAATTACCCTTGAAACCGATGCACTGATTTTAAATTATCAAATTAAGGATCTTGGCTTTCATAGGGATTTCCTCCAAATCCAATTGAAAGAAAACGGGTTCGTTTGGAAATATGGACAAATGAACAATACCAACCTGGAGGGGACATTGCGTACTTTAGATCAGGTTGATGGGGCTATTCCCCTTAATCCCGGCCTGATATCCCGAACAGGTTGGGCAGTCGTGGACGACAGCGCATCGCTGGTCTTCAATGAGGATGGATGGCTTGAGCCCCGGTCTGCACACCCACAAGCCAAGGATGTGTATTTCTTTGGCTACGGGCAGGATTATACAGAATGCATCGTTGATTTTCAGAAAATCTCCGGTCAAGTCCCTATACTACCTCGCTTCGCCCTGGGCAATTGGTGGAGTCGTTATTGGGAGTATCACCAGAATGAACTCATTTCGTTGATGTGTGATTTCCGGGAACATGAAATACCACTATCGGTCTGTGTTGTTGATATGGATTGGCATATCACGGAGACCGGCAATGAAAGTTCTGGATGGACAGGCTACACCTGGAATCCCCAACTCTTCCCTGATCCACAACGGTTTTTCAATGATCTTCATAAATTGGGATTAAAAACAGCCCTGAATCTGCACCCGGCATCAGGTGTGTATCCGCATGAAGAGCAATACGAACCAATGGCTGAACGACTGGGTGTGGATCCTGAAAGTAAGAATCCCATACCTTTCGATATCGCTGATCTGAAATTCACCGAAGCGTACTTTGATATTCTCCACCATCCTTATGAAGAAATGGGCGTTGACTTCTGGTAGCTGGATTGGCAGCAGGGGAAGAAAACAACCATCGAGGGATTGGATCCGCTATTCTGGCTGAATCATTTACATTTCTATAACCGTGCCAGAGATGGGAAAACCCGTCCTTTCATCTTTTCGCGCTGGGGTGGATTGGGAAGCCAGCGTTACCCCATTGGTTTCTCCGGCGATACATACGTCACCTGGGACAGCTTGCAGTTCCAATCCTACTTCACAGCGACAGCTGCAAATGTTGGGTATGGCTGGTGGTCTCATGATATCGGCGGTCATATGGGTGGCATTGAAGAACCTGAATTGTATCTGCGATGGGTGCAATTCGGCGTTTTTAGCCCCATCCTACGCCTGCACGCCACTAATAATCCTTATCACGAACGCCGTCCCTGGGTATACGACGCGGAAACCGAACGTCATGTCTCCAATGCGATGAGGCTGCGCCATGCTCTGATACCCTATCTTTACACGGCTGCCTGGGTAAACCATAAGAAAGGTATCCTCCCCATTCGCCCTATGTATCATCTCTATCCAGATCAGGAATATGCCTATCATTGCCCCAACCAGTACACTTTTGGCAGCGAATTGATCGCCGCTCCCTTTTCCTCGCCAAGAGACCACGATACACGATTGTCCAGACAGGTCGTTTGGCTGCCTGAAGGGGATTGGTTTGACTTTTTTAGCGGAGATCACTATCGGGGCGGTGGATGGTATGCGATTTACGGTCAATTGGATAAAATACCCGTATTCGCGAGAGCAGGCGCCATCGTTCCCCTTGGGACATTGGTAAATTGGGGAGGAACAGGCTTACCGGATGCACTGACAATCCACATCTTCCCGGGCGCAGACAATGCCTATCAGCTTTATGAGGATGATGGTGAGACCCTGGCATATCAAGAAGGTGAATATGCGCTGACAACGTTCAGACAATCGTGGGATGAAAACAAAACAACCTTTGAGATAAAACACGTTGAAGGAGAAACAAGTCTTTTATCCAAAGAAAGACTTTATAAACTCATATTCCATGCGGTAAAAAACCCTGAGCATCTCTCTTTGAGAATAGATTCAAAAAACACTGGGGTGAATTGGCATTATGATGACCTCAATCATCAACTTATCATTACTGACATTAGTCTTCCCGTCAATTCACATCTGGTTATGGATATCCATCACGATGAAGATTTTATGTGGAGTGGGGACATCAGGGAAAAAGCTATCGAGGAAATGTTGAAAGTATTCAAGCTGAATACTTATGTCAAGAGCAGTCTCCATGATCAAATGGATGATTTCATGACCCGTCCAACCATGCTGGTGGATTACGCAGATCGGATGGAGGAATCCCACCTGCTGGCGCTGATTGAAATATGGCTTGGACAGCAGCCAGAGAAAATTCCCGACGCTCCAGAAGATGCCTTTCAAAAGATCATTAACAGGCTCTACTCTCCAATGTAAGACCTATTTTAGAGTTGATTCTTCTGCCCAGGCATGATGCCAGCGAGGTTCTTTAACCCACACTCTCAGAAGACACAATCCGACAAGACAAAACAGGGTACAAACCCCAAACAACCACCCGTAACCCACAGTTGCAAGCTGCGTTGCCAATAGGGGGGCGAGTAATCCAAATACCCCTCGCGCAGTATTCGCCAAACCGGCATAGGTGGGGACACGTGAAACCTCACAAAATTCCCAAACGATCATCATGCCTGAAACGTTCGCTGAACTTAAATTTAGCCCTATTAGCACAAAGATAAAAAAGTAAATTATTGGAGAAGATGTAAAAATTGCCAGGGCGAAAGCGATTAATTGTCCCAGCACACCGATCTCTACTGACAATTTATGTCCAAATCGGTCCGCCAAACGTCCTAGAACAAGGTATCCAATCGTTTCGCCTATCAACAAAACCAATGTATAGAGACCCACAGTTGCATCAGAGACCTTAAAGCGGTGTATTGCACTGATGGTCATAAAAGCTGTCCCCATCCCCCCGACTCTGATGATGATGTTAGAAATAATATATTTCCGAAAGTTTTCGTCCTTGCGAATTATCCATAAAAGACTTTTCCAATAGGCTTTCCAATCCTGGTCTTGAGTTTTTGCTTTACCTTCCGGTTCTCTGGTAAGTCCGAGGAATACCCAACTTATGGTAGTAAAAAACGCAGCAATTGAAAAAAGCCAGATAAAAGATACAGGAAACCTCAATGTCTCCAACAGCCAGGCGCTCAATGCAGATCCCAATATGCCAATCCCCACACCGATAAACATTGTGAGTCCCAGAAAGGAACCGCGCTTTTCGGGAGAAAATATCTTCGCCAACAAAGCCATCCAAGCTGGGGAGATCAATCCCGATCCTATTTTATGCCATGTCAAACTTATCAAGAATATGATCAAGGCTGATTTCGGATCCCAAATTGCAATGATAGCTGATATGATCATTAACCAAATAGGTATCCGCTCCAAAAACAACCCCCACCCAACACAAAATTTCTTCATCTTTGTCGATCGTTCTATGAACCTGGCAGCAAATAATTGCGGGATGAACCATCCAGCCGATGTAATGACACTCACCAAGCCGATCGGAATCAAGGATGTTGTCAATTTGCTGATGAAGAGTGGAATGATCGTTGTTATCGAAAGGAAACTATATCCAAACCAGAAGGTGGCACCATCCAGAAAATTAACTGTGAAATTCCAGCGATAATTTTTGTCAATGTTGTTTTCTTGAGTGGTGCTTTGGTTGTGCTTTATCATAGTGTTACATCTTTCTACAAAATTTGTAGTTCCCGATTAATTGTTCCTTCTTTCGATACCCATTTTGTGATCAAATTACTACAAATATCGGCTAATTGTATCAGAAATGCCTGACTAAATTAATTCAGTTAATAACATATCTTTCACCTTAATTGAATTTAATGGTAAATTCTATGCGAAACTAGGAGTATTATTGAGTTGAGTAATATTTGTATCTGCGTTTTTATGGTCAAATTACCATAAGGTAAAAAATCCTGATGACAAATTTCACTTCACACAGTATCATTAATTTAATTCCTTTTTAGGGACGGGCAAATGAGCATCTATCATCAAGCGATACTTTTTTATAATAAAAAATCAGGGCAGAGTGATTCAGATCGCCAAATCAAAACAATTGAGGAACATTTCAAAAAAGAAGGAATTGCCATAAAAATCGTTGATATTCCGGGATTTTCAGGTGATATCCCCACAATCATCAATCAGGGGATAAAAGATGGTGTAGACCTTTTTATCGCTGCTGGCGGAGATGGCACTGTCGCTCTAGTCGGAAACTCTCTCGTCGGTACAGGAACTCCTCTGGGTATCCTGCCAATAGGAACTGGCAATCTCTTAGCCAAGGAATTGAAAATTCCCCATCAGTTTGGAGAGGCTCTGAACGTGATCACATCCCCTGACTCTGAGCGGATTAAAATAGACACCATTAATCTGCAAGATCACCATTATCTTCTCAATGTCAGTGTAGGGATTAGCCCAAAGGTCATGGCAAACACTCCGTCAGAAGAAAAACAGCGTTTAGGTGTCTTCGCTTACATATACCACTTTATTCAGCAGTTGTTGGGGGTTAAGTTAGAAAAATTTCAATTAGAGTACGATCATCACCATGAAACTTATTCAGCATCCGAGATACTGATCACCAATGGACGCTTGATGGGTATAGAGCCCCTGGAATGGTCGGAGGATATAGCGCTCAATGATGGTTTGCTGGACATTTTTATAATCAGAGCAGCTAATTTTTTTGATATCCTCAAAATATTGGTCTCTGTCTTTACAAAGACAAAACATAGAAATCCAATTATTAAATCTAGAAGATTTCAGGAATATTGCCGTATAGAAACACAATCCCCGTTAAAAGTTCAAGCCGATGGCGATCCTGTTGGTAAAACGCCCATTGAAGTTCATGTCAAACCCAATGCACTATCCATCGTCGTTCCAAATCAAGAAGGTAAAAAAACACAGAGTGTAAAAGAAAATCAATAAAAGGAGCCTAACAAATGAAAAACTATAAATATATCATTATTGGCGGAGGTATGACCGGTTCCGCTGCAGTGATGGGGATAAGAAGAAATGACACTGTGAACAGTATTGCAATGTTTACCGACGAACAATACGAGCCGTATAACCGCCCCCCCTTGACAAAGGGCTTATGGAATGGCATGCAAATCGAGGACATCATCCGCCCAATTGAAAAATATCATGTCGATCTTCATCTGGAGACGAATGTTAATCAAATCAACCCTGAAGAAAAAACTATCTTGACTAATAAGGGTGATTCATTTCACTATGAGAAGTTGCTGCTCGCCACTGGGGGCCGGCCGATTCACCTTCCGGATGTGCCAGAAGACGTCATCTTTTACCGCACTCGAGCCGACTACCATAAGGTTAAGGAATTGTCGGAGTCCAAGAATAATTTTTGTGTGATTGGTGGCGGCTTCATCGGATCAGAGATCGCAGCCTCCCTGACCAAGTATGGCTCCAAAGTCACCATGATCTTTCCAGAAATTGGGATTTCCGGCTTGGTCTTCCCAGAAGATCTGTCCAAGCACCTCAATGATTATTACAAAGAGAAAGGCGTAACAGTTCTCGCAGGCAACCTTGTGGCTTCAATAAAAAAAGGGGGGAACGATCATACTGTTCGATATAAGGATATTGAGACGGAGTCCACTTCGGAAGAAAAATTTGATGCCGTGATCGTGGGCATCGGTCTTAAGCCCAATGTCGAGTTAGCTCAAAAAGCCGGGATTGTGGTTGAGGATGGCATTCTGGTCAACGAATATCTCCAAACCAATTTCTCAGATATCTATGCTGCTGGTGATGTGGCTAATTTTTTCCATAAAGGCTTAGGCAAACGTGTGCGAGTGGAACACGAGGATAATGCTAACAAAATGGGGACAATCGCAGGTGAAAACATGTCCGGCAAAAGGGAAGTCTACGACCATTTCCCATTTTTCTACTCAGACCTTTTTAACCTCGGCTATGAAGCTGTCGGTGAATTGAATAAAGACTTTGACATCTATGAGGATTGGATTGAGCCCTTCAAAAAAGGCACAATTTATTATTTGAAAGATCAAAAAGTCCGCGGGTTGACCTTCTGGAATCTTTGGGGGAAGGTTGACCAAGGAAGAGAAATGATCAGCAAAGGAAAGACTTATCAGTTATCAGATCTGGCTGGTCTCTTCAAAGACGACTGAGATTGTTCGTAAAAACAGCCTGGGAGAGTTCCCAGGCTGTTATCTTTTTAATTTAAGTTGCATTTTAAGCAACAGGTAAATGGATTGGAGTTATAAAGAGGGTTTAAAATTCTCCTTTTCTTTTGAAGCATCACCCTGCTGTGGTGATTCTTTTTCTGTCAGAGCACTATCCTGCCCACGAATTGAATAATCAATATCCTCCAGTGTACGCTGGATTTCCGCATCATCCGTAATTTTCCTTGGGATATCGCGAATATCTCTGGAAGTCTTCATAATTTCCTTCCATGTCGGAGAGTCAAGAATGTTGCGAATCCACGCACCCACCTCCCCTGCCACCTTCACGGCTTTCTTGGGTCCGAGGACGATAAAAGCTAGAATGAGGATAAAAAGAAACTCAAGGATTCCGATATTAAACAGTTCCATAATGCTGTATGAAGAACACTAATTACCCTGATATTCTTCCGGAGTATCATTTTTATCATCATCTTCGTCGGAAAGACCTTCCTTAAATGCCCTGATTCCCTTGCCTAATTCGCCGGCCACCTTGCTGATTCTGCCGACACCGAAAACCAAGAGGATGATCACCAATACAACGATCATTTCAAGCCAGCTGAACCTTCCACCAAACATAACTTTACTCCTTATCAAACAATTAACGTCGTGCCAACACTGCTAATAGTATACTCAAAAGATATAATATGAACAACGGAATCATGAATAACAGCATATTGATGGGATCTACAGTTGGGGTGATCACAGCTGCGATAATAGAGATCACAACAATAGCAATTTGCCAGCCTTTTGCTAATTGTTTTCCGTTAACCAAACCTATTTTCGCTAAAATAAAGAAAATTAACGGGGTTTCAAAGCTTAGTCCAATCCAGAAAATCAGATTTGTGACAAAATCGACATAATCTTTCCACCTCGGTAGGACTTCCGGCCCTTTAAATTGGGTCAATAAGGGTATGGCTGCTGGCAGCATGATCAGGTAAGCAAAAACCGCTCCGCCAATAAACAAAAGGCTTGCCAAAGGCACAGCAATCACAATCCACCGTTTTTCCTTCTTCTCAAGTGCAGGGAAAATGAACAAAAACGCCTGGATCAGAATGAATGGGAGGGCAATGATAAAACCGCCCAATAAAGTTACCCTCATAAAGACACCCACATTTTCGGTGACTTCAATTGACTGCAACTCTTCAAAACCCCCTATGGGTTTCGCCAAAAGAGAAAGCGAATAATCTGAAAGCAAAAAACTGATAAAAATCCCAACGCCAAGGCCAAGGCATGCCCATAACAAACGCTTACGCAGGTCCTCAAGATGCTCCCAGAGTGTCATCTCTTTTGATTGCTTTACCATACAAGTCCTTGAATAAATGTGTAAATTGTTACTTGTTTGAATTTTATCATGCGCTTGCATCATACCACGTTCGATATTCGCAATAAAGTACGGATATGTTCACGATGAAACAGTTCATGAAGAAGCCTTCATCTTGTTAAATCAACTGGCTCAAACATGATTAATTAGCAACTCATGTGTTAAGTCAATCCGCCAAGAATCCTATGGAAAACATAACCTTAATAATTGGTTTTTTTATCCCCTTGAAATGATAATAAATAGCGAATTTAAATCTAGAAGGATGTGGCTATGCGAAGCAATTCGTTTAAAAGTGTTTCCTTCTCCCATTTACTCATGGAATAAACTATAATGTTTGGGAAAAGGTCATAAACCATCTCAAGACACTTTGGGCGGATCGTCATGATACCCATACGGTAGGCTCTTGTAGACATAACCGACAGTCCGGCTTGTAATCCCTTCCCCTGATCCAACTCAAGCGGTCCAACTTCGTCCAAGATGAAGACATCTGCTGTGTCTACCTTCATTAATCTTTCATTCGCCCAGTCGAAGGTATCCGGAAAAAATGTCCAATCTCCAAATTGCAGGTCCGTGGTCATTTCTTCTGCCAATCGTGCCAATATTCGGCTCTCTTCCACTGCAAGATCCAACACTTCAATTGCGACTTTTTTATCGCCTTCAAATATCCCCCATTCAAGAACCCCTTTGACCGTTAAGCCATGATTTCTTAAAGCTTTGACAAGGTCCATCAGTAATGAGGTTTTCCCAGATCCACGCACGCCAGATATGGCTACCTTAAACCCACCGTGTTTTATATCCATTGAGCCTATTATACTTTAGTCCAAGCTCATCAACTGAATCTGAAATTATGAATTAGATGATGTGGTTAAACCTTATCCCTACCATCTTTAAGTGTGTTATTACTGCCGTTGCTTATGACAATAATCGTTTTCTTTGCATTCGCGATATAAATCGCAGGTCCATCGCTATTATAAATATCCACATCATCCAATATCAGCCGAACAAGGGCATCATCACCTGCGTTTACCACAATTTTCCCATCCGATAAAACCCCGCTTAACTGATAGTTGCCGGCAGCAGAAATGATTATCTCCATGCCTTGAATAGCAACGTTAGAACTGTCTGCTTGAATGCTGTCATTTTCCAACGCAACAACCACCACCTCATCAGTATTCCACAAGCAATCATCCACTTCTTCATGAAGGTCGGTGTGTTCAATAAAACAGAATCAGATTGATCGTTATCATAAATGACACTCTCAGCATGATCGTTTTCCATCTGAATCGGTTCTTGTACATTATCCGATTGACCCTCATTGATGGTTCGGTTTTCAGGGTCAGAACTAGTCAGCGAACAAGCTGTGAGTGAAAATATTACAATAGTTGAGAGTAACCATTCTTGTATATGCTTCATTACTGTTATCCTTGAAAATAAGGTTTTTATCTATCCTTGACTATATAATTTGTCATCATTCTATGCCTAACTGATTAAGAATTAGTAAATGAAAAGTATTTACTGAGACATGCAGAATAAAGAAAACCCCGATTGAAAATAAAGTTTTATGTACCTAAAAGACATACGCAAGAAACTTCATCATTTGGAAATGATAGCTATGCGTTGAGATTAGTCTATGCTTTGAAGGCAATAGATAATTACAATGGTGTTTGAATATCTAGTTGAACGCTTCGATCTAGAATCTCTCTTTTTGTTGCATTTTTAACCACATAAAATGGGGATATACTATAATAGTTATTACTCATACTGATATGGAATTGATCTCATCTATGATAAACAGACTTCACATAAATTACATTCCCCATTTTCTTATAAGACATAATTATGTTTCATTTAAAACATTGTCCAATCATTCTACAAGGTCAAACTTGTTATTTAATCTTTAAAATAGAATAGGAGATTTTAATGCTAAAAACTGATGTATTGATTTTAGGTGGTCTATCCGGTATTACAGCAGGCATTAGTTGCAGACGACATTATCCAGATAAGAAAGTCGTTCTTGTGCGTAAAGAAGGTACAGTATTGATCCCTTGCGGCATACCCTATATTTACGGCACTGTTGGTGGGCCTGAACACGATGTTATCCCAGACGGATTACTTAAAAACAATCAAATCGAGCTTATAAAAGATGAAGCCGTATCAGTAGATCGTGAAAAAAAAGTGGTTGCTCTCAAAGATGGAGAGACAATCGCCTATGATAAGTTGGTTTTTGCAACGGGCTCTCTTCCAATAATTCTACCAATACCCGGAGTTGACAAGAAAAATGTTTTTCCGATTGTCAAAGATTACAATTACCTTGGTGAAGTTTATAAAAAGATGGAATCCGTCAAAGATCTCGTCATTATTGGCGGTGGTTTCATTGGCGTTGAATTTGCTGATGAATGCCGTAAGGGAAGGGATATAAATGTTACTGTTGTTGAAGCCCTACAGCAGTGTCTACAACTGGCTATGGATGATGAGTTTTGCACAGAAGCTCAAGAAAAGTTGGCGGAGGCAGGTGTCAATATCGAGGTTAACAGCAAAGTTGTAGAAATTATGGGTGATGAAGCTGTCACAGGTGTCAAGCTTGACAATGGCAATGAAATCAAAGCGGATATGGTCATTTTGGGCATCGGTGCAAAGCCCAATACGGTGCTTGCTGAAAAATCCGGCATAGAACTAGGCTTCAAAAACACCATAAGGGTTGATAGCTTAATGCGGACTTACACGGACCCTGATATCTTTGCTGTTGGAGATTGCGCAGAAAAACACTCCTTCTTTACGGGTCGACCCGTCAACACAATGTTGGCTTCAATTGCAACATCCGAAGCACGCATTGCCGGGGCAAACCTTTATTCTCCAGTTCATCACAACTGCGGAGCTATCAGCGTTTTCTCAACGAAAATAAACGGACGCGCTTTTGCAGTGGCGGGTTTAACAGAACGCATGGCAAAAGAATACGGCATGAAAGTAATCATTGGAACTGACCAATCCCTAGATACTCATCCGGGAGGTATGCCTGATTCAACTCTCACAAAGGTCAAGTTGGTATTTGCCAAAGAAACAGGTGTTCTTTTGGGCGGATCCCTTTCCGGCGGAAAATCCGTTGGCGAGTTAGTCAACGTGGTCAGCGCTTGTATTCTGCATAGAATGACTGCAGATGAAATCGTGATGTTCCAAATGGGCACACATCCAGCTTTGACCCCATCACCTATCGCCTATCCCTTCGTTAACGCCGCTTGTAAGGCTATATTACCGCTTCGCGGGTGTGATTGATAGACAGCGTACATTCAGCAGTTAACTGATTTCAGACTTCAAAGAAAATACTCCAGAATAGACCTTGGAGTATTTTTCTTTAAGTCTGAGTATCGCCTAATTCTTAAAGACCTTATGACAAAGGTTATTAACCGATAAACACAAATTTTAATTGAAATCAGCTTGACAAAGGCTTCGCAATGTCATAAAATGCATATCCTGATGCGGGGTAGAGCAGTGGTAGCTCGTCGGGCTCATAACCCGGAGGTCCTTGGTTCGAATCCAAGCCCCGCTACTTAATGAGAGGCTGTCCCATATGAACTACACTTCAAATAAGGGAAAGCCTCTTTTTGTAATCCATTTATTCAACAAAATCCAGAAGATAACCGTATCCCTCAGCTTCCATTTCGGCAGAAGGGAGAAACTGCAGCGCCGCGCTGTTGATGCAGTACCGCGTGCCATTGGGAGATGAAGAGTCATTATAAAAAACATGCCCCAAGTGGGAATTTCCCGCCCTGCTGCGAACTTCTATACGCTGCATGCCTAAGGAGTTATCCCGGATAAATCGAACCGCGTTCTCATCAATCGGCTGTGTAAAGCTGGGCCAGCCGGTGCCGCTTTCGAATTTGTCCCTGGAAGAAAACAAAGGCTCACCTGTGACAACATCCACATAAATCCCCTGCTCGTGATTATCCCAATATTCATTGTTGAATGCGGGTTCTGTTGCCGCGTTTTGAGTGACATTGTATTGATGATCAGTAAGCCTTTCCTTGATTTCATCTTCTGTGGGAAGCGGGTAATCACCTGGGTCAATGATCATCTCGCCCGCCATGTTGATCTCTTCCGGTGAGATATGACAGTATCCCAAGGGATTCTTGTTTAAATAATCCTGATGGTATTCCTCAGCCGTGTAAAATCGTGCCAGCGGCTCGATTTCCACTTCGAATCTCTCAGCCCGGCCACGTTCAATAGAGGCGATGCGTGCCACGATTTCTCCACTGGCTTCATCGGTATAATACACGCCTGTTTGATACTGTGTACCTCGGTCGTTGCCCTGTGCGTTTCTAATGGTTGGATCAATCACATTGAAATAGGCAAACAGAAGTGCATCCAGGCTGACAATGTTTAGATCATACTCCACTCTGACCGTCTCCCGATATCCGGTATCTCCTGTGATGACTTTCTCATATGTAGGGTCTACATCAGCCCTGCCATTAGCATAACCGCTGATAACGTCAACTGCCCCATCAATGGATTGCATCAGCTTTTCCATGCCCCAAAAACATCCACCCGCTAGATAAATGACATCAATCCCTTCTTTTTCAACATAAGTTGCATCAAACGGTGTCTCTTCCATTTCCACTTCACTCTCCTTTATCTCATCAGTCCCCTGGCTAACAGACGGGTTCCCATCAGCGACACATGCGCTGATCATTAATACAATCATTATTCCAACTATAAACTTACTCATATTGCGCATATTTTATATCCTTTTTATCCATTTTTTATACAAAATCCCAGACAATTCAAAAAAGGATAAAGATCTGCAAATTGTCTTGATTGGGATTGTGATGTTACTTATTGATATCTCACCAATAGTCAAAATAAATATACTATATTTATGAGACAATATTTATAATAATTGTATTAATATCGTTAGCCGATAGGCAATAAGCAATTTAATTCTGAAGTTGCTCTTTTTTGGGGTCTTTCATAAACAGGATCAAAATCGAACTGAAAACCAGCAACCCAGCCATGATCAATAAGGATAACGTGAATGACCCTTCCGGCGTTTTCAGCCGATCCATCACGGTGACGAAAATGACTGAAGCCTGACCAAACAACTGGATCAACCCGTTTGAGGTTCCCTCCGGTGTGGGATGGGTGATCTCAGCCGCATATTGCATGCCAATAGGATTAGCACTCACCAGGAAGAATCCCATCCAGAAAGCGGAAAGGTATAAGAGCCAGGCTGAATTAGCGAAGGTCACGCCTAACAAGCCTGGAATAGCTAGGGCAAATCCAAAAAGAATAAAAGGTTGACGCTTGTGAGTTTTATCAGAAAAGATCGGCATCACCACCGCACCAATCAGCCCCCCGCCCAGCATCAGCGCACCAAGGGTGCCGGCGTCATCCGGTGTGAAATCTCGCAGTCGGATAATGGGTTCCACCCAGGTTGTAATCCCATTAAACAACCCCAGACCGACAAAGGAGATGAACAAATAAATCCAAAATCTGGGAACACTTAAGGCGTGTTTTAATCCATCCAACATTAAAGCTCGCACTTGTTCGCTTGATGAGTCCGGCGGGGTTTGAGGCTTTTCACGAGCGAAAAGTATAAACACAAGAGCGGAAAAAGCCGTTATTGCCCCATAGATCAATTGGATCTTATCAATCGACATTGTTTTCACCAACTCAGGTGTGAGTACCATACCTACAGCAGTGCCGATCAAATTTGCAAGCGTCACCAACCCAACCGCAGTTGCCCGTTCTTGAATTCCAAACCACAAAGCAGGTATCTTTGTCCATGCATTTAACAAAAACGGTTGTGCAATAGCAATACCAATGGTGCTGAATAATACTAGCTGATAATTCGCACCAGCGAAACCTCGTAAAATACCAAAAATTGACATGAGGATGGCACCAATACTCACCAAAGGCTTGAAGCCATAAGTGTCTATGCCCCATGAAACAGGGATCGAGAGTGGGATATAAGCGATCATAAACACCATAGATAGCAGACCAATTTTTGTATCCGTCACACCGTAGAAATCAGAGGCAAAAATAGTGATGGGTGCATAGGATATCCAAAGCATTTGAATCGTCAAGTTGACAAACATAAATACAGCCAACACAACCCAACGATAAGGGTATAACTTAAATTGGTTTTGATCAGTCATAACAACTTCCTCTCCTTACTCATTCATTCAATTGGCGATAAATTTTATGCATTTGACGATAAATTTGCTTAAATACGTCAAAGCGCTCATCATAAAGCGCTCTGTTCTCAGGATTAGGTTGGTAAATATGTTTAAATTGAATAAGGTCAGGGATATCTGAATATTGAATTTCTTTCAATCCAACTGCGCCAATCCATGCTGCCCCTCGGGCATTGGCACATACCGGGTCTGAAACCTGCCGGATTTCACGATTCATCACATCAGCAAGGATTTGGCACCACACATCCGATTGGGCACCCCCGCCGATAATGTTCATCCCTGGGACTGTTCTCTTCAAAAAATTTTCAACGGGCGTCAACAACCACCGGGTATTAAAAGCGATTCCCTCTAAGAATGCACGGATGATATCCTCGCGGGTATTGTTCAACGATAGATTATATAATCCCGCTCTGAGGGTTCGATCCTCAACAGGGGCACGTTCTCCCCAAATCCAGGGGGTATAAATAACCTTGTTGCTGCCAGCCGGTGTGCGTTCTGCAATAATATCCAACACTTTGAAGATATCCGGAACCGACTCCTCCAACATCAACTCATCCTTGTGATAAAGGATGTTATCTCGCAGGAAAGTCAGGTTTCCGCCGGCCGTTGCCTGTAGGGCGATGAGGATATATTTTCCGGGTATAGCACAGGGGACAGACGCCAAACTATTAACGACATCCGTTTTCTTATAAGGAACATGGGCAGCCATCCATGAGGATGTGCCAATATAGAGATGCAAATCATTGTCCTCAACAGTTCCTGCGCCAATGGCAGCAGCTGTACTGTCAATCGCACCTGCTACGACTTGCACATCCAGTGAAAGCCCCAACTCACGGGCAATGTCCGGCTTGAGGTTCCCTATCACCTCGGTGCAGGGGACAATGTCTGGAAATTTATCCGCCGAAATCCCGCTATCTTCGATTAAACCTTGATCATAAACAATATTGTCAGGGTCCCTGTTATCCGTGACCCAGGATGTGAGAATTGAATCAAAGGTTGCCACAGAACGCCCTGTCAGTTTGAGATTCATGTAATCCAAGACATTAAGGAATTTATACGTGCGCTCATACACACCAGGAAATTGATCCCGGATTAAAAGCATATGCGCAGCAGGGTCTTTCCCTGTCATGGATGGCATGCCGCCTGTAAGACGGATCCAGTGTAGGGTTTGTCGTAATCCTGCCCCTGTCAAGTTCACCACGCCTTTGAATTGTTTTTCCAAGGCTGAAGCTCCCCGCATGTCCATCCACAGAATGCAGTTCATCAGCGGCTGCCCATTTTTATCTACAGGGATTGTGCCCTCCCCCTGCGTTGAACAACAAACAGCTCGAATTTGTTCATGGATTCCCTGGTTGGAAAACAACCTTTTGCTTGCAGTCAGGAACGCTTGCCACCATTCATCTGGGGATTGCTCGGTACCGCCATCTGGTGTGACAATCAATTCTAACGGCTCGGATTCCCATCCTAAAACCTCACCATGTATCGTAATGGCCGCCACCTTCATAGAAGATGTTCCGAGGTCAACGGAGAGAATAGCGGGTTCTGCACTCATGATGGTCTCCTTTACAGTTTTTTGTTTAGACCCCTTCGACACAACCTAAGACGGCTTCAAATCGCTCAAGAGCATCATCAATGATCTCATCCGTATCAGCCATGGAGGTATACATTCGGCTTCCCGCCAAGGTGATGATGCCGTTTGCCATGTAAGCGGCGCCCATCTCTTCCATCATATGTTTTCTGGGTTTAAGTTCTTTGAGGAGTTTGACGGGCCTTCGCAGGTCAAGCAGCATTACCCCTGAGGTTTCAAGGTGGCAGATGGATCCCTGATTATAAGCGACAAATGGAAGCCCCAACTTGTCAATAATTTTTTGCAACCCCTTGGTCAGACGGTCACCCGCTCTGCCAGCAATGACCGGCGCATTGGTGCGCTCCATTTCAAGTAAGGAATAATAACCAGCGGCACAAGAAAGGGGATTAGCGGAAAGCGTACCGCCAATATAAGCACGCTCGCCGGTACCTCCAATACCTGGCGCAAATCTTTGGATGATCTCAGCGCGACCCCCAACCCCGCCAGCCATGGGATAACCACCCGTAACGCATTTGCCAAAGATGGTCAAGTCTGGTTTGATATCAAAATAACCTTGCGCGCCGCCCAACCCAAGACGGAAGCCGGACACAACTTCATCGAAAATCAACAAAGCGCCAAACTCATCACATAACTCTCGTACCTTCCGGTTATAGTCAAAGGGCACAGGTCGTGTGCCGGATTCCGGTCCCACCGGCTCAACGATCACTGCTGCGGTTCCGCCGCGAAGACGATTAGCAATTAATTTACGTTCCAACATCTTCAAATCTGTTGGATAAAACTCCTGGGTGTTGGCAGTAGCTTTCCGTGGAATACCTACTGATTCGAAACGTCTTGTGCCAGGAATATGCAAACCATAAACCATTGAATCAGACCAACCGTGGTATCCGCCTCCCGTCTTGATCACTTTTTTCTTGTCAGTGAAAACCCGTGCCGCTCGGATAGCGGCCATAACGCTCTCAGTTCCAGTACCCAACATACGGAACATTTCAATGGAGGGCATAAAGCGCTGGATCAAATTTGCCAGTTTGAGTTCATACTCATGAAATAAACCGGTTATAGGGCCGCATTGTTTTATGGTTTCAAAAACCTTTTCACGTACGGGTTCATAATTGCTTCCTAATACAGTTGGGCCGCCAGCTTGAAGAAAATCAATGTATTGGTTCCCATCAACATCCCACATGTAAGCGCCGTTAGCTTTCTCGATAGCGATGGGAAAAGGATAATTGAACGCTAGATTGTGCTGAACACCCCCGGGAATGACCTTTTTAGCCTCATCTGTTAATTCGCGCGACTTTTGACATTTACTGTCAAAATATGCCAATACTTCCTGTAATTTATCCCGACGGATAGGCCGCATGGGCTGACTAATTAAAGCCTCTAATTGTTGATAGATCCGATCTACATCGGGATACTCTGAGATAGCATATTGTTGTCTTTCATTTTCCTGCATCTTTACTCCTTATGATCTTCTTCAGCTCTTTTCTGATCTTTTCTCAATTTTTGTACGGCAATTTCTCTGACCCACATCGGTATCTTTGTGACTTTTTCACCCGTACTCAATGCTAAGAGATAAGTAATCGCACACTTTTCTAATAATTTGACATTTAGAACCGCTCGCGCCATATCTGTCCCAAAAACAAGAGCACCATGATTCTTCATTAGGTAAGTGTTAGCATGATCACGGACATTTCGAGCTATCTTATCCCTTAGCATCCCCGTTCCAGATGGCGCATAAGGAATAACTTTCACATCACGACCGAGAAATCGCACCTGCTCATCGAATAATGCGGGTATTGCTTTGTCAATTAAGGCCAGCGTGCTTGAATAAATCTGATGCGTGTGGATAATGGCGTGCACATCTGTGCGAACATGATATATTGCAGCATGCATTCCCGATTCAACAGATGGGCGAAGCCTACCCTCAAGTTGCTCCCCCTTGAAGTCACAAATACAAATATCTTCTGGTTTCATTTTTGTATAATCTGTATTTGAGGGTGTAATCGCGAAGTTGTCCCCATCAGATGTTCTGGTTGATAAATTCCCCCCTGTTGTCATCAAAATGCCATCCTGCACCAATTTGAGAGACGTAGAAATAATACATTCTTTTTCAGATAAAAAATGGCTCACAGGCAGTCCTTCCAAGACTATTTTTTGATATTATAATAAACAATCTTGACGGTGTCAAGATTGTCTGCTATGCTATAGACATGGAAAAAGACACCTATCATCATGGCGATTTAAAAAACGCATTAATTAACGCCGGTATCGAAATCCTCAGCCAGGAAGGGTTGCATGGCCTCAGCCTGCGCAACGCTGCACAAAAAGCAGGGGTTAGTCACTCCGCTCCATATTCACATTTTAAGGACAAACAAGCACTTATCGCAGCTATTTCAACCAAAGGGCTATATCTAATCTATGAGAAGTTATCTCAGATTGCTGAACAGAAAGAAGAACAACCTCTTGAACAGCTACACGAAGTCGCTTGGGGATATACAGAATTTGCATTGGAAAATATAGGACTATTTAAATTAATATTCTCTAGCGCAATCGAACGCGAACACGAGTACCCTGAATTTGTGACGATTAGCCACCGTAACTTTGATTTAATAGTGAAAGTGATTGAGAATAGTCAGGACGCTGGCATCATCAAACCACATCAATCAAAATTGAAGGCCCTTACCATATGGAGTATGGTACACGGTTTCATCTTTTTATACCTTGAAAGACAGGTCCCATCCCAAATTTTAAAGAAGTACAAAATCAGACAATTGCTAAACAATGTCGTAGACCAATTCATTGCTGTAAATGACAAATGAATTTGTTATAGACGGCATAAATAATAACCTTCTTCCCCACGATTTATTCGTTTTTTAGATAACAGTGAGTGGAACCTTAAACCTTTTCCAAAAAAAACCATAATGATAATTACGCTTTATGATTATTACCAACAGAGTCATGGTAAACCGAATGGAAAAATTTTATCTGCCCTTTGCCATGTTGTTTTGCATAATAAAGCGCTTCGTCTGCTTGTTTGATTAATATATTCGGGGCTTTCGAATCATTCGGATAAATACTGATGCCCATGCTCATATTGACATTTAATGGCTTAAACTTGTCATCAATGGAATTATTGAAATTGTCATAAAGTTTTTCGCAAAATCGTATGACATTTTCTTTATTTTTGATATTATCAAGAACTAAAATAAATTCATCCCCACCAATCCGGGAGACAATATCATTTCCGCGGGTTGTCGACTTTAATATCCACGCAAACCACCTCAGGAACTCATCCCCCGTTTCATGTAGAAAACGATCATTGATCTCTTTTAAATTGTCAATATCAATTTCTATTAATGCGAACTTTTGCGTTGTCTGCCGAACCATCTCGTCAATGCGTTCAAATAGCCCACGCCGATTATAGACATTGGTCAGTGTGTCGTGCGTTGCTAGTGTACGCAATTCACTTTCTTTTGACTTAATTTGATTGATCTCGCGCGTAAAACCAATCAAACCAAAAAACTTCCCTTTGTCATCCCTTAACGGAATCTTGGTTGTATGAGTCCAATTGTAGGTGTTTTGAGTATCTCTTCTAACCTCAACCAAACTGGAGATCGGCTCTCCGGTTTCATATAATTCCCTCTCCTCTTTTTCAGTTCTCTGACCAAATTCCTCACCAAAAATATCTTTATCTGTCTTACCGATTAACTGATTCTCATGATCAAGATTAAGGTTCTTCATCACCCTTGTATTAATTAAATTAAAACGCCCCAAAGGGTCTTTTATATAAATACTGTCGGAATCTGTTTCCATAATAGCTTTAAAGACAAATCGATAAATATCTTCAAAACTATATTCGTCAAGAATTAATGGCATAGCCTTTTCATTGGGGTCATCTTTATTCGTTGACATCAATAACGCATCCTTTGATGATATTATGAATCATATGCTATTACCCTCGATTTTTGGGGACGGGAACTGCATAGTCATTCACTGACATTATTCCTAAGGAATGTGGCGGTCGTTGATCAAGAAAAATGGTGAGTATATCAGGCATTAGGAAAACCAAGCATACATGAGGCAATATCTAATAATTATAATGCCTTTTTGACCATTATTCGATGATTGTTTTATTATTCTTGGATTCAAGGATTTAGTGCAACGGATGAGGTGATAAAATCATTCGTA
>CAZNRI010000006.1:0-96858 GCA_964575595.1 uncultured Candidatus Brevefilum sp.
AAGTGTTACCTATGTCTCCGAACATGTGTTACCTATGTCCCCGGTCTATACACCTTTCCAAGGGGAAGGGCTGGGGATGGGGTTGTTAGTTTACTATCAGTGTCAGAAATATCTCTGGTAAACTTTGCGATTGCCCTGAAGGTCAAGAAAAATTTTAAAAGTTCAATAAACATAAAATTATATGAAAGTCATCAAAGCCGAGCCGTGCCCCGCCCTCAACCACAGAAATTCAGTAGATTAGTTGTATTCACCCATCAATTTGAGCAGGCGAGCAAAGTGTTTAGCGCCCTTCACATACAAATCAAGGCTGATCGACTCGTTGGGGGCATGCGCCCGGGTCTCCGAATCACCAGCACCTGAGGAAATGATCGGGACGCCCAAATACCTCTGAAAAATGAAATTCGGTCCGGAACCGCCTACCATGGGGATCACCCGCGTTGGTTTTTCATAGACGTCCTTCGCTGCCTCCACCGCCATTTGCACAGCTGGATGGTCCGGGTCGGTTTTAGCAGGCGGATTGCCACCCAGATTGACGATCTTAATATCCTCAAAGCCATGCGCGTCCAGGTGCGCCCGCAATTGGGAGAGGACCTTTTCGGGCATCTGATTTGGCACAAGGCGGAAGTCCACCTTGGCGCGCGCCTCTGCTGGGAGCACCGTCTTCGAGCCCTCACCTTGATATCCCGCCGTCAGACCGCAGATCGTGCAGGTGGGTTCATACACACCTTCGATGGCCAGTTCCAGTTCATAATTGATGCCCTTCAGGAAGCCGTCCAGGTCATATTTTTCCTTATAAAAAGCCATCATCTCAGGCCCCTGCGCCAAAAGTTCTTTCTCCCGCTCCGTCGGCGGTACGACATCCTCATAAAAACTCGGGAGGAGGATGTTCTCGTCCTTATCCTTCAAGCTGCTCAAAGCCCACACCAACCACCATGCAGCGTTGGGGAAGATTGAGCCGCCTGTCCCTGAGTGGATGTCCTGATTGGCGGTTCGTGCGTGCAGCTCCACATAGCAGATGCCGCGCATACCGACCATTTGAATAGGCGTGTTTTCGTGGTCAACCCCGCCGATCTCCCATACACACACATCACCGGACAGGAGCTCCTGATGGGCTTTGACGAAAGGTTCCAGGTGAACACTGCCGATTTCCTCCTCGCCCTCCACCACAAACTTCACATTGCAGGGAAGCTCCCCTTCCGCCTCCAGGATGGCGTCAATGGCATGCAGCCGTTCAATGAAGTTGCCCTTGTTATCAGCAACACCGCGTGCATACAGCCTGCCGTCCCTTAAGGTCGGTTCAAAAGGCGGTGATTTCCATAAATCCAACGGTTCAGGGGGTTGAACATCATAATGGTCATAGACAATCAGCGTTGAGTCCATTTTTCCTTTTCGCTCCCCAAATACAACTGGCGAGCCTTCCGTCGGCAGGATTTGGACCTCAAAACCTCGCTCTTTCAACCTTTCAGCTACCAAATCCGCGCAGGCATCAATGCCTAAATTCTGGGCAGCTACGCTGGGCTGCGCACACAAGCGGGATAGCTCTTCAATACTTTCATTTAATTTTTCTTCAATATAGCGGTCAACAGCTTGAATATTCATGATTTCCTTTCACAAACTGAATCAAAGCTTGATAATTTTAACAGAAAATAAATTCCTAAAATGGGAGGTCAAAATATTCGATCAATAATATTAATCACCCAATCCCCTGCATAAGCAAATATCATCATTTTCAAAATCTTGCCAATCACACAATATATGAGGAATTTCCAGATCGGCATCTTCAATATACCCGCCACTATCCCCGCCAGATCAAACAAAGGATTAGGGACAAAAGCCAATGCCAAAATAGTCACATTCCCATATTTCTCCATCCAGCGGACCACCCGTTTATAGCGATCCGTGTTTTCCACCACAGCCTGCCCGCTGAAACCCGCCAAATAACCGGACAACTCACCGAGCGCTGCACCTGCACCCGCAGCGATGGAAACCCAAAAAGGATTGAACACCGCGCCCATCGCAGAGGTGAACACCACACCGGGTACCGGCACAAAAATCGTGGCGTTTGCGAGAATTGAAAATAGGAAAATGCCAGGGTAGCCATAGGCTTTCAACGCCTGTATCTGATCACGGTAGATAACTAAAATGACGGTCAGGGCAATTACAGCTATTAAGATGACGATTCGAATGAAATTCTTAGATCTTTGAGAGAGTCTACTGCCTGAGGGCAATTTTTCGGAGCTTGCTAATGGATCAACTGAGTCTTTGGCTTCGTTTGGATTCAACGGGTAATTCTCCATTTAATAAGGACTGTAATCTTGCAATCACCATATCCAACGCCACCACATTCAAACCGCCTTCGGGCACGATGACATCTGCATACCGCTTGGATTTTTCCACGAACTCCAGGTGCATCGGGCGAACCGTGCGAAGATACTGATCAATGACAGAATTCACCGTACGCCCGCGTTCTTCAATGTCCCGCCGAAGCCTTCGGATAAAGCGGATATCCGCATCAGTATCCACATAAATCTTGACATTGAACAACCTGTACAATTCTTCTTCCACAAAAACAAGAATCCCCTCAACGAGAATGATGGGTTTGGGTTCCACATGGACCGTTTCTTCCTTACGGTTGTGAGTCGTAAAATCATAGACAGGCATTTCAACCGCCTGTCCTTTCTTTAACTGATTGATATGTACGATTAATAATTCTGTTTCCAGGGAATCAGGATGGTCATAATTGACTTTCGCACGCACTTCAAAAGGCAGTTCTTTTTGGTCACGGTAATATGCATCATGGGGAAGGTAGGCGATATTATCCCGTCCGACACGATCAAGCAGAACAGCGGCAAGGGTTGTCTTACCTGATCCAGTGCCGCCGGCAATGCCGACAACCATTGCGTTATCTCTATCCCAAATCATAACAATAAAATTATAACGTGTGATTCAGGTATAATTCTTAAAAATCGTTTGATAACGGAGGATGTATGGGTGCAAAGATCATTGACGGCAAAGCCATAGCTGAAGCATTACGCGAAGAAGTTCAGAAAAGCGTTCGTGAGCGGGTATCCAAAGGCCTCCCAGCACCCGGCCTGGCAACAGTAATTATCGGGGACAACCCGGCATCTAAAGTTTACGTTCGCATGAAACAAAAAACCTGCCAGGAAGCCGGCATCCTATCAGTAGGACATGAACTCCCAAAAGATGCCGATCAAGAAGAAGTGGAGGCTTTAGTCAGGAAGTTAAACGCTGACCCGAAAATACACGGCATCCTGGTTCAGCTTCCCCTGCCCGCTGGATTGGATGAGGAAAGCGTCCTCAATACCATTGATATTCACAAAGATGTAGACGGTTTTCATCCCATCAACATCGGACGACTGGCACAAAAAGGCCGTGAGCCGCTATTCATCCCTGCCACTCCATCGGGGATCATGGTCCTGCTTGAACACAGCGGCACAAAGCTGGACGGTGCCAAAGCTGTTGTCTTGGGGCGATCGAACATCGTCGGCATGCCCGTCAGCTTGCTATTGGTTAAAGAAAACAGCACCGTGACCATTTGCCACTCCCATACCAAAGATATCCCATCCATCACCCGGGAAGCGGATGTTCTCATCGCTGCTGTGGGAAGAGCGGAATTTGTACGCGGGGATTGGATCAAACCCGGCGCGACGGTGATTGATGTGGGCGTCAACCGTGTGGATGATGAGACCCGCAAGCGCGGCTACCGGCTGGTCGGCGACGTGGCTTTCGATGAGGCCGTTGAAGTCGCCGGTGCGCTGACCCCCGTCCCTGGCGGCGTTGGTCCGATGACCATTGCCATGCTCCTGCGCAACACCCTGCGGGCTGCCAGGTTGGCGGACGGCAATGATGTCGGCTAAACCCCAATTTTACACCAAACGAATAGATTAATATTCCATCACGATCGTAACCGGCCCATTATTCACCAGGGACACCTCCATGCGCGCCCCAAATACCCCCATCTGTGTGGGCACCCCACGATCAACGAGCATTTGTGCAAAATCCTCCACCAAGGGTTCGGCCATTTCGGGTTGCGCTGCACCAATAAAGGAGGGACGCCGACCGCGGCTGGTATCCGCATACAGCGTGAATTGTGACACCACCAGGGCCTTCCCGCCGACATCCAGCAAGGACAGGTTCATCTTATCCTCATCATCTTCAAAGACCCGCAGGTGGGCAATCTTATCCGCCAGCTTTTCAGCAACTTCCCCATTATCTTCTGGCGCAACCCCTAACAAGATAAGCAGCCCATTTCCAATTTCCGAAACAACTTCCCCGTCGACAGACACCGATGCCTGACTCACACGCTGAAGCACAGCTTTCATAACACATTCTCCATAATTTCTGAATTATGCTAGATTATAGCATCCTTCCCTTTTCCCCTTTCACAAACCACGCTGCCTGCAGTAGGGTGTGCACCTCTTTTGTGCGCACCACATAATTGATTGTGAATGATTTTGGTGCGCAGGAAGGCGCTGCGCACCCTACATGGGATGAAAATAATTTTGTTTGGAAGGGCTTTTCCCCTTTCAAAAACCACACTTCACCCCATATTAAATTTGATGCGCTATAATCAGGATATGTTAGCTTCATTGAAAAACACGGAACTGGTCTGGATAGACCAGCCACAAAAACTACACGATGTAATTGATGAGTTGTCGGCGCAGGATATTTTAGCCGTTGACACCGAATCAAACAGCCTGTATGCCTATCAGGAACAGGTTTGCCTGATTCAATTCTCAACCCGTGATAAAGATTATCTGGTTGACGCCCTGGTCTTGCCGGATCTTTCCGACCTGGCACCCATTTTTCAGTCTGGCCAAATCCTCAAGGTCTTTCACGCGGCGGAATATGACCTGATCTGCCTGTTCCGAGATTACGGATTTCGGTTCAATTATTTATTTGACACCATGATCGCCGCCCGCACCCTGGGGTATCAGAAAATCGGGCTGGGGTCTCTGTTGGAGAAATTCTTCAATATCCAGATGAACAAGAAATACCAGCGCGCCAATTGGGGCAAGCGGCCGCTCAAACCCGATATGCTGGAATATGCCCGGTTGGACAGCCATTATCTGATCCCATTGCAGGAGAAACTAAGGGGCGAACTTGAATCCTCCGGTCTATGGAAGCTCGCATTGGAGGACTTCCAGCGTCTCACCGAGGATATTGAAGACACCACCGAATCCAGCAAGGAGGACTTTTGGAAGCTACACGGTGCAAGGGATCTCAGCCCCGAAAAGGCAGCGGTTCTAAAATCTCTTTACCAATTTCGTGAAAGACAGGCAAAAGCTCAGGACCGCCCACCATTTAAAGTCATCAGCCATCAGGCTTTGATCGAAATCGCCAAGGTTTGCCCAAAAAACAAGAATGAATTATCAAAGGTACCCAAACTGAGTGACCCGTTGGCAAGACGTTATGGTGGTCAATTGATTAAGGCTGTGCAGGAAGGGAAA
Source organism: uncultured Candidatus Brevefilum sp. (assembly GCA_964575595.1). GTDB lineage: Bacteria > Chloroflexota > Anaerolineae > Anaerolineales > Anaerolineaceae > Brevifilum. The sequence goes on from CAZNRI010000006.1 coordinate 5,472, forward strand.
AACCATCCACCCATACATCCTCCCCACTATAAACGCCCTGCCAATGCCATCCTTGACCGCATAGACGCATTGAGGGAATGGCGAAAGCTCACCGCAGGAGACATGGGTATCCCATCAGATGTCGTGCTGCCGCGTGACGTCCTCAACCGGATCGCCTGGGAAAATCCCCGTGACATGACGGGACTGAAGCAACACATGCAAGATGTACCCTTTCGATTCGACCGTTTTGGAAAGGCAATTCTTGAAATCATAAAAAATGGAGATCAGCCCAACTAGAACTGTGCTGGGTAGATTATAGACAATCTCTGATAATATAAGATATAATTTCTTTTTAGGCACTCAGCCTCTCACTTTTTTATCAAAAACTCCCCTTACTCAGTATTACATTATTTTACGTGTAATTTAAGCTCGTTATTATTGATGTGACTAAAACAAATTGATACAGTTAATAAAGAATCAGGCAGGATTACCAACATATGAACACTGAAAGAAAACCGAAGATCAGCATCATCACCTGTACCTACAACAGCGAGAAATTCCTGAGGGGGGCATTGGAAAGCATCGAAAATCAAACCTACAATAATATCGAGCATATCATTAATGATTCCCATTCCACAGATAAGACTTTGGCAATCATTCACGATTACATCCAGCGGAATAAAGGGAAGTATGAAATTAAACTGATTCAATCCGATCCCATGGGGGTGGGGAATGCATTGAATGTCGCAACGCAGGAGGCAACCGGTGACATCATCCATTATCTACACTCCGACGATTATTACTTAGACCAATATTCATTGGAAAAAGTAGCTAGGTTGTTCAATGAGAATCCTGATGTTGTGTGGCTGACCGGGAACTTCGTCGTAGAACTGAACGGGAGAATCATCGTCCTCCCCCAAACACACATACTGCAGCCCAGCCTGGAAATTGCTCTATCCATCATGAATTTCATTTCCCATGAAAACACATTCATGAGAACAGAAACCGTGCAGCAATACGGCGGGTTTAACGAGACCAAAGATGACGTTGTTGAGTATTCCCTCTGGTTAAAATTAATGAAGGAGCACCAACCCCTGATCGTGAACGACGAGTTCACTGTCTTCATCATCCATAAAGGCAGCACATCCACCGGAAGCCTCTTCAAATTCCTTAAGGCGATCGGGAGGGCATACCACACCCAAAGGAAAGAAAAAGTCCTTCCCTTGCTGGGATACTATACCGAGAAGCGATACTATAAACAGCTTAAGATATTCATCCGGAAAATCGCCAATTTGAGGTCCATGCTTATCAATCGGATGCTGTAAAACTGCATAAACCCCATAATTTGACGGTAAAATGAATAAGACATATTCCAGCACCTTCTGAGGTTTTGGGTTTGAGGATCTGAGCAATCAGGTTTTCTTTTATTTCTTACACTTTTCGAGGATATCTAATATGAAATTGACCATCTATGGCGCGGCGCAAACGGTGACAGGCTCTAAACACCTGATTGAGATCAACGGCAAACGACTCCTTTTAGAGTGCGGATTGTTCCAGGGAAAACGTCAGAACACCTATGATTTCAATTTAAATTTTGATTTCGACCCGGCCAGCATTGATGCGGTCATTCTCTCTCACGCACATATCGACCACAGCGGCAACCTGCCCAATCTGGTCAAGAGCGGTTATTCCGGCCTCATCTATGCCACCCATGCCACCCGCGACCTGGCGGATATCATGCTCAAGGATTCGGGTCATATCCACGAATATGACGTCAAATACGTCAACAAAAAACGTAAGCGTCAAGGGCTCCCGCCCGTGGAACCCCTCTATACCATTCAAGATGCCGTCCAGACCATCCCCCTCTTCCAGCAAATCTCTTACGATCAGGAATTTCATCCCATCCCGGGTGTGACGGCGCGATTTATCGAAGCGGGTCATATCCTCGGCTCGGCGGCTGTTCTTCTCGATCTGCATGAAAACGGTAGAAAGGTGCGCCTGTGGTTTTCAGGCGACATCGGACGCCCCGATATGCCCCTCCTGCGCGACCCTGTCCTCCCAAGCGGATATGACATAGATGTGCTCATGATGGAATGCACCTACGGTGATCGCCCCCACGATGATATCAATAAAGCCTTCGAGGAATTCAAAACGGTGGTAAAACGAACCATCCAGCGCGGCGGCAAGGTGATCATCCCTTCTTTCTCAGTGGGACGGACGCAAACACTAGTCTACTGCTTAAACGAGCTCATGTCCAAAGGCGAGATCCCCAAAGTTCCCGTCTTTGTGGACAGTCCCCTGGCGGTGGCAGCATCGGATATCTACCGCCGCCACCCGGAATGTTTCGATCAGGAGACTTGGGATTTCATCTCAGAACACCGCCACCCTGCCCTGGACTTCGATCAGCTCACCTACACCCGCTCAGTGGAAGAATCCAAAGCCCTTAACACCCGCGATGACCCGATGGTGATCATCAGCGCCTCCGGCATGGTCGAAGCCGGGCGCATTCTCCATCATGTCAAAAACAACATTGACGACGAACGCAATACGATCCTGATCGTCTCCTGGATGGCGCCCCACACCCTCGGGCGCAGGCTGGCAGACCGCGAAAGGGAAGTGCGTATCTTCGGCGAGAAATATTACAGGCGGGCACAAATAGAGACAATCAACGGTCTCTCTGCCCACGCCGGCCAGGGCTTGCTGGTGGACTATGCCAAATCGGTCGCTAGCAGCGCCAAAGACATCATTCTGGTCCATGGCGAAGAGGATGCCGCAGAAACCCTCATCGAGAAACTGGGAGCTTATGAAAACATCCCGCCTATACACTTTCCGAAACGCAAGGAAAGCTTTGAACTCTAGGGCCGCTTAACCCCCTGCTTGAATTCGAGTATAATGGATGCCTGTTATCCGGAGAGGTGCCAGAGTGGACGATCGGGGCGGTCTCGAAAACCGTTGTAGCCTTCGCGGCTACCGAGGGTTCGAATCCCTCCCTCTCCGCTGTTTTTTGTTAATTCCCGTTTGGGAAACAGGTAATCTATCATCAGCGCTGTAACCGCCCGGCTCTCATATGGCAGCATTTATTACAATCATTATTTTCTATTCACATCTCCCACGCGGAGATAACCTCTTGCAGCCCTTCCTTAACTGCACAGTTGTTAATAAGACGGTCTCCACTCGGGAAATCCACGTTAATTTCTCTTAAAATTCACAAAAGGTAAAACGATCTCTCTTGAAAAAGAAGAGTGTTGAAGTCGCATATGATAAAATATAATTAATCCACGATCGTCAAGGAAAAAACATGAAAAAAAACATCCCCCTTTTTATCTTTGGATATCTCTTCTTTATCGCTGGTATGGTCATCGGTTTATATTTTGGCGGCTATGCACTCTGGGTCAACCTGGAGGCGATGTCCTTCTGGGGTTATCCTGAATCCATATCCTACGATCCCAACCTAACAGCAGAAGCAAAAATATCACGACTGAGGTGTCCCATACTCCTCACAAATGGAGAAACTGCTAAAATCGCAGTTACTGTGAGTAACCCTTATGACAAGCCCACGCGTGCCTTTCTCCAAGCCCATCTCAGCATGCCAGGTAAATATGAGAGTATGGTACGCCGTAACAGAAGTACCTACATTTCTCCCGGGGAAGAAACTGAAATCCGCTGGATGATCAGCTCAGATAATACCATCTTCGACCATATGATTCTGGCACGTGTTTTCCTAAAATTGACAGAAGGACATCCTCCAGCACGCACACAGAGCTGCGGAATCATGTTATTCAATTTATGGGGGCTGTCAAGCAAACAAATCCTCATAGCAATCCCTGCCAGCAGCCTGGCTTTGATGCTAATCGGTGCCTACCTCCTCTGGCAAACTCGTTCCAATGACCGCAAGAAAAAGAATTTAGCGATCAAAGTCACCTTTGTGATCGGTCTGCTGGTTGCCCTAAGCATCATCAGCAGCCTGCTTCGCATCTGGGAGTTTATCCTATTTGCTCTAGCCCTTATCCCAATTATTGTATTCTCTGCTGTCAGTTATCATTTCGGTAGAATAGAAGGTCGTTTCAACTGAGTCAGACAAATCATAATATTGGGATTTCGTCAGCATTCGTCTCAAGCGTATAAACATTAAATCAAAAAAGCCCAATCGAACAGATCAGAGCTTTTTCGGTCGGCTAAATAATTATAGCCGTATTACTTCCTGTTTATTCTTATTCTGATAACAGCCTAAGCTTATTCTTCCGCAGGCAACTCCACAACGTCTTCATCGAATTCTTCAGCCTCAATTTCGACATCCCCTTTTGAAAACATATTCTGTAGAATCCACCCGGACATGAACAACACAGCTGCAAACAGTATGTACTGCCCATAGGTCGAGAGGTGATAACTAATAATTTCAAATTCATTTCCGGCAAATTGCAATTGACCTGCATCAATCAAAGTTGAAATATATTTTGAGGTATTAACAATTGCCCAAACCGAATAAATGACCAACAAAAACGCAATACAATATACAGCGATGCTGATTGCTGGAATATCATTTTTCTTCATTAAAAACTACCTTTCTTTGTATTGATTTATGATTAATAAGTGTGTAACAAAAGACTGCAGTTATTCATTATACATGATAAAAGCAATAAAGGCGTCGGCATTGGCAAATGATGAAAAAAACTTCATCATTTACCGATAATTCTCAATTAAAAACGAAACGCTTACTCTTCAAATATAGTGAAAAAGCGCTCTATCTAAGCGCGAGTATTTCATAGAGCGGGGAGGGAGGGATTCGAACCCTCGGTTGAGCTAAACACCCAACAACCACTTAGCAGGCGGCCCCAATCAACCACTCTGGCACCTCCCCGAATATTCTTGTTTCAAGGCGGAGGGAGAGGGATTCGAACCCACGGTGGGCGCAAACCCACACCTGTTTTCAAGACAGGCGCCATAGTCCACTCGGCCATCCCTCCAGAGAACACATTCTAACATTAAAATAGGCGAATCACAAGATGGGAGAGGGATTGGGAGTGGTGAATGGTGAATTGGGATTGGGATTGGGAAGAGTTGAGAATCTCTCAGGTAATAGGTATTCGGTATTTGGTATTAGGATTTCAAACGACCATGCACCATTCCCTATGACCAATTCACAAAATATATGACCCTCCGGGGACGCCGAACCAACGTCTTCGTCTTTAAAAGAAAAAATGACCCTCCGGGGACTCGGAGGTCCTCCCCTTCCGGGGACGCCGAACCAACGTCTTTGCTTTATGATATATTACTGAGTTTGTTATGCTGCAGCATAGTGAATGATGAATTGTGAGCAGTAACCATTCCCCATCCCCCACTCACAATTCACGACAAGAAAATATGACCCTCCGGGGACTCGAAGGTCCTCCCCTTTTGGGGACGCCGAACCAACGTCTTTACTTTAAGTTTTGAACTGAGCTTATTATGCGAAGACATAGTGAATTGTGAGTGGTGACCATTCCCCATTCCCGACTCACAATACACAATAAGTAAATATGACCCTCCGGGGACTCGAACCCCGAACCAATTGATTAAGAGTCAACTGCTCTGCCAAATTGAGCTAGAGGGCCATTTGAGGCAATTATTATAGCACAATCCAAATGAAAATTTAAGCTTTCTCGAACAAAATTTTATCGATTTTGACATCCTGGCCTAAGTTTTTTATGGTAAAACTAACAAGATAAAAATCGAGATTTTCCGTCGGGTGGAAAAGGATCACATCGCTTGAACCCTGAAACGCTGTCCCTCATCTCCTTTGTGCTTATCACCATTTACACACCGGGGCCTAATAATATTTCCAGCGCGTCCATGGGAATCCTGTATGGGTATAAAAAGACTTTAAAATACCTCATCGGCATTGCCGCAGGCTTTTTCATCGTCTTATTACTCACCGGATGGGTTTCGTCATTCTTGTTGGATCAGTTCCCCGCCTTTGAGGGGGCTTTACGCATCATCGGCGCGCTGTACATCCTCTGGTTAGCTTGGGGAACGCTGAGAGCCAGCTATTCCTTTGAAGAAGCGGAACACCCACCCTTCGGATTTTCGAAAGGATTCTTCTTACAGATCCTCAATCCTAAAGGCGTAATATTTGGATTGACCTTGTATGGCACCTTTCTGGCAAATCAGATCAACACTTTCTTCGCACTGCTCCTCTCTGCAGTAATATGTGCAAGCGTGGCGTTTTCTTCCACATCCCTGTGGACTCTGTTTGGCGCGGGGATCAGAAAATATCTAGACAAACCCCGCATCAAACAGGCGATCAATATCATTTTGTCCTTGCTCTTGGTGTACTCTGCATTGGAACTTTCTGGCATTTTGGACTTACTCCGGTAAGCCCCTTAAAACAAAAAATTCCGATAAACGGAATTCTCTGTTTGTGGACCCAGAGGGATTCGAACCCTCGACCTCCTCAATGCCATTGAGGCGCGCTCCCAACTGCGCTATGGGCCCAAGATTTATTCATTTTTTTCTGCCCATAGGCGCTTCCAGTTCCCCAAAAGGGGACGATGTGCTCTATAGGCCAATGAACTATTCAATTTTCCACCCATAGGCGCTCCCAGTTCCCCAAAAGGGGACGATGTGCTCTATAGGCCAATGAACTATTCAATTTTCTACCCATAGGCGCTCCCAGTTCCCCGGAAGGGGACGATGTGCGCTATGGGCCCATATTCTTATCTTTAATACCCCGCGCCCTGCGTGCGAAAGCGGGGCACTCAAGTGGACCTGGAGGGATTTGAACCCTCGACCTCCTCAGTGCGATTGAGGCGCGCTCCCACTGCGCTACAGGCCCATCTTTCAGGGTGAGACGATTTTACCTTGGGGGGTGACCCCTGTCAAGATGTGGGTTTTTGCCACAACCATCCCCCGCCCCCAGCCATATAGTTCCGCAGTGCAAGCCGTGCTTCCTGATCATCGCGCCAGAATCCGCTGAGTTGAGATCGGTGACACAGCACAGCGTCCTGCCAGGCATGCAGTGCGTGCTGATTCAAATGTCGGGAGAATTTCCCCCAGACGCCGCTCACAAATTTCGGATCATCAAATTGGTCAAGGATATAAGGATAATCAGCATAATAGTAAGCGACCCGTTCCGATTGCTCACCCGCCAGGAACACCGCCTGGTGATCAATGTGATTCCCCAAACCCATCGGGCTGACCAGAACGGCATCCGCTGGCACGTCAAGTTCCAGCATATGGGCGACCTCACCAATTAATTTTGGTTGTGGCGACTTTCCAAAGAGTTCATCATTATTATTAACAATGGGTTCTCCCGTGTCGAAGTCACGCCTGTAGATGACATCGGGCCAATCAAAATACCTCGGCTGAGCGCCCAGCAGCTCACAAGCAGCGTGATCCTCCCCCCGACGCATGCGGACCGCTTCCTCCCCAGACGTCCCCCAGGTTTTGTGGTTCTGTCGGGCAAAATTGGAGTAGTTCTCATCATGGGAAAACCCAGCCATAATTGTCCAGATTTCGACCTCATTGCCTCGCTGCGTAAGCTCCCAGACCAGCCCGCCGCATGATAATGCGACATCATCAAAATGGGGGGAAAGAAAAATCCAATGTTGTCGTCTCATAATCTGATTCTATCAGGAGTGATATTCATTTGGTCATTAACTGAAAAAAGAAACTTAGCCCTTCTTTCTAATCAGATCTCTCGCCCGTGACCAAATGGCGTCAAACATCGCTTCATTAAGCCTGCCGGTAAGGGTGTTCTGCTGGCTGGGATGATAGGACGAGAGCAGCCAGGGCAGCCCTTCCCCGAGTTCATAAAACTTATTGTGGTCAAAATCCATTTGGGGCAAATCAATGCCCTGCATTTTATACATGCGCTGAATACCGTCAAAGGCAATTCTCCCCAAGGCTACATAGCCCTCTAAATTGGTGAGCAAATTAACCTCCGCCATCATCCACGGCAGGCAGTTCTCAATCTCTGCTACATACGGCCGGTTCTTCGGGGGCACGCAGCGGCAGATGGCAGTAATAAAAACATCAAACAATTGCAGCCCATCGCCCAGGTGTTCCGCAAAGGGTTGGTTGGCGAACCCAGCTCGTTGCAGCGCGGGGTAGAGAAAATCCCCGCTTGCATCTCCAGTGAACATCCTGCCGGTGCGATTGGAGCCATGCGCGCCAGGGGCCAGCCCGACGATCATGATCTTGGCGTCTGGGTCACCAAACCCAGGCACGGGTTTTCCCCAATAGTCTTCATCCTGATAGGCTTTGCGTTTGGTTTGTGCCACTTCTTCCCGCCATGCCACCAGCCGAGGGCACTTCCGGCAGGTGATGATGTCAGCATTTAATCGCTTCATTGAAGTTGTCATAGAATTATTCTAATGGATTAAGAGAAATACTAGTAATTTCTCAGGGGAATACCCCATTCTTTATATTGCTTTAGGGTAAGGTGTCCACCGGAATCAGAAATGAAGACATCATCTCATCTAGGAGCTGCAAATTAGGGATAAACGATTCGGGTTGCTGCATGGCTAACTCAGATTCCATGTTGTTGATATAACCCATAAAGTTCTCTGAAAATATTTCCCATCCTTCCGCTGGTTCGGTCAACACATCGGGATAAAAAAGCTCATGATTTATCGGAAAAGTGGCAGACACAAAGTATTGACCGTTATCCGTTAATCCCATAAAAGAATAAGTGGCGCAGTCGTTGCTGATGGGGGCAGCCGCCTGACCGTATTGCGTAATGAAACGGACGCCGCTGCCGTTCCGAAAGTCAAGATAACTCACATTCCCTTGCATCATCTGAGCAGCATTGTAGATTGGCAGGAAGGGAATAGTGTCAGGATTGGGCGGTTGGTCCGCCAGCAGTGTTTCCAGATTGGTGACAATACCTTCGATGTTTTCTCCCAATGCGATAAAGTCATCAATGGGATAGATCAGGATCATCGGGTCGTGATACAGGTTATCAATAGGATAATCGGTCAAGACAATCTCGATGGTGTCCGGATTGAAATCCCACGGCGCGTTATTGAGATCGGGGAGCTTTTCAGGGATCATCGCCTGTGTGAAACCGGAGGCGATGGCTGTGGGAGTGCAAAATTCGACACCGAATGCCGATCCAAGGGTCATATGCTCATTACAGACGAAGGGCTCATCCGTCAATGGGTCTTCAGCCGTTGGTTCTTGTGCAGGAGGCTCATCAGTCGGTACCTCAGGCGACCCCGGTGTATCGGTGACTGTTTTATCTGGGGGCAGCGCGGTGACCTCTGTCTTTGTCGTAATAGGCAGATTACAAGCCAGGGCAACCATCAATAATGAAATGATGGAAAATAAAAATATTACTTTTTTCACGTTCCCTCCATTTCAGAAGGTGAAGGTATTTGGGTATTTCCTAATTATGGCTTGACACTCAGGTTTGTGTCAATATCAAAGAATGGGCAGTTTTAATTTAAAAAAGAGGTTATCCATTATCTAAGGACAACCTCTATTCTTTCAAAAATTTTTCGGTATTGCTATCGCTTCAGGGCTTCCCACCCAGCGTACTTACCGGTGCTGCCCAATTCTGCTTCAATCCGCAGCAGTTGGTTGTATTTTGCTACACGATCAGATCGTGCAGGAGCGCCGGTTTTGATCTGTCCGGTGTTCATGGCAACAGCCAGATCAGCAATGGTGGTGTCTTCTGTTTCTCCGCTGCGGTGTGAAACAATGGTTGTCCAACCATGGCTTTGGCACATAGTCACTGCTTCGAGAGTCTCAGTCAATGAGCCAATTTGATTGAGCTTGACAAGCAATGAATTGCATGAATTTTCTGAGATCGCCCGTGAGATTCGTAAGGGATTTGTAACCAATAGATCATCACCCATAACTTGAATTCGATCACCAAGTTGCTCCGATAACTGCTTCCAGCCTCCCCAGTCATCCTGTGCTAAGCCATCTTCTATGGAGACGATGGGATACTTGTTGACCCAATCCACCCAGAAAGCGACCATCTCAGCGCTGCTCAGTTTGCGCCCTTCCGTGCGGAGGTTATATATTCCTTCTTCTTCATCATAGAATTCTGAAGCTGCCGGGTCGAGGGCGATGGCGATATCTTCACCTGCCACGTAACCAGCCTTCTCAACAGCTTCCAGAATGGTTTCCACCGCTTCCTCATTGGTCTTGAGGGCAGGGGCATAGCCGCCTTCGTCGCCAACTAGCGTGGCATAGCCTTTTTCTTTGAGAACAGCTTTCAGGGTATGATAAATCTCAGCACCCCAGCGCAATCCCTCGGAGAAAGATGGTGCGCCCAAGGGCATGATCATGAATTCCTGTGCGTCCGTTGTCTGCCATCCCGTATGCGCGCCGCCGTTGAGGATGTTCATCATAGGGACGGGCAGTTCATGGGCATAGGTCCCACCAATGTAACGGTAGAGGGGTAGACCGACCGCGTTTGCGGCAGCTTTCGCCACAGCCAGACTCACGCCAAGGATGGCGTTTGCCCCCAATTTTTTCTTGTTGGGGGTGCCGTCCAGCGCCAGCATCGCCATATCAATGGCTTTTTGCTCAGTGGCATCTGCACCGATCAGGGTTTCAGCAATTTTAGTGTTCACGTTTTCGACGGCTTTTGTAACGCCTTTCCCGCCATAGCGGTCTTTGTCGCCGTCACGCAGTTCCAACGCTTCATGCACGCCTGTGGATGCGCCTGAGGGTACGATGGCGCGCCCCCAGCTTCCATCACCGAGGATAACCTCCACTTCCACAGTGGGATTGCCCCGGGAATCCAGGACTTGTAATGCGCTTACAGAAATAATTGTTGTATCCATAGTTTCGCTTTATTTTTCCTTTCGTTACGTCGTTAATTTTTTATTTAGAACAGCAAACCATTCATCTTCAATTTATAGGGTAACGCTTGACACAGTGAATGATTTTTATTCCCGTTTGATATAGACAGTATATCATCCTACCATTCTTCACGCTTTTCAATCTTTGGTACTTAAGCCCTTAATCTTTTTTTGAGATACCAACACGGGCACAAACTGCCTGGATAAAAGCTGTGAATAAGGGATGCGGTCGATTTGGTCTCGACAAGAACTCCGGATGGAATTGCGTGCCAAGCATGAAAGGATGATCTTTGATCTCAGCGATCTCAACCAGGCTGTCATCCGGCGATACACCGGAGCATATCATCCCGGCAGCTTCCAACGCAGAGCGAAAATCATTGTTGAGCTCGAAGCGATGACGATGGCGTTCCTCCACCATGTCCGTCTGGTACGCCGCATGGGCTTTGGTTCCCGCAATCAACCGGCAGGGATAAAGCCCCAGGCGCATCGTGCCGCCCTTTTCACTAACGTCATGTTGTTCCGGCATGAGGTCAATAATTGGAGCAAGTGTTGAATGGTCAAACTCAGAGGAATTGGCGTTGTCCCGTTCAAGGACTTCTCGCGCAAATTCGATCACCATGACCTGCATACCCAGGCAAAGCCCAAGATATGGCACCTTGTTTTCACGGGCATAGGTTGCCGCTTTAATTTTACCTTCAATTCCTCGGCTTCCAAATCCACCCGGGACCACAATGCCATCCACCTGTTCCAAGATGTCCCATCCCTCACCTTTTTCAAGGTCTGTAGAGTGCACCCAATACAGGTTCAACTCCACGCCGTTGGCAATCGCAGCGTGTTTCAAGGCTTCACGGACGCTGATATAGGCGTCATGCAGTTCAACATATTTTCCCACAAGTGCCACATTGACAATTGGTTTGGGACGCTGCACCTCCGCCACCAGATTCTCCCAGTCCGTCCAATCTGGCGTCTGTCGCGCTTCCAGGTTTAACCGCTTTAAAAGCAATTCTGCGATCGGCGTATTTTCAAGCAGGAGAGGAATTTCATATAAGATTGGGGTGGTGACCATAGGGATCACCGCTTTTGCATCCACATCGCAAAAGAGGGCGATTTTCTCCTGGATGCCTTCATTAATTTCATAGTCAGAACGGGTGACGATGATATCGGGCAGAATGCCGATAGACCGCAGCTCTCTGACGGAGTGCTGGGTGGGTTTGGTCTTCAACTCTCCTGTCGCGGCGATATGCGGCAGCCAGGTCAAATGGACATAGGCGGTGTTTTCCCTACCAAGGTCAAAACGCATCTGACGAATTGCTTCCAGGAATGGGAGCCCCTCAATATCGCCAACGGTGCCCCCCACCTCAACTAGCACGATTTCTGCGCCAGTCACTTTCCCCACTAAAAGGACTCGCCGTTTGATTTCGTTGGTGATGTGGGGAATGACCTGAATAGTCCCACCGAGATAATCACCACGGCGTTCCCTGCTGATCACCTCCGCGTAGACCTGCCCTGTGGTGACATTGCAGACCTTGTTTAATCGAATGTCAATAAAACGCTCGTAATGTCCGAGGTCAAGGTCAGTTTCAGCGCCGTCATCCAACACGAACACCTCACCGTGCTGGTAAGGGCTCATTGTGCCGGGGTCAACGTTGATATACGGGTCCAATTTCTGAACGGCAATGTTAAAACCGCGCGCCTTAAGCAAACGCCCAGTGGCTGCGGCTGTCACGCCTTTGCCAATAGAACTGAGCACACCACCGGTAATAAAAATGTACTTGGTCTCCATCGGTTCACCTGACCTTAAAAATCGATAACCCAACGAATAATTAAAATTTATTCCTATATTTGAGCGTACCACCTTATTAAAAGTTGAGGGGAGGGCCGATGGTTCCGGCACCTCCCCGGTCAATCTAATGTGTTGTTTTTTGCCTCATCCATTGGGATAAGGATATCTTCTTAGGATTCCTGACCAACTTTATTCTCCAAAGTTCGAGAAAGGATCTCTTCCCGTTCAGGAGAAGTCTCTTTATTCTTGCGTGACTTCTTCTTGGATGAGTCGTCTTTCTCATCACTGTCAGCCTTTTCCATCGCCTGACGCATGGCAATTTCCATTGCGGTTAATTCAGGCTCTTGAGGTTCTTCTTTCTTTTTCTTCTTCCCGCCGCGCTGCTGCACCTGCAAGTTCTCAGGAAGTTCCTGGAGTGCTTTGATGCTCAATTTGATTTGTTTCTTGCGGCGGTTGACCTCGAGAACCTTTGCTTCAATTTCATCACCTTCCCGGACAACTTCACCAGGGGTGCGAACATAGCTGTGCGAAAGCTCGCTGATGTGAATCAGCCCGGGGCGCTCTGCCCCAATATCCACAAAAGCCCCAAAGGTCTCCAATCGGACAACCTTGCCTTTGACGGTCATTCCAGGTTTGACTTCACGCCATTCCATGCCAAGGGGCTCTTTCATGGTCAACTCGATGCGATCCTTGCGGATGCGCTTGACCCAAAAATCCAATTTTTGTCCCTTTTCCAAAACTTCTTCAATACTATTGATTTCAATTTTTGGATCGCCGTCTTTGACAGCCTGTGAAATGTGGATGAATACAGGTTTTTCACTACCAATATCTACCAACGCACCCTGCAGCGTTGTCTTAAGCACCGTCCCCGTATAGCGCTCTTTTTCCTTAAATTCTTGTTGTTCCATAGCGCTCTTCTCCCAAAATTGTTCAAATTACACGAAGGGTGATTATACCGTGCGGGATGTTTTATGTCAAACAAAGCAGACGCAGCGACGATGTCATTAATAATTATAAACGATGACAAAGGGTGATAACAAGTTTATTTACGGCGTAACAGCCACAACACTACGCCCCCGCCCAAAGCGACCAACGCCAGCACGACTTCAATCCAGCGGAGCGCCCCCCATTCCCGAGTTGTGCTTTCTTGATCCTGAACCGCAGGTTTACTACGTGAGAGGATTTCACCGCCCTCATCAGGGTTAAGACCTAATATGAGGTCTCCATCGGGTTCATCCACCGCTTTACTGATTTCAGCTTCCTCACTCATTTCCTCTTGTTCTTTATTCTCGGTCTCGACCTCTCCCCCGGTGCCGTAACCCCTCACACTTTCTTGCGGGCCAGCCCCGCCGCCTTCCGAACCACCCCACAGAATTAACGGTTCAGGCGTGCTTTCAGCAGCGAAACTATCCACTTCCATCATAGGCGCCTCCGCAGGAAGCTGCGAGCCCGCGCCTAACCGGCCGCCTAAGACAAGCTCCAAGCCGACTATTAATACAAAAACAACTGCTGCAAAAGAAGAAGCTAACCTAAGGAAAGTGAACAAAGGTTTCCGCTTACGCCGTCGGACGGTCACCATTTCTGGGGTTAATGTGAAATTGCGGGGTGCCTTCAGACGCGCCAAACTGCCCAGCGTGATCTTGGTTCGACGCAGGTTTTCCAGTCGCTCACGCAGCTCTGGTTCACGTTTTAATCGTTCTTCGAGCTGCTTACACTCAGCCGAGTCCAACGCTTTATCCAGGTATGCAGAGAGCATATTCAATTCGCGGATCTGTCGTCTGTCCTTGTTCATTTCACTTCCTCATCACTTAGACGAAACAGATCGGGCAAAAGTTCCCAAAAACCTTGTAAACACCCTTGAACGCGTTCTCTGGCTCGCGCCAGACGGCTCTTAACCGTTCCCAAAGGCGTTCCAACAGCTTCTGCGGTGGTTTCATAATCAAGCCCCTCAACATCCACCAAGACAAGTATTGTCTTAAATTTCTCCTCCAGTTCATTGATGCACTGCTGTATAGCTTTTTTCAGTTCCTCCTGCTCAACCTGTTCCTCTGGGTTAGCAGATTGATCTTCAATCCAGTAGGGGTCTTCTAAAACGTCCCCATCATTCAATTCGGGTTTTAATGGAGTTACAGGCTGGCGTTGTCTTCGTCTCAGCTCATCGTAACAAGCGTTGGTGACAATGCGCAGCAGCCAGCCTTTAAAAGAGCCGCCTCGGTACTGTTCCAGCTTTTGATAAGCTGAGATGAAAGCTTCTTGGGTGGCGTCGCCTGCCGCTCCAGGCTCCCCCATGATGCGGTATGCAACGTTATAAGCCATATCCTGGTATTGCAAGACCAAACCATTGAAGGCGTCCAGGTCGCCATCCAGTGCATCTTGAATTAGTGCTTGTTCATCCATTGATGCTAGTTCGCTTTCGTGCACCTTTCTGGGTGGTTCAAAGAAAACAAATGATTAATAAAGAAGGTTCAATCCTTCTCTTCTTCATTCAAGCTGCGCAGGTGTGGAAAAAGGATCACCTCGCGGATGCTCCGTCGCCCCGTGAAGAGCATCACCAGACGATCCACACCAATTCCAAAACCGCCGGCAGGCGGCATACCATAGCTGAGTGCATTCAAATAATCCTCATCCATTGGATGTCGCTCTTCATCATCCTCCCGATACGATCGCCCCATTTCAAGGAAGCGCTCTTCCTGATCCATAGGGTCATTCAATTCTGTGAAAGCATTGCAGAGTTCCATCCCACCCACAAAACCTTCAAAGCGCTCAACAATAGCTGGGTTTTCCGGTTTGCTCTTCGCGAGTGGCGAGATATCAAGCGGATAATCATAAAGCAGGGTTGGCTGAATGCAGTTCGGTTCCAGGAAATCGCCGATCAAGCCATCAATCAGTTTCCCACGCGTTGCATCTTTTTTCGGAGTCAGTTCTTTTGCTCTCATCGCCTCGGCGAGGGATTCGGCTGTTTTGTGTTCTTCAATATTGATCCCTGTCGCATCCAGAATCGCTTGCTGAAGTTCGATTCTCTTCCAGGGCGGGGAAAGATCAATCTCCTGGTCATCAAAGACAATTTTTGTTGTTCCCAACACCTGCTCCGCTGCAAAGGCGACCATCTGTTCCGTCATATCCATCACGTCGTAATAATCGGCGTAAGCCCAATAAAATTCCAGTTGTGTGAACTCAGGATTATGTTTATAAGAAACGCCTTCGTTGCGAAAGTCTCGTCCAATCTCATAAACCCGCTCTAAACCACCGACCAGTAAACGTTTGAGATAAAGTTCAAAAGATATCCGTAAATAGAGATCCTGATGGAGCTGGTTGTGATATGTGACAAAAGGTTTCGCTGCCGCACCACCGTAAATCGGTTGAAGGATAGGTGTCTCAACCTCAATAAAATCATGGTCGTCTAAGAATTGCCGTAAGGCTTTAACTGTCGCCGCGCGGGTTTTGAAGAGTTCCCGAACGTCCGGGTTGACAGCCAAATCAACATAACGCTGGCGGTAGCGAGTTTCCGGATCGCTGAGAGTCGCATGCCTGACGACTTCCCCATCCACAACCTCATCTTTTGCTGCGGGTAGAGGTCGCAAAGCTTTTGCCAGCATTTTAAAGTCTCTCACATAGAGCGTCACCTCACCCCGTCGGGTACGGAACATATAACCTTTGGCTTGTATAAAATCACCGAGGTCATAGTACTCCTCGAGTTCAGTCATTTTCTCTTCCCCAAGATCGTTGATCCGGAAGAAGAGTTGCACCCGCCCATCGCGGTCTTCAATATGGGCAAAAGCAATCTTTCCCATCGTGCGCAGCGCGCGGATTCGCCCGGCTAGAGTGACATCAATGGGAGTTTCATCACCTTCGGTTTCAGCCTTTTCAAAAGCCTCA
Source organism: uncultured Candidatus Brevefilum sp. (assembly GCA_964575595.1). Lineage (GTDB taxonomy): Bacteria > Chloroflexota > Anaerolineae > Anaerolineales > Anaerolineaceae > Brevifilum. The sequence goes on from CAZNRI010000006.1 coordinate 21,903, forward strand.
ATGGCTTCCCGGCTGGTATGTGTTTGTTCCCCACGAAGCGGGAAAGGGTTAATACCTTCAGCTTCAATGGCGCGCATTTTTTCCAAGCGCGTTTGTTCCAGCTCCGAAAATGATTCTTCAAGCATAAGACCTTCCTAAATTTTACAAAATAAAAACCCCGACCAGTCGAGCCGGGCGGGGCAAAATAGTTGATTTTTATTACTCATCCAACTTTTAAAACCTCAATTTCAAAAGCGCCGCCTGGGGCTTCGACCTTAACTTTATCACCAGCCTTATGATTAAGCAACGCTTTTCCAAGAGGGGATTCGTTTGAGATACGTCCCAAGCGGGGGTCTGCTTCCGCAGGCCCGACGATCACATATTCCTCAGGATCAAGGGAATCTTCTTTGACTTTCACCTTCGATCCAACCTGAATTGTGTCACCGTTGGTATTTTCCTCAATCAAACGGGCATTTGCGAGGAGAATTTCGAGTTCTTTGATGCGTCCCTCAACAAACGACTGTTCATTCTTAGCCGCTTCCAATTCGGCATTTTCAATGAGTTCCCCATCCTCCATGGCATCGCGCAAACGATCAGCGACCTCTGCGCGTTTTTCTGTACGTAGATATTCCAGCTCTTTTTGAAGCCGATCAAATCCTTCCTGTGTTAAGTATGAACTGGGCATTGCTTTGTCCTTCCATTCTTGTCTTGCTGTGCTTTGTGTTTAGTGGGGTGAATTCCCCTTGATAATTAAACAAAAAATTCGCTATTTTCAAGATTCTAAAACGAACCGGACTCTGGAAAACAGTGATTGTCTTTAGTTGGTTGATATCTTATCACATTTCAAGTGCAAACGCAAGTCATGTTTTTACATGTTGCTAACACAACGTTAATCAGCGATAAACCACAGTACAGAATTGAAAATGGCGATCTCACATTAATAAGAATCAGCCCATTGTTGATATTAAAAAATACCTGCTCGTTGATCGCTCACTCTCGACTATAATTTATATCATGATCACATTGTTGAAATTTCTTCAAAGAAAACTGTGGCCGGAGTTGAATAACAAACCGACTCCCACGCGCTATTTAATGATGAGCAGTATCGTGAGCACACTCTATAGTGTGCCATTAATATTGCTCGGCTTGCTCTGGTTGATCTACAATACCCAATGGGAACAATTCACGCTTAACTGGTATGGTATGACCGCTGTCATGATAGCGTTGATCATCTTCAGTAATTTGCGCTTTTATATGACGCATGCCCTCCCCAGCAGGCATAGGGTTGGATCCGATGCGGATTTCGCAGGCATGATCCTTTGGGCTGGCATTTTGATATTTGGACAGGTTGTCATCTGGTTGTACTTGCTTTGGATTGTTTTTGAGTTCTGCCTGGTATGGAGCCGCTCTAATAACCAAACAATGCGCTGGGAAGCTCTTCGTTCCACCAGTCTTAACCTATCCTCCTTATTGATATCTTCATTAGTGTCACTGACACTCTACCGAAACCTGAACGGGCAGATCCCGATTGTCGGCTTGACACCGCAAGCGCTCTTTCCAGCAATGCTTGCTGTTTTGTGTTATGCTCTGGTTTACTACGTGATATGGTTGCCTTTCGTTCTCTATGTGATATGGGTCCAGGTCAGTAAATTCAATCTCAAAAATCCCATCGGTATATTCTGGTTCACAGCGGGCACGATGGAATTACCCTTCATCTCGTTGCCTTTTGGTGTGCTGGCAAGCGGATTATACATCGAACATGGGGCAGTCATCCTCTTCATTTACTTCATTGGTTTGTTTTCAATTGCTTTATTAGCCAATCAACTCAGTAAGTCTGCAGCGAAAAGCGGACGCCAGGCTGAACAGTTAATGGGTCTCGAGAAACTGGGTAGGGACATCCTGGCCGCCCCTACAGATGCACGTAACCTTCCAAGTTTGCTGCGGGAACACATCCCGGATATGTTCCCTTGCCGAAGGGTGGTTGTCTGGTTAGCGCCTGAAACCTACCTCTTAAAATATCCTGACGGCAAGGACGATTTCTCGCCTGCAATTTGGGAATGGCTAATCAACAATATAAGACCCATGGGTTTCTTAAAGGATAGCCATCTGTCCTGGGAGAACGCTCCGGAGAGCCACCTGGCATTACTCACCGCGCCCATTCTGGATCCAATGTCAGGGGAGCCCATTGGAGGGTTGTTCATTGAACTGCTATCCATGCCCCAAAAATGGAACAAAACGATGATCCAGGAGCACTATCCTGCCCTGCAAAACCTGGCCGCTCAGATTGCCACTGCATTAAAGCAGGCTGAAACTTATCAGGAGACATTAGCGCATCAACGGGTTACCCAGGAATTGAAATTGGCTGGGGAAATTCAATCGGGTTTCCTGCCGGAACAAATCCCCACGCTCCCCGGTTGGGATATTGACGCCAGCCTCAAACCTGCCCGCCAGACCTCCGGTGATTTTTATGATTTCTTCGAATTAAGCGATGGTAGATTGGGGATCCTCATCGCTGATGTGGCAGATAAAGGCTTGGGTGCATCCCTGTATATGGCGCTTGGCCGCACCCTGCTCCTGACCTACGCCAATGAATATCCGCAGAATCCTGCAGCCGTTCTGCAGGCTACCAACCAGCGCATGCTGAGTGATGCCAGGGCGCGGATGTTCATCACAGCCTTCTACGGCGTGTTGGAGCCGCACCTTGGTCGGTTGATTTACTGTAATGCTGGACACAACCCGCCTCTTTTATTTACCAATCAAAAACAAAGCAATCTCCATAAACTGGCTCCCACTGGCATGGCATTAGGAATCGACGCTAATGCCTCTTGGGTGGCTGTTTCACAACGCATTGAAGTAGAAGACATACTGTTGTTATATACAGATGGTGTTGTTGAGGCAAATAATCCAAGTGGAGATTTCTATGGGGTAGAACGCCTGCTTGAGACCGCCGAACAGGTCGCCAATCAGCCCAGCCACTGGATAATTCGAGCTATTCAGGAAAATGTGCTCGATTTTCAGGAAGGTACACCTCAATCCGATGATATAACTCTAGTTTGTATTCGCCACAGAGAGTAATTGAGCTTAAACTTGAGAATATAGTAATTATCAACAAAACATCCGGATTCTACGAACAAATTCTTTCATCATTATCCCCATGCTAGATATCAATATATAAATTCCCCTTGAAATTCCTTTTTGGCATAAATGTTGCAATCCATACTATCGAAAATTAATGAATGAGAGACCCTTCCAAATCGCGACTAGCGATAATGTTAACAAGGGAGTTAGACGTGAGTAAAACATTGAAATTCGGGATCATTATACTGATTGTTCTTTGCCTTCTGCTTCTCGCTGTTACGCTCGTTGACTTGCCTGCTTATGCCCAGCAACTTGGCATAATTTCAAGTGATAGTGCAACACCTCAACCGGAAGTGGGGCATTCTGACTTGGGTGCAGCTGTTGCTGACGCGCTGGAAAACGCACCAGATGACTGGGAAGAGAGCCACTACCAAATTGATCATATTGAGGTGCAAGATGATGGCCAAATAGCCGTTATCTGGCTGGCTGCAACAGATCCAGAGACAGGTGACTTCCTGGGCCGTGAACCGGAACTGGCTATTGCCGAACTTGGTGCGGATGGCAATTGGAAGGTCTTACTGAATGGGGAAGACAAGTTTGATGAAATCCTTGCTAAATTCCAATATGCTGAAAAAAGTGTGCAGGGAGATATAGGAGTAGATGCGCAATCCAAGAGCGGTACTGTGTATGGCGGCTATTACCTTCCCTGGGCGAAAGGGCTGGAAAAACGCCTGACCTGGTCGGTGTCGCACACCTCATGTACACCTACATACTACTGCACACACGCCTTCGATTTCGCTGACGGCACCATGTTCCCATTACTAGCCGCTAAGGGCGGAACGGTCTATCATTGGAAAGATACCTGTGCTAACGGTGATTCATCCTGCACAAACAGCATCACCCTCCAGGATCGCTCCACCACGCCCTGGACCTATCAAATTTACATGCATATCGCCCAAGGCAGCATCCCCGCCAAACTGAAGAAAGTCGGGACGCCAGTCATGCAGGGGCAATACATCGCCGATGTGGATGATACCGGATACAGCTCCGGACATCACGTGCATTTCATGGTTGTGTCCGAAAACACAAAGTATTTATCTTACAATGGTTATATCTTTGGTATGGCTGAGGATATCACCTTTCGCGATGTGACAATCAATTGGGACGCGGCGACCAAAGGCGGACGCCCCCGCCTCGCCTATGAGGCGGCAAGTTACGGCGGACAGGGACAAACCTATTACACCTCGGGGAATACCCCGGCAAATCCGCCTACCGGTGGGTTGAGCTCGCCTGCTGCAAAGACTTTTATCACTAATTCCGAACTGACAATTAAAGGATGGGCAAAGGACGATGTCGGCATCACCAAAATTGAGCTGCTCGCCAATTATGACGGCGAGTGGGTGTCGATCGGTGAACGAGCAGGTGCGACATCTTTCACCACTAAAGTAAACCTATGCAACACGGATATACCCGTTGGCCCATTCAATCTGGCTGTAAGGGTATGGGATTATGAGGGCAATCCATCTTCCATCCTATCTACTCGTAAATTGTTCAAAGGCTGTAATTGTGGTGCGAGTGGAACAGCTCCGGTCGTCAACCTTACTCCCCAATGGGGAGTGCATCTCTTGCTGAACAGCGGTTTGGTCAGCGCTACGGTGACTGAAGGCAGCACGGGGAGCGACATCGCTTCTGTTGAGTTTTGGTTCCTCGGATCAAATTGGAGTAAGGGTGACTGGGTGAAACTGGGGTTGGATACGAATGGCTCAAACGGCTGGCAGGCCGCTGTTAACCCAGCCTCCCTAGCTGAAGGATCTTCTTATACAATTGTTGCCGTGGCTACAGATAAAAATGGCAACCAGGGTGTTGATGTAGATTTAAATGCGGTTGTGGATAAGTCTGCACCAAATGTGGAAATTAATTCAGTGAGATCCCCAGTGGAGGGAGAGACTGTTACATTGAGTTGGTCCGCCAGTGATACCCTCACCGATATTGATCATTTTGTTTTATCAGTGAAAATCGATGACGGTGGATTCCAAATCCTTGACGACAACCTGCCAAAGACAACAACATCCTATCAATATACTGTGGCTGAAAATCAATTATTGGTATTTCAACTGATGGCTTATGATAAGGCTGGAAACGAAAGAACAGTGAAAAGCATCATGTACACCAAGGGATATGAATTTCCAAATTCCTATTCTTTCCCGATTTTCAACAACAATAACTAAAAATAAAACGTCAAAAATCAAATATATAATGCTTGGTATAATGCTGGTAACGAGGTGACTTCATGAAAACAGCATTGATTACAGGCATTACAGGACAGGATGGCTCTTATCTGGCGGAATTTCTGTTGGAGAAGGGCTATCGTGTTGTACTTTAATTTAATTGTTCGTTATGTGTGATTTATGACAGAGGACCATCCCCTTAGCGATCGAGAAAAAGAAGTCCTGCAATATGTCGCTGCAGGGCTGACCAATCGCGAGATTGCCCAAAAACTCATCATCAGCCCCAATACAGTTAAAGTCCACTTAAGCAATATCTTCGAAAAGATAGGTGTTGCATCACGGACCGAAGCCACAGTTTACGCCATCGAACATAGGATTGTGGACGTCCCTGGCGGCGAGAATGGAACGTCTGGTCAGCAAACAGGGGCGCTGTCCTTTCTTCGCCAGGTCAAGTGGTATTGGTTAGTTATTGGGGTACTATTGCTGGTTGTCCTGATCGCCATCCTTACCCGTACCCTCTTTCCCACACCCACCCCACCCACCATCGCAACAGCTGATATCGCTGAACGGTGGAAGGAACTGTCGCCTATGCCGGAAGCACGGCAAGGGATGGCAGCGGTGGCTTTTGATGGAAATATTTACACCCTTGCGGGCGAAGGGGCGGAGGGCGTGAGTGGGAGCGTCTTCCGCTATCTGCCGGAAGAGGACCGCTGGGAAACCCTTAGCGACAAGCCTACACCGGTAACAGATGTGGAGGGCGTGGTGATCGGCGAAAAGGTTTATGTTCCCGGCGGAGAAACAGCCGATGGCAAACCCACGGACATACTGGAAATATATGACCCTCGACATGACACCTGGGAGACTGGCGCGCCGCTGCCCCAAGCCCTCAATGCATATGCCCTGGCGGATTTTGAGGGGAAGATGTATCTGTTCGGCGGATGGGATGGGGAGGGGGCGGTGGACACTGTCTTCGAATATAACATCCAAAATAATTCCTGGCACGAAAGAACGCACATGAACGTACCCAGCTTCGATTTGGGCGCGGTGACACTGGAGGACAAGATCATCATCCTGGGCGGCGCGAATGGGGAGGATATCCTTGATCAGGCGTGGGGATTTTATCCTTCTCGGGATGCTGATGGAGAGACCCCGTGGGAGGACTTTTTGGAGTTGCCCGCCAGCCGAGCCGGCTTTGGTGTTGCCAGCATTTACGATACTATCTATGTGATTGGCGGGGCAGGCGATGGAAAGAAAAAGGAAAGCGGAGAATGGATCATGACAGGAGAAAGCTGGATTGACCTGCCAACAAACCGGGATTACGACAGCCATCAAGTAGAACTGGTCTCCTTAGGGTCGCTGTTATTTGTGATTGATTCGTCAGAATTCCCTGAGTCGACACGCTTGTCAACTTACCAAGCGTTTTATTACAATATATATATCCCATTTATACCCTAATTCTCACAAACAATTAACTCAACAAAGACACAATAAAAGTGCTTTAAGTCTGAATTCCTCATAAGTATTATCTCGATAATTAATTTTTTCTTCGAGTAATTCCATAATAAATTTTTACTTACCGAGAAATGTATCTAAAGCCCAACTTCAACCAATACCGCTATTGCAAACGATAATGTATACAAATAATATGGGCAGATTAATATATAACTTTAATCATCTTATTTGCCAAAATTTATTTGGGTTTCTCGATGAAAATATCTGATAAATAAAGAAAACTAAGTTATGTGCTTTCTTCAGGAAATCAAACTTTCTGTCTAACTGACAAAAAGATACATACTTTTTTACTGGTCAATTAAAAACCAAAATTTTATTAATGATTATTCTAGATATAAAGACACTACTAGTTAATAGAAGAATGATTAAGGTTGAATATCAACAATAAGCTCTCCAAGATTGACGGATGTTCCTGCGTTCACTTTAATTATTAGTGGGTTGTCGTTATGTTTTTCTGTAACCACTATAGGAGAGCCAGAACCAGTAAATATTGTAATTACATAGTTCTCGGCTGGTTCAACATTATTAAAATAAAACACACCGTTTTCATAATTAATTTGCCCCATCGGGTCAGATTGATATGAGAATGATATAGTAGCTGGCAAATCGGGCTCATTATATGTAACATTCTGAGAGAGAAAAATGCTTTCATTAATAGGTTCTTTCTTAGAATTAAGTAGGACGCCATAAATTACACCTGTACTTTCTCCAGGCTCAGGCACGTCATCAAACTTGTTATTGGTAATTGAAGTATCACAACCTACAATAATTAAGATTGACAAAAAAATTATCAAGAGGACAAATTTTGGCATATTTTCTCCGTCATCGCATTATTAAGTAAAAAGAAGTAGAGTTCTTTAAATATCTCTACTTCTCATTATAATATGATTATAACGCTAATATATCATATTTAGGGGTTAATCCCCTCATAAACAGCTAATGAATCTACCGCAATTCCAGCGTTGGCAGCCAAAATATTTGATGAGCCAACTATTGCTTTTCCTGATGTGGTTTTACATACTGCACCACCCACGAAACCATTTGGTAAAGATGTATAACTTTGATAAAATTGTTTTAACCAACCTTTACCATTTGCTAGACTGGATGGGTTTCTAAAAGTTACAGTTTTGCCAGAGCCCTTTACTGTACATACTATGTCATCTGAACTAATTGTTGAACCACTTACATTAATAATATTCCATGAAGTCCACCATTGCTGACTGCCCACCCATTGTTGAACGTAGGGAAACACAACAGTGTCTGACCCGGAACTTTGATTAAGGGACATTAATGCAGCACCTTTGTTTGGATCATTTTTGTTATTGATCTGGTTGACAATGCCAACAAGGGGTTGATTTGTTGAATTGCTTGTTACAACGGCTGTACCTATGAATTTTTCATATCGAGAACAGTTTGTTGATACTGAAAAACTATACATTGAAGGATCCCATGCAAATGCATATGTAGCAAAATCACGTTTTGCACCAGCGGGAATTGTTTGTTTTTCAGTGCAAGTTTGACCAGCTTCTGTTGGATAATATGTTAATGTGACCGTTGTTGCTAAAGTTCCAATATTTTGAATATTTGCTGAAGTCCAATAGCCTGAATTATTTTCATTGATCATGGGAAAAATTGGATTCGATGATCCATTTGGAAAACCGCTATATGAGAACAACTGGTCTCCTTGTTGACCGCTGCTGTATTCAACAACGGCTACAGCAATCGAACCTGTTGCTGATAAACGAGCCGAGAAACTTAGAGCCGAATGTGATTCACTTCGGTTATCAATTTTAACAGATGCAGATGCGGGTAAACCTCGAATCGAATTATTAATCCTTCCGTCACTGTATACAATATCTACATCAACTGGATTTGCTGAAGTGTTTTGCACGTAAAAATATGTATTGTACCCAAAATTATCTTTCATTAATAAAGGTAGATACACATCTAAACTACCTGCTGATGCGCCAATATAGCTAGCATAGTTTTTTGCACTATCATCCGAGTTTTTCCCTTTTATCATACTCAGTGATGCTAAAGATACATTTGATGAAATGACCATACCCCCATCAAAGTTAGTAGTTAATCCTGCGAATGACGTAAAATATTTTGTTTCATATGGTGCAATTGTTAGGTTTTCAATTTTTTTGACGAGAGTACCCGCACTGTCGAAGAATTGTAGAGTGATGAGACCATCACCTCCAGTCGTATTGGTGACATTGACAGTGGATGAGTAGGATGCAGGATAAGCTGCCTCTACTAATTGTAAAGGGAAAACAATTAATATAAAAGCAATAAAAAGTATTCCAAATTTCTTCATGATAATCTCCTTCGCATTAGCTTTATTAACAGATTATCACAAAAGAGATTTATTGCAATAATACAAATGGAATATCTTGTTATTTTATTCCCTTTTTTGCAGAAAATGACATAATATTGCTACGATTAAATTTTTCAGCAATCAGGAAAAATGGGTGTGAGATGATTCTAAATGGCAGAGATCCCAAAAAAGCATGAATAAATCTCTTTTTCCATTTTTCAGCTTTCCATGTATTAAGCCAAAATTCGACACTTAACATAAATGCACCATGTCGACCGATAAAACTAAATATATTAATGTCTTTAAATGACTTATCCTGAAGAAACTTAGTGATTGTTTCGGGGGTATGTGTTCTGTAATGTCTGGGGATTTCCCATCCAACCCAATATTCTCCAAAAAGATACCTTTCCCAAGCTTTGGCATTCGGGAGAGTGCCAATGACTAATCCGCCAGGTTTTAATAACCTATTAATTTCTTCCATTAACTCATTGGGGCTTGGAACATGTTCTAATACATCCCAGAGAGTTATTACATCAAAAGAACCGCCAGGAAATTTCGCATCATTTAAATAACCACAGAAAACATCTAATCCAAATCGCTTCTTTGCATATTTGGCTGCGTTTTTGTTTGGTTCAACGCCATTTACTTTCCAACCTAATTTCTCCATCTCATTTAAAAAAAGACCCGTAGCGCAACCAACATCGAGAATTTCCCCCGGCTCCTTATAAATTTTTTTCACTATCTTACATCGTTTAATTACTGCGTTTTTACGATCTAAACGGCGGTATAGATTATCATCATCTTCAATTGCCTCTTGGTAGCATATATATTTATCAGGATAATATTTTTCCATTTCATCTGGAGATATTTTTGGGGAAATCAGATATATTCCGCAGTCTTGACATTTAAAGATACTAAATTCTCCTTCAATACCCAATAGCTTGTCTCCCCCAGAGAACACAAAATCAAGGTGGTGACTTCCACAATTTTCACAAGTGTCAATAACATTTCTATTATTCATATATTTTTACATAGTTTGTTTATAAAATAATAATAACTGATTAGCTCTGCTGATCCAACTATGTTTTTTATTTTCAGAAAGACTTAATGCATTCTTAGCCATATTTTGCTTCAATGATGGATTAGTTATAAGTGTGTTGGTAGCAATAGCAATATCTTCCGGATTATCCCTGGTGATAATTCCAGTTTGGTATTCACGTACGAAGTTTGGGACATCACCCACATCAGTACAAACAATCGGACGTCCATGAGATAGATAATCAGTGAATTTTAATGGGAATCGACCTCTGTTTGCTAGAGAATCATTCATTGGAAGCCAAAATATATCACATGCAGAAAGAAATGTATGTAAATCTTCATGTGTAGTTGGGCCAGTCTCTATTATGACATTATCAAAGTTTTTGTAAGGCTTGATGCGGTATTTACTGTTACCTATATGTAATAGTTTTATATTCTTTTGACGAAGTAGTAAGTGCTTAATGGCTTCAGAAGTTAATTTAGCATCTTTTTGAAAAATTGACCCGAGATATCCAATGTAAACCATTTTTGGGTCTAAACCGCAAGCTTGTTTAGCCTCACTGATAGGTAGTCTTTTAATGCCTTCTGAATTAAAACCATTATATAGTATAGAGAGGTGTTTTTCATTTAAACTAAGGGCTTTTCCTCGTTTTTCTAAGGTCTTACAAATTACAGTAGTTCCATTAGCATGCATCCTATAATGCGTTTCGAAAAAGGTCTCAATAGGACGTAGTATATTGCGGAAAATTGGATTGGGTCTTTCCTCAACAGAACCACCTTTCCCAAACCAATCAGCCCAATCTAAATATAATGGTATTCCTTTTCGCCTCATCATTAATGCAGGATAAATGACAGTTGGCCTGGATTCAAAGCCGTGCACAATATCAAATTTCCTTGATTTAATAATATTTATCCTGCAAAAAAAATTAAACAGATCCCACCCAGTCCGAGTTGGTCCAGGTAAACAATTAGAAACAGCAATGACTTCAACCCCATCAATATAGGATACAAATGCCTTTTTAAATAATTCCGGAGATGAGGTCAATAGAGTAACTTCATGATCTAGCTTTCTTAGAGCTTTCGCTAATTCAAAAGCTCTGAAATATGTACCGAGCCCAATAATGTTTTGCACAATGAACAAAATTTTCATATCATCAATTTGTTTGTTAAAAATGACAGCGAATTACTTGCCAAGTGAAACCAAAAAAAAGAATCGCTTCGCTAATAATACTTACCCATATCATTCCGTTCAATTCATAATGATTGATTAGGATAAAACCCAAGAGTATTTTACTAATGATTGCCACAAGGAGAGGAATAAGTTGTTTTTTTTCTCTTTCAATAGATAATAGATAAACCTTATTAGATTGGTTAACTGTTTTGAACAATAATACAGGGCTGGAAAGAAGCATAACATCTATAACACTATTGTAACTCCTGTTTAGAAAATTATAAATAAATTCTAGTTTTACAAAACGAAGACTTACAAAAATCAATATCCCTAACATAAAAAAACCTAAATAAATATATTTCATCTTTTTCTTAAATGAGGCAGAAGAATTTTTTCGTGCTTCAATTGAATTTGGCAGAATAAGTGATGTGATTCCCATTGGTATCGTCATAATCATATTAAATATACTAATGACAACAGAATAATTTCCAATAAATTCGGGATTCCCGTTAATAAATGTCAGCAAATTCAGATCAAGTTGTTGAAAAATTAAATTCTGCGTTTCTGCCGCATTAAAAATTAAAGAGGAACGAAAATTCTCCAAAATGTTATTTTTATTAATATGTGGAATTGTAGGTTTTGAAATAATTAAAGCAACACAAAAAACAATAGATGTTCCAATCAATCGGAATAATGCAATATTGATAAGTGACATAAAATCAATCAATATCAAAAAAATTATTGACCATAGACGAATAAGTTTCGAAAAAACCAATAAGACAGATGTGGCTCTAACTTTTCTGTTTCCTAAAAGGTCTACTAATAATAAATTCAAAAACGATTCAATCCAAACATCAAGAACGATGATGAGCAAAAGTTGCCGACTGTAAATTTCTGGCCTAATTAATGGTAATACTACTATCAATCCAATTGCCCAAATAGAACCTGCAATTAACTTATAAATAATCACAAATCCGGTTAGTGATTTGGCGTCTTCTCTTAATTGAATAGATCTGATTAACCACTCATGGAGTCCTAAGTTAATTAAAAATGATGATAGAAGAACTACAGCGTAATTAGCACTGATATATCCATAAGCTTCAGCATCCAATCGCCAAATGAGAATGAAAGTATAAATTGCAATAAGTGCTTGAGAAATTACTGTTGCACTTGTGTAAGAAAACAGAGATTTTATTATTTTCTTTGGTGGATTTTGATTCATGCTTACACATTCTTAAAAATTAAATTTATAGATAATGGATATCCAAAAGATTTATATTTTTTTTGTGTCTTGAGAAACCAGCGTGAATAATAAGCAAATTTGGGTAGAACCCAAAGATTCTTATCTGAAAAAATATTCTCCCTCATCTTTTTAAGATCATAGTCACCAACTTCATTGACTAATTTTTGTACCATAGGATGAATCCAAATATGATCATTAAATAGTATTGAATCTACACAATGTACCCAATATCCATCAGCTTTTGTTACACGTTTCATGTCTGCAAATATCTGCGACAGTTTTTCCTCTTCTTCGGGAAAATGTTCAATAACAGATATACTAAATACAAGGTCGAAAAAACCATCTTGAAGCTTTTTTGAGAAATTACCGATATTATTTTTTACAAGGATAAAATTTCCTTGAAGATCAATTTCTGTCGGACCATGACCAGCACCTTCAAGCATATCTAGATTCCAAAATTCATAATCGTTCGATAACGTTTTTATGACTCTGGATTCACCACCACCAATTTCTAAGATCTTAGAGCCCTTCGGTAGATAATCTTTGATAAATGAATAAACAAATAAGTCTTGATAAACCTTTAAATCACAGGTGGAGGGGTTTTGGTTTCGATACATAGGCATTAATTGAAAAAAGGAGAAGTGTTCTTCTTTTGAATAACACATTGATTTGTATATTTCTTTTGAAGGATTTATTGGGCGGTTTCGATGCATTTTATGAAGAGGTTTTTTATTACTAAAAAAACGCCCAACCAGACCATCTATTTCTCGATGAATGTATTTTAACATATTGCGTATTATCTTCATGGATTTTTCCTGATCTACATTATTATATGAGAATGAAAGTTTATCATTCCTTTTGGAATATCCTATTCTGAGAATCACAGAGTAACTAGAAAATATTATTGTATGTTTGTTTTGAAAAAAGACTGATTTTTATCTTTTTTTATTGAAAGGAGTCCAAGAAAATATGGATAAATAAGATTAAACCTTTTTTTAGAAATAAATTGAAATACCTGCTTAATTGAATGCAGGAACTGCCAAGGAAAAATAAAAAACCATTGCCAAATCTTAGCGTGTTTTTTTAAAAAGAGTTGGCTAGAAAACGCCATCCAATAAATTACTTTTTCTGAATCTAATCCCTGGCTGGAAGTGCATTCATAATGATAAAGTTTGGCTTGGGGAATTAACCAGATTTTTAGTCCAGCATCTTTTGCTCTTTTCAGATAATCAAGGTCTTCGTAATAAAGAAAAAAGTCTTCATCGAAAAGACCGATCTTTTTAAACACATCTTTGTGTATTAATAATGCACAACCAGTAAGAAATTCTCGTCTGATTGGTTTTGAAGGTATTGGTTTATCCCTATGGTGAGCATTTAGAGGTGCTGATAATAATTTACAAAAATACCCACCTGCAGACCAAATCCTTTCAGGTTGGTCGCCATAAAAAATAATAGGAGAACTAATATCTGCACTTAACTTCTTCGCTAATGGAAAAAATATATTAATCATATTTGGCGGAAACATTGTATCGTTATTTACCATAAACACATATTCAGCCCCCTTTGAGAGAGCATATTTGATACCAGTATTGAATCCACCAGAAAATCCTAAATTCTGCTCATTTTCTAATACAACTATAGTAGGGAAATTATTATGAAACAATTCAACAGATGTATCTGTAGAACCATTATCAACAATCACTATGTTTGAGTCCTCAATTTTATTGTTTCTAATGCTTTCAATACATTGTCCCGTAACTATTGGTTGATTCCAATTTACAGTAACAATGAATAACTCGTTCAATTCATATTCGTTTTCCATAAGACTTAATCTCCATAGAGAATGGTTAGCATATTAATAAATCAACGCCATCTATTTATTCAGAAAACAAATTTCTCATTCCTTAAGTCAAATTCATTCGGCAATGATTTAGTGAATAGATTATATAGATGAATTAATATTGACGATAAAATAAATTACTCTTTAATCAATTCCGAAAAATAGGTCTTCATTCTTTGCCCTAGACATTCAGTGCTGAAATTTCTGCGGAATGTTTCTTCAGCTTTATCTGAAAGTAATTTCCTTTGGGTGGGGTTTCGTTTTAACCTCAAAATCTCTATAGCAATATCTTGGGGATTATCTCTACTACACAAGATTACAGTCTTATCAGGCAAATTGTTCCTAAGAGCTGGGCTGTCACCTGTAATTATTGGTTTTCCCATCGCCATACATTCATATATTTTATTTTGTACTGTCATTAATGATTGGGGGGTATTCCCAAAAGCACCAAGACAAATGTCCGCTCCTGCAATATAATCAAGCAACTCCTCTTGTTGCATCCATGTGAGAAATCGGACGTTATTTAGTTGATGCTCTATAGAATACATTTCAGCAGACTTTTTATCTGGTCCATCTCCTATAAATTCAAAATAAATATTTTTCTCATTCCGCAGAAGAACAGCAGCTTGAATGATTTTCATCACACCATGGTTAGGAATGAATGTACCGTAATATAACACAAGAAATTTTTTGTCTTTTCTGGAACTATTTCTCGAAGAGAAAATTCGATCATCAGCACCTGTTGAGACTATACGAAATCTCTCGTCAGGAATTCCATATTCCGAACTAAACCATCTAACATATTCCACGGTATCCTGAAGTAATAGATCTGGTAATTGTAGCGATAGATTTTCTACAAAGCGAATCAAATTGATTGTGAAACGATTCTTTTTATCAAGTTTACGTTCTTTTGATACTAAGTAGATTGACATAAACACATCCCAAACCAGAGGTTTACCTCGAATAACAGCCAAAATTTTCGCAAAAAAAACATCGAACTGGCCAGGATAACCAACCATAAGAATATCAAAATCCTTTAATTTAATAGATTTTATTATTAACTTAAAATAGACACGAACAATACGCCACCAAAATGAAGGTCGTTTCCATCCTCCAGTAACAATCTCTACTCTGTCCTGAATACCATGCCAAAGTTGAACATGACATTCTTCGACTTCAATGCCAACTTTTTGCAAAGCAGCAATCATGATTTTATTTCGTGAATACCCTTGCCGATAAGTTCCAAAGTAACAAATTTTCATAAATTAATTTATCCAATCATTGATAAATAATTAGTTATAAATCATTAAATAATAATTTTTTAAAATCATACCATCAACGGCTCATAAAGAAAGCAAACATAAGGCTAATCAAAAATTTTAAAAATCCTCACCCCATCTTTCCCATACACCTCCCGCACTCCCACGCACCCCGCCAGCCCCTCCGGCCCCAAGCTCCCCACGCCCTCCCGGATATAAATCCAGCCCACTTCCGCTTCCTCCACCAACGCCCAGAATTCCGCCGAGCATGTCGTGATGTCGCCTGCTTCCTCCCCCCACCCTCGCAATTGTTCCCGCAATTCCATATCGGGCGAGAAGCCGTAAAACACCGTCGGCACCAGCGCCCAACGCCCGGTGAGCGGCAGCAGCCAACCGCCCCCGTCCACCCCGCGATAGACCCCGTCCTGCCAATGGGCTGTGTTGATGTAAAAGCGGGCGTCCTGTGGTGTGTTGGCTTCAACCCATGCCAGCGCGTCCAGATCAGCCTCAGTAACCAGGACAGTGACCGGGTTGATGAGGTCCGAGCTGAATGAATACCCCCAAGCCGTCCAGCCCGCTACGAACAGCGAAAGTAATACAAGGGGCACCCAGCGCTGTTTAAGCCGGCTTCCTGCCAGATCTCCAATCTTCCAGAACAGCCAACCCGCCCACAGCGAGACCAGCAGGAACAGGATGATGGCGAAGTGATCTGGGCGGAAGGGTCGCAGTGCCACCGTCCAGGGCAGAGCCAGGGCAGCGAGAACGAAGCTCCACAGTCCAAAGGACACCCCTATACGCCGGATCAGGGCGATCAGCAGACCAACGCCCGCCGGAAGGAGCAGCCAGTGGTTGCTCGCTGGGCCCAACAACTGCCAGATGTAATCCCAGCCGCCCCCGCCGTTGAGGATCGTATCCAGTGTGTCGGGCAGCCTGGACTGCACGCCCGATGATGTGCTGGCATAGCGCCATACCCGCAGCAGCCAGGGCGCAGCCAGCACCAGCCCCAATATCCCACCGCCCGACATCCAAAAAGTACTTCCAAGGGCTGAGCGCAACTGGTGGCGATTTAAAATCAGGTGGGTGATCGTCAGTAGGATAAGGAATAAGGCCAGCAGTAAGCCGGCGAAGTAATGCGAGAGCAGGACGCCCGCCGTCAGCAGCGCAAGGGCCATGATTGAGTTTCTTTTCTGGGTTTTCTCAGGCAGCCCCAGTGCAGCACCAATTGCCAACGGCAGCAGGACTAAACCGGTGGTGAGAGTGTAGCGCCCCCAACTGAGATAATAGGCGGGCATGCGGGTAGCAAAACTCACCAGAAGCGCAGCCGCGATTGCCGGCCGCCAATCTTTCCATAGCGATTTCCCTAAAGCGTAGACGGATAAACCAATGACGGCGTTCAGCACCTGTCCCAACAGGAGCATAGCTGCCCCGATCTCCAAACCGCTCAGCGCGGTGAACAGGGCTGTGAGGGCGTGAAAGCCGTAGTGGTAATACAATGGAACGGGGAGATAGGGGGAAAGGTCCCCCGGGAGGCCACCTTTTTCCAGGATAGCGCGTATGATCAGGTAGTGGTGCTGTGAATCCACCCAGTTAGGCAGCAACAGCTCCCGTGCCTGGTACAGCCGCCAGGTGACAGCCAGCCCCAAGAAAACCATACCGATAAGTAATTGCAGGCGGTATTTTCGGCCAAATCTCACATCACGCCGGAGAAAGCCCCACAAGGCCAATCCCATGATAATTAAAAAAAGAATCGCAATCCCAAGCCCGGAGAAACTGCCCCCAATGATAAATACAAACTCTGCTATCAGCAGGATGATAGAAACGCTGACTCCAATGATATGCGCCAGGGAAACCAAGGGGTCCTGTTCCCGTTTACCCAGCCAGGTCCACCAAGCCAGTCCGGGCAGTAGCAGGGCGAGGAACGCCAAAACAACGCTCACAAGCGCCTCACACCTTCCGCATCAACCTTCGACAGGAGGTCGCGGATCGTTTCGCCCAGAACGGGGTGTATGAAGTCCGGTGCAATATCGTTGAGGGGGACCAAGACAAAGGCACGTTCGTGCAACCTGGGATGGGGAATTTGCAGCGCTTCCTCCCGGATGACACGCTGACCATAGAAGAGAATATCTAGATCAATCAGGCGCGGCCCATAACGGAAAGTGACCTCCCGCCCCATTTCATCTTCAACGGCCTTCAAGAAAAACAGGAGCGGGACAGGTTCCAGTCTAGGCGTAACCTGGATCACTTGATTGAGAAAATCCAGCTGGTCTTCATAACCCCAGGGCGGGGTGACATAAATCGGCGATTCGCACACGATTTTCATTTGTGAGGACAAACGATCCTTCGCCTTCCGCAGGTTTGCTTCGCGATCGCCGAGGTTGCTACCCAAGGCTAAAAAAATTGGTCCCTCCATGATCACGCCACCTCAAGGATATTCAGAAAGTCCGCCAGCAGCCCGTAAGCAGTGGTTTCCGGTCCTGGGTCGCTCTCCAGTATGCCCAGTCCGGGGAGCATGTCCAGCTTGAACTGACAGTAGGAGCTGGTCCCATTCACGCTGTAAAGCGGCGAATCAGGGCCAACGCGCTCTGGCGCCACTTTCGCCGCTATTGCGCCATCTATCATTTCTGCGGAACAGACCAGTTTCCAGCGCTCCCCCGCCTCCGCTGCCGCTTTCATCATCTCCGGCGTGACTCCGCGGATACCGGTGCGGTCAACTTCCTGCAGGGTCATCGGCGTTCCCATCAAGACGGTCACCAGCGCAGCTACCTTGATAGCGGCGTCCCAGCCGTCCACATCATTGCTGGGGTCTGTCTCGGTGATGCCGATGGATTGCCCATAGGCAATAGCCTCCTCCAGGGTTTTGCCCCCCCCCATCAACTCAAGTAGAAGATTGGTGCATGAATTAAGGATGCCGCGAAAACTAATTAGATTTGCACCGACCAGCGGCTGGCGGAACAGGGCAAATATCGGCGCGCCGTCCATCACCGTCGATTCAAACATAAAGCGCAGTCCCTCCCCCTCCGCCAGATCCCGCAGCGTTTGATAGCCATGCACCACAGGGCCTTTGTTGGCGGTCACCACATGCATGCCGTTTTTCAACGCGGTTTGAATATGCGCCAGCGCGGGTTGTCCGCTCTGCGGATTGGCGGGCGTGGTCTCGAACATCACATCCGCCGGACAGTGGGTGATGAAGGCCTTGGTCTCAATGGGCGCTTCAACTGCGCTGAGGGCGTTCAGCCTTTCCCCGCTTTCAACCAAATCCAATGTCTTCTCCAAATCCAAGCCCTTGGGGTCAATCGCCTGTCCATGCCTGCCGGTGATGATGCCGGTCACCCTCACCGAGAGATTATAGCGTGAAGCCAACTCCTCTTTCTTCTTCATCAGAAGCCTGGCAAAAGCCCTGCCAACATTGCCAAAGCCAACTAGACACAGGCGGTAATTTATCGTCATTATAGCATCCTTCCAGCACACAAGAATTTGTCCTCTTAATTTAACCACAAAACCCTCAAAATCAGGTTACAAATAAATCATGATCGAATTAATACACTATTTAGGCAAAACAGCAGTTAAAATAGGAAGCATGGAAGAAAAGAATAAAAGAGTTTTATTGTTTGATATTGACGGCACCCTCCTGGATTCAAAGGGTGAAGGCAGAACGTGTTTCCGAAGGGCACTGACCGACATCTACGGGCTTACCGGACCCATTGGAACCCATGGTATGGCAGGCAAGACAGACTGGCAAATCCTCACCGAATTGATGCAAATGGCGGGGCTGGATTTAGAGAAGATCGAAGCCCGTCGGGTCGAAGCCTTTGCAGCTTATTCCCATCATGTAGAAATGGCTGCGCCGACTTTCCAGATGCGCCTCTTGCCAGGCGTGGCAGCGTTGATGGAGCAATTGAAGGACAATCCCCGCTTCATCCTGGGGCTGGTCACCGGCAACGTGCGTGAAGCTGTCCCGCACAAGCTACGGGCAGTGGGTCTGGATCCGGATTTATTTGCTTTCGGCGCTTATGGCAGTGAACACCAAGACCGAAACACCCTGCCGAATCTGGCGCTTTACCGGCTTGGGCAGATGATGGGGTCCCCTATCCCGCCGGATTCAGCCCTGGTCATCGGCGATACCCCACTGGACATCGCCTGCGCAAGGCATGCCGACACAAAAATCTTGAGCGTCGCCACAGGCACTTATCACCGAGAGGTTCTGGAAGAACACAGACCGGATTACCTTCTGGACAACCTGGCGGATACAGAAGCTGTCATGAAGATACTGCTCGAGTTCTAATACAATTCAGAAGAGCCACTTTTAGAATTGAGAACGTTCAATACATATACTTAACAATACTTGGGAAGAAAAGGAAATGTGATGAAACATAGAAAAACCTTAAATGCCCTTTTAGGAATCATCTTAGGCGCAGTCAGCGGCGTTGCGTTCGTGTTAGCTTTTCCCCCATTTGAAATCTGGCCGCTAATCTTCATCGGCTGGGTGCCCGTGCTCGTCGCACAGAACCGCTTCATGCCGCCCAAACTCTCCAGCCTGCCCACGGCGTTAGCCATTGGCATCTGGCTGGAAGGTTATATGGGCTTCATATTCAACCCAACCGGTACATATATGATCTATCTCCCCCTGATAGCCGCCTTATTTGCCTTCATCTTTGATCTCGGTAAACGGGGTTTCAACGAGAAAACCCACTACCGCTGGTTTGTGTTGGAAGGAGCGCTCTCCTGGGCGGGAATTGAGATGATCCGCCTGTTCATCCCCATCGCCGGCACCTGGGGTTTCATCGCCTATCCCCTCTATCGGCAGACGTGGTTCATCCAACCCGCCAGCATCTTCGGTATCATCGGTCAGGGCATGCTGGTAATGACGGTCAACCTGGTTTTAGCCTTAGGAATAATCTACTGGATCGACCGCAGCGCCTGGTTCAATCGCCCCTCGCCCATACCCGCTAAAACCGTCAGGCGTTGGGCCAACGGCACAGGCATCGCCCTGATCCTGTGGATCGTGCTCAGCATCATACTCCTCCAATTCCCCACAGGGTCCACCGTCACCGTGGGGGCGATTCAACCCGAGATCTCTCCCATCCGCACGGGTAATCAGGGGCAAGAAGGGCTGCTTGCCGATCTTCATGCGGAGATGATCGAACAAACCCGTCAGGCTGCAGCGCAGGGCGCGGCTTTCGTCGTCTGGCCGGAGGGTGCTATGCTCTTCGACCCACAGGCGGATGATCGCCTTGGCCTGGCTGACCTGGCACAGGAATTGAATATTCATCTGGTCGTCGGCTATGTCGTCAACCTGGGGGACGGCACCTTCCGCAACGAAGCCACCATCATCAACCCGGATGGAGAATTTCTAGGAGTATTCGGCAAAGATCACCCCGTCCTCTTCGGCGGGGAGACCAGCCCAACCCGCGGCACCTACCCGGTATACGATACGAAACTTGGCATCCTGGGCACGATCATCTGTTACGACCTGGATTACACAGATACCGCCCGTAATCTGGCTGCACAGGGCGCACAGTTGATCGGCGTACCCTCCAACGATTGGGGTGCCATCGCTGAGACCCATTACACCCACGTGGTCTTCCGCGCTATAGAAAACCGCGTGGCAATAGTCAAATCGGATGGCGGATATGACTCTGTGATTGTGGATCCCCTTGGGGAGATCAAAGCCCTGGCTGCCTACCCCGAAGGCGGCGGTGCCACCTTGGTGGCAGATGTTCAGATTGGACGAGGGAAGGGAACACCCAACACAGTATTAGGTGATTGGGTGGGCTGGCTGGGCTTGGCGGGAATTGCCTTCTTCACACTCGGCGGTTCATTTTTGGTGAAAGCTGCTGAGAAGAAAGGCGAAAGCGGGGAATAGAGGCTCACACTGAGATCTCTATCAACGTCATTTTGCTCAACGCCATAATTTTACCAATCCTGTTTTTTATCATCATCCTTCCGAAAAATAGATCGGATTAGCGATCAACGCCGGCAGGGGCGGAATTCCCGGCAGGAATGTACGATGTATCTCAACGCGTAAAAATCCAGGGGCTCTGACGGAATAAGCCAGGCTGCAGTCCCCATCCTCAGTTGCCTGGAACAGGTCAATGCTTTCCTGATTGTGAATCAATCGCACCATGTCGCCCTTTTGCAGCCCCTGTGCTTCTATTTCAAGGTGTTGATCCTTATCCCAGTCCACAGTATCACCCATGATCGCCTTACCGGCGCGCATTTCCAGAGAAGGTCCCTGCGGCGCAAAGCGGATGAAGCTGTGCCCCGCCCGGATCGCCTTCAACAGGTCAGCGGGTTGATTGCTCATGGCGTATACGCCCATACAGGGGCCGCCGAGAATTTGGAATAAATTATCTTTGTGATAATCGCTGCCGCCCACAGCCGGGATCTTCCGCCCCGCTTCCAACATGGCCTGCCACATGCCCACCGCCCGCAGGTTGCTCTCCCGCATGGGGCCGTTCCAGATTTCCAGACAGTCAAAGGGTAGCTTCTCCAGGTCGAAATGGAAACCGCAGCCCGGGTCGGCGGGATGGTTGATAACTATCGTCGCCCCCCGCTCACGGGCGGACTGGAATCGGTCTTTGACCTCGGTGTCGTTGTTGGTGAAGAATGGCTCATCATAGGGTTGGTCCACTCCCAGGAAATTGGCATGCCCCTGATAATGGGTCCATTCCACGCCTGGAATGAGGGTGATGCCTGGGATTGAATTCAGGAGAGCTGAGTTGGGCATGTTGTTGTGGTCCGTGATAGCCAGGAAATCCAGCCTGTGACTCCGGGCATGGGCAGCCAGTTCTTCAACGGTCAGGACGCCGTCCGATGCCACGGTATGGGTATGGATATCGCCGATGAACAGGGCTCGCTTTTTCGGGGTAAAGGTCAATGCATAACGAACGGTGACACCATCCGGCGCGACTTTGTAAGCGCCAATGAGGATCTCCCACACTCCCGGCGTCAGCGGTCGCGGGGTATAACCAGGCGTAGCACGGTTGGCGCTGAGGGTGATGCTTTCCTTATTCGAGCCAGAGACGCCGACCTGCTCCCCATCCGGTCCGATCAAGCCCAGATCAATAATATTGATCCGCTGGCGGGAGTTAAATTGCCCCGCGTCAACGGTTCGTACCTGCTCTTGATATGACGGATAGTGATAGCTGAGCTGAAATTCAGCAATGTCCTCCGGCATGGTAAACGGGAGTGTGAAATAGGCGCCCTCTTTGTCGTTAGGAATATAAATTTCCAAATCCTTCTTTTGCACGGTTTGATCTCCTTAATCTTTGGGAGGCTCACCCAACACCTTTTTTATAAAACGCCGGATGTGTTTATCCCAGAAATACCAATCGTGCTTCCCATCTTCTTCAACATAGTCAACCAGCACACACAGTTCCTGAGAGGCGGCATAGAACATCTGGTTGACAGGATACAAATCATCCTGCTTACCGCAGGCGACGAACAACTTCGGCAGGGCTTCCGGGTTTTGGGCTCCCTTCTTCAACCAGACCATCGGGTCATGCTGGGTGCCACCAAGCTTGTCCAATGCGCCAAAGAGCAGCTTGAATTCTTCCTGCCGCTTGTCATCAGGCATTAGTTGTAAAATTTGAAGGGAAAGCACCCCGGACAAGCTGGCGGCGGCGGAGAAACGCTCAGGGTAATTGAGGGCGGCTTTAAAAGCGCCGTATCCGCCCATGGAGTTGCCGGCGATCAGGGTGTCCTCCTGTTTTGGGTCAAGTCCAAACACATCCTTCAGGTAGCGGGGAAGCTCCTCCATAAGATACGTAAAATAAAGCTGCCCATTGGGCTGGTCGGTATAAAAACTGCGCCCGATGGAGGGCATGATCACCACCAAGCCATATTCGTTCGCCATCGTTTCTATGGAAGAATAACGCCCCCAGGCGCTGCCGTTATCGCTCAGCCCATGCAGGAGGTAAAGCACTTTGCGCTCCCGCAGGGGGACACCACCCATCCTGCCCGGGTCGGGCAGGATCATATATAAGGGTTGGCAGACCTTGACGGTTTCCGAAACGTGATCGAGTCGCAGTAAAGCCATGATTTACTCCTCCGTGAGTTGTGGGGTGTCAGCTTGTCCCTTGTTGTGATTTGAAAATTTTAAAAATACTGAGAATCCCAGGCTGATGACCATCATCACCATTGGAAAGACCGTCAGCAGGAAGCGGGAAGCCGTGCCGGGCTGCGCACCGGGGTTGTCGCCGCTCTCAAAGCCAAACAGGTGAAATAACAGCAGGAAAGCCAGGCTGGTGAACAAACCGCTCAGCCGGTTCATAAAGCCCAGCGCGTTGGCATAGATGCCCTCGCGCCGCACGTTATATTTGCGGGTGTCCTCATCCATGATGCGCGCGCCGATCAGGTCCATGGTGGTGATCACGCCGGCAAAGCCGAAGCCCACCAGAGCACTGCAAATCACAGCCCCCACCATGCTTCGGGCGAAGAACAAGGGGATAAAAGCCAGCGCCAGGGACCCCAGCGCGATCCGCCAGACAGGAATCAGGCGATACTTGCGCACAAACCAGGCCCAAAGCGCAACGCAGCCGATGGCTATTAACAAAACTGCCGCAAAAAGAATTGTGGATTGGGCGTCTGAGATCTCAAGCGTATACTTGGCAAAGAAGGGCATCCCCGCCAGCACCATGGACATAGCCGCGCTGTAGAAAGCGTTGGTCAATCCCGCGATCCAGAAATTTCGGTTGCTCACCATGGTCTTGATGCTGTCCCACAGGCGTGGTTTTTCCTCCTCAGGTGTGATCTCCTTTTCCTCCGACATGAAGGTCATATACAGGATCACCACGCCGCCCAAAACGCCGTAGATGATAGCGGTCATGCTGTAGCCAATGGCATTGGTCACGACCGGTGTCAGGGCAATACTGATGATCATCGCCACGAGCTGAAACGCCTGGCGCATTGCGTTGGTCTTGGCACGGCTTGCGTCAGTGGTAAACATCTCCGGAAACAACGCGGCATAGTTGGCGTTGATCACCGAGTCCAGGGTGCCGGTGAAGATGTATAGGAGCATGGCATAAGCCAGCAGAGAATCCCCGGCGAGGAATTCGGGGGTACTGTAGAATGCGATCAGCCCCAGCACGAGTAGGGGCGTCCCGATCACCAGCCAGGGACGCCGCCGGCCCCACTTGGTGCGCGTCCGGTCAGAAAGAAAACCGTACACGGGATTATCCAGGACATCTATAAACGTATACACAAAAAGAATTAGTGCAAAATCAGGGGTGGTGAGCCCCATGCGGTCAACGTAAAATATCGCTGCATAGGTCTTGAGCAGGTTGATGGGGATGGACGTGCCGAACATCCCAATGGCATAATTAAAGGACTTGAAGCGTTCGGATTTCATGATGGCTGACCTCTATTTTAAATAAAACAGAATTGAGACAATTAACAGGAATTATAATTGATGTTAAATTGCTTTGAACAAATAATTCTGGCATTCCATTCCATGTCGATTAACCGACCTAATTCCTGTAGGATATTAGATTTTGGAAGTAAAGACAATTGAAAAGTCTAATTAATCATTTATTATCTTCGGCAAAATTAAAAGCGGATTGATATGCTTTTCAGGCTTCCCTTCAAGGAGCGAAACGACGCAGCCCCCAGAGGGGTAAAGGGGAAGCTGTCCGCGAAGCGGACTGATGAGGTAAAAAGATGGGGAATACAACCAAAGGAGCACCTCATCCGGCACCCAATGGGCGTTCCGCTTCGCTCCAGCGCTTTGCGCCACCTTCCCCTCAGCACCCTGCGGGTGTTTCGCTGCGCTCAAGGGGAAGGCTTTGATACCTTGCATGAAGAAGCAATTCTCTAGAATCCAGAATAGGCGCGATGAGAATACAAACTTTCTACTTTCTTCATTTTTCAAGGTCTGATTCTTTTAATCTGATAAAATAGCTAGT
The DNA here is from genome assembly GCA_964575595.1 of uncultured Candidatus Brevefilum sp. Lineage (GTDB taxonomy): Bacteria > Chloroflexota > Anaerolineae > Anaerolineales > Anaerolineaceae > Brevifilum. The sequence continues at coordinate 47,473 of CAZNRI010000006.1, forward strand.
AGTTCTTTTTGTTTAAATAAGCGTGGGATTTTGTGTATGAAAAAAGTTATTCTTTTTCTTTTGGTAGCTGCATTACTTTGTGGATTATTGTTTTTTACCTGGCATTACTTAAAAACGCCGATCCTAAATTTTCTTTTTCCCCGTCAGGAAAAACTTAAACTTATTAACACAATATCCAATATTTTAATACCAGTTTTCGCTCTCATCATATCAAGTATATCAATTTTCTTAAGTCCGCTTATCGCAGAAAAGATAAAGGAACGCAAGCGGTCCAGGATAGTTGTCGAGGAAGAGGGATTACTCGTTCCAACCACACCAGAAGAGTTCCTTCTAAGGAAGATGAGTGAGGAACAAATCAGCATTAATTGGATCGATCGAGAGCTTATCACTGATGAAATGCTGCGCACATCAGGTTTGTATTTGTTCGAAGGTCGATCTAAGATTGGGAAAACCAGAGAGGCTGCTGAATTCATCAGGCAGTTGATTGAGGATGGCATTGTTCCTCCAAAAAGAGTTTTTGATCTTACCAAATCTATTGGATTATATCCAACACCGGAAAGTGCTAGGACCGCAATGAACCGGAAACTGGATTTTGGATCTCCAGCCGTTTTCTTGTTGGATGAAATTACACGAAATATCAACGGACTACCACGAGAAAACCTTGCAGAAGTGCTGACTGTCATTAAACGCTGTTCTAGATATTACGTCATCGCTACTGCGCGTAGTGACCAAATTGACTCAGATAAGGATAGGCTCTGGTTAAAGAATCTTGGGTTTCGAACTGTTGTTGTTCGACCTCTCCATCGTGATGAGACTTTGCGATTTGTTGACAATCTAGCTGGTGTTTTAGGCGTGCAAATATCTGATGAGGCTAGGGAGGTGTTTGCAAAACATTCAGATGGTTCACCATATCGAATGTTTTTCACGCTAAAGAGATTGGTGAGAGATGGTCATAACAACATCTCAAGCAAACATGCAGAAAAGTATATTAGATCAGAACTCATTGCAGCGTGGAAAGTAGTGCGCAATGATTTATATGATGATATTCCTGAAGCTGATTTTATTTTGAAATCTTTAGATGTTTTTTACACAATTGGTATCACCCCTTACTATTTCGCTATTATGGATTTTGCGTATTGGATTGCAAAAGCCCTAAGCTGGCGAAAATTTCATATCCTAAAGAAAAATGAAAAAAGAATATGGGAATGGTTGGAGCCCTATGGAATAACTATGCGTAATGAATCTAAAACAGTAAGAAAGGTTATTATTCCTGATCCTGCATGTGAAGGACGGATTGACAAAGAAGAAGCTCTTAATAAATGTATGCTCTGGTTCAAGAAATGGGGAAAAGTCTCTGCACTAAGAAGATTAATTAGAAAAAATAATCTTCCTCATCCAAAAACCAGACTGACTATTGAGTTGGCCATAAAAACATATTTTCTAGGGAAGCTGGAATTAGCTGAGTTCGCGTTGCAACAAGCGATCTCCAATAATCCTGGTTTTGCCATAGCCCATAACATCCTGGGGCTAATTTACGATGATCGAGGCAAGCTGGAAGACGCGGAGGTTGAATATCTGAAGGCGATTGAGGCGGATCCCGATCTTGCTGCAGCCCATTACAGCCTGGGGGTACTTAACGATGATCAAGGCAAGCTGGAAGACGCGCAGGCTGAATATCTGAAGGCGATTGAGGCGGATCCCGATTATGCTGATGCCCATTACAACCTGGGGATACTGTATAAAAATCAAGGAAAGCTAGAAGACGCGCAGGCTGCTTGGAAGAAGGCGATTGAAGCAGATCCTGACTATGCTGATGCTTATAACAACCTGGGGGTACTGTACAAGGATCAAGGCAAGCTGGAAGACGCAGAGACTGCTTGGAAGAATGCGATTAAGGCAGATCCCAACTTTGCTGCTGCCCATTTCAACCTAGGGGCACTGTACGAGGATCATGGCAAGACAGAAGACGCTGAGGTTGAATATCTGAAAGCGATTAAGTCTGATCCCGATCATGCTGCTGCCCATACCAACTTGGGGGCTCTGTACCACGATCAAGGCAAGCTGGAAGATGCGGAGACTGCCTGGAAGATGTCGATTAAGGCTGATCCCGATCTTGCTGCTGTTCATTACAATTTGGGGGTTCTGTACTACGATCAAGGCAAGCTGGAAGACACAGAGGTTGCTTGGAAGAAGGCGATTAAGGCGGATCCCGGTCATGCTGCTGCTCATTACAACCTGGGGCTACTGTATAAAAATCAAGGCAAGTTGGAAGAAGCAGAGGCTTCTTGGAATAAGGCGATTGAAGCAGATCCTGACTATGCTGGGGCTTATAACAACTTGGGGGCACTGTATAAAGATCAAGGCAAGCTGGAGGACGCGCAGGCTGCATATCTGAAGGCGATTAAGTCGGATCCCGATCTTGCTGCTGCACATTACAACCTGGGGGTGCTGTACGACGATCAAGGCAAGCTGGAGGACGCGCAGGCTGAATATCTGAAAGCGATTGAAGCAGATCCTGACCATGCTGCTGCGCATTATAACCTAGGGGTACTGTACAAGGATCAAGGCAAGCTGGAAGACGCAGAGGCTGCTTGGAAAAAGGCGATTAAGGCGGATCCTGATCTTGCTGCTGCCTATATTAACTTGGGGGGACTGTATAAAAATCAAGGCAAGACGGAAGACGCAGAGGCTGCTTGGAAAAAGGCGATTAAGGCGGATCCCCATGATGCTACTGCCCATTATAACCTGGGGGTACTGTACGACGATCAAGGCAAGCCGGAAGCTGCGGAGGCTGCTTGGAAGAAGGCGATTGAGGCAGATCCCAATGATGCTGTTACCCATTACAACCTGGGGGTACTGTATAAAGATCAAGGCAAGCTGGAAGAAGCGGAGGCTGAATATCTAAAGGCGATTGAAGCAGATCCCGACCTTGCTGGTGCCTATAACAATTTAGTGTCAATATACAGAATGCAAATGAAATTTACAAAGGCAGAATCCATTTATCAAGGATTAATTAAAATAAAGCCCAATGACCCTGTTATCCTTGCTGGTTTTGCAGCAGTCATGAAGAAACTTGGCAAACATGAGGAATCCCAAAAAATGTTTGCCAGAGTGCGGGAATATATTGAAAATGTGAATGAATATGACCAAGCATGCATTGAGGCAATTTCAGAAAATATTGAAAGCAGTCTTAATCTTTTAGAAACAGCGATAAAGAAGGATCAAGTAACGAAATCATGGGCAAAACAAGACCCAGATCTTGAAAACCTTAGAAATCATCCGCGATTTAAAGAGCTTGTAGAAGAAGAATAAATAAACAGCAATTCTTATTCTGTGTGTTCACTTATCGTACAGTGATCTATGTTGATATCATCCTCACTCGTAATTAGAACCAATCCATTTTCTAAAGTTTTCATAACCTAATACCTATTACCTAATACCCAATACCTATCTCTTCTATCCCCTACACCATGATATACTAAACTAAATTCATATGACAAACCATGAGCCCATGAAACTGATCATTCAAATCCCCTGTTTCAACGAAGCGGACACCCTCCCAAAAACGCTGCCCAAGCTCCCTAAAACCGTAAAAGGTTTTGATGAGGTGGAGATCCTCATCGTGGATGACGGCAGCACCGACGCCACGGCGGAAGTGGCGCGTGAAAACGGTGCTGACCATATCGCCTATCTTTCCCGCCATATGGGCCTGGCGCAGGCTTTCGCCCACGGGCTGGATGCCAGCCTGCGGTTGGGTGCGGACGTGATCGTCAACACCGATGCCGATAACCAATATAAAGCTGAGGACATTCAAAAACTCGTCCAGCCCATCCTGGCGGATGAGGCTGAAATGGTCATCGGCGACCGCGGTGTGGGGGACATTGAACACTTCCCCCTCCACAAACGCTTCCTGCAGGTGGTGGGCAGCCGCGTCGTCTCTGCCACCGCCGGCTTTGACATCCCCGATGCCACCAGCGGCTTCCGCGCCTTCACTCGAAAAGTGGCACTGGAGACGATGGTGCTCAGCAATTATTCCTATACTTTGGAAACCCTGATCCAGGCCGGCGCTAACCGCGTGCGGGTGGCCTTCCTGCCCGTTGAAACCAATCCTCCGGAGCGCCCCTCGCGCTTGTTCCGCAGCATCCGCAATTACCTGGTCAACTCCACCGCCACCATCGTGCGCTCCTTCACCATGTACAGCGCCCTGCGCATCTTTTCCGTGATCAGCGCCGTTTTCATCCTGGCAGGTCTGATCCTCGGCGGGCGCTTCCTATATTATTACCTCCAGGGGCAGGGCTCCGGCATGGTGCAGTCCCTGATCCTAACAGCCGTCCTGCTGATCGTGGGCTTTGTGACCTTCCTGATCGGGCTGATCGCCGACCTGGTCAGCTTCAATCGCAAGATCCTGGAGGAGGTTCTCTACCGCCTTCGTCGGCGGGATACCGCTCAACCTGCCAATAAAGATAAGGATCCCGATGGCATTGGTTAATAATCGGTTAAAGATCACCCCTTTCAACCGAAGCTCACCCGGGACAATGTAAAATATTCCTAACAATTTATTCAATAGGTGGAGGATAATCTTGTTTGAACCCTTAAAAAAACGCATTGAACAGGAAGGTCAAAATCTGGGGAACGGCATTCTGAAAGTTGATCCCTTTATCAATCATCAGGTGGACCCAGTTTTAATGGACTCCTGCGGGCAGGAGTTGGCAGAGCGATTCAAGTCTGTCAAACCGACCAAAGTGCTCACCGCGGAGATATCGGGGATCGCGCCAGCTTTAATGACAGCGAAATACCTGAATGTCCCGGTGGTATATGCCCGCAAGCATAAACCGATCACCATGCCGGACACGGTTTATCTGACGGTAGCACCCTCGCATACCAAAGGTCACATGGTGGAACTGATCATCTCGCCGGAATATCTGGCGAACGGCGAACGGGTGCTGATCATTGACGACTTCCTCGCTTCCGGTGCAACAATTGCCGGCCTGGTGCGCCTGGCGCAGACTGCCGGCGCTACCCTGGTGGGCATCGGCGCACTGATCGAGAAGACTTTTGAGGGCGGCCGGGATCTGCTTTCTTACCTAAATATTCCCATTGAAGCCCTCGTTCCCATTACCTCAATGGATAATGGCCAGATCATATTCGCTGAAAAATAAATTTCTATTGCTTTTGCTCCATGCCGGGCGGCTGCGACCCTTTCGTCCGCTGGTCACTCTCTTCTTTAATCATATGGACTCTTTCTTGCCGGTTGATCGTTGTTATGAAAGTACGCATTGGGTGGCGTTTCACCATCCCCAGCCGGAGTATCCCCTGCACATTCTCATCCTGCCAAAACAGAGCCTACCTTCGCTGACGGCTGCGCCACTTGTGGGAGGTCTCTATACCGATTTGATCGAGACCGTCCAATCCCTGGTCGCCGATTTTGATCTCGAAACCCACGGTTACCGCCTGATCACCAACGGCGGGCCCAATCAAACCATCCCCCAATGGCACTGGCACCTGGTCAGCGAAAAGGCTGGTAAATCTCATGACTGAAACCATTATCATTTTGGATTTTGGTTCGCAATACACACAACTCATCGCCCGCCGTGTCCGGGAAGCTCAGGTCTACTCGGTATTATTGCCCTGGAACGCGCCCCCAGACTCGGTACTGTCGTATGACCTCAAAGGGTTTATCCTTTCAGGCGGACCGGGTTCTATTTATGAGACAAATGCGCCTTACCTTCCTACCTATGTCCTGGAGACAGGCCTGCCCATCCTCGGCATTTGTTATGGGATGCAGGCGCTGACGGCTTCTCTGGGGGGAAAGGTTGTTCATGCCGGCAAGCGGGAGTACGGTTTCGCTGAAATTCAGGTTATTCATCCCTCACCTTTGCTGCGGAAGAACGATCCCCCCGAGGTGTGGATGTCCCACGGCGACCGCATTAAACATCCCCCTGAGGGGTTTGCTGTGCTTGCAAAGACAGAAAACAGCCCTATCGCCGCCATCGGTGATGATGTCCGGGGGTATTACGGCCTGCAATTCCATCCAGAAGTGCATCATACGCCCGCAGGGAAGGATATCCTGCGCCGGTTTGTGGATGATGTGTGCCGCTGTGAAGGAAATTGGACGCCGAAGTCGATCATTGAGCAGGCTGTTCAAAATATTCGCGACCAGGTGGGCAGCGGCAGCGTTCTCTCTGCGGTCAGCGGTGGTGTTGATTCCAGCGTTGCGACAACCCTGGTACAAAAAGCCGTCGGCGACCAGCTCTCCACCATCTTTGTGGATACAGGTTTGATGCGGAAAAACGAGGTGGCTCAGGTCAAAGAGACCTTCCGTGAAAAATTGGGGATGAACCTGACCGTCATCAATGCCATCGAGGAATTCTTCAGCAATCTTGAAGGTGTAACCGAACCAGAAGAGAAACGGCGCGTGATCGGCGAGACCTTCATCCGCCTGTTCGAAACTACGTCGCATAAGATGGGGAACCCGCCCTTCCTGGTTCAAGGCACTATCTACCCTGATGTAGTCGAATCCCGCGCGCCGGAACGCCAACATGCCCAGCGCATCAAAACCCATCACAATGTCGGCGGCTTGCCGGAGGACATGGATTTCGAATTGGTGGAACCCCTGCGCTATTTGTTCAAAGACGAAGTGCGCATCGTGGGTGAAGCCTTGGGATTGCCCTCTGAACTGGTCTGGCGGCAGCCCTTCCCCGGCCCCGGCCTGGCCGTGCGCTGCCTGGGACCGCTGACTCTGGAAAGGGTGGAGAAGCTGCGCCAAGCGGATGCCATCTTCACCGAGGAACTGGCACAGGCGGGGCTGCTGCACCTGCAAAGAGATATTGATGATGTGAAGACCGGCACATCGCAGGCTTTCGCTGTCTTATTACCGGTGAAGGCCGTAGGAGTAATGGGCGACCAGCGCACCTATGAGGAAGTGATCGCCCTGAGAGCCGTCACAACGGAGGATTTTATGACGGCGGATTGGGCAAAACTGCCCTATGACCTGCTGGGGAAGGTCGCCAATCGCATTGTCAATGAGGTGCGGGGCGTCAACCGCGTAGTCTATGACATCACCAGCAAACCCCCCGGCACTATTGAATGGGAGTAACAATTTTTCAACCCTTGTCTTTTATATAGCACACCTATTTTGCTCCCGCGCAATCACCATTTACCATTCACCATTCCCCACTCACGATTCACGATACCCCAAGATTATCTTTTGTATCTCAACGACAATTTATATATAATAATGATGAAGTAATCCGTAAAAAACAACGATCGATAATAAAAGGAGAAAATAATGGATTTAGGAGAAATTCTTTCAAAAGCTTGGAAAACGATCTGGAAACATAAGATCCTCTGGCTGTTCGGTTTTCTGGCAAGCTGCGGCGTGAGCGGCAGAAATGCAGGCGGTGGCGGCGGAGGCAGTAGCACAGCATCGACCCAGCCCGGTTCCTTTGACGCGCCAAACTTTCTAACTCCCTCAACGCAGCGTGCCTTTGAAGATTTCTTCCAGACCCTGGCGGATATTCCTATCTGGGTTTGGATATTAATTGCGTTGGGCGTCATCATCGGCGGGTTTATCCTCTCTGTCATATTACAGATGTTGGGTACCCTGGGGACGACCGGTGTGATCAAAGGCACCAGCATGGCCGATGAAGCAGCGGAAGACGACAAGCCGCTGTCCTTCAGTGAGATTTTTAAAGGCCTGAAACCGTATTATTGGAAAGTTTTCTTATTCAATATCGGTTACCGCGTGGCGGGTTTTCTCGCCATATTCATCCTGTTACTGCCAATCGTGATCCTCGCGGCCTGCACCTGCGGACTGGGGATGTTCTTATTGATCCCCATCGGCTGGTTCATTTATGTGATGGTGTATTTCACACAAATCGCCATTATTGAGGAAGAATTGGGTATCTTTGATGCTGTTGGGCGGTCCTGGCAGGTGATCATCAAGAACCTGGGGCAGGTAGTATTAATGTTCCTGATCCTCGGCATTGGCCAGTTAATTGCAGCTTTGGTGATCAGTCTGCCCCTGCTGATTTCCATCGTCCCTTTGCTGGTCAATTTAATCGCCACAGGCTTTTCAAATCTGACAGCCGGTTTTGTCATTTCAGCTGTTCTGTTCCTGGGTACGCTGCCCTTAATGATCTTCCTGAACGGCGTCTTACATGCTTATATTATCGTAAGCTGGACGCTGACCTTCCGCCGACTGACGGCAGGAGATGAGCTCAATCCCACAGTAATCTCCAAAGAGGACGAAGAATAAACCCACCCCGATCACCATCGTAAGGTTTGGATGACAGTATTCCGGAACAAATATCCAACAAGCACATGCCAGGGGAGACCGAATGCCCCTGGCAATTGGTTAATTTATCACCTTATTTTGACTCTTGTTGTGTGTTGTCCAAGTTTCATGATAAGCCCAATTCAGTTGGTTTATGCTCAGGGGTCGAATGTCATTATCGTCCAACCGCCAAATACCAATTCCTTTCCCACCATCTCTGTGGACTTCAAGCTGCCTGAAACCGGAGCATCCGCGTCCGATGGTTTATCTGCCGAAAAACTGAAGATCTATGAAAACGGCATACAAGTTGACATCACAGAACTGACTCAGCAGTACCGCGGGATACTGTTTACACTGGTAGTCAACGCCGCCAGCGAGTTGGATTTGCGTGATGCCGCAGGCACCTCGCGATACGATAAACTCAGCGAATCTTTACGCCAATGGGTTTCAGCCCGTTCCTTTCAGGGTGAGGATGCGTGGTCCTTGGTGACCAACGAGGGTGATGAAGTGCGCTATGCCACTTGCGCGGCGGATTGGATCAGCGGATTAGAAACTTATCAGCCGAATTTCCGCGCCCTCCAACCGGATCTTTCCGGTTTAGAATCCGCCGTCCGAATGCTGGCTGAAAGGGTGGTCCCGCTGGGAATGGATAAAGTGATTCTGTATCTCACACCGCCACCAACACCAGAACAAATAGAGGGTATCCAGGCACTTGCAGCAGAGGCGCGAGCTGCGCAAATCCAGATCAACGTGTGGATGGTGGGCGATCCGCTGTATCTCGACAACGACCAGGGCAGTGCGTTGATGGATTTAGCCGCCCTGACGGGTGGTGAATTCTTTCATTACACAGGGGAGGAATCCATCTCCAACCCAGAAACCTATCTTTCTTCTTTAGGGGCTTTTTACACCGCAACTTATGAGTCCAACCTATCGCAAAGCGGGACCTATCCACTCCGTGTAGAATCCAGCTTCGCCGGTATGCAATTCAGCGGGGAAAGCCACCCCTTTATTATGGATATCCAACCTCCCAACCCCATGTTCGTCTCACCCCAAACAGAAGTAACTATCCAGGCGCAATCAGAAACAGCAAGCGCATCTGTTCTTCGCGCACCGGAATACATAACTTGGCAGATCATGGTTGCCTTTCCAGACGGTCATCCCCGCGAGATCATCGCCAGCAGGCTTTATATGGATGGGAACATTGTTGGTGTGAACAAAGCCCCCCCATTCGACGTTTTCACATGGGAAATACCCACACATATTGAAGTCGGCGAACACGCCATCCAGGCGGAAGTTGAAGATTCAATAGGACTTACAGCACAAACCATTCTGACCCCGCTGACAGTTATATACCATCAACCAGAGCCGCTATCCAGTATTTCCATCCAGCGGATTGCCTTTATCCTCATCGGGATACTTCTTGGCGTAGCTCTTTTTCTATTAATTCTATGGTTGTTGCGGCGATACACACAAGAGGATATATTTAAACCCATCAAAGACAACCCCCTTCAAAGAAAAACCGAACCCCATCCAGATAATTCAGTACCGGCGCAATTTCCGGAATCCATCCTGGCGACATTAACCCCGCTGGATAATCGGACGGATGCCCAAGCGGTTCATCTTACCCATGGGAAGACCACGCTGGGAACTGACCCTAATCGTGCACAAACCCTCGTTTTCGGAGAAGATGTGCAGGATGTGCATGCCCTTATTCACGTTAGAGAGAAAGGGGTTTGGATTCAGGATTTGAACACCCATTCAGGCACCTGGGTGAATTACGGGATAATTGGCACAGAAAATGTACAAATACGTACTGGTGACCTGATACATTTCGGGTCAACAGGTTTTCGGTTTACAATTAATGAAGATCCATCATATAGACGCACCACAGTTTCAAAATACGAACCATATCTATGATCAAAACTGAAAAATCGCATCTCACCATAAGCGCCGCCAGCCATCCCGGCATGAGGGGCAAGCAGAACGAAGACCGCTATCGCGTGACGCATTTTTTAACCGGTCGTAAAGGTAAAACGCCCTCTACATTTGCCCTCCTTTGTGACGGCATCGGTGGGCACCGCGCCGGTGAGGTAGCCGCGGAAATGGGAGTGTCGATCATTACCGAATCCATCGCCGGGGGCAACACCCGACATCCGCTTAAAACGATGACCAATGCGATTACTCGCGCCAGCGACGAGATCTACAAAGCTTCCAGAACGGATCGCAGATGTTCGGGCATGGGTGCCACCTGCGCTTGTGCCTGGGTGATCGGCGATCGCCTTTTTACCGCCAACCTCGGCGATTCTCGCATCTACCTTCTTCGAAATGGGAATTTCTTCCAACTCAGCACAGATCACACCTGGGTCCAGGAAGCGCTCGACGCTGGAATTATCAACGACGTGGAAGGCGACAGACATCCCAATGCCCATGTCATCCGCCGCTACCTCGGATCCAAGAACACGCCAGAGCCTGATTTCCGACTATGGGTTTTTGATAACGAAAAGGACGCGGATGCGCGGGGCAACCAGGGGATGCGACTCAAATCCGGCGATATCCTCATGCTCTGCAGCGACGGGCTCACCGACCTGGTCTCAGACGAGGAGATCCGGGATGTGATCATGGGAAATTCCCTGACGGCAGCGCCTGACATACTTATTGACATAGCAAACCGCCGCGGCGGTCATGATAACACCACCGTGGTGCTCATCCAGGTTCCCCCATCAAAAAACGGGACCTGGAAACGCCGCTGGGCGCTTGGCTGTCTGGCAATCATAGCTGCTGTCAGCATCCTCGCGACTGCCCTTCTTTTGGGCTTGCGCTGGTGGGGCGACAGGGCGGATCGCGCAGAATCCTCCCCCACAATAACCACGACACTCCCCGAAAGCACACTAACCGTCTCCCCAACCTCAACGTTAACCCCCAGCCCAACAGAAGACATCACACCCCTTCAATCCTCTCTCACCCCCTGGCCCACCGATACACTTTCGCCATGATGGTGTTAAAATTAAATAGGATGTTTGAATGAGTAACAAGGGACTTATGAATAATCTTAAAGCAACCCAACAACTGCCTGAAGCGTATCATCAGATTGACGAACTGGATTTGAATAACAACCGCGGCTTAAGTATGATCCTCACCCTGACCGGCATAGGTTTGCTGTTTGGCGTGAGTTGGCTGCTGCTGCAAACCCTAACCTTCCTGCGCCCGGAATACCTCTCCACCGAGAATATTTTGGTCATCACCGGCATGCGGGAATTCTGGCGCGGGGTATTGCTATTAATCGTCTCAATGGGTTTGATGACAGTTCTCTATTCGGGTTTCCGCTGGCTGATGTTCCTGATCATCACCCACCAACACCCCACGTTCAGCGTGCGCGGCTTCTCCGCTTATACTACAGCCCCAGAATGGCATATCCCCCGTCGCGCTTATCTAATTATCTCACTCACACCGGTTGTGTTGATCACACTCCTCGGGTTGGCTGCGATACCCATTGTCCCGCTCAACTTCATCCCTGGCGTAATGCTGGTTGTCTCATTGAACTTCGCCGCAGCCATCAATGACATCGTCACCGCCTACTGGCTGCTCCGCAGACCAAAGAACATCCTTATCCAGAGTTATCGCGATGGTGTTAGGGTTTTTGGAATCTCACAAAAGAACTGATCACGATTACTCCTCCAGCGTTTACGGTTTTCTCCCCCTACTCCAACACGCCTGCATCCTGCAACGCTTGTTTTAATTGCGGATTATTGCGGGGGTCTTCCCCTGTAAAAAATTCCGTACCCGGATAACCCAGCATGATAAATAGAGGCGCATTGGTAGGGTCCATGGGCTGAAGGATGACCACACCATCAAAGCTGAGCGAGGATAACAGTGTCCAGAATGAACCGGCGTAGATTCGTTCCCCCTCAGATACAATCACAAAGGGCACACCATCCATCGGCATCCCTAGCGATAATATCGTGATCACATTTGCATATGCCTCCTGTGTCACGTTGAAATAATGCTCCTCCCAGTTATAGCTGATGATGTCATCTGTGGTAATCAACGGCTCACGTGCTAAGGGAAGCGCATCAATATCATAATCATTCAAATCTGTACCCGACATATCCTCATCGGCGACAAGATAAAGCGCAAAGGCCTCACCATCCGCGCCCGTCGGTGTCTCGGTCCCAGCTGTTGACGATTGGCAACCAGACAGTATTAAACCCAGCAGAACAACCCCAAATAATAATATCTTCTTCATGTTCATGACCTCCAATGCCAAAACAAGGGAATCGTAAAAGGCTTTTGTTTTTTTGCCTTTTCAACTTTCTATTTTCTGGAATCACTTCTTTATGAGAAATGAAATAATATTTAGACTTTGTGATTACCCTGAATACCAAAAAGCTCCTATCAGTTTCAATGAAATAACAAACCGTAACATCCTCATGAATGCCGATTCAACCGCTTCATCATCCGCCAGGCGGGTTCATCAACATACTGAACCCTACCCTCGTGATCTTTATAAGACCAAACACCCGGGCGCGGCCCAATTATCCGATATCCCAACCGCTGGTACAGGCGCAACGCACTAGGATTATCTTTAGCCACATTCAGCGTCACAAACTTGAACCCGCGCCGGTCAAGGTCATCCTCAATGAAATGCATCAGATGGGTTCCAATGCCCTTATTTCGCCACTGTTGTTTTACCCGAAATGCGAAAACATAAGCGCGGGATTCACCATCAGCCGCATCCCGTTCGCTGCTAATCAGCATGACAAAAGCCTGCCCGATGATCTCACCCTGCGGGATTTCCACGACCCACATCAGTGTCCTGCCGTATTGAGCACTCCGAAATAAAGAGGCGTACATCCGCCGATACTTTTTGTATTCCTGACCCCACTCCAACGCCGTCAGGTCAGTCTCAGCGACCTGACGTATGACCAGACCAGCCAGATCAAACGTCAATCCCATGTCAACCGTATCTATCATCGCGATTCCCCTTGCTCATATTGAGATTATTCAACCTCAGCAATTAACTCGGCAAGATAAGCTTTTTCCGCTTCCACAGAATCCACCTCCCCATCCAACCAGGCATCTCGCAATGCCGTCAGGATGCTGCCGTAAGCCGGCGAAGGGCGTAATCCCATCTCACGTAAATCATCACCGGTCGTCATCGGTTCCACAAATGTCCATTCCCGCACATAGGAAACGAGAGGTTTACGGAACTCATCCCTTTCGCTGGAAAGATAAGCAGCATATATCGCCAATCTCGGCATTTTTTCCAGCGCATGAACAACATAGCTGGGTTTGGCGTTCATTAATCCAGGCAATTCAAGGTTGAGACTGCTCGTCGCTACAAGCAGCTTCCTTAAATCGCTTTTGAACCGTAGACGAGATGCAATGCTGCGCAGTGTCATCTCAGGCAGCCCTCCCAGCCAGAGCAGATAACTGAGGGTCTGTCGCAGATCAAGGTGATCGGAGTGTTCGGGAAGTTCCCAGATTGGATCAATGTCTTTCGTATCAAGTTCCTGCAAAGGTTGCCTTATCGCTGTATTCCAGGGAAGCGCTGGATGGATGGTTTTCAGGATGCCCAATTCATCCAACCGAGCCATCATGTCAGGCGCCTTGGGTTCTGCCAAAATTTGGTTAATCTCATGCCGCAGCCGCGCGCCCGTCAATTTATCCAACAAAGGCAGACTTTCTTTCATCAACGCCAGCGTTCGAGGTTCAATCTGAAAGTCAAAGCGCTGCTCGAACCGCACCGCTCGCAAAAGCCGCGTGGCATCATCCACAAAAGATAGGGCGTGCAACACACGGATATGCCCCTTGTGCAGGTCGCTCAGCCCGCCCCAATAGTCATATATCGTGCCGTAATGCTCACCATCCACACGAAGGGCAAGGGTGTTAATGGTGAAGTCCCTACGGTGCAGGTCCATCTTAATACTGCTGCTTTCAACAGTGGGAAGTGCAGCGGGTTGTTCATAGAACTCCGTCCTCGCTGTGATCAAATCCAGGTTTTCCGGCAGATTGGACGGATCCCCACTATCAAGATGCATGAAATCAATCAAGTCCTCTCGCAAATTCGCAATATCCCATTTCGCAGTGCCAAACCGTTGATGGATCAGGACACGACCGCCGAAACGATCCGCCAATCGATTGGCGAAGAATATCGCATCGCCCTCAACCACAATATCAAAATCCAGACTCGGCCGCTCAAGTAACAGATCGCGCACAAATCCGCCCACGACAAAAATTGGCAGGTTGATCTTATCAGCTTCGGATGCCAACAACCACAGGAGAGCTAAACGCGCCGGCGGAACAGCGTCTGCCAACTTTTCGGCGATCTCTTCCTGAGTCGGCATATCTGGTTTGGGAGTCAGCGTCTTTAGTAGATCTGTGCGTGTGACGATCCCAACGATCTCCCCATTTTCGGGCGATACCACCGGCACCTGTCCCCAACTGCTGGTGCCCATCAACGATTGTAATTCTTCCAGCGAGGCATCCGGTGAAATTTTGATATCCCCGGCATCCATCAAACTTTCAACGGTCAAATCCAATTCATGACTGATCGCCCGGTCAACTTCCCGCCGGTTGAGCAGCCCCACCACCTCGCCATCCGATACCACCGGATACCCCTCATAACCGTAACGCTGCATCAGTCGGTGCGCTTCGCCAACCGTTGTATCCGGTGAGAGAATCAATGGGTCTTTGGACATGATGGAACCCACTGTCTTCTCCGGGCTGATGTGGTTATTGAGATTGGCGATCATTTGTGAAAATTGCGCATCGAGAAATTGCAGGAGGACTTCTTCGTCCAGGTCTTTATCAGGGCGAATAAGAGCTGAAGCAGCTCTCTTGTGTCCGCCACCGCCCATTTCTTCCGCAATAGCAGAAACATCCACCCTGTCACTGGTTGACCGCGCCACCAGCCTAATCCCTTGCGGCGTCAACACCAGGAGTAAGAGCGCATCAGGATTGAGCACGTCCCGCATCTTATGGGCAACACTTGAGATCTCATCCTGGACATCCATCGCGTCCGCTTTGGCAGCCAGGATGGTTTGATCATCAATGGTATAGGTCTGTATGTTTTTCAAAAGCCGGTCATAGAGTTTACGTTGTTCTAAAGAAAGCGGCGGGTAAAGATATTCACTGAGGAGGTCAATATCCGCACCGCTGGCAATACAAAACCCGGCAGCGTCTAGGTCTTCCGGGGCTGTGGACCCATAGGTGAAAGACCCTGTATCTTCATATAGACCCAGGGCAAGCGTTGTTGCCTGGATGCGGGTTAATTTAATTCCCGCTTCACGGATACGGGCTACCATCTGGGTAGCGTTTGCCCCATAGTGCACCAAGTGCAGTTGCCAAGTGGGGTCCAGGTCTCCGCGCTTAGGATGATGATCATAAACCACGATCTTTGTGTCTTCGCTCATGCCCTTTAACGTGATCAGCGATTGGGTATCCACCAGGATGACCGTCTCAATCGGTTCACGAGGCATGTCATTAAAATCAACGTAGGGTAGTTTATCCCCAAAACGCGCCAGGAATCGACGTCCATTGCGATTTATTTTACGCGGCAGTATCGGCAGCGCATCCGGCTGCAGCAGCCATGCGCCCAACTGCGACGCCAATGCGTCCATATCCGCCTGCTCGTGGGTCAGAATTACTTTCATAATTTAATCAAACCACCAATACGCTTGTTTTTCATTGTTAAAGAAATTATATACTGTCTGGGAGAGTCTGGCGATCAATCGGTTGCCTTCCTCATAATCTAACCGAACGGCGTCGTAAATGAAGATATTCAGCACATAATCACTACCCTGAGTATACACAATTGCGACATCGCTCATCGAATGCAATAAGCCATCCAACTCAGTCGCCCAGCCATGCTTATGAGCAACGGTTGCCTCCGCTGGCACACCGGCTTCAATCAACACACCAATCTGATTGGCAGATAATATATCCACCATGAGTTGGCACTCCGTCTGGGTGATCTCACCGGGGAAGGTCTCCGTCAGTAAGCCGCTTTCATCCACAGAACAAGTGTAAATTGCAGATAGAAGCTGCCCGGCCTCACTGGAAACAGTTTGGCTAAGATTATCCGGGTCCAGGTTAATATCTGTGCGCGAATTAGCAGGCGTTTTAAAAGTTTGCAACGGTGGTGCACCCAAGTACAAATACGCCCCTAGAAATGTATTTTCTAACCCCAGGTCTGCCATATCCTCGCTGACGATCAAGGGACCCCGAACCTCATCCAGATAGGTCTGCATTAAGGTATCCGCTGGCGTGTTCTCTGACAGGGCGATCATCTGCTCCAACAACGTTATCACATGATCTGGTATCGGTTCAGAAAGCCGTCGCAGCACGGAAATCATGATGGGAATCTTGATTGTGCTGGCGGCGGTAAAAGCCACATCAGGCTTGACAGATGTCCCATCCTGCACAGCGAAATGCAGTATATCGCCTGTTTCCATGGATTCCAGATAAACTTCGATCAAACCCTCAAAACCCATGACGTTAATGTTATGCCTTAAAAAGGCTTCCAGCGCTTGATAGGTCAAATGAGCCTCAGCGCCTTCAACAATCTCTATGGAGACGCTGTCAATTTCCGGGGACAGCAACGCAGCCTTGATGTCTGACACCGCGCCTTCGAAATCAATCCGCTGGCCGGGCTGGCCTCCCTCAAAATTCGTGGTGAAAGGAATCGGCCGTTCAGGCAGCGCCTGAGTGGTATAGCGAGGTGCGATTTCTTCAAGGAGGTACGTTCGGAGCTGTTCTTCATCCACATCCGCATCAAGGGGCACATCAATGGGCGACTGATCTCCCCGCCCCCAAAGATAATCCCAGTAGATTCTCCCCTGTTGTTCTCCAATGGCTTGTGCCGCCATCGCCCCAGCCTCCATGGAAAAGCCAAGTACGCCTGGATCAGCATGAACCTTATCGCCGTTCACATCCAAAATGAGGGGCATGCTGTAGAACGCCTTAATCCGTGTGAGGGCAGCTTCTTCATCCAAACCGCCCACAGGAACACCTGCAATTCGGCTGCCCGCCGGAAAAGTGGTTGGCTGCTGGATAAAATTCCGATATTCCACAAAGGCAATGATAAGGCTGCACAGGACGAAAAAGATACTTAGGCTGCCCAAAATCCGCCACAGGATCTTTGATTTCATGCGCTCTCCAACATTTTGGTCATTTCCTGATTTTACCAGACAGCGCTTCACTTCTGTCATCCCTTATTGGAATGAGTTGGTTTTGGGTTGATTCATTAAAACAAAGCAATAAACGGTTAAGATAACCCTAATGTATTCCAAACAGGGTAAAGTTGATGCAAAGATATTGAAAACACTGCATAAGCGACACGCGCAGGACTAAAATGTGTTAAAGTATATGGACGGCTTTATTATAATAAGCCGAAATATTCGGAGGCAAATAATGAGTAAGAACACAAAGAAAATCGGCAAAGGCTTTCTTTGGGGAATCGGTGGTTTAATTTCCGCCATCCTTGCGACCGTTGCCGGTTGGATCATTTACAGTAAAAAATACATCAGCCACCAATTGGAATATGGGAATGCCCTTGACGCAGATCGGGAAGATTTGCAATCCAAACACGCTGGCCTCCTCAGTTATTATATGGATAGAGGCGGAAAGGGCACACCGCTCGTGTTAGTACACAGCGTCAATGCGGCTGCCAGCGCTTATGAAATGAAACCTATTTTTGAACATTATCAGGGTAAACGCCCGGTGTATGCGCTCGATCTCCCCGGATTTGGTTTTTCAGAACGCTCTGACCGTCTATATTCCCCGCAGCTTTACCAAAATGCCATCCGTGAATTCCTGCAGGATGTTGTCGGCAAACCGGCGGATGTCATCGCCCTTTCGCTATCCTGTGAATTCGCAGCCCTTTGCAGCGCCCATTCCCCAGACCTCATCCGATCTCTGGTGATGATCTCACCCACCGGATTCAACCCCCCGAATACCGATAAGATCACAGAACGGGCAAATCAGCGCGGGGCACGCAGCAAACTTTACGCCCTTCTAGCAGTACCGCTGTGGAATCGTCCTTTATATGACCTGATCTCCAGCCGGCCCAGCATCCAATATTTTCTCAATCAAAGTTTTGAAGGGCTGGTGCCGGAGCACTTCGTGGATTCTGCCTATCACACCGCCCACCAACCCGGCGCCCAATATGCTCCCACCTATTTTCTGAGCGGTAAATTATTCACACCCGCCGTACGGGAAACCGTATATAATACGCTTGATTTACCCGTGTTGGTCCTTTATGATCGTGATCCTCATACGCATTTTGAAATGCTGCCGCTGATGCTCCAGGATCATGAGAACTGGCAGGGCGTACGCATCTCACCCACGAAAGGCCTTCCCCACTGGGAGCAGCCGGAGAAAACCTTCAACGCCATGGAGAATTTCTGGTCTGAGGTTTGAAACCGCTTCTTGAATTAACACCAAAAAAGAAAAAGCCTGCCCGGGATAATGGCAGGCTTTTTACTCATTAATTCATCTCAATTAAACATCTTCTCCAAGACCGGCTCAAGCATTGATATACCAGCGTTTCCGGCAGCACGACGCTTTAGTTCTCCATTTTCATCAAAAAGGAAATAAGCCGGCCAGAGGTCATTATCAAAGGCTTTTTTAACTTTATGCAAGTTGTCAATCCCACAGGGTTCTACGATGTCATGCACCACAATCTCAGCCCTGACTTTCTCGACGTCTGTATCCGTTTTCATCCGTGGGCAGTGAATGGCAACCATCCTTAATCCCTTAGGGACGTAGGTTTCACGCCAGATCTGCAGCTTCGGCAGATTGCGCTGGCAGATATGACAGCTCATCGCCCAGAAATACACCAGCAGAGGTTTACCCTGGGCTTCATCAAGATCAGGCTGCCCATTAATCCATTCTGTCACACCCTCTAAAGATGGCAGCGATTCATGTAAATGCAAGGACATGGGTTCCTCCAGCCTAAAGGGTATCTTCGCCGGGTTCCCAGTCAGCGCCGCACATGCCGCCTGCTTGCAGGGCTTCCAGAACACGCAGGGTTTCATCCACACTGCGCCCGACATCCATATTGTGAATCACGGAATACTGCAAGATACCATCAGGATCAATAATGAACAGGCCGCGCAGGGCAACACCCTTTTCCTCTACCAGCACGCCATAGGCTTCTGACACTGCATGGGTGTTATCTGAAGCCAGAACATATTTTGTGCCTTCAATGCCGTTTTCTTCAACAGGCGTCTGCAGCCAGGCACGGTGGGAATACACCGAATCGGTAGATACTCCCAAAATATCCGCGTCAAGGGCTTTGAAATCCTCATAACGTTGTGACAGCGCCAAAATCTCTGTTGGACAGACAAAACTGAAGTCATAGGGATAGAAAAAGAGGATGAGCCATTTCCCCTTATAATCCTCTAGGGTGACGATTTCACCCAGGGTATCTAAATTTTTGGTACTCCGCATCTCAAAATAAGGGGTGGGTTCACCCACCTTTGCATATTCAAACAGTTCCATTGGGTTACCTCCGTAAATTAATTTAATTTGTAGTTCAACTCATCTATTATACCACTAATTAGACCTTAATTGGCAAGTTTTATGGAACGCACCCCAAAATTACTGACTTCCAGCACCCATTCTGTGCCCGGTTCAGCCATCATGAACAAGGCGGCATCCGAAGTTGTATACGTGTAAGTATCCCCGCCATCAACGAAAGTAATCATATATTGTTCATCGCGCTCCCCCTCGCGCTGGTCAGCCGCCAAGTTGAAATCAGGCCAATACGGCGAGAGATCATCGCCGCTTTCTGTGATCGTATTCACGACAACCCAATCCCAGGCAGTGTATTCACAATAATCATCGTAAACTCTGTAAACACAGTACTGCACCACCTCGCCTAAACCTGTACCTGTATCCTCGGTTTCTTCCTCTTCACAGACCTCCGTGGAATTGGGTTCAGGCTGATCGGATGTATAGCGGTATTCCTGTGAGCAGGAAAGGATTTCAGCGTCCGCTGGCACCTCATCCCACCAGTCCTGCCGGGTGACGGTTGTATAAGCTTCGATAGCAATACTGCGCTCCCATTCGACATCGGTGACGACCGCCCGGATTTCGTCCGTTTTAGTGAGAAACAGAATCCCCACAATACATGCTGCAATGAGGGCCAGACCCCCAAGAAGGGCAAGGATCAGCGCACCTCGGCCCATCTTTTTCTTGGTCTTGGCAGGGGCAGCCGGCTCAGGGGATTTTTGGGCCTCCGCAACGGCTCGCACCTTTCCGCCAGCTTGGCGCGCTTTGCCGCCCAGGCTGAGTTCGCCGCCGCAGTTGCTGCACAATTTAGCGGTAGCAGGGTTGCGTGTGCCGCAGAACGGGCAGTGGATATCCGGTCCCGCCTTTGCCATCCGGATGAGAGCCTCATCCTTAATAAAATTAAATTCCTCTTCATCCACACGCAGGAATTCCACATCGTCCGGCTGGGGTGCGCCGCAGCTTGTGCAAGTTTTAATAGGTCCAGGATTTTTCGTTTCACAATAGGGACAGATCCATATCAAGGGGACAAAACCTAGCGATTTTCGGGCCATGATTCCTCCAAGGCGTTATTTTTATTACAATCAATGACGCTATAATTATAGATAATGTCCCCTTTAAAATCCACTGAGCTCACCTAAAAACCTCCTCAAATTTACCAAGTTGTTTAAGCCAATCCACGCGCTTAATCAGATTAAAATATTAAAACGATTAAGGGTTATCCTCACTCCCGGTATCCTCCTTCACCAATCCATGCTTCAACACAAAGACAGCCGCTTGTGTCCGATCAGAAACGCCCAATTTGGAAAAAACAGCACTCAAATAGTTGCGCACAGTGCCCTCAGAAAGAAACATGCGGGCAGCAATCTCGGCATTGGAATACCCCTTCGCCAGGAAGGAAAGCAATTCATGTTCACGCGAGCTGAGCTTCCCTGTCAGTTTACTTTCCTGTATAGGCGCATGCTGTGCCACCTGGTCAAACAGCCTGCCCGCCACACCTGGGTCAACCGGTGTGCGACCTGAAGCGACATCTCGTACAGCCGCGATCAAGACCGACTGATCAGCATCCTTCAACAGGTAGCCGTCAGCACCAGCGCGAATAGCGTCATACACCCACTCATCAGCGTCATAAGTGGTCAACACCAGGACACTCACATCCGGATGCTTTTCTTTGATCTGGAGGGTCGCCTGCACACCGTTCATCACAGGCATCTTCAAATCCATCAAGACCACATCCGCCTTAACCTTAGAAAGCAGATCCAGGGCTTCGCGACCGTCCCCCGATAATCCAACCACCTCAATTTCTGGATCGGCATTCGTAAGGATGGTCTTCAAGCCTTCTCGCACCATGAACTGATCATCACAAATGACAATTTTAATCATGACCAGGAACCTCCGCACTGAAAGTTAGAGTTGTTCCCTGACTTTGTCGACTTTCGAGCATGAAATTACCACCCAGAAGCTCGGATCGCTCTTTGATGCCCCGCAACCCAAAGGCGTCCGACGGGATATTCCCAGGATCAAATCCAATGCCGTCATCCTCAATCTGCAGAGTAAGTCTCCCATCTATCACAGTTAACAACAGTGAGAGATGTGCCGCTTCTGAATAACGCACAACATTTTCAAGCCCTTCTTGCGCTGCACGGTAAAAAGCCTGACTGACATCCATAGGAATGTCGTCAGGAATATCACCAATTTCCAAAGTCAAATCCGTGCCGCAACGCGATGCAGCTGACCGCGCCAATTCTTCCAGGGCTAAGCCCAGCCCCATGTTTTCAAGCGGTTCGGCGCGTAAAGCTTGCAGCGCCCTCCGAGTTTCATTTAATCCTGAACGCGTAGCGTCAATAGCTTCATCCAACTTATCCTCTGCCGCATCCTCATCACGCTGCCAGAGCGCTTTGACCGCCCCCAACTGCACAGCCAACCCGCTTAGCGTATGCGCCAGGGTATCATGCAGTTCCCTTGCCAGGCGGTTGCGTTCACGGCTGGTGGTCAATTGCTCCAAGGTCATGGCATAACCCAACAGACGCTGGTTCGCATGTCTCAATTCTCGCTGCTGCTGGCGCTGCGCTGCCATCATGCGGGTGATCAGAAAGCCCACCACCTGGAAGGTGTAAACGCGTGTCACCAATACCCCCATGATAGTGATCATGAATATCACAGACTCGTTGACATTCAAGATAACGAGAAGTGCAATAATATCCAATACGGTGGAACCTACGGTATAAATCAATACGCCTTTGAAATTATACTGCCAGGCGACCATAATCAACGGGATGAACAGCAGGGGGATCAACTGCCAGGAAGCCAAGATGAGGCTGAATTCCCGCATTTCAAAAGGGATGGTTACATTTTGGGATGCTTCAACCAGGATCGAGATAGTGACATCCGGGTTTGAACGTAATAAGAAGGTGGAATAAGTAGTCACAAAACTATTAATAGTGGTCAACACCACCAAAAAAGGAATAAAAATTTTCCCGGTTTTCTTTCGAAACCAAGGCCAGTATAATAATCCTAGGGTAAACAGGTTGCCGAATGGAAAAACCCAAAATGGATGGACTCGCAGTGTAGCAAATCCCATCCGTATATACACTGAAATAGCTTGTATCGTTGACATCCCCACTAAGACCCAAAGCAAAAGGCGATATGTTTTTAATAAACCAGGCTCAAGCCTGTTTTTTTCTTCCATGGCATTATATTAGCATATTTCATTATCTCTTAATCGTGACGCCGATACATTAGAAAAATGACAACCGTAATCAATTTGATGAAAGCCTTCACAAATGCTGGTGACCAGCTTCACTAAGCAATATAATCCAATATGCATTATGATAAAAAGAAAAATTTTGGAGGAAGAACGTGGCAAAAGAAAAAAATAAAAAAAGTCGAAAATGGATATGGATCGTTCTTGGCATCGTCGTTGTGATCGGTGCGATTGTCGTCTGGCGGGTTTTATCCGCACAACGGAACGCAGCTCAGGTTTATGAAAACCTCGAGACGGAGCCCTATCAGCGGGGCGACCTGAGCGCCAGTATTTACGGCACGGGGTCCGTGGAACCCAACCAAACCGCAGTTCTGACCTGGTCTGCCAGCGGCATTGTCGGGGATGTCAATGTTGAGCTTGGGCAATCCGTTCAGAAGGACGACGTATTAATGACCCTCGACCCCAAATCGGTCTCGGTTGATATTATGCAGGCTCGAATTGACGTGATCAACGCTCAAAATGCGCTTGAAGATCTTTATGACAACTGGGAAACCGAGTTAGCGCAAGCTAAACTCGACCTGATCACCGCACAAGACGAATTGGATGACCTGGAACATGAACGGATGGTTAAAGACTTCAAGCGATGCAGCGATGAGCGCATTGAAGAATTAGAAGATGACCTGGATGAGGCAGAGAGAATATATGACTTCGTCCAAAATGAGGACAACCTTGAAGCTATCAACGATATCAAAGCAACCCTGGACTACTGCAGGTCAAATTACACGGAACGGGAGAAGGCGGAAGCCGCCCTTGAAGT
Organism: uncultured Candidatus Brevefilum sp.; assembly: GCA_964575595.1. Lineage (GTDB taxonomy): Bacteria > Chloroflexota > Anaerolineae > Anaerolineales > Anaerolineaceae > Brevifilum. The sequence goes on from CAZNRI010000006.1 coordinate 71,281, forward strand.
CGAACTAGGCGAATCTAAAGTAGCAGATATGCAGGAGCGGGTGAATATCCTTTCTGAGGGTCCTGATCCGGATGAAGTCACAATATTAGAAACCCAATTGGAAATTGCACAATCCCGTATTGACAGCATTTTGATTGAAGCACCATTTGACGGGGTTATCACTGAGTTGTCAGCGAAACCAGGGGATGTCGTTCAAACGGGCGGACAGGCACTTCGTCTTGACGATCTCTCTAGACTCTATCTGGATGTTCAAATCTCCGAAGTGGATATTCCCCAGGTCAAAGTGGGGCAAACCGCTGGACTCGTTTTTGATGCCTATTTCGAAGAAACCTTTACAGGCGAAGTCATCGAGATCTCGCCCGTAGGTTCTGCAACACAGGGAGTCGTTGAGTACAGGGTGCGCGTTAAGATGCTGGACGCTGATGAAAACATCAAACCTGGAATGACCGCTGCCGTCAATATTGTGGTTGAAGAGAAAGAAAATATCTTCGTCGTGCCAAATACCTCTATCTTTAGCATTGACGGTCAGGACCATGTTTTTGTCCAGCGCAGCGGCAGCTTTGAAGCAGTGCCGGTGACCCTCGGTAGTTATTCAGATTATTACAGTGAAGTCGTAGATGCTGATATTGATGAGGGCGAATTGATCATCGTCAATCCGCCTGCAGAGATGACTGGTGAGACCTTCTTCGGCGACACACACCCACCCGCCGGTTTCGGTTTTGGTAATTAGGCGGGATAATCATGGATCAAATGAACGTAATAGAGGTCAAAGACCTGACCAAGGTCTATCAAATGGGTGAATTTGAGGTGCACGCCTTGCGCGGCGTCAGCTTCACCGTGAGGAGCGGCGAGGTTCTGGCTATCATGGGGCCCTCGGGTTCCGGCAAATCCACCTTAATGAATATGATCGGCTGCCTGGATGTCCCCACGAACGGCGATTATTACCTCGAAGGCGAACTTGTTTCCACGTTGAACGAAGATCAGCTTGCTGAGGTGCGCAATCAAAAGATCGGCTTTGTCTTCCAAACCTTCAACCTCCTTCCGAGAGCTACGGCTTTGGCAAATGTGGAGCTGCCTTTGCGTTATGCCGGCATTAACGGGAGGCGTAAAGCATTAGCGCAGGAAGCGTTGGAATCCGTTGGCCTGGGGGACCGTATTCACCACCGACCCAACGAACTCTCGGGCGGGCAGCAGCAGCGCGTAGCAATTGCGCGCGCCATCATCAACAACCCTACCATCATCCTGGCTGACGAACCCACCGGTAATTTGGATACCGCATCCGGTGATGAAATCATGAAACTGCTCCTAGATCTAAACAAATCTCAGGGAACCACCCTGCTGATCGTGACGCACGACCCAGAAGTCGCTGCAATAGCGGAACGTATTATCCACCTGCGCGACGGGTCCATCGAAGGTCAGGAGGTGGTGGCATGAACATTTTTCTTAACCTTAAGGAAGCGCTGGAAAGTTTGAACGCCAACAAGATGCGCTCTCTGCTGACCATCCTGGGAATAGTGATCGGTGTCGCCTCTGTGATCGCTCTGCTTTCTATTGGTGAAGGAGCGGGCAGTACCATCACAGGACAAATTGAAAGCATTGGAACAAATGTCATCTATATTCTTCCAGGCAATGATAATGAGGACGTCACCAATCCCAATCCCCTTACCTTACGGGACGTAGAAGCCCTGGAAAACTATCCGCAGACATCCGAGATTGCCTATGTCGCACCAATGATATCCAGTATGAGCAAAGTCTCTTTCAGTGATGAAAGCGAGGAGGCATCCATCTCAGGCGTGAATCCGGATTATCAATACGTCCAGAACCTGACCATGGCGGAAGGCACCTTTATCACCGAAAGCCAGGTGGAAGGGCGCAGCGCAGTTGTTGTCCTCGGCCCTCAAATTGCGCAGAATCTTTTGGGCAGGAGTGCGGGCGTCGTTGGAAAAACAATCCGCATCGCAGGTTATCCTTACCGGGTGATTGGGGTCACGGAGGTAAAAGGAGGCAGCGCGTTTATTAACCCAGACACCAATGTCTATGTGCCCATATCAACAGCTCAAACCCGGCTGGTGCGGAGTAATACGCCTAATCAGGTGCAGTATATCCTCGTTTCCATAGAGGACGCGGAAGAAGCTGATCTGGCGATTCGGCAGGTCAAAGAAGTATTACGTAAAACACATCGCATCCCGCCTCGCAACCCGGATGACTTCACCGTCTTAAACCAGCAAGATTTCCTGGATGTGGCTTCATCCATCACAAGCATTTTGACCATCTTCCTGGGCGGAATCGGCGCCATCTCACTGCTTGTAGGCGGCATCGGCATCATGAATATTATGCTGGTCTCTGTCACGGAGCGTACCAGGGAAATCGGCTTACGAAAAGCCCTCGGCGCCCGCAAGATGGATATCCTGGTGCAGTTCCTGACGGAGTCGGTGCTGCTCAGCATGATCGGCGGTTTGCTGGGTATCGTCCTGGGTTGGTTGATCTCGCTTGTCGTGGGACAAATCGCTGTCCAGTCAGGTACCTACCTCGAAATTTCTGTGACCTTGAATTCCGTCCTTCTGGCAACCCTCTTCTCCGCAACAGTAGGCATCTTTTTTGGATACTATCCAGCCAATCGGGCAGCCTCACTGGCGCCAGTTGAAGCCCTGAGATACGAATAATCACCCATTAAACCATCACCGACAGCATATAGAATATTATCTTCTGTCGGTTTTTGCTTTATATTCAAATCTTAATGATATTTGTCGGACAAATGTAGGGCTTCCGTAGGGTAATCGTCATGCTATTTGAACTCGGATTTGCTACAATTCAATTAGCTAAGACACTTTTCTTCTCCTTCTGATGAACGCCAGGGTCGGCGTCCCTGGCGTTCAACATTTTAATTAACCCGACGCTGTCTTTCATAATCGGAGTAATTCCCTAAATACTCGTCTGTTCCATCCCCACGTAAAACGACAATGCGGTCTACAATCCGGTCCAGAAAATACCGATCGTGGGAAACCGTCAGAATGGTGCCATCAAAATCAAGAAGGGCGTCCTCCAGCACCTCGCATGAGGGGATATCGAGATGGTTGGTCGGCTCATCCAACAGCAAAAAATTCGCCCCAGACAGGGTGATCAAAGCAATCTGGAGCCGGGCGCGCTCCCCGCCGGAAAGTGCACTAACCTGGGTATCCCGTTGTTCATAAGTGAAGAGATATTTCTTGAGGAAGGCCACACCGCGGTTTTCGGAAAAATTACCCGCTTTACAAATTGTCTCTAAAAGGCTCTGGCTCGGGTCCAACGTCTCAAATTCCTGAGCGTAATAGGCGGGTTTGATGCTTGGGCCAATGACGATCTCCCCCTGATCCGGTTCAAGCTCACCGAGGATCAAACGCAGTAGCACGGTCTTACCCACGCCGTTCGGTCCAATCATGCCCACCCGGTCACCATAACGCAGCAGCAAATTTATGTTATTAAGAACGATGTGTGTAGAATCTCTATCAGGTTGGGCAAATCCCTTCATCACACCAGAGACTTCCAGAACTTTTTCACTCCCCCGCCACCCACCAAGGCTGATATCAATCTTATCCTGTTCCAACTGCGGCTTATCGATCTTTTCAACCCTTTCAATCCTTTTTAGTATATTCTTGCCGCGGTTAGAAAATTTGTCGTTGTCGTAAACCTTTCCCCACATCATCAAGCGTTTCGCTGCCTGCTCCAACCGTGAAATTTCTTTTTGCTGTGCCTGGAAACGTTGTGCCTGCCGCTCAAGACGCATCCGTTTTTCAAACATATACTCAGAGTAATTCCCCGCGAATTGAATGAGCTGTCCATGTTCAACTTCTATGATCTCATCCACGACCATATCCAGAAAATAGCGGTCGTGGGAGACAATCACGACGCTGCCCGGAAAGCGTGCGATCAACTTTTCCAGCATGGCTTTTCCGTTCAGGTCCAGGTGATTATCCGGCTCATCCAACAGGAGAATGTCCGGACGACCAATAATGATTCGCGCCAAACCCAGCAATTTCTTCTGCCCACCACTGAGATTCTTCACCGGCAGCCCAATTTCATGGGCTTCAAATCCAATGGAGGATAATAAAGCCACAATCCGGCCGTCCAATCCCGGGCCGCCGAGTTCATTGTATGCCGCCAGGGCTCGTTCCTGTTGATCAACCAGTCGGGCTAATCGTTTTTCATTTGAATAATAGTGCGGGTCCCCAAAGCGTTGTTCAACCATATCCAACTCGGCCTTAAGGGATAAGATGCGCGCCGCCCCATGGCGCACAACCTCAAAGGCTGTCATTTCCGGGTCGATATCAACATCCTGAGCCATATATGCCACGCGGCAGCTTTTATCCCGATCAATAAAGCCAGCGTCCGGACTGAGGTCGCCCTGGATCAGCTTGAGCAGCGTCGTCTTTCCGCTCCCATTAAGACCGATCACGCCGTAGCATCCCTCCTGAATCTCACAGGAGACTTCCTGTAAAACAGGCTTGGAGGGGTATGAAAAAGTGACCTTGTCAAATCGCAGCTTGATCATGGCGATTAATCGTATCAGATTTTTCTGGTAATTGGGTCAGGAACATAAAATGACATCAAAATAAATTACAAAAAAACTGTCCCAGACTTATTGTTCTGGGACAGTTGAATTCTTTTACCACTCAGAGAAGCTACTCTTCTTTTTCCTCATCTTCACGTTTCTTTGCATCAATGATTTCTTGCGCCAGATGCTGGGGTACCATTTCGTAATGATCAAATTCCATAGTGAAGTAGCCGCGGCCACCCGTCATCGAACGCAGGATGGTCGTATAACGCAGCATTTCCGCCAGGGGTACATGGGCGCTCACAGTGGAACGTCCCCTATCCGTATCCATACCCTGCACCCGCGCACGACGGGAGTTCATATCACCCAACACATCACCCATGTTGATCTCAGGAACGATGATTTGCGCCTTCATAATCGGTTCATACAATACCGGTCCTGCGTCCCAGAAAGCCAGTTTAAATGCTTCTCGTCCGGCAATCTCAAAAGCAATGGGTTTGGAATCGACAGGGTGCTCTTTGCCATCATAGACCGAGACTCGCACATTATGCACCGGATAACCGGCGATGACGCCTTCTTTCATCACGTTGCGAATCCCCTTCTCAATCGAAGGCAGGAAGTTATTGGAGATCGCGCCGCCGAAAACATCGTTGACAAATTCAAAATCTTCATCGGGCAAGGGCGCCACCCGCAAGTGCACCTCTCCAAACTGACCTGCGCCGCCGCTTTGTTTCTTATGACGGTACATGGCAGAGCTTTCCCGGGTGATCCTTTCCTCATAAGGAACTTTGGGCGCTTCGATATCCAAACCGAGTTGGAATTTATTTTCAGCCCGGCGGATTGCGACATCAATATGCTGATCGCCCATTCCCCGCAGGATCGTCTGCCGTGTGGCGGGTTCATTGTGCCAGGAAAGTGTCATATCCTCTTCGCATAATCGCGCCAGGGTACTGCTCAACTTAGCGGCATCGGACTGCGTTTTAGGGAACAAAGCCACCTGATAAAGCGCATTGGGATATTCCGCTTTGGTCATAGAGAGAGGATTATTCTTCTCGCACAATGTATCACCGGTGGTAGTCACACTTAATTTTGCCACCAGACCAATATCGCCGCAATGTAAGACATCCACAGGAAGGCCTTCTTTGCCGCGAGGAACCTGCATGCCGGTAAGCCGCTCTTCCTCACCTTTATCAGCGTTCAACACGCGATCATCCGCGACCATTTTGCCTGAATAAACCCTGAAAAAGGTTTGTTTTCCCACAAAGGGGTCAGCCGTGGTCTTCCAGACAAAGGCAGCCAACGGGCCGTCGTCCTTGGGCTCAAGGATAACCTCTTCACCTTCAGGGTTGGTGGCGACGGCAGGTGGGACATCCAACGGCGAGGGCATCAGGTCGGAAAGCACGTTCAGCAGCGGTGTCAGGCCAATTTTATGCGCCCCAGCAGCCACCAACACAGGGATAAAACTCCCTTCCCAGATCGTACTGCGTAAACCGCGTATGATCTCCTGATCCGTCAGATCACCGTTTTCGAAATACTTCTCGAGGAGTTCGTCCTCTCCTTCAGCAGCCGCTTCGACCAACGCCAGGTGCGCTTCTTCGGCTTCATCTTTATATTCCGCCGGAATATCCACTCCTTCCTTGCTATCGCCCTCAAAGGCTTTCATAGAAAGAAGATCAATCACGCCCTTGAAATCCGCCTTTTCTCCCCATGGGATCTGCAGGGGAATTAACCGCGTTTCAAGGTGATCCTGCATGGACTGAAACGCCTTTTTAAAATCAGCGTTCTCCCGCTCCATTTTGTTGATCAGGATGATTTTGGGCAGTTTAAATTGATCGCTGTACTGCAGCGCCATTTCCGTGCCAACCTCCAGGCCGGCCACAGAATCAACCATGATCAGGGCGCCATCCGCCACGCGCATGGCGGAGATGACCTCGCCTATAAAGTCCGTGTATCCTGGAGTGTCAAACAAATTAAGTTTGACGTTATTGTATTCAATAGGCACAACAGAAGTGAATAATGAAATACCCCGCCGAATTTCTTCATCATCATGATCGGCAATGGTTGTGCCATCTTCAATCTGTCCCATGCGTGTTGTGACGCCGGTGAAATTTGCCAGTGCTTCAACCAGCATGGTTTTTCCAGCGCTGCTGTGCGAGGCGAGAACAATGTTTCGGATTGATTTGGTTTGATATTCTTTCATGAAAGAGACCTTCCTTGCTCCTTAAAATATTTTCCAATAATGAAGGCGTGCAAAACTAAATTCTATGACAATCAATGCTAAAAGTCAAAGTAGGTAAATCGCTTGCTTAAATAAAATAGAGTTGTTTGTTGATGAAACCATTTAAACAGGATGGGTTACAAACGCACCTATCAGATGTGAGATTCAAATCAACGCTTCGAAGCTTATTATATCAGTGTTACCATAATAATTTATGGGGATTTAGCCTTTTAGAATCCTCTGCCCAGAGTCAAACAAATCACTTCTCTCCCACAGATTGGTGTACGACTAATTGGAAGGATAACGGGCAGTCCTTTGAAAATTTCATTGATCTATCTATTTAGAATTGCATTAATAATTTAGTTTTATTAAACAATAGACACAATCCTAAATCAATGAGCGCATCTGTGATATGATTAATTAGGCAAGTCGTGTTTACAAATGCAATTTTTTATTGTTATCATATCAAATTGGACTCACGATGGAAAAAACGCCGGGTATCCAAAAGAAAACATGGATAAACATAGGTTTGGGAGTGTTAGCCTTTATTACGATCATCGGATTTTCACTGTGGAACATCTACCTCCAAGACCAGAAAAAACGCGACGATTTACTTCAACAAGCAGAGAATATTTCGCAAGCGATAGACAGCGCTGTCCTGCAGCAATTATCCGGGACACCCAAGGACCAATCCTCCCCTTACTATCAACAACTTAAACAGCAATTAATGGCCACCCGCCGCATCTACCCCGATGTGCGCTTTATGTATATATTAAGCCAAAAAGAAGATGGCAATGTCTTTTTCTACATTGACTCGGAACCGTCGGGGTCGCCAGACGAATCGCTGCCTGGCGATCTTTTTACGGACCTCGGTAAAGATATCATTGAAACTCTCAAGACGGGGTCATCCGTCGCCCTGGGTCCGGGAACAGATGCTTATGGAACTTGGATTACCGCTTTTTCTCCTATCCGTGATTCCAGCTCCGGTGAGGTCATCGCTGCTTTTGGGGTGGACGTTGACGCCGCTGATTGGTTCACCCAAGCTGCAAAATCCGCCAGTCAGCCAATTCTGATATTTTTAATATTAATTATTCTCATCATTGGGACCGCTCATGTATTCAAATACCGGCAAAAGAATCCTGAAATTTATCGGAAACACTTTGTAACACGTCACGCTTTGGTGATCAGTACTGGCTTGCTTGGCGTCTACCTGACTGTTTTATTGACATGGTATGCCCGATTTGGGGACACCCGTGATCAAAAGTATTCCTTTGACCGGCTGGCTGGCTTCCAATCGGAAATCATCACCTCCGCCATCGCCAGTGTTGATAACGTAGGATTGGAAAGTATTAAACAATTTTATCAAGGCAGCGATTTTGTCACCCAGGAAGAGTTTTCAAAATTCACAGAACACCTGCTGAGAGACCCCTTCATTGCAGCCTGGGCATGGATCCCCCAGGTTCAAATCGATCAATTGGAAGCGATTGAATTCACAGCCCTGCAAGAGGGCCTTTCCCAATTTGAGGTTTGGCAGTGGAGCCCGTCCAATTCTAAAGTGCCAAGCATTTCCGAAGACACTGTTTTTCCAATTTTGTATTTCTCACCACATGACTCCGAGAAAGAGTTGCTGGGATATAATGTGGCTTCCATTGAATCACAACACAAGCTTTTAGAATGTGCAATGGAGAAAGGATATACTTGCGCCAGCGACCCCTCAACCTTTACTTATATCGATAGTGAACCCAATCTGATCTTTATCTATAAGCCAATTAAACCTGAAGATAATCCCTCAGGACAGGTGGGAATAGTTGCAGCCATAGTTTTTTCAGATCAGATTTTAAAGTCCGATCGATTTGAATCCATCCAATATGAAGGTGATCCAGAAGACATCGGACTTTACACGGATATCTTTCAGATCCACCCAGAGCAGGATATCCAACTCCTGTCCAGCACCTCGCCTGAGCATTACCAGCAAACCCATCTCAGTACAAACTTGCACGATCACAAATATGCTGAGTTAACCTTCGTCAAACCCCTGTTCCTTTTTGGGAATACTTACGTTATCGTTTCCCACCCCAGCCCAGATTTCTATCAATCATATCCCGCCAGCGATGGATTAATTGTCTTTATCTCAGGAATCGCCCTCACTTTTACGTCCATGCCCCTGGTCGGTAATTATGCAGACCGGAACTACATCCTCAGAGATAGGGTCCAGCAGCGCACAGCCGAACTGGAAGAAAGCGAACGAAAATTCCAGATAGCCCTCAAGAATTCGCCTGTTATCGTATTTCAACAAGATCGAGAGTTGCGCTACAATTGGATTCACAATCCCAATCCGGGATTCGAATCTAAAGACATCATCGGGAAAACAGATTATGATTTACTACCCGATAATGAAGCTGAGCAATTAGCTCAGATCAAACGTCAGGTGATGGAAACAGGAAAAGGAACCCGCCAGATTATCAGTAACACCATTCAAGGTGAAACTTTTCATTACAACATAACGATTGAACCTATGCAAAATAAGGCTGGAGAGTCTACCGGCATCACCTGCTCCAGTGTCGATATCACCGACATCGTTGAAGCTTATGATGCCACCATCGAAGGTTGGTCTATGGCACTTGAATTGCGCGATCAGGAGACCGAAGGGCACACCCTCCGGGTAGCTGAGATGGCGGTTCAAATGGCTGAATCCTTGGGGGTAGGGGAAGAAGAGCTGGTTCACATCCGACGGGGAGCCCTGCTTCACGACATCGGCAAAATTGGTATCCCCGATTCAATCCTCCTCAAACCCGGCAAACTAACCGATGAGGAATGGGAAATTATGAAGCAGCACCCCATTTTTGCCTACAATATGCTTTCAGAAATTGCTTATCTGGCGCCCGCTTTGGATATTCCTTACTGTCATCACGAAAAATGGGACGGCACGGGTTACCCGCGCGGGTTAGAAGGAGAACAAATCCCCCTGGCAGCCCGAATCTTCGCTGTGATTGATGTATGGGACGCCCTGCTCTCCGATCGCCCCTATCGGAACGCCTGGCCTGAAGAAAAAGTGCGGGACTATATCCGTGCTCAGGCTGGGACTCATTTTGACCCGGCTGTTGTGGACGCCTTTTTTGCAATCGTTGATTTATTTACAAGAGAATGAGCCACCCAAACATCACACCACACCGTTGGTCAAGCCACGTGCAGCTCGTTGACTTTACGAAAGTGATAGCCGTAGATGCTGAAGGTTATAGCCAAGGGGAATTTCCTCGGACAGTGGAACAAAGTCCAGAAAAATAGTTTCCAGTACTGCCAGCGCTCTTTACTTTTTATGCCAATCTCAAAGATGGACGAGAGAAATGCCGCAATCTCATCCCAATGTAATCTCACGCGGTGGCGCGCGGGTTGATAATCTTTAAGGAATGTCCGCACGCGTTCATAGAAACCTTTGGCAGAATAAATAGTATCGAGTATCTTGCGGTAACCCTTCTTCAGCAGCTTCGAATCCATCATGGGAACAATGTTTGTTTCACCATCCACGTTGTCGCCAGAGAAATCACTCTTAATGCGACCTTCTCTCAGCATTCGCTGATAAAGCCTGGTGCCGGCAGGCGCTTGCAACAAACCTACCATAGCTGTAACGATCCCACTCGTTTGGATGAATTCAATCATTCGTTCAAAGATGGTTTCGTCGTCGCTGTCAAAGCCGACGATGAAGCCGCCCATGACCTGTAAACCCATTTGCTGCAATTTTTTAACCGACCCGACCAGGTCCCGATTACGGTTTTGGCTTTTCGAACATTCCGCGAGGGCTGCATCATTCGGCGTCTCAATCCCCACAAAAACCTGCGTGAAACCCGCCCTCACCATCAACTCAATTAGTTCATCGTCATCAGATAGGTTAACCGACGCTTGCGTAATAAATAGACATCCCTTTTTCCCCTTGCGCCATTCAATTAACGCCGGCAGAACCTCCTGTTTAAGGACGCGTTTGTTGCCAATGAAATTATCATCCACAATAAAAATCCCGCGGCGCCAACCTAAATTATAGATTTTATCCAATTCGGCGATCAATTGTTCCGATGTCTTAAGTCGCACCCGGTGTCCAAGCAGTGAAGTTACATTGCAAAACTCGCAATTATAAGGACAGCCGCGGGAGAATTGCAGGCTGAGCGATTCATAGTCTTTAATATTGATCAATTCCCACATTGGCGCGGGGGTTTTTGTGATGTCGGCATATTCATCCGTTTTGTAAACGCGTTTCAGTTGCCCGCGTCCCAGGTCTGAGAGGAACAGAGGCAAAGTGATCTCAGCCTCGTTTAAAATCAGGTGATCCACATCCGGGAACGACTCAGGCTCAATGGTGAAAAGAGGCCCACCGGCAACAATAGTTTTATCCAAACCGCGCACCCTGGTGATGACCTCATTTACAGACTTGCGTTGCACGCTCATCGCACTAATCAGGACCATATCCGCCCATTGTATATCTCTTTCCAGCAACTGGTTGCTGTTCATATCCACCAACCGCTTATCCCAGGTGGCAGGCAGCATAGCCGCTACCGTGAGCAGCCCCAGGGGCGGGGAGGAAGATTTCTTATGCACAAATTTGAGCGCATATTTGAAACTCCAAAATGTATCCGGATATTCGGGGTAAACCAGCAGGATATTCATTGAAACACCTTCTATCTATTCTTGGTCCGATGGCGGTTCAGACTCTTCTCCTTCAACCGCTTCATCGGTTTCTTTGTTACCTTTCTTCGAATGTTTTCTGTCTTTAGATTGTTTTTTCTTCTTCCGCTTCTCAGCCTCATCTTTCTGCTTCTCAGCGGGTCCCCCCAGTCCCATCAAGGCATCACGATCCAGCTTGTTGATTTTCTGGAACATATCCGCCATTTCTTCAACAGAATAAGGCAGGTCCTGGTCCAGCCACCAATATATCGTCGCCAAAAGCGAACCGGCGAAATAGTTGGCGATGAAATCCGGTGGAATGACCGGTTCCGCACCCAGTTCTTCAATTTCTTTTTGGATGCAAGCCTTGATATTCTCAGCGATGGTTTGATGCATTTGACGCGATGCTGTGATTCCACCGCTGCCCATAATGAGAATACGGTAAAGATCATAATGCTCCGCAGCAAAATCAAATAGCTTAACCACGGCTTTGTGATCCTCCAAGCGCCATTGATGTTGGGAGAACTGGGGAACATTATCAAGAAATTCGAACATGAATTGACCCATCACATCTCGGAGCAATTCATCTTTGTCCTTAAAATGCAGGTAAAACGTGGCGCGGCCAAGGTTGGCTTTGTCAGTGATATCTTGAATAGAGATAGCGTCATAACCTTCTTCAAGAATAAGCGCCATCATTGATTCTCTTAACAATTTACGCGTGCGCTGGACGCGACGGTCCATACGTCTGGCCATATGAAATCCTTACTAAAATATAAGTCGAGGTGAGAATAAATGTGTAATAATAGACAAGTGTTTAATAATAGAATATACGCTATTATAATACAAAGCATCTACTTGTCAATAGATTGTTCATAACAAAAAAATTATTAGAGTTTCACGGGATGAAGTAATAAATATATGACTATTTTACCCTAAAATATATCAAGAGACTCAAATCACCTCTCCCCAGCAGATTAACGTATAATACAACCAACCCTAACGAATAACCGAGAAGGTCTGTAATATATGGTCAATCATTCTACAGAATCCACCATTGATGAACTAACCGCCACCACAAAGATGTTGGGATTAAATATCAGCGGTGATAAGACCATTGGCGTGTATGGGGATATGAACGGGTTGATCTATGAACGCATCCAGATGGAAACGCCAGCCGAGCTCCCGTTCCTGGAAGGGTTCGACGCTGTCTGCACTATGGTGGACAAGCTACTCAAGCTCTGCCGTGCACAGGGGCTGAGCAGCCCGGAGGTAATCTCCCTGGCTGTTAGCGGTCCGTTGGATTTGTTGAAAGGCGTTGTCCTATCTCCGCCTGATTTACCTTTGTGGGACGAAGGACAGCTTAAAGGACGGCTGTCCGTCCGTTATAACCTGCCGGTCTTCATTGAACACCGCAGCTGCGCCGCTGCCCTGGCGGAGTACCACTTTGGTGCTGGAACTGGCATCAATGACATAATTTTTCTGGACCTTGAACCGGTCGTCTCTGCTGGATTGATCCTCCAGGGCGAAGTCTATCACGGTGCTAACGATGCTGCGGGCGAAATCGGTAAAATGCGCATGGCGGAGGAAGGCCCCGCAGGATTAGGGATGCCAGGGTCGCTGACGGGTTTCGCCAGCGGACGCGGCATGGCAGAGCTGGCATCGCTGCGTTATCCGAAACTCTGGCCGGAACCGCCAAAACCCTATGATTTGGTCAAAGCGGTCAATGACGACCTGCCCGAAGCGCTTAATGTGATCGAAGAGGCAGCGGATCACCTGGGAAAAGCCCTGCTGTGGCTGATTTACGCCTTTGATTCAGAGCTGGTGACCGTGGGACATCCGGGAGACGTCCTGGGGGAAGCGCTGTTGACGCCCCTGCGCGAAGCTGTCCTCCGATATGGCGGCGGAGAAGCGCGCCAGTTGCCCCGTCTGATGATTTCTAAGCTGGGCGCCAAACTGGATGACACTGCGGCATTGATGTCCGTTATCCACCGATTTAAGAACCAATCGTCTCTGTGATACAATCTTTCCAATGACCAAATTAACGCTTGATCCGACTGGGCCGATCGGCATATTTGACTCCGGTGTGGGCGGGCTGTCCGTCCTGCGAGTCATCAATACCGAACTGCCCCATGAGGACTTGCTCTACCTAGGCGACCAGGGGAATGTCCCTTACGGCCCACGTCCAAGATCCGAAATCCGCGATTTCGCTATCGGGATCACCCGCTTCCTGCAAAATCAAGGTGCAAAGGAAATCGTCGTGGCTTGCAACACTGCCTCCGCGGCAGCGCTGCATGACTTGAGGGCCTTATTCCCGACCATTCTCTTGGTGGGCATGGAACCGGCAGTCAAGCCGGCCGCGGAATCTACCCAAACCGGCAAGGTGGGGGTGCTGGCAACTCGTAATACTTTCAAAGGCGATCTGTACGCCTCATTGGTGGCGCGCTTCGGTCATGGTGTTCAGCTTTTCCAAAGCACCTGCCCGGGTCTGGTCGAGACTATCGAAGCTGGAGAAATAGATACACCAAAAACACGAAACTTACTAAGAAAAGCACTGGAGCCCATGCTGGAAGCAGGAATCGACACCATCGTCCTGGGCTGCACCCACTATCCCTTTGTCACCCCATTGATCCAGGAGACCGTCGGCCCAAAGGTGCGTATCATTGACCCAGCCCCTGCGGTCGCCCGCCAGGCAAGACGTTTGCTGACTCAACACGGCTTACTCAACCCCAACACTGACCTTGGAAAGACGACCTATTACACCAGCGGCGATACTGAAACCCTTCTTAGACAATTGCAAAGTTTATTAGGGGAATCTGCACCCGTGGCAAAGGTGCATTGGCAGGACAGGGCGACGCTCAGAGAATAAGGAGAATATCTCGTTTTATCCTAAAACCCATTCCTTTTGTAAAGGCTGTGTTAAAATTCAACTTTTTAAGGAGAAAATCATTAATTGTATAGACAATTGGTTTATAATAGTCTGATCATGCACTTCTATGGTCTTGACCCTTGTCATGAAATACCGCTTTTCCCCACTTTTTTTACCAAAAGAATAAGGAAGGAGGATACACACACCTCAAATTTTTTGTTCGTGTTTTGATTCTGCCAAATTGATTTTAAAACGAAAAGGAAGAGTAGAGTAATGAAGAAACAAACCATTTTGTTTATCAGTGTTTTATTTATCCTGGCGATCCTTTTGACAGGATGCAGTCAGGATGCCGAAGAAGGAACATATCAAATCCCCTCCCCCGTTGAAGGGAAATACAATGTAGCCTTTGTGTATGTTGGCCCCCATGATGACGCTGGCTGGTCACAATCCCATGACGTTGCGCGATTGTATGCTGAGGAAAACATGGAAGATGTCCATACCGCCTATGTTGAAAATGTGGCGGAGGGCGCTGATGCGGAACAGGTGGTCCGTTCATTAGCCCGTAAAGGCTTTGATGTGATCTTCACCACATCTTTTGGTTTCATGGATGCAACCGAGATCGTCGCCAGCGAATTTCCGGATATAGATTTTATTCACATCAGCGGCTACAAAGCCAACGGCGAAAACTTTGGCAACTTGATGGGTGCCATGGAAGATATCAAATATTTAGCGGGGATATTAGCCGGATCGCGCGCGAAAATGGACGGCAATCCGAAGCTGGGATACATGGCTACTTTCCCCATCCCCGAAGAATTACGCCTGGGGAACGCCTTTGCTTTGGGCGTGCAAAAGACCTGCCCAGAATGTGCGATTGACGTACGGTTCATCAACACCTGGCATGACCCCCTCCTGGAGCAGGAAGGGGCGGAATCGCTCTTTGAAGCAGGCGCGCAAGTCGTGATGACAGGTGCAGATACCCCTGCCCCGGCAATCGCTGCCCCTGAAGGAAAATGGGGTATTACTTACGACTATAAAGGGAACTGCACTGTTGATGCCTGTTTGACCTCCATGTATTGGAACTGGGCACCGGAATATATGCGCATTATTGAAGCTTCCCGGGAAGGAACCTGGAAAGGCGGCTGGGAATATTTTGATGCCGATACAGGCGCTCTGGGCCTTTATGGTTTCATGGAAGGCGAAGAGTTGATGCCGGGCGTTGCCGATCTCCCCGAGGAAGACCTGAACTTGGTCCGGGATCTCCTTGCTCAAATGCTAGCTGGTGAATTTGACCGCTTTGATGTCTTCAAAGGGCCGATTACCGACAACCAGGGCAATCAGGTGCTTGCTGAAGATGTCAGCCTGGAGCAGCTGGATCTGGACGGGTTTGCAGAATTCGGCAGCGAATGCACCACCTGTATGTATTGGTGGAACGAGAACATCACAGCAGAATTACCCTCACTGGAAGAGTAAAGTTTAGTAAAAATTCACAACCAGGAAATAGAAAAATAATTTCCTGGTTGTGATACTATTGATATTATTTATGCGTTAAAGGCGAGATTTCTTTGAAACCCAACAGAGCTGCATGATGACAATGACCACCGAAGGTCGTCCTTTCGCTGTTGAAATGCGGGATATCGTCCTGCGTTTTCCCGGAGTCCTGGCGAATGACCACATCAATTTCACGCTGCAGAAAGGCGAGATCCACGCCCTGCTGGGTGAAAACGGCGCCGGCAAGAGCACCTTAATGAATATCCTGTCAGGCTTATATCGCCCGGATTCCGGGACGATAAAAGTGAACGGTACACCGGAAACCTTCAATTCGCCAAGAGATGCGATTTCCTGCGGGATTGGCATGGTCCACCAGCACTTCATGCTCGTCCCCACATTGACGGTCACAGAAAACATCCTCTTGGGATTAAAAACCCCCAGATTTTTCATGCGCCTGTCAAAATATGACAAGAAAATCCAAGCACTCCAAGAGGAATTTGGGTTGAAGGTTAATCCCTCTGCTAAAATCTGGCAGCTCTCTGTCGGCGAACAACAACGTGTTGAGATCCTTAAGACCCTCTATCGGGGGGCAGATGTATTGATCCTCGACGAGCCAACCGCTGTCCTGGCACCACAGGAAATTGACGAATTAATCGGAACCATGCGTGCTCTGGTTAAACAGGGAAAATCCATCATTTTCATCAGTCATAAATTAAATGAAGTCAAAGCTGTCGCTGACCGGTTGACCATCTTAAGGAAAGGCAAAACAACAGCAGAAGGCATCAACCCTGAAGGCTTGTCTCGTGGAGATCTGGCTGAATTGATGGTTGGGCGCGAAGTTCTCTTTCATATCAACAAAGAGATCCAATCGCCTGGTGACGTAGTCTTCGAAGTTGAAAACCTCTCCACGGACAATGACCAGGGAATGCGGGCTGTAAATAACGTGTCTTTATCGATCCGTGAAGGAGAAATCTTTGGTATCGCCGGTATAGCCGGTAACGGTCAGAGCGAGCTGGTGGAAGCGATAACGGGGCTCAGACCATGCACAGGTTCCATTCGGATTCACGACACCGAAGTCGGGAACTGTCCCCCTTACAAGTCAATTCATTGCGGCATGGCACACATCCCCGAAGATCGCATGGGTGTGGGCACAGCTCCCAACCTGTCGATCACCAACAATGTCATCATGAAAAAATACGTCCATCCGCCGATCAGCAAGGGGTGGCGGATCAATTATACAGAAGCCCAAAAACATGCGGTGAT
This sequence comes from uncultured Candidatus Brevefilum sp., assembly GCA_964575595.1. Taxonomy (GTDB): domain Bacteria; phylum Chloroflexota; class Anaerolineae; order Anaerolineales; family Anaerolineaceae; genus Brevifilum. The sequence continues at coordinate 88,300 of CAZNRI010000006.1, forward strand.
CTTGAAGGACGGATATGACATTCAGGCACCAAACGTTGAAACCCCAGCTCAAAAACTTTCCGGCGGCAATTTACAAAAACTGATCCTTGCTCGTGAAATTTCAGGGCAGCCAGGTGTGATTATTGCCATGCAGCCGACCCGAGGTTTGGATGTAGGCGCTATTGAGAGCATCCAAAATTTACTGTTGGAGCAGCGAAAAAATGGCGCAGCTATCCTGTTATTATCTGAGGAGCTGGATGAGTTGCTGGAATTAAGCGATCGGGTTGCCGTCATCTTTGAAGGAGAGCTTGTCGGTCAGATGAATGCCAGCGAAGCCAGCCTAAACACGATTGGAATGATGATGACAGGTTCGCTGAGGAGCGAGGAATGAAAGCACCTTTCAAGATCTCAGTTGAAAAAAGGATGGAAGAGATACCAAAGTGGATGCCGGCTGCTATTTCGCTTGGTGCAGTGCTGGTGGCATTCATCATCAGCGGTATTATCCTATTGTTTACCGGCAGCAATCCCATTCGAATTTTCAGATTCTTTTTCAACGCTGCCTTCGGGTCCTGGGGCGCTTTTTCCGATATCCTTGTCAAAGCCACACCGCTGATCATGATCGGAACAGGATACTGTTTGGCTTTCAAAATGAACATCATCAGCATCGGCGGTGAGGGACAATTCTATATGGGCGCGTTCTTCGCCAGCCTGGTTGTCCTGGTCCCACTGGTTCCCCTTGACAGTCCAAAGATTTTAGTGCTGTCCTTGATGGCTCTGATGGGGATTATCGGCGGTGGATTGTATGGCCTTATTCCAGGTGTGCTCAAGGCTTACTTTAATGTTAACGAGATCATCACAACATTGATGTTGAACTATGTGGCGGTTAATTGGAATAATTATTGGATCTTTGGGAAGTACAGTGATGCTGGTTTTCAGATGACTCCTACCTTTGATAAGGTCGCCTGGCTGCCGCGCCTGGCGGACCTGTCAAAGAATATCCCCTTCTTTTCGGGCATCACACTTCACCTGGGTGTGGTATTTGGTCTGATCGCTGCCGTCCTAATTTGGGTGATCCTCAAATCCAGCCGATGGGGGTATGAGATCACGCTGATCGGGGATAACCCCAGGGCAGCTGAGTATGCCGGTGTGAATATCAAGCGGAATATCCTTCTGGTGATGGTCATTTCAGGCGCGCTGGCAGGCCTTGCAGGGATGTCAGAGGTAACGGGTGTGGTACACCGCCTCCAGGAGAGAATCTCCACTAATTATGGATTTTCCGGCGTGATCGTCGCCTGGCTGGCTAAATTAAATCCCCTTGCAGTGATCCCTATCTCCATACTGTTTGGCGGGTTGATCGTCGCAGGACGGGAAATTCAGCCTTCGGGCTTGTCCTTCCTCATCCAAGGGCTGACCCTTTTTTTGGTCATCAGCAGCGATATCTTGCTTCGCTATAAGATCCGCATCACACGCAGACAGGAGAAAGCCCTATGAACATTGAAGCCATTATCAGAGCTGGCTTATCAACCGGAACGATCCTCATATTCGCAGCCATCGGTGAAATCCTGGCTGAACGATCTGGGGTGATGAATCTGGGGTTGGAAGGCGTGATGCTGGTTGGTGCAATGGCTGCTTTCAAAACATCCCATGTCACACAAAATGCCTGGCTCGGCTTAATCGCCGGCATCCTGGCGGGAGGCATCTTGAGCCTGGCACATGGACTGGTCTCCATCCATTTACAAGCCGACCAAACCGTAAGTGGTCTCTCACTGACTTTTCTAGGCACCGGCCTCGCATTGGTGCTGGGTGAAGGTTTGACAGGGTTGAATGTACCCACCCTGCCAAACGTAGATATACCGCTCTTATCTTCAATTCCAGGGATTGGGAGGATCTTCTTTTCCGATTTCAATATCCTGGTCTATGTCGGGTATATCTTGATCCCCCTCTCCTGGTATTTCATATTTAAAACGCGCCCCGGGATGCATCTCAGGGCGGTGGGAGAGAAACCCTCTGCAGCGGATTCGCTGGGAATCAATGTCTATGGCACCCGCTACCTCTACACCTTCATCGGCGGTTGTCTGGCAGGGTTGGCGGGGGCATCTATCAGCATCGCCATCTCTTCCGGCTGGTACAGCAACCTGACCACCTCCGGTCAGGGCTGGATCGCCATCGCGCTGGTGATCTTTGCCCGCTGGAATCCTATTCCTGCAGCAATGGGCGGTTACCTCTTCGGTATGCTGCGCAGGTTTACCCTTGACCTTCAAGGGCCGATGAGCATACTGGGCTTCCGCAATCCTTTCTTTTATGATCACAACCTTGTGTTCTTCCTGCAGATGGTGCCCTTCCTGCTAACGATCATTGCCCTGTTATGGGGGTCGGGCGCTGCCAGAAGAAAACGTCTGGGCGCGCCGACAGCCTTGGGTGTCCCCTATGTTCGCGGTGAACGGGGGATGTAATCAGGATGATCATCATTTAATCATAAACCACGCCCTCCGGCGCGTTGAAGCAACCTAATTAGTCCATTCCATCTTCATTTGAAAATTGAATGCTTATTCGTCTCTGATGATTAAGGACCCCCCAGCGCCAACGGGGCTGGCGGTGATAAATTCCTCCTCCTTTTGGAGAAATCCTCTATATGGATATTCGCCAGCATAAGCCCGCCAGCCGCTCAGGATCAGCGGGAAGGGCTCACCCACACCCATCCATTCCCCATTGAATTTACGGGCAAAGTGCAGGTGCGTCCCGCTGGCCTTACCTCCCTCACAGGAGGGGTGACCAATGGGCGCATCCTGATCCAGCCAGGCGCCCACCGAAACCCGGTCTTCTTCTGCGATATGCTGATAGATCAATACCCATCCGGTGCCTTCGTCGCCGTCCCCGTCCAGGTCCAGCGCCACCACGCTTCGCTCTGACCGGACAACTAGTCCGGGTGCAGCCGCCGTGACCCACCGCACAGAGACTGCACAGTAGGGCTCGCCGGTGATCGGTGCAAAATCCAGTGCGCCCCAGGGTGTGCCCGTCTGCCAGGTGATATGCGGCCCGCCGGTCAGGCTCCAGCCCTCACCGGTGGCGAAAGGGAAGGTTAAATCCGGCTCTTGTGTACTCTCCAGTAAATAAGGTTCCACCTGAGCAGCGCGCTGCTCAGCATCTCCAAACAAATTCTGATAGAAGTCTATGAAAGACTCGGGATCAAATAAGCAGTATTCCCATCCCTCACGGGTGCAGAGGGTGGCAAACAGGTGCATCAATGCCACGCTGCCCGCGTTCAGCCCAGGGGAGAGTCGCCCCTTCTCTCCGCCGTAAAAACTGAGCTCTGTCAGGCTCCCCGCCCGCCAGCCGTAGAATCCCTGCGCCAGGAGCTTGGCCGTGATCATCAATTCTTTGTAAAGTCCAGTATCCTCTCCAGCACCGTAGCCGAGGGGATAGCGTTCTTCCGCTGCTCCCTCCGGGTACCCCAAGAGCCACCCCGACCGGTATTCCAGAAACGCCAGCAGAAGCCGGGGGTTGGTGCTGGTCTCAACCGCCACCCGTTTAACAATCTCCGGCCCGGTCATGGTTTCCTCATCAACCACCTCTGAATAGCCCGCCAGAAAACCTCCCGCTTCAACTGCGTAAGCCGCCGCGTCGAAGCCATCCACAGAAGGACCGTATATGACCTCGCTGTCCGGCAGAATGGATTCAGTATAGGGCAGCACCTCCTCAAGCACATCGGGGATCAGCAAAGGCAGCCCCACAGACAGCAGCCCTTCCGTAGATAATGCAACTTCAGATTGAATGAGGTCCACTGGCACACCAAAGCGGGATGCCAGGGCGGGGAGCGTGTCCCCCTGCTGTGTGACATAGACCCAAAAGCCGTCCTGCCCCATTTCAAATATCGAGGTGGGCGTAGGTTGCGGCGTAATCGTAGGAAAAGGAGTCTGAGTATCAACGATCAGGGGTTTTGTTGACTCTTCCGGCTTTCCGCCATCCCAAGAGAGGGTAGGCGTCGAAAGGTAAGGATAAAGCTGACAGCCGGTCAGCCCCAACAAAAAGATCAGTGTTAAGGTTGCCAACAACCGCGAAAAACGATGAGGGTAAAGCGTTTGTTTGAATTCGGATATGCTTTTCATGTTCATGCGCACCTACCGATAAAAAATGGGAAATATCGCCCGCTCAAGCAGATAATAAACAACCAGGGCAAAGTCCTGATCCAGAGAAGGTTCCACGCTATTGCCAGGTACGCCGTCGCCGGCAATGGTCGCCGCAGTAACGGTGATGGTATAACTGCCCGATGAGGAAGGCGGGACGAAGACGCCCTCTGTGTTATTCATATAGTCCGCTGTTCCCCCCGTCACAGAATACCCGTCGCTCCCGAAATTGTTGCCGAGATAGGTGTGGGTCCCGTCCGAGACGGTCAGGTCCAGGTCGTTGACCCATGCCGAACCACTCCCCCCAAGGCCGTGTCCCGGCGCATCCGTCCATACCAGCATCACCCGCAGATTTCGGATCGGCAGGTCCGCCGTGATATCCGTTGACCAGGTTTGACCCGTGTAAGTAAGTAAGTAATCCTGGTCGAAATATTCGACCAACATCCTCGGTCGCAAAACGGCATCCGCATCCATCCTCCCCCAGCCCTGCTTGGAGTCGAAGGGATGCCCTAAGATATTGCCGTCGGCATCCTGATTGCCCGCCAGGTCAACCGCCAGGGGCAGGAAAGCGGCTTTGACCAGCGCCGGGCTGGGATCAACGCCGGTCAGATTCCGGTAGTATTCGTAAAACAGCGCCGCCGCACCGCTGACATGGGGGGAAGCCATGCTGGTGCCGCAATTTAATGCATAACCTAAACCAGGATACCAGGTTGAATCCACCCAACACCCGGGGGCAACCATATGGGGGATCGTACGCTCATCCAATGCCGGGCCATGAGCTGTGTTTGGAGAAAGGTCATTAATATTTAAATATTGGGCACCAGAGCCGGGCTGCTGGGCAAAAGTCGACCCAATGGTGAAAATATTTTTCGCTTCATCGGGGCTCCCCTGGGTTGAGGTGCCACCTAAACCATTCATAATCGAAAGCACGAATGTTAGCGGCTGGTTGCCTGCTGTGCCGGGGTCCGCATCCCGCACACCAATGTCCGTCAGGCGGGTGTCCCAATCATAGCCTTGTGGTGTGTCAGATGTCCCCCAGCTATTGCCAGATATAACAGCGTTATTACGAGTTGAATCAGTCATGAGTGTCAACATCCGGTCAGAGTCTAACCAAACCAGAGAATAGACTTGTTCAATCAGATTAGCCCCCGGCGCCATTCCCAGCCCGCGTAAAAAACCGTAAGAGTCGGTAATCCCCATGGTTCCGTCCGCCGCCATGATCCCGGCAGTGTGAGTGCCGTGATCTTCTGCAATGGTACCAGCGCTGTCGCAGCTCGACCCCGTACACGCCAGCATACGGCTTGCAAGGTCGGGGTGGGTCTGGTCAATGCCGCTGTCCACATTAGCGATGACCACGCCGTTGCCGGAAAGCCCCAACTCACTTAACCAGGCCAGGTATCCCGGGAAGACCCGGTTGGAACCGTCATAATTGCCGGCAGCAATCTGATTGCTTATCTCGCCTCGGTTACCGCCGTCCTGAGGCACCGACTGGATGGCGTAGACCCCGGGGAGCGCAGCGGCAGCCTGAAGCTGATCGCCAGGCAGATGAAAGGTCACCAGGTCAAAGGTAGGGTCAACGCCGCTGGCGGTTTCCACCAGGGCGCCGCCGAGAGCTTCAATTGCCTTAACGGTTTTATCCAGCCCAGCCTGAGGAATGATCACCGTCCGCACCAGGATCGGGGTGCTGCTCAAAGACCTGTTTTCGGGTTGAACGGCATATACCGGCAGGTAATCCCACGCCCAGCGCACATATTCCCCCGCTGCGCTTTTCGACATCGCCTCAGAGTTGCCCCAAACCACGTATGTAAAGGGGTAAATATATTGAATAACAGACAAGCCGCTCGCTTCCAGTTCATTCACCCACGCCGATTTGATCGGTCCGTAAAACTGCACAAGGTGTAACCCCGGGCTTTCCCCACTGGACTTTTCGCCATCCCCAGTGCTGAAAAAGGTCTGTGTAAGAAGCGGGTCAAAAGATTCGCCGCCCAGCCTCAGGGTAAAGGGGGAATCCACCTGCTGGTAGTCTAACCCTGCACGGTCCAGATTGGCGAGGTCTTTGGCGGTCATCACCGCCCACACGAAAGAGCCGTAATCAATCCATATCTCAGCATCGAAGCCAGAGCGGTTCAGTTTCGCTCCTTCCTGCGGAGCGATTCGCACACCTACCAGTTGATCGCCCTCCGCCGCGCGGGCAGGAAGAATAAACAGAAAAAGAAATATCAGGATGAATATGCTGAATAATAAAAATTTAAAACGCATACAGACTCCAACGTGATGAAATATCAGTCATGCTTAATCATACATGCTCAAGAGAGAAGTGACAATGTTAATAAAAGTAAGGAAGACCTCTCACGGAAAAAAATGCCAATACCACATCGTTGTTTCTTTCATTCCTCCTGCAGTTTTTCCTCCAATGCAGCCCATTCTTCCATCAAGGCTTCAACCTGACCTTGGATTTCTGCATATTGAGTCCCCAAGCGCAGGACTTCATCCTGATCCTCCGGCGGCGTCTCAAGTTCAGTGGAGATCTCTTTTTGCTGCACTTCCAGGCGGTGTATTTCCTCTTCGATATTCTTCAGCCGGCTCTTGAGCTTCCGTTGTTCGTATTTTGACAACTTTCTATCCCCCACTTTTTTACTTTCAGAGGTCTCAGCCAAATCATCTTTCTTATTCGACCTACTCTTTTGCTCTGCCTTAGCTTCCTGCATCTTCATTTGATAGGCTTTGTACTGCGTATAAGATCCCTTAAAGACGTGCAGCGTCTGCGCATCGGGGTCGACCTCCCAGATTTGGGAAGCCAGCGAATCAATCAAATAGCGGTCATGGGAGACCAGCAGGATCGTTCCGGGGAAATCCGAAAGCACGGACTCCAGCACCTCCTGGGTGGGCAGGTCAAGGTGGTTTGTGGGCTCATCCAAAAGCAGCAGGTTGGCATCGGTCAGCGCCAGCTTCGCCAGAGCCAGCCGGCCGCGTTCGCCGCCGGACAAGGTGCTCACCTTGCGGAAGACGTCCTCCCCCGTGAACAGGAACCTGGCGAGGTAATCCCTTTTCTCAGCTGGCAGCATCTTCGGCGCAACAGAATCAATCTCCCGCATTAATGTCTTTTGTGGACCCAGGCCTTCATGCGCTTGGGCAAAATAGCCGATTTCCAGGCTGGCGCCCAGCTGCACCGTCCCGGTATAAGGTGGGGTCTTCTCTAGAATGGTCTTTAAGAAGGTGGTTTTCCCTGCGCCGTTCGGGCCGATGATAGCAGCGCATTCACCCCGCTGGAGGATAAGGTCAGGGCAATCAAAAAGCGGTCTGCCTTCGTCATGGTAACCCACCTGCAGGTCATGGGTTCGCAGAACAAGATCCCCGGAACGCCCTCGCGTACTGAGGTTAATGTGCATGCGTCGCGGTTCGTTGGGCGGTGGTGCCAGCCGCGCATCCTCCAGCAGCCGCTCCAGACGCTTGCGTCTGCCTTGAGCACCTTTGGTGTTCTGTCCAGCGATATTGCGCCGGATGTATTCTTGTTCCTTTTCAATGAACGCCGTTTGCGATTCATATTCCGCCAGCCGCCGGGCATAGCGCTCTTCCCGCTGAGTCAAATACTTGGAATAATTGCCGCGGTAGACCTCCAGTGATGGGGTCATCTCCCAGATTGTCTCCGCCACCCGATCCAGGAAATAGCGATCATGAGAAACGACCACCAGCCCGCCCTCCCAATCCTTCAGGAAGGACTCCAACCACTCCACCGCCTGAATATCGAGGTGGTTGGTGGGCTCGTCCAGCATGAGAATATCGGGGCTTTTCAACAGCAGCTCTGCCAACAAGGCACGGGTGCGCTCTCCGCCTGAAAGCTGGCTGAGAGGGCGGTGAAAATCGGCTTCATCGAATCCGAGTCCGGATAGGGTTTGCTGAATGCGCACCTCATAGGTGTATCCGCCGCGCTGCTCAAAAGCCTGTTCCAATGAACCGTAGCGGGCAAGGGCTTCCTCTGCGCGGTCCGGATCGGACATCGCCTCCATGCAGTCTTCCAGTTCCTGCTGCATCTCAATAATATTTTCAAATGCGGGTAGACACTTTTCCCAAAGCGTGCCTTCCGCTGTAAACGTCGCCTCCTGGGGCAGGTACCCAATGGTCAGGTCTTTGGCGCGCTGCACAGTCCCGGAATTGGGATAATCCAAACCAACCAGGATGCGCAGGAGAGTGGTCTTCCCTACGCCGTTCGCGCCAACAATGGCGATGCGGGCGTTATTGGGAATGGATAATGAAATTCCCTCAAAGATATCATCCAGTCCAAAGGATTTCGCAATGTTTGTGGCGGTAATCAATGACATGTCAAAAAGTATACCATTTGGAATTTTTTAAGGAATCGACTTTGTCGCCAAACCACATAACTTAAGAAAATAAATACGTCATTGTAGATACCGTCTTAAAAATCAAGAGGAAAAATTGAATTGCTCACCATAATGAG
>CAZNRI010000007.1:0-93031 GCA_964575595.1 uncultured Candidatus Brevefilum sp.
TAAGCCTAACGAGGTCTTCAACAATGTTGTTGCACTAAAAGTTTGAATCCACATTAATATAATCGGTAGATCATGACCAGATAAATCTGATACGCCTTTTTTTGGTATGATTCGCCTTTCAATGGAAAACGTGTTAGACTCCTACCGGAGTTAATTATGCAGGACAATCACAATCCCTGGCATCGTCCCGATCAAGAACCCACCGATACCAGCCCCCAATTTGAAGAGAAATCCCAAGAATCCAAACCGCCGCTCATTCAGTTCTGGATGCGTTTACGCCGTTTGGGTTTAGGGGATTCAGCCTTACGGATTGCGACCACTACAGCTACCCTCTTATTGATCCTATTGGTCGTTTGGGTGATGGATATCTTCTACCTGAAAGACCCAGACCTGTCGAGTGATGCCGCCAGCGTGGCAAATGCTGAGGCCCTGCCCACACCCACAGCCACCGTGCCTCCCCCATCTTTTTACGCCGGGGGCAGCTATGACAGCGGTCTTGCCCGTGAAGCAGACCTGCACACTGTCCTGCCCGTTCGGCAAAACCGGTTTGAGGTCATTGAATACACCGTTGAATCCGGGGATTCGATCTTTTCCATCGCTGATAAATTTGACCTGCAACCGCAATCGATTCTTTGGGGCAATCGTTATTCCCTTGGCGATGATCCACATTTCATCCTACCCGGGCAAAAATTATACATTCTGCCAGTTGATGGCGTTTATCATCAATGGAGTGCCGGCGAGAGCTTATCCAAAGTGGCTGAGGTTTACGGGGTGACGCCAGAAGACATCATTGAATGGCCCAGCAATAACCTGGACGCCGATGAGATTGGTGACTATGCAAATCCCAACATTCCGGAGAACACCATGCTGGTCGTTCCCGGGGGCAGAGGAGAATACACCGACTGGCGCACGCCGCGCATCACGCGTGACGAGCCCGCCACCGCTAAAAACCTCGGTCCAGGCGCCTGTACGGGCAGCTACGACGGCATCATGGGGTCGCTCACCTTTATCTGGCCGACAACAGAACACTATCTTTCAGGATATGACTACAGTCCAGAGACGAACCACTTCGGCATCGATATTGCCGGGGACCTTGGCAATCCGATTTTCGCCGCCGATCACGGCATTGTTGTCTATGCTGGCTGGAACGACTATGGATACGGGGAGATGGTCGTGATTGACCACGGCTCCGGCTGGCAGACCCTTTACGGCCACCTCAATCTAGTCAACGTCGTCTGCGGTCAGGAAGTCCATCAAGGAGATACCATCGGACTGATGGGCAGCACGGGCAAATCAACCGGCCCCCACCTGCACTTTGAAATGCGCAGCGACGACTATGGGCGCGTCAATCCGTGGGACTTTTTACAGTAAACCCTTATAAAAGTTTTTCCCTTTCATCATTTATAAATCATTGAAGCAATCCGGGTTGTGATAACCCAGAAATCCACTTCGTTGAGTCAACCTCAACCCATGATCACATCCACCCTATGCAGTGCGCCGTCGCTGTAGGCGGGAATCAGCGTTCCTTGCAGAACCTCTCCATCCAGGAGGATAGATTTAACACCCTTACACACCCCTTCAGGATTGCTGACATTGATCTGATAAACAGCACCCCGGAAGCGGCGCTTGACGCTGAACCCTTCCCAATCTTTTGGGATACAAGGGTCAATCCGCAAACCATCATATTCCGGCCGGACACCGAGGATATATTGAAGGCCGGCTTGATAGGTCCAGGAAGCGGTGCCCGTCAGCCAGGAATTGCGCGCCAAACCAAATTGGGGATGTTCATCCCCTAAAATATTCTGGGGGTAAACATAGGGTTCACACTCAAAGGTGTCGATAATCTCATTCTTTTTGGCGGGATTGATCTGTTGATAATACTTATACGCCCGGTCGCCGCGCCCCATGTGGGTTTCAGCAATCATCACCCAGGGATTGGCATGCAGAAAGATACCGCCGTTTTCTTTGGCACCCGGCGGATAGGTGGTCACGCCACCCTTTTCGGGATCAAAACCATCATATCCGGGAGCGCTGAGTTTGATGCCGTTGCTTGTGTTGAGTCGTTCATAAACCTCATCCAAAGCCTGAAGCGCCCGCTGTTCAGGGGCAAAACCCGATAACACTGACCAGGATTGCGCGTTGGTATAGATCTGTCCATGTGTGTTCTTGTGTGACCCCATCAGCCTCCCTTTATGATCAAAGTAACGCACATACCAATCGCCATCCCAGGCGACCTCATTGACCGTATCTTTCATATCCTGGTACCACGATTCGAACTTTTCTGCCGCTTCCGTCTTCCCCAACCATTCAGCCAAGGCGATCAATTCCCTTAGCGCCCATCCGTATAAATGTGCTGTGAAGAGTGATTCCGCGCCGCTGGGAAGGTTAACGGTGTCGTTCCAATCGGCGAACCCCAGCAGCGGCAGGCCGTGACCCCCTGTATTGTCATGGGTGAAGTTAACCGCCCGTGCCAGGTGTTCCCAAACCGTCCCCGTTTCAAGGGGTTGTTCAGCTTTGTCTTTCTCATAAAAGGGAATCGCTTGATCCAGAAAATCAAAATCGCCTGTTTCTTTGAGATAAGCCGTCACCGCCAACACACCCCATAGATGATCATCGCTGTAATAATGAGGTCGGTCTTCCTCAGCTGCTGAGTCCCCCATGTTGGCTACCATCGTCATCGGATTGAACTGGTGCATGGCGGAACCATTTCGTTTCTGCACATGCAGCAGCTTGGTCAGCAAAGCCTTTGATTCCATCGGCGACCCCGACATCGCACCCATCACATCCTGCGAACTATCACGGAAGCCCATCCCCCTGGCGCCAAATCCAAGCTGATATAAGGAGAGATAGCGGGACCAATTCATGGTGATCGTGCACTGCCGCGGGTTATGGATATTCAACATACGGTCCAGGTCAGCGTTCGGCGTCTTCACCTCCGCCACAGAGAGAATGGAATCCCAATAATCGTTGAGGTCGGAAAAGGCCTGATTCACTTCTTCAGGTTTTCTAAAACTCTGGATGGTTGGGAGTGCCACTTCGATACTCGCTGTTTGTCCTAACAATACAACAACTCGCCGGCTTTCACCCGCCGGAATCTCGCCCAAGTGCAGCATCAGCGCCGCGATGTTATCCCCACGCAGCGCCAGGTTGTTCCCCAATTCTTCCTCCTGCAGACTTCCAGGCGAAGCCCAGCTTCCATATCCGTTATCCCCAAGAAAGGCCCGCCTGTCCGTCTCAAACGAGGACACGGGGAGATTGGCGGTGAAATAATTCCTCTGAATGTCCTTGAACATAAAGGGGGCTTGGCTGATGACTTTCATCCCGTCCCCTTCATCATTAAGATAAGATTGCATGGTTTGCGGCACCCAATCGGCATTATTGAGCTGCTTAAGGGCATCCGGATGTGTATACTCCACCACAGGCACCAAATCCATGGTTTGATCTTCATTTTTAAGGTTTGTTACGCTTACTGATTGCAGGACAACGTTTTCTCCCTTGGGGATGAAAACGCGCACCTCCGTTCTGATGCCGTTCATCTCGGAGAGAAACGTTGAATATCCCAAACCCACATGACATTCATAGCGGTCAAAGGGCGTCAGAGTTGGCACATAAAAAGGAGAAAAGACCGTATATTCCCCATCCTCTTTGGGTGTTCGCAGGTAAAGTGTAGTCGCTCTGAATTCTGAAGGGGGATTCTGTGTGAGGTACTTGGTAATGCGGTTCAACGCTGGATCCTGCCGGCAAATCAGCATGCCGCCCGTCTGATCCACAAACCCGCCAAAAGCTAATGAGCCGATGTAATTAATCCATTTCACCGGCGTCTGCGGATTCGTAATGACATATTCCCGAGCAGAATCGTCGAAATAGCCATAAGTCGTCATCATCAACCTCTCTCCTCCAGTTGACTTCTATACCCGTTAACTTTTATCTCCTCATCGAATGATAGCTTTGACGGACACCTGTGTCTTGTCCACTTCCGGTATCAAGGTGCCCTCAACAGGATCACCATCCACTATAAGCAATACATCATTCCCCACACCCTCACGTATAACTTCGATATCATAGGTCACCCCGCGATACTTTCGAGTAGCGTGAAAACTTTTCCAATCATCGGGTAAAACCGGCGCAATGCGCAAACCGTCATAATCAGGACGGATGCCGAGGATCCACTGGGTAATCGCCACAAAATTCCAGGCTGCCGTGCCTGTGAGCCAGGAATTCTTCGCCTCACCCGGCCGGTCGGCGTCCTTCCCGGCAATCATCTGCGCATACACATAGGGTTCGCAGCAGTGTAAGTCGCTGATTTCCTCACGGTTGGAAGGGTTGATGCGCAGGTAATAATCCAGTGCCTTATCGCCTCGTCCCAGGATGGTTTCGGCGATCATCACCCAGGGATTGGTATGGCAAAACACGCTGGCGTTTTCCTTATACCCGGGGGGATAGGACGAAATTTCTCCCAGGTGAAGGTAATATTGACTGTAAGGCGGCTGTAGGAGCATTACACCGTGCTCACAAGCCAGATGACGTTCAACGGCGTCAAGTGCTGCCTTGGCCATATCATCTTCCAGTCCGATGCCCGCCATGGTGCATAATCCCTGAGGTTCGACAAAGATTTTCCCCTCAGCGCAAGACTGCGACCCTACGGTATTGCCAAAATGATCATAAGCCCGCAGGAACCAGGAATCGTCCCAACCGAACAACTCGGTGGTCCCCGCCATGTCATCCGAGAGGCTCTGATAGCGAGCCGCGTCTTCATTCCTCTCCAAATGAGCCATGATGTCGGCTAATTCGCTTGACGCCATGGTAAATAACGCTGCGATCACCACAGATTCAGCCACCTTGCCATCCTGATTGGTGGTGGTCTGGAAGGATTCCCCGGGGTTATCGGAGAAAGTGTTAAGGTTCAAACAATCGTTCCAATCCGCACGGCCAATCAAGGGCAAGCCATGGGGCCCAAGATTATCCTGGATATAGTCAATGGCTCGCTCAAGGTGCGCTAACAAGCTAGTTTCCGTTCCCGCTTTATTTTCATAGGGGACGAGTTCTTCCAGAATCCCCCAATCGTCCGTCTCCTTGAGATACGCAGCCACACTCAACACCAGCCAGATTTGGTCATCATTGAAATTACTGCCAATGGCATTGTTGCCGCGTTTGGTGAGGGGCTGATATTGGTGATGCGCACCGCCATCCTCAAGCTGAGTTGCGGCAAGATCCAAGATGCGGTCCCGCGCCCGCTCGGGAACCATCTGCACAAATCCGAGCAAATCCTGGTTCGAATCCCGAAATCCCATCCCCCGCCCGATGCCGGATTCAAAATAGGAAGCTGATCGGGATAGGTTAAAGGTCACCATGCATTGGTAAGCCGTCCATATATTGACCATTCGGTTGACATGCTCATCTGGCGTGTCAACCTGTAAAACACCCAGCAGATCATCCCAGGAATGCTTCAAATCCTCGAAAGCCCCATCAACTTTGTCTGGGTCAAGATACGCGTTGATGATAGGCGTCACGCTGTGCTTGTTGATGGTTTGAGAGCCGGGGGGTGAAAACTTTTCATCCACTGGATTTTCGTGGTAGCCAAGCAGAAAGATCACCCTTTTTTTCTCGCCTGGTGCTAAAGCAAAGCGGAAGTGGTGAACGCCTACCGGCGAACCGCCTACCGTGAGCGAATTATTGCAGGCATCCACTTCCACCGCTCTCGGATTTTCCCATCCGCGGTACGTACCTAAAAAAGAATCCCGCTGCGTTTCAAACCCTGACAGGGCTTCTGAGCAGGCGAAATAGGCAAAATGGTCCCGCCGTTCACGGTATTCCGTTTTATGGTAAATCACCGAATCCACCACCTCAACCTCGGCCGTATTCAAATTTCGTTGGAAGTTGGTGGCATCATCCAGCGCATCCCACAGACAAAATTCTACACTCGAGAAAGCTGAAAACTCACGGGGATCGTTTGTCAGGTTCTCCACCGTCAGGTCCCAGACTTCCAGAGATTGACCTAGCGGAACGAAATACCGCACCTCGCTGCGCACGCCCTGGTAAGCAGAGCTTATGATGGTATAACCCATCCCGTGGCGACATCGGTAATCTTCCAAAGCATGTCGAGTGGGCATCCAAGTTGGAGACCAAAACTCGCCGCTTTTGTTATCGCGTAAGTAGATATACCGCCCGCCCATATCCAATGGGACATTGTTATAACGATAGCGGGTTAGACGCCTGAGCCTGGCGTCCTGATAAAAAGAGTAGCCCCCGGCTGTGTTAGAGATCAGCCCAAAATAGTCTTCCATCCCCAAGTAATTAATCCACGGCAGGGGTGTATCCGGCTGGGTGATCACATATTCACGATCTTTATCATTAAAATAACCAAAACGCATTTACTTGTTTCCTTATCAGTTATATTCATTTTGAACCTAATTTAATGTTCAATTTTGTGAAGTTATTAAGCTGAATTTATTTCCAAACAGTTGTTACTCAAATTTTTGTGGTTCATAAATTCCCTTTCAAAAAATTAAGAACACTTTATTCAAGAACTAAGAAGATCCCTCGAATTTTTCATAAAGAATACTTAATCTGCTGTTAACACTATTGACACATTTTAAAAATATAACTATAATAAGCATTGAGAGCGCTTTCACAATCATACCATAAATTCATAAAAAATGAGGTATTTGGTCAATAAAAGCCAAAAAAAATCCAAAAATTACATCATAAATGGTGAGAGCGGTTTCACTAACAAGGGAGAGTGGGTTGTCAAATTTAACATTAGAGGATATTGCAAAAGAAGCTGGCGTCTCTCGATCAACGGTTTCACGCGTCATGAATAATTTTCCCAATATCAGTGATGGGGTTCGTGAGCGTGTTCTTGAGGTGATCAAAGAAACGGGCTACCGGCCTAATGCTGCTGCACGGACACTGGCCTCTCAACGATCGCGGACAATCGGTCTTGTACTTCCACACAGCGTTTCTTTATTATTCACAGACCCCTATTACCCTCATTTACTCAAAGGGATTTCGCAAGCTTGTAACCTACACGATCATGCACTGTCATTTTTTCTAGCGTCCTCAAAAGAAGACGAAAAAAAGATATTTGGCCGTGTTTCAAATAAGGGTTTGCTTGACGGCGTTCTTATCCAATCCGGTCATCACGGCAATCAGCAAATTATCGGCCAGTTGATTGATGTAGAAATGCCCCAGGTTGTGATCGGTCGTCCATTCCGGTCTGATAATGTCAGTTTTGTAGACGTTGACAATGTCGGAGGTGCATATAATGCCGTTTCATATTTAATTCGCCTGGGCTACGAACGCATTGCCACGATCACAGGTCCGCTGCAAAGCACTGTCGGTTTGGATCGTAAGGAAGGGTATATCAAAGCCCTTTCAGAACGGGGAATCAAAATCAACCAGGACCTGATCATGGAAGGCGATTTTACTGAAATGGGCGGTTACTATGCCATGCAAACACTTTTAAATAGTCAGCCGGATGCGGTTTTCGCCGCGTCGGATATCATGTCAATCGGCGCGATACGAGCTATACAGGAGAGTGGGTTAAACGTACCATCAGATATCGGTGTGGTTGGATTTGATGATTTCCCAATTACCACATTTGCCAATACCCAATTGACAACTGTTCACCAGCCCGCTATCCAATTAGGGTTCAAAGCAGTTGAATTGCTGATCGATCTAATAGAAAATGGAATTCATCCCCCACGCCATATCATCCTTAGTCCTAAGTTAATGATCCGCGAATCCTGTGGAAGTATAACTGGACCAGCAGGCGGGCTCTGAACAAATTATCTTCATGGTTGAGCTCCAAAACAAAAGGAGGTGAGAGATTATCGAGAACAAACCGATTTACCAAACATGAAACGGGCGCCCAACTCAATTACGAGTCGGACGCCACCTTTGGGCAAAACCTGTAGTTCTCATCAGATATAACAGGTTTCACCTCAAAGAATATACCATATTCTCAAAATGATAAGGAGAATGAAAAACATGAAACGCAGAATCTTTTTGTTAACTCTCGTAGTAATCCTGAGCATCGTGCTGGGCGCATGTGCACCCACAGCGACGCCGACACCGGAAGAAGTAGAAGAAACCGAACCTGTGGTGCAAGAAACAGAAGAAGAGGTTGCCACTGAAGAGGCGGCTGAAGAAGAAGTCGTCGTCCCCACAGAGTTCCCTCGCGAAGAAACCATCTATGTCAGCGGCTCTGCCTGGGGTCCCGCTTCAACCTGGAATCCCTTCCAGCCCGGCTCCCTTGCCAACACCACCGGCACCATTGGCTTCGTCTATGAGTTCCTGTTCCACTACAACCCGCTGTCTGGCGAGATGATACCGTGGTTGGCTGAAAGTGGCGAGTGGATTGACGATGTGACGTATAATGTCGCCTTGCGCGATGGTCTGACATGGAGCGACGGCGAAGCCCTCACGGCTGAAGATGTCAAATTCACCTTCGATCTGGGCTTGGACTATGCTGCTATTTGGTTCGCCCCCATGCGGGATTACCTGACTGAGGTCGTTGTGGTGGATGAGAAGAACCTCCAATTCAACTTCGAAGCTCCCCTCTATCAGGAATTTGAAAACAACCTCTATAATATCCCGATCGTGCCAAAACACATTTGGGAAAACTTCAGTGAGGAAGAAATCACAACCGGTGCCAATGAGAAACCCGTCGGCTCCGGCGCTTATATGTACCTGACCCACGCTGAAGACCGCAACATCTGGGTACGCAACGAAAATTGGTGGGGCATTGATGTATTTGGCGCTCCCGCACCACGTTATATCGTCGACATCCGCACATCCAGCAACAACGTTGCCCTCGGCATGGTACTTAAAGGCGAGATTGACCTGAGCAACAACTTCCTGCCCGGCGTTGCCGAGCTGGCTGATCAAGGGTATGTGGACACCTATTATGAAGATGCTCCATACATGCTCTCCGCCAACACCGCTGTGCTGTTCCTGAACACGACAAAATCACCAATGGATGATCCTGACTTCCGGCGTGCGCTGGCTTTTGCCATTGATGTCCCCTCCATTGTAAATGTCGCTTATGCACAATTGGTCAAAGCCGCTAACCCTACTGGTCTGCTTCCAGATCTTGAGAAGTATGTTGATCAGGCTGTTGTAGATGAACTTGGTTATACCTACGACACAGAACAGGCTAAGCAAATTTTGGCTGACGCTGGATATGTAGACATAGACGATGATGGTTTCGTTGAGACTCCTGACGGCGAACCAATCGCTCTGGAAGTCACCTGCCCGAGCGGGTGGACGGACTGGATGGCAGCCATCGAGGTTATTGCCACCAGTGCACAAGCCGCGGGGATCAACATCCAGAACGTAACCCCCGACTACGGCGCCTGGAATACGTCCATGCAAAGCGGTACATTCGATATGACGTTGAATAACTGGGCTGCCATGAGCAACACCCCCTGGACGCTCTACAATCTGCTCTTCAACAATCCCATCCGAGAGCAAATGCAAAGCGGCAACTTCGGACGTTATGACAACCAGGAAGTATTTGATCTGGTTGATCAACTCGCCGCAGTTCCCAGCTCCAATGAAGAAGAAATGATGAATGTGCTGTCGCAGATTCAAACAACGATGCTGACCGATATGCCCATGATCCCCCTGTGGTACAACGGTTTATGGGCTCAGTACAGTTCGTCCCACTGGACAAATTGGCCGTCTGAGAACAGTGACGTTTCCGGTATGCCGGTCACATGGTCTGGATACTGGCAATTAGGCGGTTTGCAGATGCTCATCGATCTCGAACCCGTTACGGCTGAATAACTTTTATCCACTAGATATCAACCGCCCTTCTTCGCCTGACAGCAGGAAGGGCGGTTTTATCCACCGTTTCAATTTCAGTTCTCAAGGATTTTCCATGCGAAAATATTTTACACGAAAGATATTGATCTATCTGCTCACCTTCTTCCTGGCAGTGACGATCGATTGGATGATCCCTCGCTTTATGCCTGGCGATCCAATCACCAATATGTTGACGAGATTCTCAGTGAACACAAATGCCATAGAAGTAATGCATGATTATTACACCAAGAATTTTGGGCTGGATTTACCCGTTTGGAAGCAATATTTGAGTTTTTGGAGTAATTTATTTCAAGGAGATCTTGGGATAAGCATCTATCTCTTCCCCAAACCAGTGACTGAAGTGATTATGAACGCTGTCCCATATGATGTCGCCTTATTACTCCCAGCTATTGTGCTGAGCTGGTTAGCGGGCAATCATTTTGGGGCATTTGCCGCCCGATCAAAATGGCTTGACAATACAATATCGCCATTAGGATATATTCTCACAGCCACACCTTACATGTGGCTGGGGATATT
This sequence comes from uncultured Candidatus Brevefilum sp., assembly GCA_964575595.1. Lineage (GTDB taxonomy): Bacteria > Chloroflexota > Anaerolineae > Anaerolineales > Anaerolineaceae > Brevifilum. The sequence continues at coordinate 10,345 of CAZNRI010000007.1, forward strand.
ATTAGCTTGGTTCTTTGGCATTATTTTAGGGATTTTTCCCATCGCTGGCGCATATAGCTACTCGCTCAGCCCAACCTGGTCCTGGCAATTTGTTCTCGACGTTTTACACCACTGGTTTCTGCCATTTGTCTCCCTATTTATTGTCCAATTTGGGGGCTGGGCTATTGGCATGCGGAACCTTATTATCTACGAACTCGAGTCAGACTACTCTCATTATTTAGAAGCTTTAGGAGCACCCCGGAGCTTGGTCCGAAAATACGCTTTTAACAACGCCATTCTGCCCCAATTAACCGGATTGGCGCTGCAGCTTGGCGTGATTGTAGCAGGAGCATTGGTAACAGAGGTGGTTTTCTCATATCCCGGCATTGGTTATCTCCTTCTGGCTGCCATCCAAAATCAGGACTATTTCCTCATCCAGGGTTGTTTCCTATTCATTATTATCGGTGTGCTTTTATCAAACTTCATCATCGACATTGTCTACGTTCTGTTTGACCCCCGGACCCGAAAAGGAATGACAGGTGAAACAGCATGAATGATAACATCAAAACTACAAAAAAAGAAAAAAATAGAAACGAATTTTTATATTTCGCCTTTCGTAATAGAAAACTGCAGATTGGATTAATTATTATTCTGTTCTTTCTTATCCTGGCGATTTTTGGTCCGTTCATGACAGACCACAAAATTTATGCCTATGCCAATCCCACAGGTCCCACACCCCCAAATTCAGAATACTGGTTCGGAACAACATTCTTTGGGCAGGACGTATTTACTCAGGTTGTTCACGGTTTGCGAAGCACCTTCGTAGTCGGCATACTCGGCGGCGGGATCGGCACGCTCATTGGAATAATAATAGGTTTTACAGCTGGTTATACCGGCGGCGTTTTAGATGAGATTCTGAATGCGTTCACTAACATCGTCCTGGTAATCCCCACCCTGGCTGTACTGCTGATCATAGCCGCATACCTTGATGTCCGCAGCCTCTTCACAGAAAGCGTATTCATCGGACTCACCGCCTGGCCTTGGGTTGCCAGAGCGGTGCGCTCCCAAACCTTCTCCTTGCGTTCCCGTGAATTTGTTGACCTGGCGCGTCTGAGCGCTGTGAAACCCATCAAAATCATCTTTAGTGAAATAGCGCCAAATATGATGTCTTATCTCGTCATGAGTTTTATCCTCCAATTCGGCGGTGCTATTTTGAACGCAGCAACACTCGATTTCATTGGTCTGGGTCCGACCAATGCCATCTCCCTCGGAATGGTTATGCAATACGCCGTACAATGGGGGGCACTCCAATTTGGAATGTGGTGGTGGTTCGTCCCACCCGGGCTGGCAATCACTGCCATTGTCGGCGCGCTCTACAGCATGAATGTTGGGTTGGATGAAGTCTTCAATCCTAAATTGCGGGAGACGTAACATGAATTTAGAAGTTGAAAACCTCACGGTTTATTACCAGACATTAAAGGGTAAGGTGCGTGCCCTTGAAAACGCCACCTTCTCAATTGCTGATGGCGAAATTATGGGGTTGGCGGGCGAATCTGGCTGTGGAAAGACCACCCTCGGTCACAGCCTGATCCATCTCGTACCCCCAATGAAACACATCCACGGGAAAGTGACCCTGGATGGCAAAGTGCTTCCCATTGCGCAATATGAGGAAATGAACCCGTACCGCTTTGATGAAATTTCCCTCATTCCCCAGTACGCCATGAACGCCATGAACCCGATTCGTAAGATCGGACAGATGACGGGAGAGCTTCTGCGGGCGAAGAAACACAGCTATAAAAATATCCTGCCAGAATTCAAACGCCGGCTGGACCTTGTGCAGCTATCACACGAGGTGCTGAACATGTACCCCATTGAGCTTTCCGGCGGTATGAAACAGCGCATGGTGATGGTTCTTTCCACCTTGCTGGACCCCTTGCTGTTGATCGCAGATGAGATCACCTCTGCACTGGACGTCGCCAGTCAGAAAGCCGTTTCTGAGATGCTGGTGGAGTTCAGAGATAAGGGATTCTGCAAGAGCGCTATCGTGATCACCCACGATATTTCCATCCTGTATCAGATAGCGGACACTATCATGATCATGTACGCCGGTCAGCTGGCGGAAAAGGGACCCACGGAATCAATCATTCATGATCCGCTGCATCCCTATACCAAGCTGTTGATCTCATCACTGCCAAAGATCGGCGCTAAATATACAGAGAAGAAACTCATGGGAATCCCGGGTAAGCCGCCTTTACTGCTGAACCCGCCTAGGGGCTGTCGATTTCGGAAACGCTGCCCGGCTGCATTTGAAAAATGTGTTGAGGTACCTCCATTCGTCGAAGTTGAAAAGGACCACTATGTAGCATGCTGGAAGGTGATGGAAGATTATGATTACACTCGATAACATCTCGAAGGTTTACCGCGTTGGTACCTTTGGCGGCAAAGAACTACACGCAGTTAATCAGGTCAGTTTTAATATCAAAGATGGTGAGGTTGTTTCTCTAATTGGTGAAAGTGGTAGTGGCAAGAGTACCATAGGTAAAATGATTCTCAAACTGATTGATATTACCGACGGAAGGATTTATTTTAACGATCAGGATATCACACCATTGAAAAGAAATGAGTTGAAGGAATATTATCGCAATGTGCAAGGTGTCTTTCAAGATCCTTTCAGCTCATTCAATCCCATTTTCAAAGCTGATAGGATGTTCCAGATTATCCATGATGAATTTTATCCCCACATAGATTCAAAGCCCTGGAAAGAGAAAGTTGAGCATACTCTGACCAGCGTTGGTCTCAATCCTGAGCACATCCTTGGTAAGTATCCACACCAACTCAGCGGCGGGCAGCTCCAACGCTTCTTGATCGCCCGCGCTTTATTGTTGGATATCCGCTTTCTTGTCGCAGATGAGATAATCAGTATGCTGGATGCCTCTACGCGCATTGACGTGCTCAATCTATTAGCTGAACTCAAACTGAAAGGGCTCTCAATCCTCTTCATCACACATGACCTGTCATTAGCAAATTATATAAGTGAACATGCTGTCATCCTGTATCGCGGTTCAGTAGTAGAACGTGGAACAACCGGCAAGATATTTAACAACCCCTTGCACCCCTACACACAGATGCTCGTTGCCTCCGTTCCGCGTCTGGATCAGAAATGGGATGAGATTGTAAGCGTGGAATCGCAATCAACGCCTACGGGGGGGATCAATGGATGTGCTTATTTAGACCGATGCCCATATGCTCATGAGAAATGCGAGACAATGCCCGAGTTAATTCAAGTTGAACCAAATCATTTTGTCGCTTGTTGGAAATTTACTGACTAATCGTTCAATATATACATGCCAACGGAGGCTGTAATATACGGCTTCCGTTTTGTTTTTTACGGGGGTTTCTCCCAGTAGGTGTTAATATTCGAAGGTTGTTTTTTACTCTTTACAGAATTAATTAATATTAATGACGCAGCCTTTATCCTGACACACCAATCTTGGAACTGCTCCATAATTTTCAAATCCATTTCTATAAACCCATAGTATTGTATAATATATGAAATTCGGCATTTAATTTGTCCTGCGCACTCCAATCTTGTTACTCTTTAAATAAAATTAGTAAAAAGCAGTTTTTCAAAAAAAATTGGAAAGTTACTTCGAGATTGAAGAATATGACAACCATTAAAGAAATCGCAAAAATTGCAGGCGTTTCCCGCTCCACGGTTTCAAGAGTAATCAATAATGACCCAAACGTCAGTGAACGGACCAGGTTGAAGGTTCAGGGGATTATTGATGAGATGGACTTTGAACCCAGTCCGGTTGCCCGCAGCCTGATCAGCGGGAGAACCAGGGTTTTGGGGTTGGTCATTCCAATAGCATTCAGCAGCCTATTCACCGACCCCTTTTTTAGTCTGCTTTCTCAGGGCATTTCATCAACATGCACAGCCAACAACTATACACTGATGCTGTGGTTGATCGAGCCCGATTATGAAAAACGCACCAATAATAAAATTCTAAATAATCAATTGATTGACGGCATTATCGTCGCATCTAATATGATTGATGACCCCCTCATCGAAGGTTTGATCGCCAGAAAGATACCGCTGGTGATCGTAGGCCGTTATAATTCTCCCAAGATCAGTAGTGTGGATGCGGATAATGTTCACGGCGCGAAAATGGCTGTTGATCATCTGGTGAACATCGGTCGAAAGAACCTTGCCACCATCACCGGACATATGAACCGTTACAGCGGCCGCGATCGGCTTTCCGGTTTCAAACGCGGTTTACAAGAAAACAACCTCCCAATTGCAGAAGAAAAGATTGCCTTTGGTGATTTTACCGAGGAAGGGGGATACCTCCAAGCGAAACTGCTTCTCTCACGCACGGAATTCGACGGCATCTTTGTAGCCAGCGATTTGATGTCATTTGGTGCCATACGCGCTATACGGGAAGCCGGACTCGAAGTCCCGGATGACATTGCGCTCGTCAGCTTTGACGACATCCCAGCTGCCGCCAGGTACCAGCCGCCGTTGACCACCGTCCGCCAACCGATCCATCAAATGGGATCCATCGCAGCGCAAACCCTGATTGACCAACTGGAAAGCAATGACACTGCCAAGCCGCGGCGCATCATCCTCCCCACGGAGCTTATCATACGGAAGACATCTTTAAAGACACCTCGGAAAAGCTGATTATTCCGCATTTTGTTTATTGTATATATTCCTTTATCAATATCGGTTGTATAATTTGATACCAATCTCTATTTACTTATTCGGATTTTATGCTTGAGTATGCTAGAATTTTCATACTATGAATGGAAAAATTACTGTAAGACCCTCACCTATTGCTGGTACCTGGTATGACGGTGACCCTGATCGGCTTCGTCAGACCATAGACGATTATATTGAAAACGCTGAGTTACCCAAAATATCCGGTGATGTTATGGGGCTTGTCTCACCGCATGCCGGATATCGTTATTCTGGATCTGTCGCTGGCCACGCCTTCAAATGTGTCAAAGGGAAATCTTATGATGTTGTCGTTGTCATATCACCCATGCATCAATACTATCCAAAGCCGATATTGACCTCTGCACATTCTGCCTATCGAACACCTTTGGGTGACATTCCCTTAGCTGCCCAAAAACTTGATGAGATCAACGCTGCACTCAAAATGAAGATTGACATGGAAATGACCCGTATCACCTACGATCAGGAACATTCCCTCGAGATTGAACTTCCGTTTCTGCAGCGCGCATTAAAAGGCAGTTTCTCATTAATTCCGATTATGCTTCGGAATCAAAGCCGTCAACTCTCCAAAGCCCTTGGTTTAATATTGGCAGAAAGCCTTAGAGATCACACCTGTCTGTTTGTTGCCAGCAGCGACCTCTCACACTTTTATCCAGAGCCAGAAGCCAATGAACTAGACCATATCGTCCTCGAACAAGTGACAAATTTTTCTCCGGACGGTCTTTTTGACCTCAAAGACGAAGGAAAAGATCATGCTTGCGGTTTAGCAGCTATTGCTTCTGTATTGTGGGCAACAAAGGAGCTCGGCGCCACAAAAGTCACCTTACTCAAGCACAATACGTCCGCATCAGCGACAGGCGATAAATCATCTGTGGTCGGTTATGGTGCCGCTGCTATCACACGGCCAAAGTGACATCATCCGAGGATAACACACTTGTTATGACCCGGATTCCTGAAAGGCTGTTGATTGTTACGATCATCTTGGTCTTCATTGGAATCAGCAGCTGCCGCCCTGCGCCCACTCCCACCCCCCTAACCCCCTCGTCACCTACAGCCTCAGCGACTCATACCCGGACGCCAACAGAAACCCGTACACCCACCCCAACACAGACGACCACACCCGCAAACACGATTACCTCACAACCTTCTCACACCCCAACCATAACACCCACGCCTTATCGAACCCTCAGTCCCACATTATCTCCCACCGAAATATTAGCGCGCCCAGCTGTATTGTTCCCCTATGAAGACATCAACGGCAAACGGGTGGACTGGTCCTACATCCATGTCACACAAATCGGCTTCAATCGATTGGATGAGGTCAATGACCTGTGGGCGTTTATGGCGTTCCAACTGCTGGATCGCACCATCTATCAACGTAATTTTAAGTTTCTGGGGGAAACAATCACCATCTACTACTTAAATGTTGCTCATGAATTCGATGGGGAAATGATGCAAATGCAGTTGGTACTGGGGGGGACAAGCGGTGCAAGTATTGCTATTGAAGACATCCCCGCTGGCGGTACCGCCTATATTCAGGTGCAGGTGCGTGATTCCCAAGAGGATTTCGCCCCCTATGTCACACACCGCGACGCAAACCGCGCCTATGAACATAGAGAGGACTCTTATCCCCTCCTGTTCCTCAAAGACCTGCAAGCCATGCTCCCCGAGCTGCCTGATGAGATCATTCTGCTGGCAGACCATCCCATCCTCATCCCGCCGGATGACTGGCCGCAAATCAAACTAGATATGCAGCGTGTCAGTTACCTCGCTGCCCGTTATCACCCCTTCTTCGAGATTGATGATTATGACCGCCTGGCGGACCAGAGCGACTTTGCCTATGCCCTCAGGGATCATATCCTGCGCGGCTGGAAGATGCCTGAGGGGCACTATGCTTACAGCAGCCAAACCCTGATCATCATCAAGAACGAGTAATCCACCTCCCTCTTAGAATTTAGTCAACGCTTCCAGCCATCGGTTGGCGATCTTTCGATTTCTGTTTTCCAAAATCCCCATGCTCTTGACCAGTTTAGCGATAACCTCCGTCTTTTCCCAGGCTTTATCCTGGATGGTCTCTTCCACGGCCTGATGGGTTTTGTCTGTCAGGCGAGTCTGGGAAAGCATATCCACCAGCCGCCATTGACTGTACGCTTTGCGGATCTCCTGGATGGTCAACTCTTCAAGTTTCGCCAGCGCGGCTTCCATGATGACTTTGCCCTGTTCGGGATCGGCGCTCTCCACATACACCCGGTTGATCGGTTCCGTCCCAGAAGCCCGTACCCGCAATTGGTAACGATCGTCACCATCCGCATCCTGTAACTGCATTTCAGCCACATCATAGCGAATGCCGCCCAGATAGGCGATATCCATCCCTGCTACATGGGGTTCTTCCGCCGTGTCCGGCAAATCCAGATAATAACTGATGAAGGCTTCCTTAGCCTCTAAGGGCGCATCGACATCCGTGCGCCCGGTGTTGGATGTCTCATCATCCGGTGAGCTTCCAAAAGATTCCCACAAGCCCTCCATCTGAACCGTATCCTGCCAGATCTCAGCGATGGACGTCAGGGGATTGTCCTCACGAGTGCCAAAATAAGCCAGCATGTCCATCACCAACAGGTTCGCCCAGGGGCCGTCCTTGTCAGTAACGTGGCCTCTCGTGGTCAAACCCGAGGATTCCTCTCCACCGATCAAGATGCGATCGCGCCAATCCTCAGGCAAAGGCTTTTGCACTTCATAAGAGGGCGTGACTCGCCGAATTTCCTCAATATACTTAATCCCCACGGGAACGAGAAAGGCGTGTTCCAAAACACGATCCTCACGGCTGCCGATGCGAATCCCATAAAAAGGATGGCTCACATAACCCGGCAGAGCATCGTCTGCGGGTTCGTTTTCCTCGTTATCAGGAATCATTCCCGCCAGAATCTCAATCAAAGGCGATCCGGTTTGCGTTGCAATCACCCGCCCCTTCAACCCCCTTTCAACGCCCAGATAACGCACCAGCATGGGCAAAATTTGATTGGGACGGAAATACACACCGCCCTTATCCACGATGCCAAAACGGTCCGCATCTGTGTCCATACCCATTCCCAAATGTGCGCCTGTCTCAGCCACCTTCTGCTTCAGAGGGTTGATGAAGGGCTCTTCAGGATTGGCATAATCCAGCCCGGTGAGCTCAGGATCACGCTGGGCGTGGATAACGGTATAGCGCACACCGGCTTCCCCGATTAATCGAGTCATGTAGCCGCGGCCTGAGCCGTGGAATTCATCCACCACAATCATCTTATCGCTGAAGAATTCACGAATACGGTCAAAGTTCACCGGGATGCGGTTATTTCCATTGCCGTTATCTTTGATCCAGGCCACATAGTCGTCCAGCGGGTCAAACCCGTGCAACCGCCCCTGTTTTCGTGCATCCGCCAGGTCAGCTGTACGGGCGTCCGTGTCAGTCAACTGGAGTTCATTAATATGAAATGCCAGGAAATCCGTCAAATTCGAGGGCGCGGGATAGCCTAATCGGGGGTTGAACTTGATCCCCTGCCACTCCGGCGGATTGTGGCTTGCCGTGCAGATCAATAAGCCCGCCACATCTTCCGGCGGCAAATCATCCGTCAGATAATAAACCAAGGCTGGCGTTGGGGCATCCCGGTCGGACAATTCGACCTCAAAGCCGTTTGCCAAACACACCTCAGATGCCCACTGCGCCACGAGATCGGCGTTTCTGCGGGTATCGTACCCAACAACAACACGCTTACCCGCCAGGTTCTCGCCGCCAACATAATCGGGCACATCCACGTCATTCAGAAAATCGCAAACCGCCTGCACGACCTGTTTGGCGCGCCGTTCGGTGAAATCTGCACCCCAGCGGGCGCGCACGCCCGACGTCCCAAAACGCAGATATTTGCGGTCATAAATCATTCGCAGCAAACCCAGATGATGCTCATCCCCAACCAGGGTGGGGTCTTCCGTCCGCAGGCGGAAACCATACATCCGCTCATAAATATTGCCAATTTGGACGACTCGGAAGGGCATCCAGCGATCTGGGTCTTTCTCATAATCCATGCTCTCCAAAAGCGGCAGGATCTCATGGTCAAGAGCGTCTCGCAGGCTGTCAAAGATCGGTGCCGCCAGATAAGACTTCGCCAGGTTGATCGCTTTCCGCCGCAGCTCACCCGTGATAGGGATATAAGCATCCTCAATCAATTCCCGGCGCTTACGACCCTCTTCATCTTTGGGTTTGAACTGCTCATGACGGTATTGCGTTCCTGTCGCAATCAAGGTCAGAAGTATGCTGAAAGCGCGGGATGAATCCACGTGATTGCGCGAAATGATATCCGGTTTCGAGATCAATTTTTCGTCCAAAACCTTCAGGAAATCGCCCATGGCAGCCACAGCAGGGTTCCACTGATCGGGCTCCTGCGCATTGACTAAATTCCTGTTTAATTGATTGAATATCGCCCCTAATTGTGAAATCTCGAGGTCTTCGAGGTCAAAATCATAGCGATTTATCATGTTCTCTCCAGACAATAAAATCGGCAAAAACGTGTAATTAAGGTGATTCTACCCTAGCAATTCCGCTGGATGTCAGTGGATCATTATAAGGGTTTTTCCACCAACCACCGCTGGTCACATTCAGAACTTCCAGGAAGCTGCCCGCGGGTGTTCCGGTCGCCTCCTGAACAGCTTCACACAAAGCAAATGCTTTTTGAGCCAGCTCGGATTCGGAGTGACGGCTATCCGCCTCCAGCATCAAACGCACCTTCGGCTCTGTGCCAGAATAGCGCAGGCTTAATCGCGTCAACCCCGGCAGCCCTTCATTAATTTGCTGACGGATTTTTTCAACCGGATCAAGCTGATCCAGGTCAATCTTTTCTGACACAAAGGCAGAGGCAATCACCTGGGGATATTTATGTATGCTCTCAGCCATATCTGCCAATGTATCCTGTTCGCTGGCGAGAAACGCTTTGATTACCCAAAGGGCCGATCGCAGCCCATCGCCTGTGGCATGTCCCTCATCCATTAAAATAACATGTCCGGACTGCTCGCCGCCCAAACCAATCTGATCAGGGTCATGATCAGCCCGCATGAGTTTGAGCAATTCTTCCATAATGTACTTATCCCCAACTGGGGTTTCAATGAAATCAATCTCTCGATCTGAAAAGTAATTCACCAACGCACCGTTGCGCATGGTCGTGCTGACGACCGTATCCGCCAACAACCTCCCCCGTGTTTGAAAATAATCAGCCAGGATCGCCAGCATATGGTCCCCATCCACCAGCTTTCCCACCTCATCCACAAAGATCACCCGATCGGCGTCACCGTCAAAAACCATGCCGAAGTCTGCGTCATATTTCTGGATCAAATGGCTCAATTTCTCCGGATTCCGGCGAACATGTTCAGATCCGGCATTTTCATTGATATTCGTACCGGTCGGAGAGGCATGAATCACAACGACATCTGCCCCCAGGCGTGAAAAAACTTGCGGTGCATACCAGGAGGCTGCCCCATTAGCGCAGTCCAGGACCAGCTTCATGCCCCCAAGGTCAAGGTCTGGATGCTCATCCACCAAACTACTCACATATAATTCCCGCAGGGCAGAGACATCCACCAACCGCCCAAATTGACCGGCGCTGGAATCCCTCAAGTCCATTGAGCTGTTCAGCAGAGCCTCAATCTCCAGTTCGGTCGCCAGGTCCAACTTCAAGGCATCCTGATTAAAAAATTTTATCCCATTCTCATCTACGGGATTATGCGAAGCAGAAATAACAACGCCGGCATCCACCCCTAATTTTCGAACCATGAAAGCCACGCCCGGCGTGGTCATCACACCCAAATCCATAACCGTTGCGCCCGCTGCCAGCAAGCCTGTTGTTAGGGCGCTCTGCAGCATTTCCCCGGATTGACGGGTGTCCCGTCCGATGACAAAACTCGGCTGCTGCTTTGCCTTGGATAGCACCGACCCTGAGGCAAAACCCAGACGGCTGACAAATTCAGGCACCATCGGCGGCTGCCCCACATGGCCGCGCACGCCGTCTGTCCCAAAATATTTTCGTTTCTTTTCTGTTGCCATACTTAATTAAACTCCTCTTTGAATGGAAGATCTCAAATCAGAAAAACGCTGCCCCTCATTATACAATGACACTTCAAGGTCAGCGTTTCCGTCGCGCACGCTTGCTCATTTTATCTGTAAATCAGCCACCACCGGTAAATGATCTGAAGCGCGCCTGCTGAGATCGCCGGTCTCAATCCTGCAGCCGTAATCAACAAGCCGTTCTTCAGGATAGAAAAAGATGTGATCAATGGCTTTATCCACGCTCGGATGAGTCAGGCCGTCATTCTCCGGCTCTAATCGGATGAATTTGTTCTCCACTTCAAGCAGACGAGCAATACAAAACTCATCCTCTGTGGCATTGAAATCGCCTGTCAGGATCAGCGGTTCATCTTTTTCTAAAATATGCTCCTTGACCAGATCCAGCAGTTGCTGAACCTGTTCGTGACGCATCAAGTGCGACTTTTCGATAATATGCTTCCGCATCCTGGGTTTACGCTCACCGACCAACGTGGTCAGGTGCAGCGTTACAACAAAGGGATACGGCGGAGTTTTCAGCCGGGAAAGCAAGGCATGACGCGGTTCAGTGTCACGGTCGCCCTCATAAGAACCCGGTTGATACAACGGGATATTTCTCGACACGCCGGGACGTTCTGGGTCTCCTAAACGTGAAAATGGGACACGCGAATGGATGCTGTTGCCCTTAGACCAGTTCCACCAGTCATTAAATATCCCTCTCACCATCACAACCTTCTTTACCTGCATATGCTCTTCCATGGAAACGGTCTTGCCATAGTAGGAATAATCATAACCCCCGGCTTTATTCACATCATCCGTGAAACTGTGAATCACACCATCAGCATCAATGTGCTGCGAGACTTCTTGAAGGCACAGTACAGTGGCATCCAGCCGTTTGATCAAGAGACACAAAGCCTCTTTTTGTGCAGCCTGGGTATCATAAGAAACCTCATCAAAGGTTTTTTCGCCCCCGCTGATATTCAATGTGGCGACACGTAAGTCTAACATTGGCAAAGTTTATACTCCCCATTCATTGTAGGGCGCTGAACAACTATTGCGTCAAGGAACATCACACCATCATTATACCAACCAACCCGATAATCAAGAATGAGACCGCGTGGTAAAATGAGTGCTTCAAATCAACACTGGAGAACACATGCCCGAGGCAGACAAGAAAGAAAATGAGAGCGTTTTCCCTGAATCAATGCCCAAAAATCATAGAAGGTCCCGAACCCTCAAAGAGCGGTTCATGGATTTCTATTATGATGCCATTCCCTATTTCACCCTCAACCTGGCATGGTTTGTCATGAGCCTGCCCGTGGTGACGTTCTTTCCGGCGCTGGGAGGTCTTTACACAGCCGTCATAGAATTAAACCAGGAAGGGCGAGCGGATTGGAGCAGTGTTTGGGAGGGATTTAAGAGATATTGGTGGCTGAGCCTGCGTTGGGGTTTCTTGGTTTTGTTTGGCGATGTCATTCTTGCTGTAAATATTTGGTTTTATCTTAACATCGAGAAAATTTGGGCTATCATCCCCCTGATACTGGCAATTACTGTTTCCGTTTTGTGGATTGTAATCCATCAATACAGCTTCCCCCTCCTGCTGATGCAGGATGAAAAGAAGATACTCCTCGCCATGCGCAACGGATATGTGATTGTGATGCACCAGCCGCTGGCAGCGCTGAAGGTCATGCTGCTGAGCTTGTTGATCAGCGCCCTGTCCATCCTGCTGCCGCCGTTATGGATTTTTATCTCCATGGCGCTCATCGTCCAGCTCCGCACCAGGACCGTCCTGAAAACCGTCAAGAAGATCAAAGAAAAGGATGCCGAGCGAGATTCCCCATAAAATGAAAATTTTTTAGACTAATTGGGGCAGGATCGTTATAAAATCAATTGAATCCTCATATTTAATTCGCCAACCGAGCAATCAAGATATCCAGAGCCACATCCCCGTCCATCTGCCCTGTCTTTGAATCCACATCAATCTTAAGTAATTGATGATAGATCGCCTCCAGAGCTGGCAGGTCAAAGTGCTTGGCCTGCTCTGTGATCTTACGGGCCACGAAGGGATGTTGATGAAGGATTTTCATCACATCGTCTGCATTTCCCCCGTCATCTATAATCTCCCGCGCCTCCAGGAGCAGCCGGAATTGGCGCACAATCATTCCGAAGAGCTGAATAAATTCCATATCTTCCAGGAGCAAATGCAGTAAATCCAGAGCTTTCCGCCCCTCCCGTGAACCGATGGCATCCACCAGGTCAAAGATATCCGCCTGACGGTCCTGCGCGGTCAGCTTGCGCACATCCTCATCTTCAACAGCGCGTTCAAAATTTACATAAGTCAGCAACTTATCAATCTCTCGTATGGCGCGCTGGGTATTATTCCCAACATATTCTGCCAGCGTATCCGCCCCCTGTGTTGTGATTTTGCCCCCCATCTCACTCACTTTTTTCTGTATCCACCCCCCCATCTCCTTGTCCGCGGGCAGGAGACAATCATGCACATACGCCCGACCTCCAGCATCTTTTGACCATTTCATCAGCCAGTGGCTTTGGTCAAGTTTTTCCCAACGCATTTCACCTTGTTGATATCTTCTCGAATCCGGGATGACCAGGACCAACCCGGTAGATTGGGGCAGAGAATCCAAAAGTTCCAGGAACTGCCTCCTCTCTTCCTGTCTTCCCCTTCCGGAATAAGATTGGAGGGCGTCTTCAAGGATCACCAAACGTCTTTCCGTCAGAAAAGGCATCGCCAGCGCAGCCGCTCGCAGATCGTTTAGACTGGAAGATTTCCCCTCCAGGCGGGTGATGTTCATCTCAACAACATTCGAGTCCCCTATTTTATTTTTTAAGTCACTGAGACGCTCTTCAATCGCTTGTCGATCATCCCCCCTGAGGATATAGACAATGGGTTTCTCTTCAGGCATAAGGTTCAGCCCCTGGTGATCACCCTGTGTGTACGCACCCCGGCGTGCAAGGAAGTCTCAACCCGTTCCAATTCAAGCCCCTGGGGATCGCCGGTGGTGGTGATCTGCTTCTGGACAAGGGGGCCGAGTGGTCGGGTGACGACGACAGCCAATGTCGCCAGGAAGATCATCAACGGCAAACGCTCCAGCTTGCGGCGGAATTCCTTGCCCGCGCCCAGCGTACCCAGCCAAGCAGCCAAACCAGCAAACATCCCGGATATAGCGAAGTTCGTACCGCAGTTGGGATGCAGCGCCAGTTCTGCTTCCCCCGCCCGTAATTTTTTAAGAGCTTCGATGGCGGCTTCCGCCACATCTTCGGTCGTAACATCGCCGACAATCGTAAAACCGCCGGGCGAAGACATGCCGCCCATTTTAACATTGGGATGTTTCTTGCTCAAGACGTGAATGGTGGCGTGTTCCAGTCCGTGATTGCGACGGGTTCGTGAAATCGGTTGTAGGTCAAGAATTGATTTGCTCATGATTGTTCCTGTTCAGTTCATCCAAGTATGGTGACATGCAATCTTGCTTTTTATTCAAACACTACCCATTATAACGGCGATATAAAATTTTTTTACTTCACTAAAGCTAAATTTAAAGCTTCCTTAAGCGAGCGGGCTTCCTGCACCTCAATGCCCTCCGGCCAGCTTTCTTTACGATGCAAGCGGCGGGGAATAATAACGCGCCGAAATCCCAGGCTGGCGGCTTCCCGCAGCCGGGCATGGATCTGCCCCACCATACGCAGCTCACCTGAAAGCCCCAACTCCCCGATCAGCGCCAGGTGTGCCTGAACCGGTTGATCTCGCATGGAAGAAGTGATAGCCGCCGCCACCGCCAAATCTGCGGCAGGCTCGTCAATACGCAGCCCACCGACAACATTCACGAACACATCCTGTTCTGAAAGCTGAAGGTTAAGCCGTCGCGAGAGCACAGCCGTGATCATCAGTAAGCGGTTAAAGTCAATCCCGTTGGGCGTGCGCCTGGGATTGCCAAAATTGGTATGACTGGTCAAGCCTTGAATTTCTACCAACAAAGGTCGTGTGCCTTCCATCGTCACCGCAATGGCAGAACCGGGTGCATTGACCATCCGCTCCGCCAGAAAAGCTTCAGAGGGGTTTTGTACTTCGATCATGCCGCGCTCCCGCATCTCAAACACGCCCACCTCCGAGGTTGCGCCAAAGCGGTTCTTCACGGATCGCAGCAGCCGATAAGCTTGAAAACGGTCACCTTCCAGGTAAAGCACTGTATCAACGATATGTTCCAAAACCCGAGGCCCGGCAATGGTGCCTTGCTTGGTCACATGTCCAATCACGAAAACGGCAATGCCGGAGGACTTGGCCAATTCCCGCAGCCGCGATGCGCTTTCCCGCACTTGGGATATTGACCCAGCGCTGGATTCCATGTCCGGACGGTAAACGGTCTGGATAGAGTCGATCACCAAGATGCGCGGCTTGACCGATTCCACATGTTCCAAAATGGCTTCTAAATTGGTCTCCGTCACCAAATAAAGATCATCCGGCAGTTTTTCTGGCATCCCATTCGTGCTCTGCAAAAGTCGGTTCGCGCGCATTTTGATCTGCCGCTCTGACTCCTCACCAGAAACGTACAAGACGGTATCCTTGCCTGCCATCCGCAAGGTAATCTGCAGCATCAAGGTGGATTTTCCGATGCCCGGGTCGCCACCAATCAGAACGATCGAGCCGGGCACGACTCCCCCACCCAAGACACGGGAAAATTCTTGTATGGGAACCAGGATGCGCTCATCTTGATCACCTTCAATTTCACTGAGCCGCTTAGGAATGGAAAGACCGCCCAAGCCGTGCATGCTTGCACGACTCAAAGCGGTCTGATCAGATTCAATCACTTCTTCGACCATGCTGTCCCATGCACCGCATTGGGGGCAGCGACCCAGGGCTTTGGGAGACGTTCTTCCGCACTCCTGGCAGACAAAATGTGTCCTGGTCTTGGCCATGAAATTACATTCCTACCGCTGCCAGGTTTTCTTCTTCCTCCTGGTCAGCTTCCTTGTCATGTTTCAGGACGATTCTTTTAACTTCAGCGCCGTCTTCTTCAACAGTCTCAAGATCGATCTTGACGTGCTGACCATCTTTAAATTCACCTGCCAACAAGGCATCTGAAAGGCGATCCTCAATCTTCTGCTGGATCACACGCCGCAGCGGCCGTGCGCCCATTTCGGGGTTGTATCCTTCCTCAGCCATCAAATCAACGGCAGCTTCGGTCGGTATCAGGCTTATTTCGTTCCCTTCCAGACGTGTGTTAACTTTATTCAATTCCAATTGCACGATCTCGCGAATATCGTCCTTGTTCAAAGACCGGAAGACAATCACGGAATCCAACCGGTTGATGAACTCCGGCCTGAAGCTGCGTTTAAGAGCGTCTATCAGTTTCTTCCGCATCTCCTTATACGACTGGGCTTCTTCCTGCGCCTTATCAACCGTCAGCGAGAAGCCAAAGGAAGACTGCCGCTGGATCAGCTCAGCGCCGACATTAGTCGTCATGATGATGATGGCATTGCGGAAATCGACTTTACGCCCGCGGGCATCGGTCAGGTGCCCTTCTTCCATAATCTGCAGGAGCATGTTATGGGCTTCCTGGTGCGCCTTCTCAATCTCATCAAAGACAACGATCGAATAGGGGCGCCGCCGGATCGCTTCGGTCAACTGCCCTGCATCTTCATACCCAACATAGCCGGGAGGAGCGCCAACAAGACGGCTGACGCTGTGGCGTTCCATGAACTCGGACATATCCAACTGGATTAGCGCATCTTCGCTGCCAAACATGAACTTAGCCAACGCTTTAGTCAGCTCAGTTTTGCCGACGCCGGTCGGGCCGAGGAAGATAAAGGAGCCAACCGGCCTGGAGGGGTCTTTCAAGCCTGCCCGTGCCCGGCGGATCGCTTTAGAAATTGTTTCAATAGCTTCATCCTGCCCAATAATGTGTTCACTTAATTCCGATTCCATATTCAAGAGTCGAGCTGATTCTTCCGTCTCAAGCTGCATCAAAGGGACACCCGTCCACATGGAAATCATTTCAGCGATATCGTCGGTAGTGACATGCGGACTGGTGGAGCGGTCCCAAATGGTTCGCAATTCTTCCAATTTATCCTCAAGCTCATCAATCTGATCCTGCAAATCTTCAATGCGGTCGAAGTCCTCTTCTTCCTTAGAGACCTCCAGCGCTTTGCGCAGGTCACGCAGTTCACTGATGACCTCCTTGGCATTCACCGCAGCCGGGCTCTTGTACATCCGAACCCGGGAGGCGGACTCATCAATCAGGTCAATCGCCTTATCCGGCAGGAAACGGTCACTCACATAACGAGCGGAGAGTTTCGCAGCCGATTCGAGGGCGCCATCTTCAATGGTCAATCGGTGATGATCCTCGTAAGCAGTGCGTATGCCATGCAGAATTTCAATCGTCTCTTCCACGCTGGGCTCGTTGACGATGATAGGTTGGAAGCGCCGTTCAAGTGCGGCGTCATTCTCAATATTCTTGCGGTATTCGTCAAGTGTTGTAGCGCCAATGACCTGCAACTCACCCCGTGACAGGGCAGGTTTGAGGATATTAGCAGCATCCACCGAGGAGCCGGCAGAACCGGCACCCACCAGCATGTGCACCTCATCAATGAACAGGATTGCTTCAGAGGACTTGAGTTCATCAATAACCCGTTTCAGGCGTTCTTCAAATTGACCTCGGTACATCGTGCCAGCGACGAGGGAACCCACATCCAGTTGCAGCAGGCGTTTGTCAAGCAGGGGTGCCGGCACATCGCCTTCCACAATACGTTGAGCCAAACCTTCCACAATGGCTGTCTTTCCCACACCGGGTTCGCCAATCAGGGCGGGGTTGTTCTTCGTGCGGCGTGCCAGAATCTGGATCACGCGCTCGATCTCTTTCTGGCGCCCAATGACGGGGTCCAGTTTATCCTCTTCAGCCAGCGAGGTGAGATCGGTTGCCAACTGGTCAATGAGAGGGGTCTTCTCCAGATCTTTCTTTTCTGTCCGTCGACGCCGTGAACTCGCTTGACCGCCTGTCAATGCGGGTCGTGATTCGGATTTGGATTCGCGCAGAACCCGATCTATCTGGCGGCGGATTTGCTCGGGCGTGACGCCCAGCTTGCCCAGTATATTCATCGCCTCGCAGTTGCTCAGGCGAATCAATCCTAACAGTAGGTGTTCCGTGCCAACAACCTTTTGACCTTTCTTCTTGGCTTCATCCAGGGCATAGGGAATCACCTGCTGCATGCCCGGTGAAAGGTCAATCCTTCCGGTGTGGTCTCCGAAACCAATTTCTTTTTCAACTAATGATTTAACGTGGTTTGTCTCTAAGCCCAACTCACGTAGAACGCGGCTGGCAACACTGCCATCAAGCTGAATCAACGCAATTAAAATATGTTCAGTGCTGATCTGCGGTCTGCGTAAACGTTGTGCTTCTTTTTGAGCCAGGCTGAGTACTTGTTGTGCCTTGGGTGTGAAATTATCAATTCCAGCCACGGCTTACCTCCTTAATTATTATCTTGCTTTAAATGCACACCTGGATTTGTCAAGTCGTGATGTCTCAATCGGATCCAGGGGGAAGTTGAAGACCTTAGCAACTTCTAAAACATTACCAATAAATAAAGTCGTGCGCAAATTCTTGCTTTAGGTCTGACCTGATTCTACCAAATTTTGTCCGAAATGGAACATCCCCACCTGCATTATAATAGAATGTTAATAAATCGGGGGGCGCTTAAAGCACTTTTTTGAAGATAGTCTCCCCGATTCCACCCTTGAAAGGGCCAATAATTAGTCAAATAAAAAGTCTGCATTAAAAAGCAAGAAACGGCCCATGCATTATTTTTCTAACAAATTACCGTAAAACAATGCTCCCCGTGCTAATATCCTCAATAATGATGACAAGCTGATAGGCGGCGCTCTCAAAACCGGGCGTCTGATAAACCCCTTCATCCTTGCCTTCCCTGCCGCTGACTTTCACCATGTCCGCGGGGAGCTGCAAACTACCTGTACCGCCATCTATCACTTGCACTTTAACAGGAGCGCCTTCGGGCACATCCAGGAGGATGCGGCCAGTGGAGCCGTCCAGGCGCACGGTTAAGTTGCTCTCTGCGGGGAACACGATTTCCATAGAGCCGGTGCTGCACTCTATATGGGTGTCATATCCATCTGCTGCAGCGGGCAGGATGATGGTGCTGGAGCCCGTGCTGGCGTCGTAGCGGAAACGTTCCAATTGCATATCTTCCAGGTCAAGCTCCGCACTTCCGGTGCTGGCATCCACAGTCAGGTCAAAGGGCACCTCCGGGCTGAGTCCAATGTCCCAGACCAGTTCCTCACCCTCAACTTCCGGCAGGATCCATGAAAACCAACTTTCTACACCCACCTGAGCCAGATCAATATGTTTGTCATCGGTTCCCAACACGGAAAACTCGATCTCGCCGATATGCCCGATTTCCGCCTCAAGCAAATTAGTGGAATTCTGCAAAACGTTGACCGTTGTTTCCTGTACGGAAAGGTTCAGGTCGAGGTCTACGGATGTAGTATCGCCAACCTCTACGGTAAAGGACTCGGTTCGCGGTTCAATCTCCCGCTCTAAACCAAGGGCGCTCCCGTTGAGTAAGATATAAACCACGCCAGCAATCACCAGCAGCCCCAACAGGGCGCCGATCAAAGGTAGCCGCCTGGCAAAGAGCACATTCAGCCCAACCATGATAAGGAGCACCGGCCACAGGCGAAGCAAGATCCACAGGTTTTCCGTGGGGATGAGCTTTAAATTGCTTAACAGCCAGATCACACCGGCGCCGAGCAAAATCACAGGCCAGAAAAATGAACGGTAAGGATTTCGAGTTTTTTGATTGTGAGACATGGGGAACTCTTTTCTTTTATTATTTTATCGATCCTTTTTATACATACTTACTTATAATATAATTATAGCAAATGATTTTACTCACTGTATGATAAGACGAAAAATAAACAATAGATAAAACAATCTCTGAAACAATCCAATGACTAAAAATGACAAAGAGTTCCCGTTACTGATTGCCCAATCCGGCCCGCTTGAAGGACAGCGCTGGAAAATTAAAACTGACCTGATATTAGGCCGCAACTCCAGCTGTGATATCGTCATCCCTATGCGTCAGGTTTCCCGTCAGCATGCACGTGTTTTCTCCAAACAAGACAAGGTCCAGGTGGAAGACCTCGACAGTAAAAACGGCACCTTCGTCAACGGCGTCCTAATAAAAGAACCTGCGCCTCTTGAAGACGGCGATGAACTTCAAATCTCCCTCGCTCAGCATTTCGTCTTTCTGAGTTCCGATGCTACCATGCCTCTGGAGGACCTGCCATTAAAAATGCAGAAACGACGCCTTCGAGTGGATGCCGGCGCGCGCCGTGTTTGGGTGATGGAAGAAGAGGTTGACCCACCCTTATCTGCATCCCAATTTAATTTACTTTACATGCTTTACAATCAAACAGGTGAGGTGGTCTCTCGTTCTGAAATCATCAGTTCGGTCTGGGGAGAGGCTGCGGAAGGTGTCACAGAACAAGCACTTGATGCCCTGGTGCGCCGTCTGCGTGACCGCCTGGCTGAACTTGACCCCTCTTGGGAATACATCGTCACCGTGCGCGGCCACGGCTTACGCTTTGACAATCCGCCAATTACACAATCTTAATACCTAAGATTCGCTTGCCAAATTCCGCTTCATTGAAAACCGCAGCGCTAAACGATAGACCTGCTGCAATTTTTCTGCTGTCGCTTCGCGGTCTTCCTGTTGTTGAGTCTGATTCACCAAATTCAATAAAAATTGCATGAACTCATCATTGACCTCATCTGAGTTCTCAGCTAACACAGCATTGATCGCTTCTTCGCCTTCTGCCTGGACCAATGCCTCAATCAACTCAATATTAGCACCAGGTGCGCTGATCTTTTGGATGGTATTGGCAACTTTCTGCAGTTTTTCAAGCTCAGATTCATCTTCTTCTTTGCGGGCTTTCAAAATACGGTTGCGCAGCACTTCCAGGAATATTTCATTAATGCTTGGCAGAACTTGCATGGTGACTTCTTCAATATCCTCGTTTTCCAGGATCTCATCCAACACCTGACCAGCTAATTCTTCCTGCTCCCGGATCGCCTCGTCAATTTCATGGGTCATTTCCAACAATTTCTCACGCAATTCCGTCAGCTTTGCCTGCTGACTTCCTGAGGCTTGTTGAATACGGTCTGACAGCAGCTGGAAAAAGCCATAATCCAGTCCACCCCGCGCCATACTGACCAGGGTTGCCAGCCGCACCTCGCTATCTACTGCGTCGACAATCAAATCCAGAAGACTCTGTCGGGTCAGACCCTGTTTGCTGGCTTCCTCCAATGCCTTCATGGCTGCCTGCTGTTCCTGGGCTTGTTGTAAAACCTCTCGCCCAAATTCCGTGTTCTCCAGGATCTGCTGTTGAAGGCTGACCAAAACTTGGGTGCTTTCCTTTTCACCCGCCGCGGCGGCACTCTGAATCAACCTTTGCAGAATCATCAGCAGCTCCTCATCTACCAGTTTCTCCTCCTGCTTAATCAGCTCCGGTCGCGCCTCGGGGGAAACGCTGGCCAATCGCTGAAGCAGGTTCAACCGATCCTGCTGCGCTTTGAGCATTTCCGGCGTAATCCCGTCTTCTTCCAAGATGCGCTCAACCAGGCGCTGCCGAGTCAGCATGGTCTCCGGTTTGAACAGGTAAGCTTTGCGCTCTTCCATGGGAAGACTTTCCATAACCTTTTTGATCAATGGACCAATCATTTGTTCCTGTTGATTAACCGGCATGTTTAATTCCGGCGGAAAGAAGGTCAACAAGAGTTCTTTTTCCGGGTCATGATAAACAACCGGGGTAGGCGCCGGCCCTTGATAACCGCAATTAGGGCATTGAATCAGGTTATATGCACCTGAAAGCAGTATTTGTTTAGCCTGCGGATCTTGACTAACATCAAAAAGTCGTGTGATCTCCGCGACCACAGGTTGTTTGCATTGGGGACATGAAATGGTTGTCTTCGCCATGATCTCACTTTCTTCCATCAAATATCATTAACAAGGGTTGCATTATACCACCTCAGACTCAGATCATCTTTTCAGGCAGCAGGTTAAACCCATACTTTTTCAATCTACTCAATCAATCGTTGAAAAACGAAAAGCAAGAATTAATAACATGGTATGATTAACACATCATAATCAAGATAGCGTAAAACATTGTGAAGCGATTTTACTTCCTGATTCTCCCCATTATCGTTCTAATGATCACCGGCACATGCTGGGGATCCGCCCATGCACAGGATACACAGGGCATTCAAATCAACACGCTCGAAGTCCAACTCCTGCCGGAATATGAGGGGGATTCCATGCTGGTAATATGGAACATAGAACTCTCTGAAGACACTTCCCTTCCCAGAGAATTAATGGTCAAGATTCCAGCGGATGCAGAGATTCAATCCATATCACTTTCAAACCAGGACGCAGGGCAAATCGCTGCAGAAGCAGAAGAGGGAGCGATCACAATCGGGGAATGGCAAAATATCCGCTTTACAACTTCCTCACCTGAAATACAGATTGAATACTTTGATCCTAACTTGATTGAAGAAAACAACCAACGGAAATTTGATTTTAAATGGTTCTCAACCTATCCCGTGAGTGCCATTTTAATAAACGTGTATCAGCCCCTCGGAATCAGTGAAATTATCACAATGCCCGCTTTACCTGCAGCAACAGAGGCAACAGCGACAATCACCCAATATTCTGGAGAATTGGGTGCGATTTCTCCAAGCGAAATTTTCTCATTTGAGCTTAGTTATGCCGGAAAAACAGACACGCCCTCATATCCAAAACTTGATGTTATTTCAGCCACGCCTATTGATAAGACAACCACAGGCCGAAGCGCCATCCCCTTAAGCGTGGTCATATGGCTACTGGCGTTAGCTGTGTCCATCCTCATCATCGTTGGTTTGAACTATTGGTGGTTCCGAAAGAACAATATGGAAAAGCGCACTCGCACTTACCACAGCGTGGGCATTATGAACCCTGAGAAAGGGGTGACTTATTGTTACGAATGTGGGATGCGCTCTCAGTCAGGTGACAGTTACTGCCGAAATTGCGGGACGCCTTTACAACAATCCAATCAGAGAATCCTCCCCGCCCAGACCTAAGGCGATAAAGTCAGGTCTTCACGAAGAAGATAACCATATCCTGGCGCTTCTTCCCCCCGGTAGGTCTTCATAAAAATATTCTCCCCCTCAACTGTGATGATCAAAAATGTGCCTGGCGAAGGCAAGTAACGCGTCCCGGCTGCATGACCGGCGTCTATTTCCCAAACCCCATTGATTTTCACTGCACTGTAATTATGAGTGTGCCCATGAATGTAAGCTACAACATTGTGATCCGCCAATAAAGCCCAAAAGCGGTCTCGCGCCTCAGGATATTGGTCAAGGCTTTCATGTAAGTGATTCATGATTCCTGTCTGATCATCGGGTTGGGGAAATGCAGGCTCATGCCCAAAGACGAAATTATGCTCTTTCGTGGTCCCTGCTAAATCCGCCGACAGCCAATCATATATCGTATCGGAAATGCTGCCATCAATCCCCCAGGGCGCTTCTTCATTACAGTAAACATTTAACATCACAAAATGCGTGTTTTGATAGTCAAAGCTGTAAGTGGTACGTGGACAGGGCTCTGGCCCCCAACGGACGACGTTAGGTTCATCTGCCCCATTGGGGTCGTAACTATAATTCTGAAGAAAATCGAAATCCGCTGCGCCAAAATCATGATTACCGGGCAGAGGAAACCACAGGTAATCATCGCCTAACACCTGGTCAATCGACCAGCGCGTGTCCGCAGCCGGCAGCACGTCGCCGGTACTGACCATGAACTCACCCGGTCCGAAAATTTTGACATAACCCAGCAGTGCTGCAAAGAAGTGAGGATAATCAATGTATTCCGGTGCGCCTGTATAAGACATATCCGAGGTGACCACAAAGCTGAACTTGGGGACGGGCGTGGACGTCGCCGTGGGTGAAGGCGTTGCAGAGGGGGAAGGCAAAAGCGTCTCTGTCGGTTCACCGGTTGCTGTGGGGATTTGTGTTTCTATAGTCAGCTCTGGTGTTGGTAAGGCGCATGCACCGAGGAGGAGCATCAACCCCAGAACCATAAAACTCATCCTTTTCATAGCTTAAGTGTGAGACACAAATATTTGTTTTTTATTGGAAGCGGCGTGTTAGGGGAGCAACTGACTCCAATTGGCGCCGCCGTCTGTGGTGCGGTACAGCTTGAGAGGGATCAGGGTGCTCTCATCCGGTGTGGCAATCACCCAGCCATGCTGCCCGTCAACAAAATCCACTTCCAGAATGCTCTCGCCTGCGGGAATGCCCGAACCGGCAGCCGGCATCCAGGTTGTCCCGCCGTCCACCGTTTGCAGTAGGTCCGTTCCCACGGCTACCCAACCGCCATCAATGCTGTAAAAGTCCACTGCCCCACCATCCTGAACCGCACTTTGAAAGTTCCAGGTCTGTCCGCTGTCACTACTGCGGTAGATCAACAAGTGCATTGTGGAATCCGACGCCATAGCACGCACGGGGAGATAGCCCACACTCATGTTAGTAAAAAATGGCTGCCAAACCTCCAGAAAGCTGCCCGAGTATGGTGCAGGAAGGGAAATATCCGTCTCCTGCGCCCAGGTCGCACCGCCATCAGTGGTCATATAAAGATAGAAGTAATCGGTCATGGGGATGGTTCCCCCCACCCAGCCATTGTTCATATCCAGAAACGTTATCCCGCTCTTTGACCCGCTCTCAGGCAGGGATTTTGACTCACCGGGTTCATGGGAAAATATTTCAGCCCAGGATTCCCCGCCGTCAACCGTGCGGTACAGGGCAACGTAATGGGAGCCGGCACCCGCCCCAAGGCTAACGAGAGCATATCCATCGTTTAAATTTAAGAAGAAGTATCGAGCGTTATCGAAAGGCAAGGCTGTCGTAGTCCAATTGACACCGCCGTCCTGTGTATGATAAAGTATGCCGGCACCCGTGTTATTAGGCGTGAACCAGGCAGTGGACTCATCCAGGAAGAACGGCTGCAGGCTGTAAGTGGTCAGCCCCGAAGGTAATGGATGCAGCCCTGAGGGGGTAGCGTCCAGCCAGGTATCACCCCCGTCGAGCGTCAGGAGCAAATAGTCTCCATCCTGCGTCACCGCCCAACCTTTAAACGGCGTGAACATCTCAACATGACGAATAATCGAGCTGGAGAAAACGGGCAGACCTGGTACAGGTTCTTCCGTTGCTGTGGATGTAACCGTGGCGGTTTCTGTCTCAGTGGGCGATTCCGTCTGCGTCTCTGTCGGCGGCTCAATAACCTCGGTGTCTGTGACACCAACGGGGGTTGGCTCCTCTTCCCAGGGAAGGTTACAAGATAACGCTGCCAAAACCAAAATAAGGATTGACAAACCAAGGGCGATTCTATTATTCATTATGTCCTCCAGGGACAAACCAATGGATTTATTCTTCATTATGAACTACAAAATATGAGCTGGTAAAAGCTATATTTTGAGCTTATCACATGGGAGGATTAGAAGTCAATGACATTAATTTTATAATTTCCGTTTGATGTTATGCACTTAATTCCAATACACAACGGTATGGCGGGTTGGGGGCAACAGCAGCAAACCAGCGAGTATTCTTCACCTCTGGGGATTAACCAGTGCACATCTTCACGCAAGCCTTCAAGGAGCAGGGCGAATCCGGCGCGACCGGTTTGGAATAGAGAATATGGGATTCCTTTGAAAACAGCCCTCTTTTATATTATAGAACCAGCATACAACATCCACCGTCTCGCCGGTTGCCAATCTATTAACATTCGTTATAATTAATACAAAACCTGTCCATTATCTGTGGTTTTTCGAAAGGAGCCGAAATGTCCCAGATCAAATCCGTCGTCAAGCGTGATGGGTCTGTTGTTGACTTCACACCGCAAAGGATCACCAATGCCATTTACCGGGCGGCTGTGGCAGTAGGTGGGCGAGATAAAAACACCTCCAAAAAACTGGCGGATGAAGTGGTTAAGATCCTTGAAGAGCAAACCCCTAAAGACGAAAATCCAACCGTGGAACAAATTCAGGATATCGTCGAGAAGGTGCTCATCGAGAACGGTCACGCCAAAGTCGCCAAAGCCTTTATCCTCTATCGCGCGGAACGGGCAAAGCTGCGTGAGCAGCGTAAAGAACGTGCTGCAGAGCCCTCCACCAATATCCCCTGGTCAAAACTATGGCGCATCCTCGATTGGGCTGTGGACCATAACTTTCATACCGTAGAACATCTCAATGAGCGCATTCAAAAGGGTGAGTTCTCAGAGATTGTCGGCTCTTCGGAAGCCTTTTACCAAGAGGATGTAGAAAATGCCGCTCATCTGATCGCCGAGCGTAAAGATGAACTGCGAATGGTGATCATCGCCGGTCCATCATCCTCCGGCAAAACGACCACGACCATCAAGCTGGGAGACCGGTTGGCGCGGCACGACATGAAATTGGTCACATTGAACGTGGACAACTATTTCTTCGACCTGGAAATGCACCCCCAGGACGAGTTCGGCGATTATGACTTTGAAACGCCGCAGGCATTAGACCTGAACTTGATCAATGAACATCTCACCCGTTTGTTTGAAGGCGAAGAGGTCAAAATCCCCTTCTATGATTTCAAGACGGGCACCCGCCATTCAGAGCAAACCCCCATGAAGCTGGCACCCAACGAGGTGATCCTGATCGACAGCCTGCATGGACTGTATCCAGATATGACCAAGGATATCCCGCCTGAGAAAAAATTTCAGCTCTACATTGAACCCCTGCTGCAGCTCAAAGCCCCGGATGGCCGTTATATCCGCTGGACCGATATCCGTCTGATACGGCGCATGCTGCGGGACGCCTCGCACCGAGCTTATGATCCCACCAAGACCCTTCTGCACTGGCACTATGTGCGTGCCAGCGAATTGCGTAACATCATCCCCTATGTGAATACCACCGATTACATCGTCAACAGCGCCATGCCCTATGAGATGCCGATCTATAAAGCCAAGTTGTTTGACGAGTTTAAGAGATGGACGGAAGAGTACGAGGATGATCCCCTGCGGGCGGATGCTTATAAGCGTGCCAGTCGAGTTTATAAACTGATGCAGTCCCTAGTGGCTATCGAGGATGATTCCATTGTCCCGGAGAATTCCGTCATCCGTGAATTCATCGGCGGGAGCATTTACGAGTATTAATAAATCAATCCCTAAGCTTCAATCGCCTGGATTAAATCGCGAACAATATCCTCCGCGTCTTCAATTCCCACAGATAGGCGTACGAGCCCATCCGTAATCCCCGCCGCCAGCCGCTTCTCTCGGGGCGTGTTACGGTGGGTCATGCTGGCAGGATGCTGCACAAGGGTATCTACATTCCCCAAACTCACTGCCAAAGTCGCCACACGGACGTGATCCATCATCCGCTTGCCCGCTTCTAACCCTCCCTTCAGCTCAAAAGCAACCATGCCCCCGTAATCCGTCATCTGCAGCCGTGCCAGAGCATGATCAGGGTGGCTGGTCAGCCCCGGGTAGTAAACCCTTCCGACGACCGAGTGTGCTTCCAATCGCCTTGCCACCCGCAGGGCATTACGGCAGTGCTGCGCCATGCGCAGTTCAAAAGTCTTCAAACCGATGTTCGCCATCCAGGTATCTATGGGGCTGGGCGTGCCCCCCAGGAGTTTATAAACTTGATAGAGTTCACCCTCCAAGAGATCTAAATCTGTGGTCAACACTGCGCCGCCCAAAACCTGGCCGTGTCCCGATAAGTATTTCGTCGTGGAATGCACAATTACATCTGCGCCGAGCTTGAAAGGTCGCTGGCAGTAGGGCGTGGCAAAGGTGTTGTCGACGGCCACCCTAGCGCCATGCTCGTGAGCCATCTCGGTAACATTTTGGATATCCGTCAATCGCAGTGTGGGGTTGACTGGCGTTTCCACATAAGCCAACTTTGCATCTGGATGGGCGTCAAAAGCCTCTGCCCAACCCTCAGGGGTGTTATCCGTCACCCAGACCACATTAATTCCATAACGTGGGGCAAGGTTATTCATAAACAGGTACGTGCCGTCATACAGCGCTGCCTGGGTCAACACCGTCTCCCCAGCCTGTACACATGCGAGGATGGCGGCCGTGACAGCCGCCATACCGGATGCGAACACTAAACCGCCGACGATTTCTTCCGGATCGGTGTCGGGATTCCCTCGGATCAGGTCCCAGGCTTCCAGTGCCGCTAATTTCTTGGCTAACTGTTGATGGTTGGGGTTGTTCAATCGTGTGTAATAATATCCAGGCTCTTCACCGCCGGCGATCGCTGCACCGGAGTCGGTATCCTCAAAGGCAAACACAGTGTTTTGATAAATGGGCGAGATATGAGCGTTCTCTGCATTCTCAAATTCTGTGTAATGAGTCAAGAAGGTGGACAGACCTGAATACCTGCTGGGATGTTGTTTCACGATAGTTCTCCTTGGATAATATAAAACCAAATAATATATTCACAGCCCTCATTGGGCTGACTGTTGATAAACACTCCTGAATGCTATCAGCTAACCACACGCGTCCACAACCATTTTGATTTCAGCCATAGGACTATTTTAGCATACTCAAAATTTAAAATTTTTTGATAACATAGTATGCAAAATCTGGACTTTGCGAGTATCCTGATCACAATTACTATTTATATAATTTATAATCAAAATATACAGTAACTAAAAGGGAAAGGTGCAATGGATGTCATTTGAACTAACTTGGATCGGACATGCAACTTTAAGCCTTGAAACAGGTGGGTACAAACTGCTTGTGGATCCCTACATTCGCAATAACCCCACAGCGAAAGCTGATGCTGACACGATTGAGGCGGATTACATTCTCGTCACCCATGGACACGGCGATCATATCGGTGATACTGTTGAGATCGCAAAACGCACCGGTGCAACGGTCATCTCAAATGCAGAAATCAGCGGCTGGCTTCGCAAAAGAGGCATCAAGACACACGGTCAGCATATCGGCGGCGGTTTCACCCATCCCTTCGGGCACCTTAAACTGACCCTCGCTTTGCATGGGTCCGAACTCCCGGACGGCTCTAGCGGCGGCAACCCCGCCGGTTTTCTGCTGACCACCAATAACGACGAAAAGATCTATATGGCGGGCGATACGGGACTTTTTGGTGATATGCGCTTGATCGGAGAAGAAGGGTTGGCGCTGGCTGTGATCCCCATCGGCGATAATTACACCATGGGGCCGGCTGACGCGTTGCGGGCGGTAAAACTACTCACACCGGAACATGTCATCCCTATCCACTATAACACCTTCGATCTCATCTCACAGGACGCCGAAGCCTGGGCTGAAAATGTGCGAGCAGAGACAGATGCACAGGTTCACGTGCTCAAGACGGGCGAGCGCTTTGTCTATCCCTAAGCTTCAATCAAAGTCTGTAACATTGAAATAATATGAAA
This sequence comes from uncultured Candidatus Brevefilum sp., assembly GCA_964575595.1. Classification (GTDB taxonomy): domain Bacteria; phylum Chloroflexota; class Anaerolineae; order Anaerolineales; family Anaerolineaceae; genus Brevifilum. Next base: position 39,614 of record CAZNRI010000007.1, read on the forward strand.
TAAGCTGCGAACCGTGCCTGTGGGATTATTTCTGACGGGAGCGGATGAAGAAGAATGCCAACCCGGCGCCGCCGGCAAGTAGGAACAAGCCAATCACCAACAACAACGGTGACCGTCCTCCGCCGGTAATTGGAACCTCTTCCGTGCTCATGGATGAACCGGGCTGCGCGCCAAAATCAACAATGATCAAATCGCCCGCCGTCACCGTCAGGGAATAATTCAGGCTGGTGGTGGGATTATAGCCTTCCGGGATACCCATAGTGAGGTTGTACTCCCCTTCCGGGACGTCGTTAAAGCATGCTAGATCATTAGCATCATCACTATCAGTTACGTCGTATAGATCCGGATCACCGCCAACAGTATTGCGTGTCTCAGAGTACGTTCCAATCCGGTCATTCATACTGACCACCCCTCCCGCCAGATAAAATTCCCCTTCGGAACGCATCTGATTACCGTCCAGGTCTTCATACAACACGACACAAACCTTGCCGCTTCCTTCAAAAGGCGTGGGCGTGGGCAGACCTTGCGTCGGCGTTGGGGTAGGGCCTTCAGGTGTGGCGGTTGCTGGCGCCACGGTTGCCAGGATTAATTCCTGCGAAGGAACAATACTGCAATCTTCGTCAAGACCATTCATTGCAATGATCTGATCAATGGTGACCCCCGTTAAGATATAAATGCGCGTGCAGTTATCGCCTTCCTGGACCGTGTAAATGATCTGTCCGTCGGCATTGGGCGTTGGCGTCTGGTATGATGCTTGCTGCAAGGTACTGGCGTTCGCCGGTTTGGTCGCCAAAAAGAGCACGGCAACAAATACAATCAACGCGGCTGTTAGCAGATATAATGTTTGTTTTTTCATAAGCATTTTTCTTTCTAAGCAAGGATTATAACATTTCCTCAAATTATCGCCAGTCAAGGCATTTTGAGGATCCTCTATTTAATTATATAATTATGACCTCGATATGAGCAAATTTATCGGAAAGAAGCACGCCCTTCATTTAGTTATAGTCATCCTCATCCTGAGCACCCTCTTACTCACTTCAGGATGCGATATCCTCCTGCCTGCACCGCCGCTGCCGGCAACAGCCACAGCCACGCAGACGTTGACACCCACACCAACCATCGATTGGTTTCCTGCCACAGCCACTTCCACTTTCATACCCATAGCCAGCCAGACCCCACAGCCCACCATCGCTGACTCACGAGAAGGTATCACGGAAGTGCTGATTGATGATGATTTCACCGATGAGAGCCTGTGGACGACCCAGCAAACCGGATCCGGCAATATCGTCTATGGTACTGAAAATCTGACCCTGGCTGTAGCCAATCCGAACGCCCATCTTTTCAGCGTCAGCCAGCATGAATTGAGTAAGAATTTCTACCTTGAAATGACGTTTCAGACTTCGTTTTGTGAGCCTTTGGATCAATTTGGGATTATATTCTGGCAACAATCCGAAGGCAATTACTACCAAATTGTGTTCAGTTGCGCTGGCGAATACCGTTTAGAACTCGTCCAAGGAGGACGGTCTGCTGTGATTCGTAGTTGGGAAACCGCCACTCAGATGCAGCCCAGTCACCCGGCAACCAATCGAGTGGGTCTGTGGGTCTACCAGGGGCAGTTCCAGCTCTACATCAACGATACCTTTCAATTTGAGGAACGGATCGCACAGGACCGCACCGGCTTCTTAGGGGTTTTTGCCAGGACGGTTGACGGCGACGCCATGACTGTCCGCTTTTCCGAGCTTCAAATTTTCAGGGTCAATCCTGAGTGATTTCCTTTTAGTTTTGAATTGATAGCTGTTATTCCCCAATCAACGGGACGGAGATGGTGGGCCATTGGAGCATGAGTGTCTCCACCAGGAGCTGCGCGTTGGCATATGCGTCCAGTTGCTCAAGGGCTTGTTCATGCGCCACGACCAGAGACCGGGCAATGCTCACGTCCACCTGAGATGCCGTACGTTCCACCTGTAATTCCAGATCAATATTAACCAGAGGCAGCGATGCGCCGGATGCCCTCACAAAGACATCCCGCCAGTAAGACAACCAGATAGGCAGAACTTCAGCGACGTTCTCCCGCGCCGTTTGATAATTCCCGGTCAATTTGGCAGCGAGGCTGAACCGTTCATAGCGTTTCGCCGGCAGTAGATTCAAGAAATCGCGCAAATGACCACGCCTGCGAGATAAAGCTGCAGGGTCTTCCACCATACGAATGGCTGCGCCAACTCGTCCACTGGAAAGGTGTGCTGCCAACCTGGCTAGGTCCGTTGTGGCACCCATCTCCGATTCGAGAAAACTTTGTGCGGATTCAATTGATGCAGGCCGCAGGCGGATGACCTCACAACGAGAGACGATAGTGGGCAGTAAGTTCTCCAGTGCATCAGCCGTCAGAAGCAGGACAACCTTGTCCTGCGGCTCTTCCAGTGTCTTCAAGAGTGCATTGGCGGCTTGCATGGTCGCCCTTTGAAAATCCGGCAGGAGGGCAATGCGGTAAGAAGCTGAATAGGGCGCCAACGCCAGGGTATGCTGCAGACCGCGCACCTGGTCAATTAGAATATCTTTGTGCCCTTCTTCAGGCGCCAACACGCTCAAATCTGGATAAGCCATTGATTGAATTTGTCTGCAGTCCCGGCATTGATCACAAAATTCACCCGGCTCAGGCGGCTGTGTGCAGTTGAGCGCCTGTGCGAAGCGCAGCGCCAGGGTGCGTCGCCCCACGCCCTCCGGACCGGTAAATAAATAAGCGTGCCTGAGTTTATCACCAGCAGCGTGTGCCCGCAGTAGATTCACCGCCCAATCATGTCCATGTAGTTTCCATTCCATGACCTAATTGTAGCTTAAGAATGCGGAACACTAAGGTAAAATCATCTTATGCAATCCTATGTTGAAGTGGCGATCAACCTCCCGCAAATCTCGGATACTTATCATTATCACCTCCCGGAAGACCTGGCAGGGTCTGTCCTGCCGGGCTCGCTGGTGATCGTCCCCTTCGGCAAGCAGCGCGTTCAGGGAGTGGTCCTCCACTTTGTTGAAACACCTGAAGTCGCTAAAACCAAGCCTATCCAAGACTTAGTGGATGAGAAGCCGGTTTTAACAGCTTCCCAAATGGCGCTGGCGCATTGGTTGGCTGATGAAACCCTTGCTCCTTTAGGAGTCTGCATCAATCTGATGCTCCCCCCCGGGCTCAGTCAATACACTGATACCCTTGTCAGGCTCAATCCGGATCGAAAACTGGACCCAGAGGAACTCTCTCCCGTCGAAAAACGGATCGTTAATTTATTAAAAAAACGCGGCGACTTGCGCGCGCGGCAAATTGACGCCGCCATCCGCCATGTTGAATGGCGCGGCGTCCTTCGAAAACTCGCTCGGAAGGGTATTGTTCATACCCAATCCATCCTCCCGCCGCCTAGGGTCAGCCCAAAAATTGTCCGAAAAGTGATCCTCACCATCCCCCTTGAAACCGTTGATGACCTGGAAGAACCACTCAGCCGCGTTCACCAAGTCCACGATCGGCGGATGCGCATCCTGCGGCTACTGGCTGAGAAATCTGAACCTGTGGAACCCAGTGGGATCTATGCCCAGGTAGGGGCAAAATACAATGACCTTAAAGCACTTGAGGAAAAAGGGCTCATCAAACAATTGGATATCCAGGTCTGGCGGGACCCCCTCAAAGACACGACTTTTGTCCCCGCCAGCGCGCCCGAACTGACCCGTGATCAGAAACAAGCCTGGGAGAAAATCAGCGCTGGGCTGTCTGAGGTGCAACAAGGTCGGGTGCCCCGACCTTTCCTATTACATGGAGTCACCGGCTCCGGAAAGACAGAACTGTACCTGAAAGCCGTCAGAGCCACACTTGACTCAGGCAAAAAGGCGGTTGTCCTTGTCCCTGAAATTTCGCTGACTCCCCAAACGATCAAGCGCTTCCTATCCCGTTTCCCTGGGCAGGTCGGGGTCGTTCATTCCCAGCTTTCTGAAGGTGAGCGATATGACACCTGGCGGCGTGTACGCAATGAAGAACTTTCCGTCATTATTGGGCCTCGCAGCGCGCTGTTCATGCCCCTGGAAAACCTGGGTTTGATCGTGGTGGATGAATGTCATCACGAGTCCTACGATCAGCAGGACAGCCCACCGTATTATCACGCGGCGAGTACTGCTGTAGCCGCTGCCCGTTTTGCAGGCGCAGCTGTCATCCTTGGCTCCGCCACTCCACGCGTGACTCAATTTTATAAAACCATCAGCGGGGATTGGACCCATATCGGACTCCCTCATCGGATCCTGGCGCACCGTGAAACCATCGCTCATTATGCTCAACAACTGGGTTTTGACCTGCCCATCAAAACCGGCGAAGGGCAAGCCGCTGATTTGGGGCTGCCCAAGGTGTCCATTGTTGATATGCGGCAGGAATTGCAATCCGGCAACCGCAGTATTTTCAGCCGGGAATTGCAAACCGCCATCCAGCATGTCCTGGACACTCATCAGCAAGCGATCCTGTTTCTCAACCGGCGGGGGACAGCCACCTACGTTTTTTGCCGGAACTGCGGATACGTGGTCAAATGCCCCCGGGATGACAAGCCCCTTACTTACCATCATGGATCGAACGAGCTGGTATGCCATACCTGCGGTTACAGGCGCCAGGTGCCGAAACGCTGCCCCCAATGCGGCAGCCGACAGATCCGCCAGCTTGGAACCGGGACTGAGAAAGTCGAACAACTGGTGCGGGAGCAATTCCCTGAAGCCAGGACTTTGCGTTGGGATGCCGAGACGACCCGCAAAAAGGGTGCTCACGACCGCATCCTCACACAGTTCACCAATCAGCAAGCAAATATCCTAATCGGGACTCAGATGCTGGCAAAAGGATTGGACCTGCCGCTGGTGACACTGGTGGGCGTAATCCTGGCTGAAATTGGTCTAAATCTGCCCGATTACAGGGCAACAGAACGAACTTTTCAAGTACTCACCCAGGTCGCTGGTCGTGCCGGCCGCAGCCCGCTGGGCGGCAGGGTCATCCTGCAAACTTATGAACCGCATAATTACGCCATTCAAACCGCCGCACACCATGATTACGCAGGCTTCTATGAACATGAAATCGCTTACCGGCGTGAACTGCGTTACCCGCCCTTCACACGCCTGGTCCGCCTGGAATACCGTCATCATGACGCCCGCCAGGCGGAGGAGACAGCCCAACAACTGGCTGGTGTTCTCAGGCAATGGATTCACAGCGAAGATTCATCCATAGAGATGATCGGACCTGTGCCTTGTTTCTTCTCACGTTTATATGGGCGCTATCGCTGGCAGATTATCCTGCGCGGGGCTGACCCAACTATAATTTTGCAGGATCGCCAACTGCCGGATTGGATCATTGAGGTTGATCCCCCCAGCTTGTTATAAACACCACACCTCTTTAATCTCAAATAACAACCTCACGTTATAATAAGGGAAGCAAGCAAGACAATGATAACAGGACAATGCTGTGAAAAGTTTACGGAACGCTTTTCGATTCATAAAGGCTAGTTTTAAACTTACCTTCTCTCACCCCCAGCTTCGAAAGCCCTGGCTGATTTTTGCCGCCGGCGGGTCGGCGCTCCTAATGCTGTGGCTTCTGCCGATGGGCGCGCTGGCTGGTTTACTCAGCTTCAGCCCTATAGGATTGGTTCTGATCGGCAGCGTCGGCATCTTCTTTGTCGCAAGCTTATGCCTTTGGGGAGAGATTGTGGCACTGAAGATCTGCCAGTCAACCGCGGAAGTGATATTAGAGGACCCTGACGAATTATCAACAGCATCCAAAGTCATCCCCTCACATTGGTTGGATATCTTCTTATATATCCTGATACTGCCGGGAATTTTTGTTACGCAGGTGTTCAACAAAACCTCAAACCAAACTCAACGACCTTGGATGACAGGAAGATTCTTGACAATCCCCATCATCAGCCTTGAAAACCTGTCCTTGCGAGAAGCGCTGGGACGTGTGGAGCAAATCACAAGAGACAACCTTTTGCGGTTCCAACCCAGCTTGGTGCCGGTTGCGCTGGTGGCAGCGGTCGTGCAGGGGATCTTCATCATTTGCGGTATTGTTCTGGGGGCATTCCTCACACAAAGCATCACCTCAATGTCAACCGTTGCAAGCCTCTGGCAGCGACTCCTGGGGATAAGCGTTGGAATGGCAATCGCATGGCTCCTGACGATGAGCGGGACCTTATTCAGTACGCACAACCGGAGCTGTTACCATACGGCGCTTTATACTTGGGTTCGGAATGTGGAGAACGCCCGCAAGAATCACGATGCCCAGAAAGCAACAACGCCAAAGATTTTACAATATGTTCTGGGATCATCAGAAATAAGTAAGAAGGAATGAAAAAATGGACCAAAGAAAAGAGATCCTCACTTGGAATAATGTTGATCAACTCATTGACCATCTCCTGCCGCAATTTGAAACGACCTTTGACAGCATGATCATGATTTCCCGCGGGGGTATCGTCCCCGGCGGATTGCTGGCAGAAGTCATGGATATCCAGAAATTATTCATCGCATCTGTTTTTTTTCCCTCTGAATTAGAGGACATGGAACGCCCCCGTTTGTTAGCCTGGCCGAGTTTCCTCATGTTCCCAGCAGATGACCTGCTCAACAGCAAACGTGTTTTAATCGTGGATGACGTTTGGGGCTCCGGCAGAACGATCACTTCCGTAAAAAATCGCATTTCAGCCGCAGAAGGTTACCCATACACCTGCGTTTTACATTTCAACCCTTACCGTAGCCTGTTCGGCGCCAACCGTCCGGATTTCTTTGCCGCCATCACCGATGCATTCATCATCTATCCCTGGGAAGTCGATCGGGATTCCACAGGCTCGTTTTTGCACGATCTATAAGCCTTTTATCCCAGCCTCACCTAACAATGAACCCATTTCCTGTCAAGGTTTTTAACTGTTAAACGCTGTTATTTCTTTGATAGTGATGAGATTAACCAGCTATAATTGAGAAATCGTTGAGCTTATCCGTTTCCGGAGGAAATAACATGGAAAGAAAAATCCGCTGGTATGACTACCTCACCATCAACATTTTCTATTTTGCCATCACGGCTCGGTCACAGACCCTTGCACTGATCGTTCCCCTTCTCGTGCAGACCTTTGTGGGAGAAGATGTCAAGGGCACAGCCCTTGGCAACATCCGCCTGTGGGGATTGATGGCTGCATTATTGTTTCAAGCTCTGGCTGGGATCCTGTCTGACCGGAGCACTTCCCGTATGGGGCGCCGCCGCCCATTCATCTTGATCGGCGCTTTGTCCGAGGTCGTCGTCTTCATCGCCATCGGCGTGATCGCATCCACATTGAAAGGCATGACCGGTTACTGGGTCTTGTTTGGCGCTTATCTCCTTTCAATGCTTTCCTCTAATACCGGACATGCGGCGGCACAAGGGCTGATCCCCGATATTGTCCCTGAATCCAAGCATGGCATCTTCTCCGGCTTCAAAGCCTTCTTCGAACTCCCCGCTCCATTAATTTTCGTTTCTTTTGTGGTTTCCAAACTTGTAGGGGCAGGAAATATATGGGGGGCTTTGCTTGTCCTCAGCGGCGTGATGGTCGTTTGCGCGGCGATCGCTATGTTGACACCAGAAAAGCCCATCAAGGAACCGCCCTTCGAGATGAACTGGAAACCCGTGCTGCGTCTGGTGGCGATGACGGGCATATTTACCGTAGTCATTCTGGGGACGGGTGCATTGGTGAACTACGCCAACAATTTAACAGGACGTTTACCCGATGTGTCGTCTTTGATTGCAACGGTGGCAATAGCCGTATTGGGGATGATGATCGCTGTGATTCTTGGGGTCTGGGCCAGCGTCCGAATCAGCATTGGAGGCGAAGGAAAAGAGAACAACACCTCTTTTACATGGTGGATCGTGAACAGGCTATCATTTTTAGTCGGTTCAACGAACCTGTCCGTCTTTGCGGTCTATTTTCTTCAGGAACGCTTCCCTGGTCAGGAGGGGGCGGGCATCGAGGAACTCTTCGGTTTGCTGATGCTATTCGTCGGCCTGTCCATTTTTATCTCCAGCATCCCCGCTGGGTGGTTGACGGATAAATTCGGCAGGAAACCGGTATGTGCCCTCAGCGGCGTATTGGCAACTGCCGGGACGATCGTGGTGACAACTTCGGTGAACGTGACCATGCTGTATGTCGGCGGCGTGATGATTGGTGTTGCCATGGGCTTATTTTATTCTGCCAGTTGGGCATTAGGGACAACGCTGGTGCCGAAGGAACAGGCTGGGCGTTACCTCGGAATCCAGAATCTGGCTGGCGCTGGGGCGGGGGCTATCGGCGCTTACATCGGCGGTCCCATCGGCGATGCCGCCGGCTTCACCCTCTTAATGAGTATCTTCGGATTTCTCTTTCTTGTATCCACCCTGGCTTTATTCGGTGTAAACGAGAAGACGTTAAAGATCAGCGAGGATTAATCATTCGGCAAGTGAGTCAAGTTTCATTGACACCAATAAATCCTCGATTTGTTTGTTCAAGCCGGGGATTTTTGATTTTATAAAATATTACAGCCCAATCAATCTTTTTTCGTTTTGCGTTCAGGCGAAGCTGCAATCACCGTCCCTAAAGTGAGGACGCCAGCGCCGATCCACAACCAATTCGCCAAAGGGGTGACAAATAGGGTGAAGGTCGCTTCACCTTCACCGCTCCAGTCCGCCAGGATTGCATACAGATCCACAGCCAGGTTGCTCCTCAGCCCGGGTTGGGAATAAGCCTGATTCATATCCAGGTAAACCTGTCGCTGTGGATACAGAGAGCCGAGGAACCGACCCTTTCGGCTCACGCTCAGCTCCGCTTCTGTGATCAGGCGTTCAACATCAGGCGCTGAACTTTCCAAACCTTCAAAGGTGAACTGATAACCACTCAAGGCTGTTTCCTCCCCCAAAAGTAATCTCACCTGCGTTTCCTGCTGCAATCCCTCAAGACCGATGATGCCAAGGCTCATCAATACAATACCAAGGTGTACGATCAAGCCACCATATCGAGGGCGCGCCTTTTGGATGGGAGTCCATAAAGCCTTGAAAAAGCCATGGCTTTGGCCCAGCGCGTTGACCACATCGTTCACATATTCCCACAGGATTACCAGCCCAGCCGCCCCTGATAACCATAGCGCAACCAGGGTATAGGCACTTCGCACACCCAGCAGCCAGGCAGACAGCGGCACAAGCAAGGAAATAGGGAGCAATACCACAAGGCGGTTTTTGTTCTTGTTGAGGGATATCCCGCTCCACATCGCCAGCGGGCAAATGCCCATCAAAAACAACAACAAAAGAAATAAAGGCCCCGTGATGCGCTCATACCAGGCCGGCCCAACCGTGATCTGAGTATCTGAAAACCTCTCAGAAAGGGATGGCAGAAGGACACCAAAAAGGCAAACGAGAAGTATGGCTATAAGTACCAAATTGGAGATTAATGTAAGCACTTCCCGCGACATTTTGAACTCTGTGAAATGCGATCCCTTCAATCCACGCCAGCGGAAAATTAACAACCCTATTGACCCAACAAACACCACAGCCAACAAACCAAACAGGAAGGGACCGATAGCACTTTGCGCAAAAGAGTGCACAGACGCCAGAACGCCGGAACGTGTGGCAAATACGCTGAAAATGACCAGGCTGAATGTGAGCACTATCAAGATGACATTCCAGCGTTTATACCCGTCCCGCTTTCGCTGTAACAAACTGGTGTGCAATAAAGCTGTCCCGCTCAGCCAGGGTAATAAGGCGGAGATTTCCACCGGGTCCCATCCCCAATACCCACCCCAGCCCAGGACGTCATAAGCCCACCGCATTCCCAGGACAAGTCCCAGGGAGAGGAATACCCAGGCAAACAGCATCCATGGTCGGGAAATTTCCAGCCAGCGCCCATCTTTCCTCCCAGCAGCAAGGGATCCAAGTGCCAGCGCAAAGGGAATAGCAAACCCGATAAACCCCAAATACAGAGCGGGAGGGTGCAGGATCATCCCAGGATGCCGTAATAAAGGATTAAGCCCTTGCCCATCCTGCGGTAAAAGCGCCCACGCACCGCTCGGCTTGAACATGGCAATGGTCCACCCGCCGTCCGCCAGATACCAGTATTGCTCAAAGGGATTATCGATAAAAAGGTTCATTGCCAGGAAGAATCCCAATATGGCTAATAATATTAAAGCTGCCCATGGAAAAATATCCATTGCTTTGTCCCGCATACGAATAGCAAAGACCATAGAAAACCCACCCAGCAACCAGCTCCAAAACAACAGCGAACCGGATTGACCGCCCCATAATGCCGTCAGGCGTAAATACAACGGCATACTTCGATTGGTGACATTGTATACATAAGCAACATCAAACCGATTATCCACCAGCATAATGAGCATGGCGATCAAACTAAAACTGACCAGTGGGAAAATAAGCAGCAATGCCAGCCGAGCAGATTCCCGCCAGGTGCTCGACTTAATGATCATCCCCCATATCATCGTTAAAAATCCATAAACGGCTAAGAGAAAACCCAGAGCGAGGGTTAGATAACCAAAGGTCGGGATCATCGCACTTACTCCTGAACCTGGTTTGGCAGATCATCCTCATACTTCGAGGGGCATTTCAGAAGCAGTTCTTCGGCCAAAAAACTCCCATCCGCATTCAGCGACCCTGTAAGAATCGCCTGGGCTTCGTCCTTTAGCATATCGGGCGGCGCTCCCTCATAAACCACCCGCAGCTGCGGTAAATCAGGATCGTTAATCGCTTGATGTAAGACCGCTTCCAAACCCCCTCCCTTTTCAATTTCATCTTCATCTCCCGGGATATGTGCGATAGTGAAATGCAGAAAGCCCGATTCGGCATCATAGTTTATTGTCTCCCCAATCACCGCACCGGAAACTCGTATACTTTTGCCCGTCAAGTCTTCTTCCGATTCCTGCAATTCCCGCACAGTCATGAAAAATTCAGCCGTCGCCTGGGTTGCGCTAATGATCAACAACACGACAGCAGCTATAAATAATACACCGCCGATGAGAAATTTCAATTGATTAGATGTCTTAGGGGTTGTCATGGATCTCTCGCTCACTATTCATACCTCTAATAATGGTCTTAATTATATCGGATGGTGACAAGGGATGCTACAACAGAACGGATGAAGTATAAAACAGCTGAAATATTTCCCTGTCTTAAAGGAAGAAATGACACGCAAAATATCAAGGTTCCTATGGTATAGTTTAACCATTCTACAACACCACTTGGAGCTGTTATGTATATCGCTATTGAGGGCGTCATTGGTGTGGGGAAAACCACCCTTGCCCGTTTGCTGCAACCATCCTTCAACGCCGAACTATTGCTGGAAATATTCGAGGAAAACCCTTTTTTAAGTGATTTTTACAGCGACCGAGAACGCTATGCTTTCCAGACGCAGATCTTTTTCCTGCTCAGCCGCTACCATCAACAAAGAAAAGGTGTGAGAGAAGCCCTGGAAAGCAATCCCTGGCTGCTCTCAGATTACACCTTTGAAAAGGATCGACTCTTCGCTGAGGTGAATCTGGTAGGCGACGAGCTTGAAATGTATTATAAGGTTCATGAAGCATTGGCAGAAAAGATCACCAGACCTGATCTGATCGTCTACCTGCGGGCGGATACAGACGTACTCATGCATCGCATCGCACAACGTGACCGCATTTATGAGCGTCAAATGGACGTGAATTACATTGATACCTTAAATCGGACGTATGAAGCGCGGTATGTGAGCGCTCCTGCAGAAAACGTGCTCACCGTCAACACCAACGACCTCGATTACGTCCGCCGGCCTGAAGCCCTGAAATCGGTTGAGCAGCGTATCCGCCATGCTTTGAAATGGGCACCCTTTCAGGAAAGCCTGCCCATTGACCTTTAGTTTATAAAAGGGGAAAAAATATGCGCATTACACAGGATTTGCTTTATAAATATGCCAGAGAAACGGTCAAGAGACGGCAGCGAGGTGAACTGGACCTGCACGCAGCCTACCTGACCGGATCTTTGCTGGGGGACTCTCCCTTATTGGGCGGAACAACGGATATCGACCTGGTATTGGTGCATAAATTTCAGGTACCCATGGAACGCGAATGCCTGCCGCTCACACCGGAAATCTCATTGGATATCCTTCATACCCTTAGGAAGGATTATGATCAGCATAAGCAGCTCCGCCTTGACCCTTATATGGGATATCCTCTGACACACAATCTCATCCTACTCTATGACAACGAACACTGGCTTGAGTTCATACAATCGGGAGTCAGCGCCAACTTTCACCGCCCTGATATTGTGCTAAACAGGGTCAACGCTTTAATGACTTCAGCCCGTGATGGATGGTTCTCCTTAATGCAAAGCTGTGATTTTACCTATTCAGATTGGCTTGACCAATACTTTGAGGTCCTTTCACTGGCAGCCAACGCTGTTGCTGGATTGATCGGTCCTCCGCTGACACGGCGTCGATTTCTGATGGATTTTAAGGACCGCGTTGAAACCCTTGGGACGCCCAAAGCATTGATCGCCTTCTACGGCGTTCTGGGGTTTACCGAAGAGAATGCAATGCACCTGCCGGCATGGATTAATGCGTTCAAAGAAGATTTTCAAGCATTGGGATCGGCTACAGATACACCCGTACACCTATCCACGTGCCGCCAGGGTTATTATACGAACGCCCTTCAAGCTTTATCAGAGAGCGATGAACCACAACAGGCAGCCTGGCCGCTGCTGCGCACCTGGCTTGATGTCTACCTAGCATCTAAGACGTCCCCTCCTAATGCAGAAACCTGGGAAAACTGTTTGGAGACATTGGGAATGACCCAAAATACTGCCGAACAAAAAATTGAAGCGCTTGATGCTTACCTGGACAGTCTGGAGATTGTTATTGAATCCTGGGCGGACGAATACGTCATATAAGTAAATTATTTCCTTATTTCACAGAAAACATCGTAAAACTGTGGATAACTCCCCAAAATCCGTGGATAACTTATACGAAGTGTGGATAAACCGCACAATTATTCCAAGAATCCGTGCTCTGAATCTGGATAAAATTCTAATAAATCGAGAGGAATCAGCATCAATAAATTTTGTATCACGGATTTCTGCATGTTTTTAGCCATCAATCAACAATTTGTTGTGGAAAAAGCAAGACGCCCTTAACCCACAAATATTTGGTAAATCTTTTGATGCAACCCGATATATTCTGTCATTAACTTCAACGCTTTATCAAAAATCCACTTTTCCACATTATCCACAGCCCCTACGATTACGACTAAAAAAGAATCATTAAATAATATATGTGGATAAATAATATTTAATTAATGATTAAGAAATTCCTTTAATTAACCTGCAGCATTAAAAGGATCTTTTTTGCATAAAGTCATCCCAGAATATTCTAATGAATAAAATGTTATCAATCTTAGATATATCTTTTTTACTCCTAAATGATGTTGGTTTGACGCTCACAGAACGAGATGATAAACTATGAGTGTTATAGGTTGTTTAACAAGAGCGCAATGTAACCTACACCACTATTTTATAATTTAACAATTTTTCATGAAAGAGCACAATCGTTAGGGAAAGATTGTTTCTGAATATTGTTGCTGTGCTGTCGCGCGGTAAGAGCACGTTAATGATAAAAGGAGCTTAATATGAAAAACACGATGAGATCACGGAAATCCCGCCTGAATTTATTAATCATCGCAGCTTTATCACTTCTTTCAATGTCTTGTGGATTAATCAACCGAGCATTGGATGCGGTTACTGATTCCGGGTTAGAAAAATTGAAGGATATAGAGGTTGTGGATCAGATCATCACCGCTATGGAGATGGCTGAAGGTAAGCAAATCGATTGGACAGAACTAGAAGTTCCCGGTTCAGAATTCCTATTTGAGGTTGATCCATTTGAAGATGTTATCCGTTGGCGTTTCTATGCCATAGAGGACGAACTGGCAGATGCAGGCGAGTTTTATATCAATCTATTACCAAATTTCCTGATTGAAAGGGACCAGCAGGTTAATGATCACCGCTATCTCGTGCTCTCAGCTGGACATACTTTGAGTTCGATCTATTCCAAAGAACAATTACAGGAGTTGAGAGCTGATTATCAGCAGTTGCCCAGCACGCTTTTAGATGTAGAGGTATTGAATTCAACTGCACACAGAGATTCTGGGCGCTTGGCCATTACTGAAGGCATAGGTACGCTGCCCGGAGAGGTGCCTGAGAATACTACCATCGTGATCCTGGTTTATAATTTTTCGAGCGCTGGGTGGGAGGATATTCAAGAGATTGCTCCGGGGATTGTATCTAACTGGGGCGATGATAAAACACCAACTGACCCTGAAGAAATGACCAATGGGGATGATATAGAACAGAATGACACATCTGATGACGAAGATGACGGACTTGGATTTAATGATGATGAAATTATAGATCCGTCGGGTTTCTGTGATCAGGTTTTGGGAAGTGGTGTCTGTTATCACCCTTATATCCCTGTCGTCGAGGGTTTTACACGAAGCTATCAAACTGAAGATGGAATCACAACCGAGACGATCAGTGAGGTCAGGAATGATGGTTTTACATTGACGACAGAAATGCCGGATGGAACCACAAATTCCTCAGAATTCCAGTGTGGAGATGAAGGGATAACAGGGTGGGTGATGGACGATTCCATGCTTGAAATGATGGCGGAAGAACATGACTTATTTACAGATATTGAGGTGGAAGGGTCGGCACTTCCCCATGAACTTTCACCAGGTGTCACCTGGCAGGTGACGGTCAACGCGACGATTGGTATCCGAAAGGAAGGTGTTGAAAGCAGCAATGAGATCGTTATGAATTTCGAATACACTGTAGTTGGTGAAGAAACGATCTCCACTCCAGCTGGCAGGTTTACAGCAATACGAGTTGATTTTACGGGTACTGGTGAAAACAATCTGGTTATAACTGGACCAGGCCCTGGGTTATCTCAATTAATAGCAACACTTGAGAGCAACGGATCAGAGTGGTATGTGCCTTGCGTCGGAAAAGTGCGCTCTTACACAAGCTCCACCTGGAGTGGAATTGTTAATGTTGAAAGCGAAATACAAATGGAGATCAATGGCTTTGGGTTAAGATAATGATTAGTAAATAATGAGTGGTTGAATTGGCTTTTTGTCATACTACTGTTATTGCAGGTTGGATCATCGCTTATTGGGATTGTGATATTAATTTCGCACTATAATCATGAATATGGCCAAACATTCCAAATGGGTCAAAGTGACCCTCGTTATTATTACCATTGTTATTTTCTTTATCTTTCTAATTCCCAATTCCAGGGCATCTGAAAATATAGCCATGGTCTCTATGTTTGAACCGGATGAAGGCATCATGATCCCGGTCATTCAAAAAATGTTGGAGCCAAAAGGGAACTTCAAATATTTCCTCATCAAATTTGCTTTATATGAATACTATTATTATGGATTTCCGTTTTTCGCGTTATCTGCGATTGTAACTCTCCCTTTTCAATTAGCTGGGCAAATGGGGAATATCCCCTGGTTAATGACCACCCTGCGGCAGTTGGTCAGCGTCCTGCCAATGTTGTTGGCTTTGCTGCTACTTGTTGATTTGCATGACCGCTTCAAGTCTTATAAATCGATTATCCTATACCTGTTCCTGCTTATGGTGCCTGCTGTTGTACAGAACGGTTTCTGGTGGCATCCAGATGGGCTGGTCTTATTACTATCTGTTCTTGTCCTCTACTTTCTCTATCGCGACGGTCACAAGCTTGGCTGGCAATTTGCAGCAGCGGCCTTCTTTTGCGGCGTTTTAACAGCAACAAAACTTGTCGGGGGATATTTCTTTCTAGCTGTAGGTTTAACAATTTTATGGAGTGTCCTGACGAAAAGTGTATCTTGGAAAAAAGCAATTTTAATGTCTGTTTTGTTTCTTCTCATTATGGCTGTAACTTTTGTTATTGCTAACCCATTCATGATTTTTGAAGCCCATCGGGAACTATATTTTAAAACAATACGAAAGCAATCCTCGTTATTATCTCAAGGCTATGGCATTTTTTATAATAAAGGATTGATAGCCTGCTGGCCTCTCATGCATGAATATTATGGCGAAGCGGTTTTTCTAATTGCCACAATCGGCATTACCATCTGGAACATTTTAAAAAAAGAATCCCGCTTTCTCCACGCCTTGACGCTAGCCTGGTTCATCCCTCTGACGGTTTCTGTGCTGACCTTTTCTCATTTCAAATATCAGTATTGGCTTCCTGTCGCCATCCCACTCTTTGCCAATTGGTTCACGATCCTTCCGGAAAACAACGCGATATTCAAGGATAAATTGCCGCTTATAAGAAAGCTCCCAAGAATGGGCTTATTGTTGATTTTCATTGCCCAATTTGTCCTGTTTGGCGTGCAGTCGTCCAAGATGATGGTTAATCGCATTTATCGCAAGGAGAAAAACGCTAATTTTGTTTTTTATGAGCTTGCCATGGAAAAACTTGAGCCCATTGGGGAGGATCCAATATATGCTTATTATGATTACCGTTTATATATGCCTAAGAAAGAGAATTGGACAGCAGAGACAGCGTTTAAAATGCTCGATTATGAACATATCAACTCGCGCAATTTCGATGTACTCTTCCTTTTAGAACAGCGCATGCACGACTACACCAATCCCAACGTCGTTGGCATTGACCCGGAATCTTTCACCCGGGCACAAGAGTTTTATCGGGATGCCCTCGAGGGAAATGTCGACGGATATTGTCTTCTGCTTCGTACGGAAACAGCCCATCTCTACATTCGTGAAGATTTTTGCCGAAAATACTTTGATCCGAGCATTTGTCAATAGTCGTTAAACTTGTGCATGTGGAAGCAGAAAAACCCATAACCCTCTTGACAATAGTATACCGATCGGTATAATACTTCCCTGTGGATAACAAACAACGATTATTAGATTGCGCCCTTTCTCTTTTCAGCCAACGCGGGTATAACGGCGTGAGCGTGAGTGATATTGTTGACGCAGCAGGGGTGACCAAGCCGACCTTATATCATTACTTTGGTAGTAAGCGTGGATTGCTGGCGTCATTGCTCCGTTGCAATGCTGAACCATTTCTGGCTGCTATAAGCTGTGCCGCAGTTTATCAGGGTGATCTTGTGCTGACGCTGGAGCACGTCGCAAAAACCTATTTTGATTACGCTCAAAGATTTAGCTCATTTTATCGACTGCAGTTGGCCATGTATTTTTCTCCGCCTGAGAGTGAAACAAATGACGCGATCAGGGTGTATGCTCAGCGGCAGCAAAATATCCTGGCGGATATGTTCCTCAAGGCAGAGGAAAATCATGGCAATATGCGAGGACGGCACAGCCGGTACGCAGCGGGGTTCCTGGGAGCGATCAATGCTGTGATTGGGTTGTACCTGAATGAGGAAATTGAGCTTACGGCAGAGGTGGTTTATCAAACAGTTCATCAATTCATGCATGGAATTTTCAGTTGATAGGATGATCTTATTGTGATTTCATCAATTTTCAGGAGAAAAGTTAAATGACAGAACAATGGGCAAAAGACGCCTTTTTTTACCATATTTATCCAATAGGCCTCTGCGGTGCGCCCTCGGAAAATGATCTGGTTACGCCGAGGTCATATCGGTTGGAGAATCTGTATCCCTGGCTGGATCATATCCAATCCTTGGGGGTAAATGCGCTTTATCTTGGCCCCGTTTTCCAATCCTCCTCTCACGGATATGACACCGTAGATTATTATCAGGTCGATAGGAGATTAGGGGACAACGACGCGCTGGCGAAACTGTCGGACGCAGTCCATGACCGTGGCATGCGGTTGGTTTTGGATGGGGTTTTCAACCATGTTGGGCGTGAATTTTGGGCTTTCAAAGATGTTCGGGAAAAAGGCGAGGAGTCATCTTATTCTGACTGGTTTTACAACCTGCGTTTTGAGGAAAGCAGTCCGAAAGGAGACCCTTTCCAATATGAAGGATGGAAGGGACATTACAGCCTGGTAAAACTTAACCTCTCGCATCCTGATGTCCGGTCCCATCTCTTTGACGCGGTTGGGATGTGGATGGATAAATTTAATATTGACGGTTTGAGGTTGGATGCTGCCGACTGCATTGATTTCGATTTCCTACGCGCCCTGCATACCTTTACAAAATCACGACGACCAGATTTTTGGCTGATGGGGGAAGTTGTGCATGGTGATTACCGCGAATGGGTGAATCACGCTACGCTGGACTCGGTAACAAATTATGAATGCTATAAGGGGCTGTATTCCAGTTTGAACGAATCGAATTATTTTGAAATTGCCTACAGCTTGAACCGTCAATCTGGTGATGAGGGGCTTTATCGCGAATTATATTTGTATAATTTTGTGGATAACCATGATGTGGATCGCGTGGCAAGTAAGTTGAAAAACCCGGCTCACTTATACCCGCTATATCTGCTGCTGTTTACAATGCCTGGCATCCCCTCAATTTACTATGGCAGCGAGTGGGGTGTGGAAGGCGAAAAACAACATTGGACGGATGAGCCGCTGCGTCCGGCTTTAAAGCTCAATCAATTGAAGGCAGACAGTCCACAACACGATTTGCCGGGGACAATCAGGCGTCTAGCTGATCTCCGGGGGTCTTGTGGAGCTTTGAAATATGGAGCATATCAGCAGCTTCACGTGGATCACAGCCAGCTTGCTTTCATCCGAGAAATAGATAATGAAAAAGCCTTGGTGGTGTTGAACAGCGCTGAGCAGCTAGTGGAATTGAATCTGGCTTTGCCCTGGGCAAAGGGTACTTTGACGGATTTGTTTGAGCCGGAAAGAGCTTTCCAGATTCAAGATGGTCATTTGGAAATAACCATATCGCCAAATTGGGGCAGAGTGTTGGTTTTTAGGGAGTAAACCTTTGGAAGGATAACTTACATACTTTTGGGGAAGCAGCCGCCGCGTTCGATCACTTCCGCTCTAGTATTGGCATTTCGATAACGGCGGATTGGTTGGATGGTGATGGCATAACCGGATTGGTGAACCCACTCTCCCAAGCGTATTAATTCCTGCAATGCTTTTTTCATGGCCAACCCCCCTTCCACCCCAAACCGGTATGTAAAATAACCTGGGTTTGTTTCCAGATAATTAAGAATGGATTGCCATGCTCGAAGCAGGGGTTTAATTTTGGTTTGGTGGTAAATGTTTCTGAGAGGTTTGATCGGCAGATGAAGGTTGCGGACAAGGACATCCATCATCGTAGGGTTATAAAGAAATCTGGCGTAGATTGAATTGTGACGGACGAGGAGATCAGCGGGTATTACAACCTCATAATCAACATCCAGCACTTCAATTTCAAGTTGATATTTCTCATCAAATCGTCGGCGAAAACGTTGCTGATCTTTTTCAGGAACGAGGGTGTTAATTCTTTTAAGAATTCTATTGGCTGACATCTCAAGATTGGCTTTCATGGGCAAGGTTCTGTCTTCTAATTCAACCGGTGGAATGGGTTCCCCCACATTCATGGTCAGGCTGGGATGCTTTAGTTTCAATGCCCTCTCTAAACCACCTTTAATGCCGCCGAAGCCGATGGGCAAAATGGAGGCTTGGGCACGGTAACTCAGCCAGGCAACGCCGATTTGAGCTTGCATATTGGCAGGGTCCCATATTCCGCCCTCCGGAAAGATGCCCAGGATTCCCCCCTGTTTGAGGATATCCACGCCCATTTTAAGTCCTTTGCGGTCAATATTGCCGCGATTGACTGGAATCAGGCCATAGGCGTTGGCGATAAACGCATAATTGGGATCGAAAGGGATATCCCCATTGCCGATGAACTCCACCATCCCGGGGGTGTACACCGCCATCATCACTGCTTCCAAAACAGCTACATGATTCCCCGCCAGGATCATTGGGCCCTTTTCGGGAAGTCTTTCCTGACCGGTGATCTTTACATCAGCCAACAGGTCTATCAACATCCTGCCAAGGGATGTCATGCAACTTCGAATTGCCACTTTACGGGGATAGGTTACGCTGAAAACATCTGCCTTCATAAAACTCGCCAGTTTCGGTCAATTTGAATCAATGTGTTTCCAAATCTCATTTTAAGCACTGTTTTTGTATTTTACTTAGCGTCATCAATTTGTTAAGCAGCCGGGGGTTATTATATTCTATAATGGTCTGAGGTGATTCTCGTGTGTTTAACGTTATCCTGTTGTTAATGAATGCTGGCAGGGGTGGTTAACCGCCAGTATAATTACAATCCATATCAAAAGAAACGATGGCTTCAGGATGAATTTTTCAAAGATCAATTATAAGAGCTTTCTTGGGCGTTTACTACGTTTGCCGCTGCGGTTGATCCCCAAAGGGATGGCGATGCCCATTCTGCAGGGGCGCTTGCGCGGCCGGAAGTGGATTGTCGGTGCAGGAGAGCATGGGTACTGGCTGGGAAGTTACGAGATGCGGAAGAGACAAGCTTTTGAAGAAACTATCCCAGAAGGTGCGATCGTTTATGATATTGGCGCCAATGTTGGTTATTACACCCTTTTAGCTGCGGTATTGGTAGGCGAAGAGGGAAAAGTATATGCGTTTGAGCCATTACCGCGTAATGTTGATTTTCTGCGCAAGCATGTGAAGCTCAACAGCTTTGATCATGTTAATATTATCGAGGCCGCGGTTTCTGACAGGAGCGGTCGGGCTGCCTTTGATTTGGGAGCAAGCTCTGCCATGGGGCACATTTCAGAATCGGGGGAGATTGACGTGCGATTAGTCTGTCTGGATGATTTTCTGGGAGCGCGTGACATACAGCCGCCCGATTTCATGAAAGTAGATGTGGAGGGGGCGGAATTTGAAGTGTTGAGAGGCGCAAGAAGCCTGCTTAAACAGCATCATCCAATCTTGTTTCTGGACACTCACCAACGAGAAGCCCATCAGCCAGCCATCGCCTTATTGGAGGAACTGGGATACAAATTTAAGGTCCTGGATGGTCGGTCGTTGGGTGAGACAAAAGAATTAATTGCCTATCCTACAAAGTAAGACAAAAAATAACGATTCAATGAAAACCTTATAACTTTTCTTTCTCTATACCTAATTTTCACCAAGCGTAGGTTTCTAGCGTTGGCTTTTCACCTTGTGATGTTTCACGTGAAACCTATTCAAATGTTGAGTGCAGTTAGATGGGGATGTTTCACGTGAAACATTTGAATGAGAGTTTGGCTTGACAGTGCCTGATTTACCGGTTAGGCTGGAATTGGAGGCAGGATGTCCTATTGGATCCGCATATTTAACCAACAGCCTATCGTAAAAATAACCCCTGAAATTGTCAGGGCGGCGATAACAGCGTCGAATTTTCATACCTTGTGTGAGCAGTATCAAGTAGACCAGGAATTAATTCAGCCTACCTTGGCGAACCTTGAAATAATCCAAACCTCAGAGGATCTACCCATCTTGTTTTTACTGCGTTACCATCAGGATGATGGATATCCGATCCGGGTGTATCAATGGAATGTGAGTGGCCAACCAGGCGAAGAAATGCTTGATGCTGCCCTGGAAAGGGCTGAAGTCAGCGAAGTCCGATTAAGTCTGGCAAACATTGCTTATATCGTCGCTGTGGAGCTTCTTGAATCGCAGTTACAGGACCTCGGGCTGCTTTTGGGCTATGAAATAGCGCGCTGGGCGGGGGATCAGGGTAAGGGCATTGTCTATGGGCTGGATAGGGAATGGTATCGCCTGAACGGTAACCTTGCTTTCATCCCTATCCGTTCAGATTAATTGAGTTTTCAAAGGAGTTGGGGTTCGTGCTACTGCAGACGACCGTTGCGCCCTCTGGGGGATTCTGCCAAGAAAGCCATTGCCCGGCCTTCTTCACCGTTCATCACGAGTTCAATATGGTGGTTTTCTCGATAATCGCTGACTTTGATCAGGCGAAGACGTTTAAACATGTCCGGCTCAACTTTGATCCATTCCGCCAGCCTGTTGGGAGTTTCATAAAAGAAGTCCCGGTTGAAGCTGTCCTGTCCAATATAGGTTGCCAGGGGAAAGATCTCGCCTTCTAGTAAATCCTGGAAGAAATGTGTTCCCAGAGAGGGTTCAGGGGCAGGCCCGATACCCTCGCCTGACAATTCCACTAATGCTTTGCTGTTGAAAATATCCGCATAATCTACATGGACGCCTAAATCTGGGTTGGAAGTGCCCCAGCGTCCGGGTCCCACGCAGATGAAGGATTCGCCGCCCAATGCCGCGTTGAGCTTACCGATAGCGCGTTCCAGCTTGTTGCGTGCTGCCTGGGTGGGCAGGCTGAAGTAGGTTTCCGGAGGGACGAACAGCGCGTAATTGATCTCCTCTATCCATCCGCCGGTAACCATGATGCTCGAAGAAAAGATGATTTGATCCGGGTCGAGGTTACGGGGCAAATTGACCTGATTCTCCTCTTTCATATAACTCAGTGGCCGGCATTGGATCAGAGAGAATTGAATTTCAGCCTTCCCGTTATCCTCCAAGATGTCCGCGGTAAACTCAACGTCTACAGGCGATTCGTACTCGTTTTCTAGGACGTTGAGTAAATATCGCATGCGTTCGGCAAAAGGCGTCCGCCTCAGCAGGTCTTCAAAGGTCAGAATTAGCTTTGAAGGGTCAGCGTCCACCAATCGGGAGAGGATGGATCTGAAATAACCTTCCTGGTCCACCTGCGCCAGGTACCGTAATGGAGGATAGTCTCCTGTGAGCACTTCGTGAATGGGCAGGGTCTTTATTTGATTGTCTTTGAGGTCAATTAGATCCACATATTGTTGAGAATAGCGGCGGATAGATTTAACGGTGTTGGAAGGCCGAAGAGTGGGATGACTGAGGGCGACCAAGCGGGGGTAATCGTTGCCCACCCGGTCCACAGCTCGGGTGCCAAGTCCCCAAACCAGACGGATAAAGCCGTCTTCTGCCCGAATTTGAGGCGACCAGCGGTATTGATTATGGCTGAAGGCTACGCCGGAGATGTCCGGCAGGTAATAATCACCGAATCGATTGCCCTGTACGACCTGAATCAACACCGCCATACGTTCGTCATAGTCTTGTAACCCTCGGCTTCTGCGATAGAGCAGCGCAGTAGGGTTGAGTGTGGAGGCGTATATGCGGGCGATAGCACGAGTCAGCGCTTTAAGGTTCTGGTCGAGAGTACCTTGATTGGGGAGGAAGATGCTTTCATATTTACCTGCGAAAGCGGTCCCAAAGCTATCCTCCAGCAGGCTGGAAGAGCGTACGATCAAGGGTTTATCTCCTACGCTGGTTAGTAAAGTTTCGAGTCGCTGAACGATGCCTGGTGGGAATTCACTCTGGTCGTATTCTTCAATGATTTTTGGGTAATCCCGCCGCATCTCATCCTCGGGTTTATATTTTTGGTCGTTCCAGTGATGCAAATTATTGACGGATATAAAAGTGTACAATAGATCTGATCCCATATAATAGGATTCGGGGGTGCGGAGGTTCTTGCCTATTTCTTCGTGGGCGCTGTCTTTGAGAATACGAGCTGCCAGGAGCATGCCTGCTGCCTTACCGCCAATGCGGCCATGTCCGATCTTGTGTTTGAGGACTTCGGCCAGGTCAGAGATGGTAAACCAATCCCTGGCAATGTTGATATAGCGCAGTTGATCGCTGATCATATTGCGAATAAGGACGACTTTGATCTCACGGAGCCTGGGCTCAAAGGGTTTACGCTCCTCGCGGGACATTTTTTCGATCATCATTCCCTGGTTAAAAAGCAATTCCTGAGGGGAGACCTCCGGATTGAATTCGTACATGACCTCATGACTGGTCACGCCGCGTTCGTTGAGGATTTCTTCGATCAGATCTTCGATCAATTCGAAACTTAGATGATGGCTGAAGTAAAAATCCGTCAATTGGTCTCGAACAAGCGTTTTCCGGCGTTCCCACACCTCCGCGGGTTCCTCAATTTGAGGGCGCTGAAGGCCCTCGCGATCTTGAGACTGAATAGCTTTGCGGATGACCTCTTTATCAAATTCTTTGGGATCAAGAAATCCGCGGTTGAACAACTCCCGCCGCATCAGATCCCGAACTCGAGTCGAGAGAATTGGGTACTGCGAGAGAACCAGATATACGCTCAAAAGCCGATCGGTAGCACTCGGAGGTAATGTCATGATGGGTTAATTCTAATTGAATTTGGAGAAAATGGTACCATGAGAGAAAAAGGCGCCTGCATTGCAAGCGCCTTGGAAAGTCGCGTTGATTTACTGCTTACCCGATGTGCATGGGCATAATGATATGTTTGAAGTGTTCGTCGCCCTGAGGATGGAGCAGTCCGGGTGTATTAGCTGCGTTAGTCTCCAGCCAGACGTTGTCAGACTTAATCACTTCCAACACCTCTCTCAGGAAGCGGACATTGAATGCCACCAGGAGGGGAATGCCATCAACGGAGGCGTCAACGAGGACCTCTGAAGTGCCGGTTTGTTCAGATTGGGCGGAAATTTCCAGCGTACCCGGTTTAGCCTCATCCGTTTCAGGGATAATATTAAGCCGGGCAACATTGGTGCCTTCCCGGGCGATGATCTCTGCCTGTTTGCAGGCTTTGAGAAGACCCGCAGTGGAAAGAAGCGTATGCGTTTTGAAGTTTTGCGGTACGATGGCACGATAGTCCGGGAAACTGCCCTCAATCAATTGAGAAGCTAGTTCAAGATCATCCATGTGGAAGATGACCTGACCGCGGTCAGGTGGGAAAGTCATCACCAGGGTTTCATCACCCCCACCGACGATCCGTGCAAGTTCTGACAGTGCGCGGGCGGGAATAATCGCTTCGATGGGTTGCGAGACAGCGTTCGGAATGTCGTCATCGCGGATCGAAATCCTGAATCCGTCCGTCGCCGCCATGGTGATATGATCCCCGTCCAGCTTGAGCAGGACACCGGTCAGGACTGGGCGGGCTTCATCCGTGGATGCGGCGAAAGCGACCTGCTGCACCATTTCTTTAAAGTTAGTAACGTTCAAGGGTACACCTTCATCCAGATTGGGTTCTGGAATGGGTGGAAATTCTTCTGCATCAATGCCTTTGATATTGGCCTCAGATGTACTACCGCAGCGGACATTCAAGGTTTGTGTGCTGTTATCCAATGTCAGCACGACCTGTTCGTTTGGTAAATTGCTGACCAGATCGGTGAAAGTACGAGCTGGCACGGTGATGGCACCCTCACCCTCAATGCGAGCTCCAATCCAGCATGTAATCCCCAGTTCGAGATTTGTGGCAGAAAGGCGCAAACGCCCATCATCCGTTTTCACCAGGATATTCGAGAGCACGGGCAGTGTACTGCGCGGGGATACCGCCCTCGAAACCATGCTTACACAGTGAGCGAGTTGTTGTTGTTTGACAGTAACTTTCATTGGTTACGCACCTCTCCTGTTACCTGATGGTATTTATTAATGATCAATTTAAAGTATACAACGAAGGCTGATTTTTTTCCAGTTATACCGCGTTGAGTTTTTGAGGCGTCAAAGTCCCCATTGATTGACAGCCTTTGGCGTGTGAAGTAAGCTTAATCTTGTCCGGGTGGGACCGACGCGGCGGAGCCCTGCAAACCCCGTCAGGTCCGAGAGGAAGCAGCGGTAAGAAGGTCACTTCGGGTGCCGTCGGTAATCCTACCCGGGCTTTTTTATCGAATTAAATTGTGGGATGGATTATAGCGATCAATTCCGTGTTATAAATCAAATGATGGAAAAGAACACCCCCCCTGTATGCAGTTATGAAGGCTCCGATTACCAGCAACGTTTTTGGGATGAGGGACAGCGCGCATATGAGGACGCTGTTGAAGCCATCGCCCTGAAACGCCTGCTGCCGGAGCAAGGCGATCTCCTATTGGAATTGGGAGCTGGCGCTGGGCGCAATACGTCCCGTTATCGCAGCTATGACCGGGTTGTGCTGCTGGATTATTCGCGGTCGCAGCTTGAACGGGCTCAAAGGCGATTGGGGGATGCGGAACGCTATATCTTCGTCGCTGCGGATGTATATCGCCTGCCTTTTGTGGACGGCTTGTTTGATGGGGGAACTATGATCCGCACCCTGCATCATATGGCAGAGCCAGAATTGGCTTTGTCTCAAGTCCGTCGCGTGATGGCACTTGACGGTGTATTTATTTTAGAATTTGCCAACAAACGTAATTTGAAGGCTATGCTGCGCTATCTTTTTGGAAAGCAAGCATGGAGCCCCTATTCCAGAGAGCCGGTGGAGTTTGCCGAATTGAATTTTGATTTTCACCCAAAAGCCGTTCACCGATATTTGCGAGAAGCGGGGTTTCACATTGAAAAGCAGTTGACGGTGTCCCATTTCAGGGTCGGCTTTCTGAAACGTCACATCCCCACACGGATATTGGCGGCAATGGATGCCTTATTACAGTGGACGGGGGCTGTTGTGCAGATCAGCCCCAGCGTATTTACGCGATGCCGTGCGGTTGGCGTCAGTGGTGAGGCAGCCGGGGATGGATTCTTTCAATGCCCCGTTTGCGGTGAAGTATTAGAGGGTAAGGGACACGATCTTCACTGTGAGAATTGCGGGGCGGTTTGGGAATACCGAGATGGGATTTATGATTTTCGGATAAATAAACACTAACTTAAACCTCTCATCCTTATTGAATATCTTTTAAAAATGAACCACCCCAGCGGTCTTAGTCACTGGGGTGGCTTGTGTTTGGGCAGGTAAGGAGAGAATTTATTGATAACTGTCCCAAATTTTCAAGACAAGATCTGCATAATAATAGCCGACATTGATGGGTCCGTAATGGAAAAGGGCCTCACGATAGGAGCCGTGTTTCTGAAAAAGCCCAGCCAGCATCTGACTACCGAACGCAACGTTGAAAGCGGGGTCTTCCAGTTCTTCAATTGTGGGACGAGAAGAAAAACAAGGGCCGTTGGGGCACATGAATTCGGAGGCGATGCCGTCCCGGGGCATGACCTGCATCAGTCCCACCGCACCGCTGCTGGAATAAGCCAATGGATCGCCGCCGCTCTCCTGAAGGATAACGGCAGCGATCAATCTGGGTGGGAGCCTGTTCTCCTGTGCTGATGTTTCGATTAGCTCGCACCATTGTAAAACATCAGGAGGGTAGCTTGCAGGCAGGAAGCAAGAATGGTCCTTGCTGGCGAGACCTTTTTGTGAGGTATGTTGGGATGCTGATTGTACCTGTGTCCCTTTCGCCGCGGCATTTGTAGTAGGCGTAAGGAGTTCCTGCGAGGGCATGTTTGCTGCCGCAACCGTGCTGACCCAGATCACAATGAGACAACCGATAAAAACCGCTGGAATGACAATAATCCTTCGCATCCTGTCCTGCCTGTCGCGTGATAGAATAAGTGTTCTATAAAACAATATCAGTATAGCACAATCGTTCTATTAAGCAAGATGATTTTACAGGATTTGAGATATTTTAAGGTTGATTGGCTATAATCCGTGGAGGGGTTGCCATAAGAGGCAGTTTTGTCGCATACTTAGGAGAATAAAAAATTTGAGATGTGATACAGAGATGAACCTTTGTTTTATCCAATTCTGATAGTGGTGTGTGTAACTGCTTGGGGATTCCTGCATTCCTGGTTAGCATCGCTGAGAACGAAACGAATCGCACGGCAGCTCCTGGGTGAGTGGGTTAACCGCTTCTATCGCATCCTCTTTATCGGAATTGCGATCCTTACTCTCTCACCGATATTAGCTATGGTGGTGTTCTTGCCCTCACGTTTGCTATGGCGTATCCCTGCACCTTGGGTTTACGGCACCGCTGGGATTCAAGCAGCAGCAGTTGTGGGATTGATTGTTACCATTCTCAGGACGGACGTGTGGTCGTTTGTCGGTTTGCGCCAGTTGAAGCATCCAGATGGAGAAGAAAAGAAGTCTCTGGTTGTCAAGGGCTTATACGGTCTCGTACGCCACCCCCTATATCTGCTAGTGATCCTTTTCATGTGGTTGATACCCTACATGACAGACCTGATTTTGACCTTTGTGATCGCCAGCACGGGCTATTTCATCCTGGGTTCCATCCCCGAAGAGCGTAAAATGCTTGAAATTTACGGTGACGCCTACCGCCGCTATCAGGAAAGCGTACCGCGCATCATCCCCTGGACTAAATTGCGATAATTATGGATGAGCTAATCAACCGGCCTGAGATCGAAGGGCACACCGACAGTTTTTCCTGCTTTCTTAAGGGAGTCGACAACTCCTGTTAGTAGAGGGATGCCTTCTCTTAAATATTTTTCTTGAAGTTCGAACTCTTTTTCGCGTGAATGTAAATGCGGTCTTGTCCGGGCAGCTTGGTGGTTGCTTTTAATGATCGAATATAGTCATCCATATCCGCTTTGAAGTAATCCAGCGAGCGGAAATTTTCAATTTTGAGGGCAGCGAAGAAGTGACCGACATCCGCATTGCGATCGTCAGCGGGGCTTCCCACCCCTTTTCCGAAAGCCGCCCCTGCCAGCACACCGGAGAGTAAATCCACCAGCAAGGAAAGGCCGTATCCTTTATAGCCGCGTAATTCCGCCGACCCTCCCAGGGGTAATAATGCCCCATCTTCAATCACTTCGGAGGGGTCCGTGGTTAATTCGCCTTGCTGGTTGACCCCCCAGCCTTTTGGGATTGCCCAACCTGCTTTTTGATGAAGGGCTACTTTTCCGATGGGAACGATACTGGTCGCCATGTCGAGAACAAAAGGCCTTTCCTCACCGGCCGGAACGGCGACAGCGATGGGGTTGGTGCCGATTTCCCGGTCGAGGCCGAAGGTGGGCGCAACCAGGTGTCGTGAGTTTGTCAGGCTGATCCCAATCATGTCTTCCGGCAGGGCCATCATGGCATAATAGCCGGCAATGCCGAAATGGTTGCTGTTTCGAACGGTTGTGACGGCGATGCCGGTATCATCGGCCATTTTGATGCAGCGGGACATGGCACGATAGGCCACGACCTGCCCGAGTCCATTGCCCCCGTCCAGGGCGAGGGTGGAGGGGCTTTCTTTGATGACTTTCAGCGGTGAGAGGGGATCGATCTGACGTCTGCGGAGACCGTCGCCATAATAACTGTGAAGTCGGATAACGCCGTGGGAGTTTATCCCGCGCAAATCGGCTGAAATGAGCACATCAGCCGCGATCTGTGCGTCCAATTCCGGCACATCCGTGGCAGACAGAAACCGAACCACGTAATTTTTAAGGTCATCTACTCGAAAGGCAATAGTCTCAGTCATAGCTACTCCAGAGAAAGCATTTTTGTTGTCAGGGGTAATTTTAAACCAACCGCAGAATGATGTTCGTGCTTGGGATAATATCCTCTTAAGGCCTTACACGATCGACCCTGCGTGCTATAATTACTGCACGTTGAGGAGAAGAGAAATGAAAATGCCGAAAGTGATTGCTCACCGCGGCGCAAGCGCGGATGCTCCTGAAAACACATTAGCTGCTTTCCAATTGGCGTTGGAATACGGTGCGGATGGCATAGAGTTGGATGTTATGCTTTCCTTGGATGGACAACTGGTTGTTATTCATGATGACACGGTTGACCGCACCACCGATGGGTCTGGTCGTGTGCGGGATATGACCCTGAAAGAGCTGCAAGCTTTTAATGCTGGGAACGGACAGAAAATCCCAAGCCTGAGCGAGGTCTTTGATCTATTTGGCGGAAAATTTCAGATTAATATTGAACTTAAAAATTACAGTTCCTTTTTCGATCCATTGCCGATCAAAGTAGCTGAATTGGTCAAAGAATATGGGTTTGAAGACTTTGTGCTTATATCTTCTTTTAACCCCTTTAATCTCCCCAGATTCAGACGACGTTTGCCGGAGGTGAAATTAGGTTTGCTCACACAACCAGATCAAGCCCAACGCTGGCTCTGGCGATTTATTCGATACGACGCCTTACATCCATACTTCAACGATGTGGATGAAACCCTTGTTTTAGCATTACACGCTCGAAACCGCCAGGTCAATGTTTGGACGGTTGATGAGCCTGATGAGATCCGTCGGCTGGCAGCGCTGGGCGTTGACAGCATCATCACAAATGTTCCGAAATCAGCCAGGGAAATTTTGGAGTCCTGATTGTGAAAATAAATAGGGTCTTTTGGATTATTATCATTAGCCTTTTGCTGGTCAACACTATTGGGACCAAACCTGTAGCTGCTGATGATCTCACTGATGCAAAAGCCTTGCTTGAGGGGATGACGCCGGAGGAAAAGGTGGGTCAACTCTTCCTGGTGACCTTCAACGGTGTGTCGGTAGAGGAAGAGACGGAAATTTACGAACTTATCACGGAGCATCATATTGGGGGCGTTGTCCTTTTAGCTGAGAACAACAATTTTGCTTCTGAAGACATCCTTTCTCAAACGCGCCAATTGGTGGAATCTCTCCAAAGGCTGGAGTGGGAAAGTTCATCTGAAAATACAGACACGGAAGATTCAGGAAATGACTACATTCCCTTATTTATTGGGATTCCACAAATGGGTAACGGTTATTCTGGCGACGAAATTTTATCTGGATTGACGCAGTTGCCATCTCAAATGTCCATAGGTGCTGCTTGGGATTTTGATCTCGCCAATCAGGTCGGTCAGGTTATAGGAAGTGAGTTAAGCACATTGGGTTTCAACCTTTATCTTGGACCCAATTTGGATGTTCTGGAAACAGAAAATAGCGAAGCGGCGGATTACCTAGGTGTGAATACCTATGGCGGGGATCCGTTTTGGGTGGGCGAGATGGGGAAGGCCTTTATTAATGGGGTCCATACCGGCAGCGAGGACCGGATGATCGTGGTCGCGCAAAATTTCCCTGGGACGGGATACTCGGATCGCTCACCGGAAGATGAAGTGGCGACCGTTCGCAAATCATTAGAGCAGCTGAAGCAAATTGAACTTGCGCCGTACTTCACGGTTACATCACCGAATCTGGACGATCCGGGCAGGGTGGATGCCTTGATGGTATCACACATTCGCTATCAGGGTTTTCAGGGTAACATTCGGGCGACGACCAAGCCGATCAGCTTTGACTCAAATGCATTTCAGCAAATTATGGCCCTTTCCCAATTTACAACCTGGCGGGAAAACGGAGGACTGATTATCAGTGACAACCTTGGCAGCCGTGCTGTACGCCGATTTTTTGATCCAAACAATGAGAATTTTAATGCGACGCAGGTTGCTAGAAACGCGTTTCTTGCCGGAAACGATATTCTTTATGTGGATGATTTTGTTGCTACCAGCGATCCTGATGCTTTTACCACTTTGAAAAACACGTTGGAATTTTTTGTGCAGAAGTATCGTGAAGATTCAGCCTTTGCTCAGCGTGTTGACAGCTCTGTTGAGCGGATATTGAATATAAAACTTGGGCTTTATGAGGACTTTATTTACGAATCAGTAATGAAAACCCAGACAGATCTTGATGCCTTAGGTAAGTCCAGCAACGTCTCATTTGATGTTGCCCAAAATGCGGTTACGCTGATAAGCCCTACAACGATTGAGATGGATACGCTTCTGCCGTCACCGCCGCAATCCTATGAAGACATTATCATATTTTCGGATGTGCGAACGGTGAGTCAATGCGATGATTGTCCACCGATCAACACCATCACTACCAATTCATTGGCAAATGCACTGATTAATTTGTATGGGCCGCAGGCAAGCGGCCAGATCAGGCAAAACAACCTATATTCCTACACTTTTTCACAGCTTGTGGAATATTTGGATAATGTTGAAAACGGTTCAGGGGAATTTCTCTCAGCCAACTTAAAAAGTGCAGATTGGGTGATATTCAATATCCTGGACGTGGACCCGGATTATCCGGCTTCCAATGTTCTCCAGCGGATATTAACAGAACGCCCCGATTTGTTAAGTGGAAAAAGCGTCATCGTTTTTGCCCTCGACGCCCCCATATATTTGGATGCGACGAATATTTCTAAAATTACGGCATATTATGCACTCTACAGCAAAACGCCTGAATTTATTAACGTTGCTGCCCGCGTATTAATGCAGGAAGTTGAATCTCCTGGGGCTTTGCCGGTATCCTTGAGCGCTGTTGGCTATGATCTAATCTCCATGACTGCACCAAATCCGAATCAAATTATTGGATTGGACCTTGTCTTGCCGGAAGAGGAAACGGTAGAAGAGATGGAAGAGGAGGAAACAACAGAAGAAGTGCCTTCGGTGACTCAAACTCCAGAACCTACACCTATACCGAGTTTCACGGTAGGCGACACAATTACAATTCGGACTGAGCCAATTTACGATCATAATCAGAATTTCGTCCCAGATGGCACGATTGTACGATTTAATTTTAAGATTTCTGGAGAGCCAGGTATCACTCAACAGTTTGAAACGACGACTACTGCTGGTGTGGCTTATTTTAATTACCGTATTGAGGCTGCTGGTGGGCTGGAGGTCAACGCGACCAGCGAACCAGCCACGCAATCCGAGACCCTCCAAATCAATATTGAACCCGATGGCAGTGCTGAGGTGATATCTATTTCCCCGACGCCGCTGTTCTCGCCTACCCCTACGTATGGACCAACGTCGACCTCTACTGAAGACCTTTCACCGACCTCTACGCCGACACCCAGCCACAACGACTTTCCAACATTAGGTGAATGGGCTCTGGGCGTGATTGTGATAGCCATTGGAAGCGGTGCAGCTTTCTTAATTGGGAAACTTTGGTGGGGTTCTTTGCAATGGGGGCTGCGTTCCGCCCTGTGTACACTCATTGGGGGATTATTAACCTACACATATCTCAATATTGGCTTCGCTGGGACCAAGTTTTGGTTGGAGAAATCCGGGACGGTTTTTGTTGCTGAAATGGTTGTGGTCGGCTTGCTGATAGGCTGGATTGCAGCCCTGGTCTGGTGGATGCGCACAGAGGGTCGCTATCCCTCCCACAGAAAATAAAGAGTGATTCTTTTTAACGGGTTTAGAAATTACGAATTAAGGTGAGGAGAAAACTGAGGACCATTAAGCCGCTCGCCAGGAAAATTAAAACCTTTTCTGATTTTTGAATGATCTTTGGCATGATTGCTCCCCCACGATAAGGCTTGGTGATGGGGGCATCTTCAACGAAAAGCGCTTTGGTAAAAGCGTCAATATCTTCAGGGCGATCTTCTGGGTGGAGCTGCAGTGCCCAATGAATGGCGCGCTCGGTCCGGATACTGATCTTGGGATTGATGTCGCGAATGTAGGGTAAACTGCCTGGATTGAGGAACCGGTCACGGACATTGATAGGCGGTTCGTTGGTTAGAAGGTGATACAGCGTTCCCCCGAAGGCATAAATATCACTGCGGGCGTCCGTGTGACCGGAATCGCCCCCGTATTGTTCAAGGGGGGTGTAGAGGGCGGTGCCCTGACCCTGGAGGACGGTGATGGTCACTTCCCCGGGTGCCGACATTTTTACCAACCCGAAGTCAACCAGCTTGACCAGCCCGCTGGGTGTGAGCTTGAGGTTGCTGGGTTTGATATCACGGTGCAGGATGGAAGGTTCTTGTGCGTGAAGGAATTTCAATGCTTCCCCCAGTTGCCTAGCCCATTCCAAGACATCCTCTTCAGGTAGGAAGGTGTTGTTCTGGCGTGCCTCCATCATCAATTGTCGCAGGTCTTTGCCCGGCACATAGTCCATGACCAGGTAATCATGATCGCGGATGGAGAAAAAATCAGAGACTTTAGGGAGGTTGGGATGATCTAGACGCGCCAATACTGTAGCCTCGCGCTGGAATTGATCCCGAGCCTCCTGAAGCATTTCTTCAGGCAAAGCGCGTTCATATTCCACCTCTTTAACCGCGCAGAGGCGTCCTTCCAGGCGCAGGTCATCAGCCACGTAGATACATCCCATGCCACCTTGGCCGATTATTTTCTTGACCTGATACCGGTTACGTAAAACCGTACCAGCCTTCATTGGGACTGGCATCGTATCAAACCTCAAAAAATCTCTTTCTGACCCATTGTTTAAAAAAGGGTCGTGTAGTTAATTTCGCTAGTCGGTCTCATTCTCGGCGTGTGACCGTTTTCAGACAAGAGCGTGTAAACAATTATGACATTCATAAGATGTTACGACTATTTGTCTGACGATTTCGACCTAATTTTACCAGAGATGCGGTTGATGAGTCTAATACTTTCTTGAGTGTATAAACTCATTGACCAACCCCATTGGTCATTCAATGCTGGACGTGGTAAACTTGATGGGCGTTATTAGAAATACGGATGAAAAAAATGATCATGCGAATAATTTACCCCTTTACAGCCATTGTCGGTCAGCGCCGAATGCGCCGTGCATTAATCCTCAACGCAATTGACACGCGCATTGGCGGTGTCTTGATCCGTGGTGAACGAGGCACAGCGAAGTCTACAGCGGCTCGCGCCCTGGCTGCGCTTTTGCCGCCTGTTCAGGTTGTAAAAGGATGTCGTTTTGGTTGTGATCCAGAAAAACCCATTACCTGGTGTACAGAATGCCGCGAGCGCTTTGAAGCGGATGAAGAACTGCCTGTTGAAACAAGGCGGACGCCTTTTGTCAACCTGCCTGTTTCCGCTACGGAAGATCGGGTGGTAGGCACTTTGGATATTGAAAAAGCCATTCAAAAAGGTGAGCGTAAATTTGAGCCTGGCGTACTGGCCGCTGCCAATCGGGGGCTGTTATACATTGATGAGGTTAACCTTTTGGATGACCATGTGGTGGATGTCCTTTTGGATTCTGCCGCTATGGGGATGAACATCGTGGAACGGGAAGGAATTTCTTTTTCACATCCTGCCCGATTTATTCTGGTCGGTACGATGAATCCTGAAGAAGGCGACCTTCGTCCTCAGCTTTTAGATCGGTTTGCCCTTTCAGTGGATATCCATGGCATCCTCGACCCGCGCCAGCGTGTTCAAATCATGGAGCGAAATTTAGCCTTTGAGTCTGACCCGGAAGCGTTTCGACAAAAATGGCTCTCAAAAGAGCAGGAATTATCCGAACAGATTGCCCAGGCTCGCAAACTGGTTGACCGTGTCCGCTATTCCACCCGTGACCTGTTGGCGATTGCAGACCTTACCGCGAAGATGCAGGTTGACGGACACCGGGCTGACCTGGTCATCCTCAAAGCCGCACGGGCGCACGCTGCTTTTGAAGGGCGCGAGGAGATTAATCCCCGTGATATTGCCCTGGCTGCAGAATTAGCGCTCCCACATCGGGTCAAAGCGGGTCCATTCCGGCAGTCCGAAATGGGTGTCACCCAATTAGAAGAACATATAGAGCAGCTCAAAGGGGCAGCTTCCGAAGGTTCAACCCAAGAAATTGAAGAAGAATCCTCGAAAGAGGAGACGGCTCAAAAAAAAAGTCCACCTCCCCCAATCTCGAGATTAGCTCAGAACCCCCTGGACCCGAGTCCCTAGAACCTACCCGACAGGATATATTTCAGGACGCCACGGCTCATTGGTGGGAGGGCGGCAAGGCGGTCAAACCGGGGGACACCTTTGAACCGCGCCGTTTAGATACTCCCCTTGATGACATGATGCGAAAACACGGCGGTCGACGATCTAAGACGCAGACGGATCGTAAACGCGGCCGCTATATTCAATCTCGCCCGGCTAACGGCAGCGCGGAAGATCTGGCTTTTGATGCCACAATTCGAGCTGCAGCCCCTTTCCAAAAAGCTAGGGAGGAGATGCGCGAGAATGTAGCTTTTTCTGTGCGCAGGGAAGATTATCAGCGTAAGGTGCGTGTCCGTCGGGCATCCAACCTGATCCTGTTCCTGGTGGACGCCTCCTGGTCCATGGCTGTCGCTGAGCGTATGGCTGCGACCAAGGGCGCCATTCTTTCCCTGCTGACCGATGCCTATCAACGCCGTGACCGTGTGGGTTTGATCGTTTTTCAGAAGGACCGCGCCACTTTGGTGCTTCCGCCCACGAATTCTGTCCTCCTGGCGCAGCGTGCTCTGGCGGACATCCCTGTTGGGGGGAAGACGCCCCTCAGCGCTGGCTTGAATATGGCTTATCAGGTGTTAAAGCGGGAAAAAATATTGCATCCGGATATATTGCCTTTGTTGATTGTTTTAACGGACGGAGCCGGCAATGTCGCTCTGGGAGGGGGATCGCCACAGAAGGAAGCCCATCAAATGGCTGAGCAAATTGCAAATGAAGAAGTGCGTTCCGTCGTGATCAATATGGAACATGAAGCGTTTGACCAGGGTCTGGCAGAAGCCCTGGCGGATCACCTTGATGCGCCTTGTTACACATTGGCGGATTTGCGAAGTGAAACACTGTATCGAGCTGTTCAAAATGAAATTCAATTTGGCCCGGGGGCTGGTGCAACAAAGGACGAAACACTGGAAAAAGAATGAGGATTTGAATCTGTAAATAAGAACCCGCGGTGACGCCGCGGGTTTATTTGATGTCAATAAAAAAAAGGTTCATTCTTGTTCTACTTCTGACACTTTAACATCTGGGAAGAACTGGCGCAATGTGCCCGCCACCCAACCCTGCAAGGTGTCTTCTGAAAGCGGACAATCCTCACAGGCACCGCCTAATCTGACGAACACTTCATTCCCATCAATCCTTACCAGCTCCACTGAACCGTTGTGATACTGTTCAATATAGGCGTTCAATTGTTCAATTAAACCCCGGATTTTTTCTTCCCTTGTGTATTCCTGATCAGACATTCTTTAATTATCCTGGTTTGGTTTTCTATTAGAAATCATAACACATCACTCATCATTGATCATTAAATTGGGCAAAGCTATTACTGCTTTCAATATTTTCTCATCATTATGTTGAGCAATCGTGGTGTAATTGCGGGTTGCGCATCAAGCTTTTACACTGGTTTTGTCTATAATGAGAGCATAACAATTTCGAAGATCATTTCTCTCTCCTGATAAGAGCCAGGTGCGGTGTATCTGGCTCTTGTTTATTCTGTGAGATCAGTAACGCAAGTTCTTTTCTCCACATTTTGAAACAGTTTATCCACAGGTTTTCACCTTTTATCAACAGTTTTACAAGGACATGATTTCCGAAACATGGGATTCTGTTAATTCTGTTTGGACGCCGTCCTTTGAGAAATGCCAGATGATCTGTGCGAATCGGTCAATAAAGTATTGATCGTGTGCAATGGCGAGGATGGCGCCGTCAAATTCGCTTAGGGCCGATTCAAAAGCCTCTTGTGAAGAAAGATCAAGATGATTGAGAGGTTCATCCAACAGTAAAAAGTTGCAGTGCTGTGCCACCAACAGGGCCAGCATTAACCTTGACCGTTGACCATAGGAAAGCGTTTCTGCGGGTTGGAATACTTCTTCGCCTGAGAAGAGAAAACGATGAAGAAAGGTGCGGGCTTGGGTATGGTTGTGCATTTCGGGAATTTGTTGCAGTGATTCAAGGACGGTAAGCGTTGGGTTCAATACCTCTTGTTCCTGGGAGAGGTAACCCGGACGGATCCCGCTTCCAAAGGTAAAACTGCCGCTGATGGGAGGGTTATGACCGAGGAATGTCTTAAACAACGTGGTTTTCCCCACACCGTTTGGTCCAACCAGCGCGATGCGCTGCCCTAAGGACACGGTTTGAGTGATGGGCGGCAGGAGGGACTGGCCCTCGTATCCAATGACCAGCTGATTGATTTGTAAGGCGATATGACCGCTTTCGGGAGTCTCAGTGAAATGCATTCGCATTTCCCATGCCTGGCCTGGTTTTTCGAGTTTCCCTTCGCCCTCTAGAAAATCAACCCGTTTTTCCAGTTGTTTGGCTCGCCGAACGGTTTCTAGCGAGCGGTCTGAGAAGAAACCGACCGAAAATCCGTCTGTGTTTTTGGCATCGGCTTTGCCGCCTTTGTGTGGTTTGGCCTGATCCCGCACACTACGAGCGGCTTTTTTCAAGCGTTTGATCTCGTCCTGCTGATCGGTGTAAGCCTGCATGACTGCTTCAAACTCAGCCTCTCGGACTTCCAGATAGCGGCTGTAGTTTCCTGGGTATTCCCTTACGCCTTCTCCCGCTGGCGGGAAAGCGATCACCTTATGAATCACTGCGTCCAGAAATGCCCGATCATGCGAGACCAGCAAAATTCCGCCTTTATAAGACAGGACCCACTCCCTGAGCCATTGACGCATATCTATATCCAGGTGGTTGGTGGGTTCGTCCAACAGGAGTACTTGGGGGGCTTCCAGGAGAACGCCAGCCAGCGCCAAGCGCATTTTTTGCCCGCCGCTCAAAGTGTCGATGGAGGTGTCCTGAGGAATATTGACCAGGTCAAAGCCAGCAAGTATTTCCTTGCGTAAACCTTCCATTTCCTGCGCCTGATCCAATTTTTTCAGGGTGAGTTCATATTGACTGATCAAATTTTGATTATTGGGCTTTTCTGCCAGCTTCTCACAGACCTTTTCTAAAGTCCTTAGTGTTTCATTAAGATTGGACGCGAATTGATGGAGATACCCCCCGACGGTTTCGCCTGACTCAAAGTCGATGCCCTGGCGCAGGTATCCCACACGAAGATTCGAAGGGGTGTAGGTGACATGGCCTGAATCGGCTTGCTCAACCCTGGCAATGATATTCATCAAGGTGGATTTTCCGCAGCCGTTTGGGCCGACTAAGGCTGCGCGTTCCCCTGTATTGAGACTGAAAGTGATATTTCTGAAAACGGAATTTAGACCGTATGATTTCGTGAGCTGATGAACCGTAAACACAACAACCTGCCTTCTTAAAACAAAAAACCAAGGGAAAGACCTCGGTCAGGATTAAATATGCCTGGACTGGCTTTCCTAGAACGTTAAGAAATCTACAGATTGATGCGAATCACGCACAGCTCCTTACAATTAGATCTGGTAATAATTATAACTCAAAAAGTGAAAATCAGGTGGGTTCCATGATATCAGGGCTGGTGCAGACAATACCTTACCAGGGTAATCAGTCTCTTGAATAGGACGGAATAACTTTTTGTTTGTGTAGAAATGTGCAGGGGAATTAACATAAAGTCGGGTAAAAGATATTTAAAACGGCCATAACCATGGCACCATTAGAATGGCGATGAGAAAAATGAGAACGGTCAGGATCGACCCGACTTTTACGAAATCGAAGAAGCGGTAATTCCCGGCACTGTACACGATCAAACAGGCGGGTTCCAACGGAGTGATAAATGAACAGCTAGCTCCGACAGCAATCATCACGGCGAAGGTGCGCGGATTCAGTCCCAATTGTGTTGCAGTTTGAATAGCGATTGGGATGACCACTACGGCAGCTGCCTGATTGGACATAGGTTGGGTTAATAGGAGTGAGAGTACAAAAAAAGCGGAGAGTAAGATAATCGGGTTGGCAGTGCCGATTAATGCCACAATTTGATCCGCGAGGAAGTCCGCCAGACCAGATAACTCCATGGCGCTGCCCAGTGCAAGCATGCAGGAAATCAATAACCACGCGTTCCAGTTGACTCGGCGATATGCTTCGACCGGAGTAATGCAGCGAGTGACAAAGGTTGCAAAGGCGCCTACCATGACAGCCACGGGTAATGAAAGCACATTAAAGGATACTAAAATAAGAACACCCAGGAATATGATCAGCGCAATAGGCGCTTTTTCTGTCTCTGGCATAATATCTAATTCCGCAGACACAACGCGAAAGTTGTTGTTCTTGCCAAGGCTTCTGATAGTCTCTGGATCGCCCTGCAAGAGGAGTTGATCACCCACCTGCAATCGGGTTCGACTGATACGGCGACGAATGGTTTCGCCCTTGCGGTTAATTCCCAAGACTTGCAATCCATATCGTTGACGGAAATTGAGCCCCCATAAAGTCCGCCCGACCAAAGGCGACCCGGGGAGCACGATCACCTCAGCCATGGAGAGGTCTTTGGCAATTTCTTTTTCCTCCTCGAATTCCCCTGTAAACTCCACCAAACCCTCTTCCTGGAAAGCAACCAGGTCGTCACGGTTGCCCTCAATTAAAACCTTATCACCCGTTTGTAAAACGGTGTTCGCCCTAGGTTCAGCGTGATATCCAGACTCCTTCAGAATCCTTAGGATTGTGAGATCATATTCTTGTCCTAATCCAATCTCGCTAATGGTTTTGCCCTGACAGGGGGAATCCTCTTTGACCTCAAATTCTGAGCAATAAGAGAGGATATCCTCTGTCATTCCGGCTTCTTCTTCGTCCCGGACAGGGGTGATATGACGTCCAATGAAGAACATATATAACAGACCCACAATCAGGATGGGTATCCCGACAGGGGTTAATTCAAACATCCCCAAGGGCGCCATGCCATGCTGTGTCATCAAGCCGCTCACCACGATGTTCGTTGAGGTGCCTACCAGCGTGAGGGAACTGGCGAGGACAGTGGCAAAGGCTAAGGACATGAGTAATTTTGAGGGATGGATTTTAAACTTCCTGGCGAGGCCGATGGTCATAGGGGTAAAGAA
The DNA here is from genome assembly GCA_964575595.1 of uncultured Candidatus Brevefilum sp. GTDB lineage: Bacteria > Chloroflexota > Anaerolineae > Anaerolineales > Anaerolineaceae > Brevifilum. Next base: position 79,919 of record CAZNRI010000007.1, read on the forward strand.
TGCCGATGTTGCGGTATTGGACATAAAGCCGCTGAGGATGCCAGCCGTTCCCATAATGACCCAATAGAGTTGTGTTTGGTTCTCGCCGACTGAGCGGAGGATGCGCCGAGAAATGATTTGGACGATACCTGTTCTCACTAAAGCTGCGGTCAGGATAAGCAGCCCCAGAATCATGATAGCAGTATCGCTCCCAAACCCCTCAAAAGCGATCTCAGGTGGGAGGATGCCTGTCAGAATTAAGATCATCATGACGCCCAGTGCGACTACATCGGCTGGAATTGTTTCAATAGAGAACAGGACCAGCGAGGCGATGATGATAACAATGAGAATAATCATAGGCAGGGTCATCGGTGCGCCTTTGTCGTTATTGAGTGACTCTCTTTATTATACGGTTAAAATAATCGAGAAAATATCATAATGGATGATTGGTGGAATTTTCATTCCATGGAACATTTCTTTATAAAGACTCGTCTTAATATCATTAGTCAATAAAGATGTGCTTATTTTCATATCCTTGAAGGTATAATCTGATTCACTATGGAACGTGAAAATGAACAATATTTGAAAAAACCAGAGATTATCAAACTGCTGATGGCGGTGCCTCTGAGCTTGATCATCCTGAGCGTTGTAGCCATTGCTCTTTTTGTGGGTTATGAGGTTGTTTATGCCAGCCGGGTTTATCCGGGCGTGTACATGCAGACTATAGACCTCTCCGGTATGACGTTGGAGGAGTCAGCGCAATTGTTAACGGGCGTCTTGCCTTATACCCATGAAGGAAAGATACAGATCACCTATCAGGATCAGGGTTGGGAGGTTGAACCGACAGATTTGGGTTTCCTTGTTGATCCAACAACCAGCGCACAACGAGCATTGGACGTCGGTCGAAGCGGATGGTTCTTAAATAATATACTTGACAAAGGTCGAGCTTGGTTTGAGGGCGTCCAGCTTTCCCCCGTGGCGATTTATGATGAGCGCATGGCGCAAGCTTTCCTGCAAGAAATTGCCGATGAAATCAACCAGCCGGTCATTGAAGCAACTTTAGCATTGGAAAATACGGAAGTGATGGTCAAGAGCGGACAGGTGGGGCGGCAGGTTGATGTCATGGGCACGCTGGCTGCCATTGAATCGCTGTTGATGCAGATGCAGAGCGGTGTTGTACCGCTGGTCGTGACGGAAACGGAGCCCCTCATCCTGGATGTCAGCGCTCAGGCTGAGCTTGCAAGGCAGATCCTCAGGGAGCCTTTGGTGCTTAAAGATGGGGAGGGCGATGAGGCTGAAAGCTGGACGATTCCCCCAGAGGATTTAGCCGCGATGCTGATCATTGAACGTGTTGTAGATGGTGAAGCTGAAAATTCGAGTTATCAGATTGTCTTAAACGAGGATTTGTTCAGCGTTTATCTCAACAGCTTGGCACCGGCGGTGCAGGTGCACCCCGCCAATCCCCGCTTTGTCTTCAACGATGACACGGGTGAATTGGAAGTCATTGAACCGGCTGTTATCGGCCGCAGTTTAAATGTCCAGAGCAGTATTATGCATATCAATGAGCAGTTACAAGCTGGCAAACACGAGATCGCTCTGCAATTTGACACCTTGAAACCCGAAGTAACAGATGATATGATTGGGGAGGAATTGGGTATCACAGAATTATTTCAATCCTGGACAACATATTTTTACGGTTCGGATGCTGCCAGGAAGCAAAACATTGAAATTTCCTCATCGCAATTCCACGGGCTTTTGGTCGCGCCAGGCGAAACCTTTTCAATGGCGGAAGCCTTGGGGGATGTCAGCCTGGAGAATGGATACGCTGAAGCCCTGATTATTTATGGCGATCAAACCATTCAGGGTGTGGGCGGCGGGGTGTGTCAGGTGAGCACGACCCTCTTCCGAACGGCTTTCTTTGCAGGTTTCCCGATTGTGGAGCGTCACGCCCATGCTTATCGTGTTGGTTATTATGAGTATGAATATAATGGCAACAAGAATTCAAAGTGGGCAGGTTTGGACGCCACTGTCTATGTGCCTATTGTTGATCTCAAATTTACCAATGACACCGATAACTGGTTGTTGATGGAGACTTATGTGGTCGGTGAGTCCCTCACCTGGAAATTCTATTCTACGAAAGATGGTCGCACCGTTGATTGGGATACAACCGGGTTAACAAACAAAGTTCCGGCGCCTGACCCAATTTATCGGGAGAACCCCGACCTAAAAAAAGACGAGATTAAACAGGTTGATTACGCAGCGGAGGGTGCAGATGTCACCATTAAACGCACTGTTTATAAGGATGGGAAAGTTTATTTCTCAGATGTCTTTCGCACCCACTACCAACCTTGGCAGGCTATTTTTGAATATGGTCCCGGGACCGAGGATATTCCAGGGTCAGACTCTGAGTGAGCCTGCTATGGTACAATAGTCGCGTTTGAATCAGCCGTGTATTGTGGTATGGTTTCTGCGGAACTTATGAAGAATAAACCCAATCCAATGTCATGGATATATTGGATGATTTGTTGGAGGACATATGGTTGACAAAGATTTGCTGGAAATGCTTCGCTGCCCGTATTGTGTGCAGGAAAAAGAGGGTCTGTTGGAGTATTATAAAGAAAGCTGGTTAATTTGCCAGGATTGCGGCCGTAAATATCCCATCGTTGATGATATTCCGGTCATGTTAATTGATGAAGGTGACAAGTGGATTGACACCGCTAAAGAAGATTTACCGGTGCCCCCGCCGCCGATGGATTAATCCTTTCCCTAAATACTGTAAATTTCAGACCCATTGACGTGTGTTTGTTTTTGCACGTTGGTTGGGAGTATGTTTGAGAATAGCCTATGAATTGGTTTAAAAAGATAGCAGAACGATTTCCAAAAGATTGGCTGACCCGCATTGTCTTAGGCTTATTGCTGGTGCTTTCCTTAGTAGGCGCTTTCTATGCTTATCGACTTACACGAGAGCTTGTGGCAAGCAATAAAACCTTTTCCATTCCTGGCGATCCTGTCATTCAGGAAGAAAATCCGGAAGGCGATGTTAAAGGCACGCCTGAACCCACTGAAATCCCGGCAGCTAGCTTGCCGACGCCCGAGCCCTGGGATAGCGTCAGCAGGGTCAATGTATTGGTGATGGGTTTGGATTATCGTGATTGGGAGGCTGGTGAAGTACCCCGAACGGATACCATGCTGCTGTTTACCTTTGACCCGGTCAAGAAAACGGCAGGTATGATTTCGATACCGCGCGACTTATGGGTGAGTATACCGGGTTTTGAGCATGGGAAAATCAATACTGCATATTACCTGGGCGAAGTCTTTAATTTGCCAGGCGGCGGTGCTGCATTGGCGGCACAGACGGTTGAAGAACTGTTGGGTGTTCCGGTTCATTACTATGCACAGATCGATTTCCAGGCTTTCGTGGATTTCATAGACCATATTGAAGGGGTCAGGCTCACCTTTGATGAACCAATGGAGCTTGACCTGGTTGGCGATGATGACCCATTAACGATTGAGCCTGGGGTTATCACCTTGCCGGGGGAATACGCCTTAGCCTATGTCCGCTCACGGGGTACCGAAGGTGGCGATTTTGATCGGGCTGCCCGCCAGCAAATCTTGATCATGGCTGTGCGTGATAGGATTTTGGAATTTGATATGATGCCCAAGCTGGTGGCGCGAGCGCCAGAAATTTATAATGACCTTGCTGCCGGCATCAATACTAATATGAGCCTCCACCAGGCTGTTCAACTCGGTTGGTCGGTTTTGGATGTTGATCGGGATAAAATCAGCCAGGTGATCATCAGCAATGAATACGTCACCCTTGGGAAATCCCCCGATGGTCTTGATATTCTCAAACCCATCCCGGATAAAATTCGCCTGCTGCGGGATGAGGTCTTTGGAGCGGGTGCTGCCTTGGGCCCAGTTGCGGATGGAGAGATATTGGATTTGGTCACTGAGGAGGGGGCGCGAATATCCGTGCGCAACGGCTCATCCCAGCCGGGTTTGGCTGGAACGACAGCAGCGTGGTTCCGCGAACAGGGGTTGAATGTGGTTGAGGAAGCCGATGTGGGATATGGGGTTTATTCGCAAATCCACGTCTACAACGGCACCCCCTACGCCCTGCGCTGGCTGTCAGAGACCATAGGTGTGTCGAAATCGAGCATTTATGATAATTACGACCCTAACGCACAGTTTGATCTCATCGTCATTCTCGGCGATGACTGGTTGGCGAATAATTCCATGCCGTGATTAATCTTTACCACATTTCATATTTAACCCTGAGGTGTGTTATTCCCTCCCTCGGAGTTGTTATATGAAATTTATTAAGAGTTCCTCTAGATCCGCTATGGAGCCCTTGACAAAAAATGTGCCTTAGAATATATTTAGCCGACTAATAATTAGACGGCTAATCAATTAAGGCGTTATGATGAAAAATAAAGTGTTTGACTCATTTGGATTTCTCTTATTGCATTTAGGGAGAGCGCACCATAGTCTGATTCGCAAACAAATGCATAGGCTTGGGCTGCATCGGGGACAGCCGCCGGTATTATTTGCTTTGCATAAACAGGACGGTATGTCCAATTCTGACCTGGCGGAATTCCTTGAGATTACCCCTGCCACATTGACCAATAAGGTAAAACGGATGGAAAAGGCGGAATTAGTCCTCCGGCGGCGCGACCCGGATGATGAGCGCGTCAGCCGCATTTACCTGACGGATAAGGGGTGTGGGTTGATGGATGAACTTCGACGATCTGTAGTGGAAAAAGATGCGGCGATGTTAGAGGGATTTAGTGAGTCCGAGAAAAAGCGGCTCAAGGATGATTTGTTGAAAGTCTTGAAGAATATTGAAACCTATGAAGGCACGCTAATTTAGGACCACAGTAGAAATCAGGCGAAAGAAAAACATTAAAAGGAGTTCATCGTTGGATAGTATTCGTAAAATATTGCCATTCTTAAAGAAATATTGGGTTGGAATTACCATAGCCTTGCTGGCGATGTTTGTGATGTCCATGACAGACCTGCTGGTTCCCCGGCAGCTTCAGACTATTATTGATGAAGGTATCGCCAATGATGACATTGGTATTGTGATACGGTCATCTTTATTGATGATCGGTTTGGCGTTAGGCAGTATGGTTCTGGCGTTTGTCAATACAATATTGGCGGCAAGGATATCGGAAGGTTTCGCTGCTGATTTGCGTGAAAAGGCTTTTGCTAACATTCAAACATTTTCGTTTGCGAATTTAAATAAGCTTCAAACCAGTGAGTTATTGGTACGATTGACCAGTGATATTAATATTGTCAAGTCATCGGTGATGATGACCGTAAGAATGTTGTTCAGGGTTCCGTTATTATTGGTGGGCAGCCTGATTATGTTGATATCAACTAGCCCAAAGCTGGCGTTATTGTTGTTATTCCTTCTCCCTGCCATATTGGTTTTGGTGGGGATATTGAGCACCAAAGCCCGACCCTTGTTTCGCAAGGTACAGGAGAAATTGGAGAAGGTCAATAACGTATTGCATGAAAACATCGCTGGCGTGCGCCTCGTACGAGCTTTTGTCCGATCTGACCACGAACAGAAACGATTTCAAGCGGTAAATGAAGATTTGACGCAGACAAGCACCAAAGTCCACCGTTTGATGTCCACGCTCATGCCCTCGATGATACTGGTTTTAAACCTGGGCGTTGTAGCCTTGCTCTGGTTTGGTGGAAATATGGTGATTGACGGCGCTCTTACAACCGGGCAGATTGTGGCTTTTGTTAACTATTTGCATATGATCATTTTCCCAATATTAATGCTGGGGATGATCCTGCCGCAATATTATGCAGCGATGGCATCCATGGATCGTGTGATGGAAGTGATCGAAACCAAACCAACGGTTGTATATCCTGAGGAGTCATCAAAGCACATTACCGAGGGTCGGGTGACCTTTGAGAATGTCAGCCTGGATTATGACGGCGAAGAAGACGAGCATGTGCCTGTCCTGCAGGGCATCAATTTTACAGCAAATCCGGGTGAAATGGTCGCTATCCTGGGGGCAACCGGTTCAGGAAAAACAAGCCTTATCAGTTTAATCCCGAGATTTTATGATCCAACTCAGGGACGGGTCTTGATAGATGGCGTGGATGTCCGAGAGATCAGTCAATCCGAATTGCGGCGAAACATCGCTGTAACCTTGCAGAATGCCATTTTATTCAGCGGAACTGTGGCGGAAAACATCCGGTTTGGTCGTCCAGAAGCCAGCGATGAAGAAGTAATCGCGGCGGCGAAGGCTGCCCAGGCGCATGATTTCATTATGGAAAAAGAAAACGGCTATCAGGCTGCGGTGGGACAGCGGGGGATGAATTTTTCTGGTGGTCAGAAGCAGCGGTTGGCTATCGCCCGTGCCTTGTGCGTCAACCCCAGGATCCTGATCCTGGACGACAGCACCAGCTCGGTTGATGTGGAAACTGAAGCTGAGATTCAAATAGCTCTGGAGGAGCTCATGGAAGGTCGCACCAGCTTTGTGGTGGCGCAGCGCATCAGTACGGTGTTGCGCGCGGATAAGATTATTGTCTTAATGAATGGCCGCATTGCAGCGGAAGGAACCCATGCCGAATTGATTGAATCCAGTTTGATCTATCAAGCGATCTATCATTCACAATTAGGAGAAGGCATTTTGAATTACAACGAAAATCACATTGAGGAGAAGCGCTATGCGTAGAGGACTTTCTGTTGACCAGCGTGCATCATCAGCGCAGAAACCCGTCAAAGGGCTAAAACGACTGCTGTCTTACCTCAAACCCTACCGTTTGGAACTGATTGTGGTTTTCATTCTGATCATTGTTTCATCCATCTTGAATATTCTCGGTCCCTATATGCTCGGCTTGACGATCGACAATGGACTGGTGAAACAGGATTGGGATGAACTTTTACGGATGGTTTTGATTTTGCTGGGAAATTATCTTCTCATGTGGTTGCTTGACATCATTTACCGCAGGATCATGACCTCTACTGCACAAAAGTCCATGCGGAATATGCGGCAGTCGCTTTTTGACCATATGCAGAAACTTTCTATTGGATATTACGATAAGCAGACAGCCGGTGATTTGATGAGCCGGTTAACCAATGATATGGATGCCATTACGAGGCTGCTTTCGTTAAATATCATGTTCTTTATCTCTAGTATCAGCACCCTCATTGGGATTCTGGTGATGATGTTCCTTCTTAATTGGATCCTGACCCTGGTGGCGCTCATTATCATTCCGTTGACCTTATTGGCAACGACATTCTTTTTAAAGCGCAGCCGTCCAGCTTATCAAGAATTGCAGAAATCACTGGGTCAATTGAACAGCTTGATGGAAGAAGACCTCAGTGGGCAGAAAGTCATCATTGCTCATGGAAAGCAGGGGGGTTCATTGGAGGAATTTAAGACCTATAACGAATCGGTACAGGATACGGGTATAAAGGCAAACGTTCTCGCCGGATTGATGCCGCCCATCACGGGCATCCTCAGCATATTGAATGTGATTGTTGTGGTGGGCGTGGGCGCATATATGCTCATCCAGGGGGTGGGCGGCGTGACGGTCGGGTTGATCGCTTCCTTCTCGGAATATACCCGACGCTTTGGTCACCCGATCAACCAAATCGCCAACCTGTTCAACAGTGTTATGGCTGCATTAGCTGGCGCCGAGCGTATTTTTGAGATTATTGATGCAGAGCCGGACGTCGTTGACCGGCCCGACGCCATCCCGCTGGATACTTTAAAAGGAGAAGTACGATTTGAACATGTCCATTTTGGTTACGATGAGGAGCTGCCAGTTTTGAAGGACATCAACTTTGTCGCTAAACCCGGCAAAACGATGGCTCTTGTTGGGCCGACGGGTGCCGGCAAGACGACTATTATCAACCTCCTCACCCGCTTTTATGACATCGATTCCGGGAAAATATTAATTGACGGTCACAGGATTAAAGATGTCAAACAGGATGACCTGCGCCGCAAACTTGGCATTGTCTTGCAGGACACCTTCCTGTTTGCCGACACGGTCATGGAGAATATCCGTTACGGCCGTCTGGACGCCACGGATGACGAAGTCATTGAGGCGGCGAAGCTGGCAAATGCAGATGACTTCATCATACGCTTGCCGGAAGGATATGAAACCGAACTTTCGGAACGTGGAAGCAACCTCAGTCAAGGGCAGCGGCAGCTTCTGGCGATTGCCCGAGCGATCCTGGCTGACCCAGCTATCCTAATTCTGGACGAAGCCACCAGCAGCGTGGATACACGCACGGAGGTGGAAATCCAAAAGGCGCTGCTTACGTTGATGGAGGGGCGTACCTCATTTGTGATCGCCCACCGTCTGAGCACGATTCGAGACGCGGATCAAATCCTGGTGATCAATGAAGGGGAATTGATCGAGCGCGGAACGCATGACGAGCTTTTAGAAAAGAAAGGGTTTTACTATAACCTTTACGTCAGCCAGTTCAAAGGGCTGCCGGTCGAGGTATGAGGTGGGTGGGCAGCGCTTTCCTGCCGACCAAAATTTAAAATAAAATATAATGACGGTTAATATTTTCCAGACAAGTGATTATTAATCTGTAAAAAAATGGCGCGCTCAAAGACGGAGCGCGCCCTACTTATCTCTATGGCAAGGTCGGAAATGTCTCGATCGGTGCAAACACGATCCCAACGAGTCCCCTGCCTGTGTGTGCCCCCAGAACAGGTGAAATCGAGCAATCCGGCAGCCATTCGCATTGGAACAGGGATTCTGTTGCTTCACGCAGTTGATCCGCTGCTTCTGGATTTTCGGAATGTCCGATTTGGACGCGAAGGTGTGTACCCTCATCGAATTTATTGGCGATATACTTTGGGATAGCCTGAATGGCGCGTTTGAAGGTGCGTGTCTTGCCGCGGTCGTAATATTTTCCATCTGCTTTATCAACACCAATCAACGGTTTAATGCCAAGAAGGGAAGCTAACAGCCCTTTAAGATGACTGATGCGTCCACCGTGGATCAGATAGGAGAGATCTGGCAGGGTAAAGACGACCTCCGATTGCTCGCGGACCAGTGCAATCAGCTCAATGATCTTCTCTGCCAGCCAGCCGGCTTTGACAGCCCGGATAGCTGCTTCAACCTGCCAACCCATTTCTATTGAAAGTGAGCGGGTATCTATAAGACTGATATTTGCATTGGATATTCTTTTAGCTGCTGTTAGTGCGGTGTTGTAAGTGCCGCTCAACCCGCTTGAAATATGGACAGAGAGGATATCGGGATCCTCTTTGGCGATTCGTTGATAAACCTCTGTGAATTCGCCAAGTGAGGGGGTTGAAGTGATGGGCATATCATCGGTGTTTTCAAGCAGTTCATAAAATTCTTCTGGTTGAATATCAACGCCGCTTTGATAGGTCACCTCATCAAGTGTGAGCTTGAGGGGCAATGTATGTAACTTGTAACCTTGCTGTTGTTCGGGCGAGAGATCAAAACCACTGTCTGTCACAATTTGCATCTTTACATCTCCTGTGATTGAATATTTTATTATGCCTTTAGAAATAAGAGATATTAAGACAATGATTTTGATAAATGATGAATAAGAGTATACCAAATAAATGAAATAATATGATGTATTCTCAACGAATTAAATAAAATCCCCGCCGACTTATTCTAAACTCAGCGGGGATTTGTTTTTTGTGCAGCTTAATTTCCCGAATTAATTAATTTCATAGGAAATATTCACTGTGACTCGAACCTTGAGAGTACCGCTAGAAATGGGTACGCTTCCCCCTGCAGTCTGAACTGGTTCTTCCATTCCATATGTATCATATTTCGGTAATTCCATTTCGCTTTCATTGATGTTGATGGATTGAATCGCACCCAAATTTACACCGGCTGTTTCTGCAATCGCTGTGGCTTGCGCCTGAGCGTCTGCTATCGCCATTTGTCGGGCTTCTTCAATGGCGGCTTCCCTATCTTCAATGTCGAAGGTTACGCCGTAAATGGTGTTTGCGCCCTCTTCAACCACAGCTGTAAGAATCTCGCCCAGGGAATCAAGGTCTCGAACGGTAACCGAGACCGTATTCTCGACAAAATAGGTCAGTACAGTGTCATCATCACTGTCTTCTTCAAGCGCTTCTTCCAATATTTCACCCTCCTCTGGAACGGCTTCTTCTGTTACTATGTCTTCCTCGGGCATCCAGCTTTCCTCCTCACGGGGAGGCTGGATTCGTTGGGAATAGATGCTGAAATTACTGGTTTGAATATCATCTTTTTCAACACCAAGTTCTACCACTTTTTCTATAATCGCTATCGCTTTGCCGTTGTTGTCTTCAAATGCTTCAGCGACATCTGATGATTGGGAGCGTACGCCGATGCGAACCAGGGCGAGATCCGGCTCCAAATCGACCGTTCCAGTGGCGCTGACATTCAATGTGTGAACTTTTCCGCTTGACGTTTCAAGCTGTGTGCACCCAACGATCATAATCCCAAGGAACACGATGGCAATGATAGATATAAAATTCTTTTTCATGAATATCCTCCTTACAAATATTCGTACGTTTCACTTTTAGAGAGGCGCTTTTATTTCATGCGCCTCTCTGCTCAGTATGACACGATATCTTTAATCGATTTCGTAGGTCAGGCTGCATTCCATGGTTATGTTAAGTGTTCCGGCGGAGATCGGTACAGCGGCTTCTGCGTAAGCGCCGCCTTTGGCATCGTAATAAGCCACAGGGGAACCAGCGCTGTAAACACTGATGCTGATCAGATCACCCAAGCTGACACCAGCTTCTTCCGCAATAGCTTCTGCTTTCGCTTTTGCATCCTGAATGGCGAGTTCGCGGGCTTCGGCGACCGCCTCTTCCCGGTTATCAACATCGAAGTTGATGCCGTAGATGTTGTTTGCACCAGCATTGACCACCGCGCTGAGCACCTCGCCCAGAGAGGAAAGGTCACGAACGGTCACATTCACCGTGTTTTCCACGACAAAGTACTTTCCCTCAGACTGGCCGGTCATGGGGTCGTAGCGCTCAGAAGGATAGACGTTGAAGTTCGATGTCTGAATATCCTTTTCCTCAACACTAAGGTCCTGCAAGACTTCAGAAATGGCATTAGCCTGAGCAGTGTTACCCGAAAGCGCATCCGTGACCTCATCTGCTTCGGTGCGTACGCCGACGTTGATTGTGGCGATATCCGGCACAACGGTGACCCGACCGGTGCCGCTGACGTTCATGGAGCGCATCGATTCATCGCCGGTGGGTTGGGACGCACACGCAGTCAGCAGACCAAAGATCATTACGCTGACAAGAATTAAACTCATTTTTTTACGCATTGTATTGTTCCTCCAAATTGATATGTATTATTCTGACTTTCAGGTAATAGACGAAGCGAAAGGGAAAAAAGTTCCTGTGAATTTCTTCTATCTGTATTTCATCTTACTGGATGGGTTTTCCTGATTTGATCAGGGGATGAATGTCATCCCCAACCTTTTACGCCGTTCATATTGACGGGTTTTCGTTCCTCGGTTATGGTTAAGATAATTAAATCGACTGTGGAGCAGGCATGTTCTTCATTCAGGGACAACTGAGCGAGAACACATGCGGGCACTGGACCGAGGTGTCCGCATATTTTTATTTAAACGATCTGCCTGCCAAACAAGCGATTATTAGGAGCCTTTTATTAAACCTCACCAGACTCAATTATTGATAGGAGAGAATATGGAAGAAAAAACCAACGCATTTGCAATGGCTCAACAGCAATTCGATCACGTCGCTGATCTATTAGGACTCGACAACGAGGTGCGTGAAATGTTGCGCTGGCCAATGCGCGAATTTCACCTGCGTATCCCCGTCCGCATGGACGATGGGGGAATGCGCGTTTTCCAGGGTTTCCGCGTGCAGCATAACGATGCACGTGGACCTAACAAGGGCGGGCTGCGCTTTCACCCGGCGGAAACCATTGATACCGTGCGTGCCCTGGCAATGTGGATGACCTGGAAATGCGCTGTTGCGGATATACCCTTAGGCGGCGGTAAGGGCGGCATTGTCGTTGACCCGTCAACCCTTTCTACGGATGAGAAGGAGCGTTTGTGTCGGTCATTTGTTCGTTCGTTGTGGTGCCAGATCGGTCCCCGGCAAGATATCCCCGCACCGGATGTGGGCACTACACCGCAGATGATGGGCTGGATGATGGATGAATATTCCCGTATTACCGGGCAGTACACCCCCGGGGTGATCACGGGTAAGCCGGTGGGCGGCGGCGGATCAATGGGGCGAACTCAGGCGACAGGCTCCGGCGTGATTTATACGGTGCGCGAAGCCATGCAGCGCCTGAAGATGGATTCAACGAAAGCCGTAGCTGCCGTTCAGGGTTTTGGCAATGTGGCGCAGTATGCTGCCAAAGGGTTTATTGAGCACTTGGGCGGCAAAGTTGTATGTGTCAGTTTTTGGGATCGGGAGGACCGAAAGGCGTATACCGTCAGCAAAGACGATGGGATTGACCCGGACTTCCTGATGGAGATCACCGATCAATACGGGTCCATCAACAAGGATAAGGCGACAAAAGCCGGTTACGCAATTGAACCTGGCGACGCCTGGATTGCCAAAGAGGTGGATGTCCTTATTCCGGCAGCTCTGGAAGGACAGGTCAACGCAGAGACGGTTCAAAACATTCACGATCGGGTCAAGATCCTGGCGGAAGGCGCCAACGGTCCTACCACGCCGGAAGCGGATGTTGTTTTGAAGGAACGAGAGATCTTTGTCATTCCCGATTTTCTGTGCAACGCCGGAGGCGTGACCACGTCTTACTTTGAAGGCGTGCAAAACGATATGAACTTCTACTGGACTAAAAAAGAGGTCCTCGAAAAGCTGGATGACAAAATGACCCAGGCTTTTGAGGGCGTGTATGAGATGTCACACTCACAGGATGTCTTCATGCGCGATGCCGCCTATATGGTGGCGATCAACCGTGTAGTGAAAGCGATGGAGCTGCGCGGCTGGCTTTAAGCCCCCCTTCGTTTTCGGAAGGAAAGGAAAAACCCCGGTGGAAACGCCGGGGTTTTGACTTGCTAGAAGGGTATTTCTGACGAGTTTACTAAAATTAATGCAATAATATTGCGATACTGTATCATATTTCCATATTTGAGTAGACAAAAAGAGAGAACTCCTT
>CAZNRI010000008.1:0-86351 GCA_964575595.1 uncultured Candidatus Brevefilum sp.
TTCAAGGAGTTCTCTCTTTTTGTCTACTCAAATATGGAAATATGATACAGTATCCGGGGATTAGGCGATTAGGTAATTAGGCGTAGGTCACCTGTGGCGGCTCTGTTGAGCCGCCCAGGTGACAGACATCTTGTCCTTGTAACTAGCTGAGCGTCATCACTTGGAAATATTACTCCCATCCCCATAACTACTACGGCAAGTAATTATTTAATGGAGTAATAACTGTTCTATCTAAATGAGATATATTGTCACGCAGGCGGCTTCGCCGCCATGCATGACCTACCTGAGCCTCAACACTTCCAGCACCCCTATTGCTGTCCCAAAGCCGGGATTCTCCGGGATGGTGAAATCGCGGTCATAAAACTTCCCCACCAACCTCACTTCCCGCTGTACCGATTCCAGGTCCATCAAGTGCCCAATCATCACAATCTCGTCCATCACTTCGGCATCCGCGGCGTTGATGGCGATCACCGCGATCACCTGCGCTACCAGGCGCACCAACCCAGCCGCCAGATCCTCCCGCGAAAAATCCACATCCCGCACGAGCTTACCCAGGTTAACCGCATTCGCCTCCTTTGGCAGCCGCCCGATTTCCCCGCCTACCGCCTCCGTCAGCATCACATCCACCTTGCCCGCATCACCAGCCAGTGCTAAATCATTCACCTCATGCACATCCGCTGTACCCAGGGTCAGTTTCGATAACCCCAACAGCGTCCCCCCGCCCACGGCTGATCCGGTCACATGGCTGATTTCCTCCCTTCGCGCGGCGACCATGGCGGTCCCTGTCCCCGCGCTGACCACCAAGCAGGACTCCACTTCTGCCAGTGCCAATCCGCCCAAGCCCATAGCCTGCATCTCATCCACTTTTTTAATGCGAAATCCATCCAATTCATCGGGCAGGTCGCGGTAACGCCCGCCGGTCACACCCAGGGTCATCCCTGCCGTAAGGCCCTCCCCAAGAGCATTCAGCGCTTCCCGCACCTGATCTGCCGCTTTTTCATGCCGGTTGGTCAACATATGCATCCTCAAGCCATGGATGTCTTCCACAACCAGGTCAATATTGGTCATGCCGATGTCAATTGCAACGTGTTTTAGGGCCATTGTTTCACTCCGAAATTTTTCTTCCAGTCCGTTGAATTCTACCGCATTCTATCATCAATAGCCTGAATCATATGAATGATACCAGGGCAATCGCAAAGTCATTCGTTTTAGTCTGTGTAACTTTTTAAACAACCAAAAATAACCCCTTTCCGCCCTTCGGGCGCCCTTCCCCTTGGCAAGGGGAAGGGCTGGGGATGAGGTTATTAATTTACTATCAGTATCAGAATTATCTCTGGTGAACTTTGCGATTGCCCTGTAAATGATATATCAAGTTCGCCCGTACATAGGATTATTAATGCGTTACAATAATATTCAAAGGAAATATGATGAAAAAAACCTTACTGAAATTCATACCAACCTACCTCCTGCTCACAATCGTACTAACGCTTCTGGGTTGGGGCGGGCTTTTTCTTATCATTTACACCACCGTCCCGGAGCTGATACCCCGCTGGCTGTTCTTCTTCCTGAGCGTCCTGGCGCTGACAGGGCCTGCCCTGCCCATCGTCTACTATCTCAACAAACGCTTCCCCAGCGATCCGCCTGTCGAGGGTATGGTTATCCTCCGGCAGGCATTGTGGGTCGGCGTGTGCGGAGGAACGATCTCCTGGCTTCAATTAGGGCGTGTCCTCACGCCCGGTTTAGTGTTGATTCTGGCTGGTGTATTCATCCTCATCGAATTTTTGCTGCGACTTTTCGAGCGCAGCCGTTGGAATCCCAATCAAAACGATTGAATGACTTATTATCTTTAAACTCACGATAAACTTATGGCAGATCTAAGTAAATTACCTTCAATTGACTATCTCTTAAGGACCCCTGAAATCCAACCTATTATGGGGGATTACGGCAGGTCGTTAACCCTGGAAGCCATGCGGGCTGTTCTGAACGAGGTCCGGAATCAGTCGGACCAGCCTGATTTCCAAGTTCCAGAGGAAAAACGAATCTTTCAAAACATCCGAGAGCAAATAGAGGATTGGCTGGAACCCACATTGATCCCCGTCGTCAACGCCACAGGCGTGATCCTGCACACCAATCTGGGCAGGTCACCACTCAGCAATGCCACACGAAGGGCGATCAGTGAGATTTCCGCTGGATATTCCAACTTGGAGTTTAACCTTGAGACAGGCAAGCGTGGGAAACGCTCAGTGCATGCTCATCACCTGCTATCCTTGTTGACCGGTGCTGAAGGGGGATTCGTTGTTAACAACAACGCCGGCGCAGTTCTTCTGGTGCTTTCCGCATTGGCGCGGGGCAAGAATGTGCTGGTTTCACGCACTCAACTGGTGGAAATCGGCGGGGGCTTCCGCATCCCGGATGTCATGCGCCAGTCAGGCGCGCACTTGTTCGAGGTCGGGACAACCAACCGCGTCCATCTTTATGATTTTGAAAACGCCTTCAAGGAAGAACAAATCGCACTGGTCTTAATTGCCCACCATTCCAACTTCAAGGTCATCGGCTTCCACAGTGAACCGGCATTGCAGGAAATCGTAACCATCGCCCATCGCCATGACGTGCCCGTGGTGCATGACCTCGGCTCCGGCGCGCTGCTGGACACCGCTGATTACGGCCTCTCACACGAACCTACAGTTTTCGATTCCCTAAATGCCGGTTGTGATTTGGTGTGTTTCTCAGGGGACAAACTGCTTGGCGGTCCGCAAGCGGGCATCATCATCGGTAAAGATGACCTGCTCAAGCCCATCCGAGTGCACCCCCTGGCGAGAGCCCTCAGGCCTGGTAAACTGACCTTGACTGGCGTAAATGCCAACCTAATGCATTACATCAAGGATGAGGCTGAGAAAGAAGTCCCCATCTGGGGGATGATCGCCAGCAGACCCGATGACATCAAGGCTATCGCTGAAAATTGGCGCGAGTTTCTCAGCGCTGGAGAAGTCGTGCCCGGCTTTTCCACCGTGGGCGGTGGCAGCCTCCCCACCGAGGAACTGCCCACCTTCCTTTTAGCCCTTTCCCCAAAAAATCCGGATGATTTCTCCCGTGAATTGCGGGATTCCCATCCCCCAATCATCACCCGCATAGAAAATAACCAAATCCTACTAGATCCAAGAACCGTCTTACCCGGACAAAAAGCGCCGCTGCTCAGAAATCTCTCGCGTTTATTGGAGAATGAGAACGGGTGAAGTAAACTGAGAGAGGTAGCAGCATCTGACCATTGTTGATTCAAAGGGAATTATGAAATCTGATCTTGACAGGTTATTAAAGGAAAATCAAACTGAAGCACTGTGGGTCACCGGCCCGGCGCAGCATAACCCGCCCATGGTCTACCTGACCGGCGGCGGGCATATGACCCAGGCGGATATCATCCAGCGCGTTGGGGAAGCCCCCCTCCTTTGTCATGCGCCTATGGAGCGTGAGGAAGCCGCAAGAACCGGGCTGCGCACCCTTAATTACAGCAAGTTCCCCCTCAATGATCGGTTGAAGCTGTCGGAAGGCGACCGCCTTGCCGCCCATGCCCTACTCTACAAGCACATATTTGAAGAGATGAACCTTATAGAGGGCAAGGTGCTCGTTTACGGCAGGACTGATGCCGGGAAGCATTACGCTCTCCTCAACAAACTCAGCGAATTGCTCCCCGGGTTGGATTTTCAAGGCGATCTCGATGATACCGTTCTCCTGCAGGCTATGGCGACCAAAGAGCCTGATGAAATTGAACGCATACGGGATATGGGTAAACGGGTGGTCACCGTTGTCTCCCGCGTGGCGGATTTTCTCACCCAGCACAAAGTTGTGGATGAGGTGTTGACCAAAGAGAACGGCACCCCGCTTTTAATTGGCGATGTAAAAAGCCAGATCAACCTGTGGCTGGCGGAACTTGGCGCCGAGAACCCGGAGGACACCATCTTTGCCATTGGCAGGGATGCCGGTATCCCACACAGCAGCGGTACCCCCAGCGACCCCATAAAATTGGGGCAGACCATTGTTTTTGATATCTTCCCATGTGAAAAAGGCGGTGGGTATTTCTATGACTTCACCCGTACCTGGTGCTTGGGATATGCGCCAGAGCCAGCTCAGGAACTGTATCAACAGGTAAAATCAGTTTATAAACAAATCGTTACTGAACTGGAGTCAGAACGCAACGCAGCCCACTTCCAGGAACGCACCTGCGAGCTCTTTGAATCGATGGGGCATGCCACCACACGCCAGGATCCTGCTGTGGAATCAGGTTACGTTCACTCCCTAGGGCATGGCGTGGGTTTGAACATCCATGAAAAACCCTGGTTCAGCCGTGAGGATGACCCAACCAACGCGCTCCTCCCCGGCTCCGTGTTCACCGTTGAACCCGGATTGTATTATCCCGAGCGGGGATTGGGCGTCCGGCTTGAAGATACTTATTATGTAACGCCAGAGGGCAGATTTGAGAAATTTGTGGATTATCCCATGGACCTCCTCCTGCCTATGAAATGAAAGGTGTGGATGACGAATGATGACCCTTCCAACAGTTCGAATACTTGGTATAGAAACTTCCTGCGATGAAACAGCAGCAGCGGTTGTCAGCGACGGCCGCGTGATCCATTCCAGCGCGGTCGCCAGCCAGATGGACCTACACGCCAAATACGGCGGTGTCTTCCCTGAAGTAGCCTCCCGCGAACACGTCAAAGCTATCTACCCCATTGTGACCCAGGCGCTGGAAAGCGCACACCTAAATATTCAGGATATTGACGCCGTTGCCGTCACGCGCGGCCCCGGCCTGGCTGGCTCTCTGGTGGTGGGCGTCAATATGGCCAAGGGTTTGTCTCTGGCAACAGGAAAACCCCTCATCGGTGTTAACCACCTCGAAGGGCATATCTACTCCGCCTGGCTCTATCCTGCCAACGCCTCACCGCACCAGCCGCCTCGCTTTCCCCTGTTGGCTCTATTGATCTCAGGCGGTCACAGCGAGCTGGTGTTGGTCAAGGACCATCTGGAATATCAACGTCTGGGCGGTACACTGGATGACGCTGCAGGGGAAGCATTTGACAAGGTTGCCCGCCTGCTGGACCTACCCTATCCGGGCGGCCCTTCGATCCAAAAAGCAAGCCTTTCCGGAAGTGCAACAGCGTTTAATTTCCCACGCGCCATGATGGAAGAAACCTGGGATTTCTCTTTCAGCGGTGTTAAGACCGCTGTCCTTAGAACCGTTGAAGCTTTACGAGCTGAAGGCCGGCCCCTTCCTGTTGAAGATTTGGCAGCCAGTTTCCAGGCTGCGGTCGTGGATGTTTTGGTTGAGAAAACGCTCATGGCGGCAGACTCCCACCGAGTTCGAGATATCATCGTGGCGGGCGGCGTTTCAGCCAATAAACGCCTCCGTGAGAAAATCCTCTCTGAAAGTAAACGCCCTGTCCACATCCCGCCTCTTTCGCTCTGCACCGATAATGCTGCTATGATCGCCGGTGCGGCGTATTACCATTACATTCAGAACGATTTCAGCCCCTTTGATTTTGACGTGCTCCCCACGTGGCCGCTTTCTTAACCTATAGCAATGTAACCAACCACAGTTGAACATCATCCAATGAGTAAACAAACCCATACAGAACCGATTGATCTGGAAGCGCTGCAGCAAAGAGATAAAAAAGCCTTCGCACAATTGGTGAACCAGAACTCCAATCGGATTTATCGTCTGGCTCTGAAAATGGTTGGCAACGAACAGGATGCGGAAGATGTCCTTCAGGAGACCTTTATCAAAGCCTACAAAAGCATAGAAGGATTTGAGGGGCGCTCGAAAATCTCCACCTGGCTCTATCGCATCGCCGTCAACGAGTCTTTAATGCTTTTGCGCAAACGTAAAGACGGCGTCACCCACATTGACGCAGGGATTAAACAGGACAACGGCGATATCATCCCCCGGCAGATCATTGATTGGTGCTGCCTGCCCGAAAAGGAACTGATGAGCAGTGAAGTCAGGGATCACATCCGAAAAGCCATTCAAACCCTCTCCGATGCCAACCGGGCAGCATTTCTCCTGCGCGATGTGGAAGGGCTTTCCACCCGTGAAGCCTCACAAGCTCTGAATATCAGCGAATCAGCCCTGAAAGTACGTCTGATGCGCTCCAGAATGCAGCTTCGGGAGGAATTGACTGCGTTTTTCAAAGGACGGATGGCGGAGGAAAACGTATGATGCATCAGCATGACACGGATTGTAAAATGATATTGAACAACTTGAGCGCGTATATTGATGGGGAGTTGGATGAGGACCTCTGTCAAAAAATTGAGACCCATTTGGAGACCTGTCAGAATTGCAGAATCGTGGTGGATACCCTGAAAAAGACCATTGATATCTATCAAAAGGATGGTGAAAAGACCACCCTTCCACCAGATGTCCGCACCCGTTTGTTTGCCTGTTTAGCACTGGAAGATGATGCCAGCCGTGACGAATAAAGAACAGCAACCGCTGACACCAGAAACCCCACAAGAGATACAACCGCTTGTTTGCTGGGTTAATCCCAAGGTAGGACTCAGAGCCGGCATGCTTTGCCCTCGGTGCAAGGAAGCGAAAATTGAATATAACGGCTTGCTGCAGCTCGTCTGCCCCAACTGCGGGTTGACAGAAGCAGGCGCCAGCACTTGATAACACATTGACCACGGTCTCCGTGAGAGACCAGAAAGGGAGTATGAACATGAAAGGAAAAGTTGTTTGGAAAGGCGGTATGGCCTTCACGGGCACCAGCGATGGCAGTTATATTATCCCCCTAGATGCCGATAAAAAAGTGGGCGGGCGTGAACTGGGTTTCCAACCGCTGCAGTTGTTTGCAGTGGGTTTAGTAGGCTGCACAGGCATGGATGTTATTTCCATTCTCAAAAAGAAACACCAGGACGTGACGGAATTTGAGGTTTCCGCAGAGATTGAGCGCGCAGAAGAACATCCTAAAGTCTTTACGAAGATCGTCCTTGAATACAAAGTTAAGGGGAAGAACCTCGACCAAAAAGCGGTTCAGCGCGCTGTGGAACTTTCTGAAACCCGTTATTGCGGTGCTCAAGCCATGTTAGCAGAGACTGCGGAAATCACCCATAAAATCACCATAGAACAAGAGACCTAAGTCCCTAATTCATTTCCACGATCCGATCGTCGCTGGTCTCCTGCGGTTCCACTTCATCATCATAATCGAGCAATTTTGATTCGACGCATAGAATTTCCTGGTTGGTAAACCCCAATAGACCGACCAGGACGACCATCACCCCGCTGATGGCAATTATCATAGAAAGTCCTGCGCCTTCGCCCGAACCAAATATCGATGAAAAAAACCTCGTCCCCCATCCTTCATCGGCAGTAAAAGCCGGTTCGAAGAAATGATCCGCCAGCCAACCCGAAATCCACATGGAAACGGGAATCGTAATTTGCGCTATAAAACGCCGGACGGAAAATACCCGTCCCTGCTTTTCAGGGGGAACCTTACGCTGCCAGATGACTTGATTGCACCCATTCACAGTGGGCATAAAGAAAGCCAGTAAGAAGGCCGACAGGATCCAAAGTAAAGGATCCTGAGAAATGCCCATCAACAACCGTCCTAACAGACCGCTCAGCACCCAACCGATCAAAACTCCCCAAACCAACTCCTTAGGGCCGCCCCACACCGTCAGGAAAATCGCCCCCATCAGACCTCCAAAGGCAGCAAAGGACTGCACTAGGCCGAGGATTTGTGCGTCGCCCCCGGTACGGGCAAGCACCATTGGGGAAACCACTGCCCAGGCAATCACGGTCATAAAGTTCGCCCCAAAGAACACCAACTGCAGCCCCAACAAACCAGGCTTCCTGAAAATGAAATGGAAGCCGTAGGTCATATCTGCCCAAAATTGTTGAATATTTAATTTCAGGGGCTGGGTATTCGGTTGGGGGATGAACACCA
Organism: uncultured Candidatus Brevefilum sp.; assembly: GCA_964575595.1. Classification (GTDB taxonomy): domain Bacteria; phylum Chloroflexota; class Anaerolineae; order Anaerolineales; family Anaerolineaceae; genus Brevifilum. The sequence continues at coordinate 7,935 of CAZNRI010000008.1, forward strand.
CCAGCAGCGTGACGATAGCAAGGAAAAAGGTCAGGATATCAATGATTAATATCCCTTTAACGCCAATAGATCCAATCACAGCCCCCGCTAAAACTGGCCCCACGATGTTAGATGTACTCTCCACCATACTGATCAGGCCGCTCGCCCGGCTGTAGTGCTTCTTGGGCACCATAAGGGAAACGGAGGCTGAATACGCCGGCCACTGAAAAGCTTGAAATGCGCTGGCAAACGCTGTTGTGGCATAAATGTGCCAGATCTCAAGTTCCCCGGACAAAAACAAAACAAAGACCACACATGATGCCAGCACAGCCCCTAAATCGCTGAGCATCATCACCAGCTTGCGGTTCCAGCGATCGACTAATACCCCCACAAAAGGTGTCACAATAATCAGAGGGGCGTAGGTGAACACGCCTACCATTGCCAGCGCTTGTGCGGAGCCCGTCTTTTCCCAAGCCCAAATGGCCAGTGCAAAGCTGGTCATGAATGAGCCGGTCATTGAAAAGAACTGACCCACCCAAATGAGGATGAATCCAGTCAAATTGGATTTCTTATTCTTCGATGCGCTGTAATGTTTTGAGCTTTCTTCCATAAGCGGCACACCATCAGCCTTCGTCATGATCGGGTATCAATTTTTCTACGTAGAGAATTTGCCTGATTTGATACGCCCCAAGTCCAACTCCTGCTACCAGTATACCACTAATCAATATCAATACAGACATCCCCGTGCCTGGTCCTGTCCCAATGATAGGATAGAGTAATTTACTCAGCCAATGATCGGAGGATGAAAAAAGTGGCTCAAAGACACCATCCGCCAAAGGGCCGGCAATCGCCATTGAAATCGGGGCTGTGATCTGTGCCACCAACCGCCGCACGGAGAACACTCGGCCCTGCACTTCAGGCGCTGTCTTCATCTGCCAGATAGCCTGATTGGAGCCATTGAGTAAAGGGTTGACACACATCATCAAGAAATGGGCAATCAGCCAAAAGGGCAGCGACCGTCCCAGTCCCATTACACTCAATCCCAATACGCCAACGATGATCCAGCTTACCAGGACGCCGTCGATTTTCTTTTTCGGCCCGCCCCAAGCGGTCAAAATAACACCGCCCACCAAGCCACCGATGGCCCCGGCGGATTTCACGGAGCCAAGTATGGTCGAATTACCCCCTGTCGTCGCCAGAATCATCGGATCCAGGAGAGTGTAAGCCGTGGTAAAAAATAAATTCCCGAAGAAGAAAACCAACTGAAGATACAGCAAGGGTTTTCGGTCCAGGATATATTGAAACCCAAAACGGAGTTCTCGGAAGAAGGATCCAGGTCTGTGGTCCTTGGGCAGCTTCTTCGGTTCTGGTATCACAACCGGGTACAAGAACCCCAATGCGATCAACAACGTCACCAGATCAATGGCAATGATGCCCTTCATCCCGATCAGGGGGATCAGAACACCTGCCAGAATAGGCGCAACGATTCCAACCCCGGAACCAGCCATAGAAATCATCCCACTGGTTCTGGCATATTGCTCTTTGGAGACCATCAATGTGATCGCTGCTGAATAAGCCGGCCATTGAAAAGCGCCAAAGATACCTCCCACCACGCCCGTGATATATAAATGCCAGATTTCAAGATTCCCCGTTATCATCAAAATAAATATTGCCAATGTGATCAGCCCTGCACCGATATCACTCAACGCCATCACCCACTTGCGGCTCCAGCGGTCAACAAAGACGCCGGCGATTGGCGAAAAGATTATTAAGGGTGTGAATGAGAAGAAGGCTACCATAGCCAATGGAGTCGCCTGACCTGTCTTCTCCCATGCCCAAATACCCATGGCGAAATGCGTCATTTGAGAGCCAATCATGGAAAAAATTTGCCCAATCCAGACCATTAAAAATGCTCGCAATCCCTTAGATTTTGGCAATTATCTCACTCCGTTCATCAAAAAGTCTTTATGAACCCCTATCAATCACGGGCTAACGACCGACTCAAAGCTTTTATCACTTCATGCATTATCTGGTAGAATCTTAGGGTTGAATCCAAATTTCGACGGCCATTCTTATAATGAATAAATCCAATTTAAAATTCTTCATCATCTTCCTGTTTATCCTTACCACTCTGATAGGGTGCACACCTTCGCCTGGTCAAACACCGACGCCTACGTTGACATCCAGTCCGCAGAATACGGCTACAGTCACACCATCGCCCACAGCGGAACCCACGTCCACATCCACGCCTTTGCCTCTTAATGGACAGCAGACAAAATACATTATTGACGCGACAGTCAACTATTATAATCGCTTTATCACCGCCAACAGCCGCGCTATTTATACCAATAAATCCAATGTTCCTCTAAATGAGATTGTGTTCATCGTCTATCCAGCCCTGTATGATGCTGTCTACACAAAGAGTGTGACCGTAGGAGATAACAGCCCGATCACCGATTATCAGTGGGATGGTCACCGTTTGGTCATACCTCTAAATGAATCGCTCCTGCCCGGGGAAGAGATCGAAATCGTTTATGCCTTTGAATTATACATGCCCGACCGGGGTGGTGTTTTCGGACAAACGGGTGAAGAACTCAACCTGTCCTATTGGTTTCCCTTCATCCCGCCCTACGATGAAACCGAGGGTTGGCTTGCCCATGAACCCCAATTGGTCAACAGTTTTTACATCGGCGAATATCTCGTTTTTGAAGCCGCAGATTTCGATATCACTCTACAATTCACCGATAGAAGAGAAAATTTCAATATCGCTGCACCTGCGCTGCCGCAGGAAGAAAACGGCGTTATTAATTACCAACTCAAACTTGCCAGGACATTCACGCTTTCCATCAGTGATCGGTTCGTCATCACCGAACGGGAGGTCAATGGGACAAAGATACAGGCGTTCACGCTCTTAGGAGGACATGCTCCTGTGGGGGAGGACGTGGCAGATGTGGCGGTAGAAGCCCTCAGTCTTTATTCAGAACTGTACGGGGATTATCCTCGTGACACACTCTCCATTGTTGAATTCAACGCCGATATCGGCATGGAATTTGATGGGTTGATATTCCTCAGCCCCGCTTTCTATAACCTTTATCCCGGCACACCGAAATCCAATATTCACGTTTATACCGCTCACGAAATTTCCCACCAATGGTTCTTTAGTTTGGTGGGCAACGACCAGGCAATGGAGCCCTGGTTAGACGAAGCCCTGGCAACATTTTCTGAAAGGCTGTTTTACGAACGCTACTATCCTGATCACTTTGAGTGGTATTTAGAAAACTACATCACTGCTCATAACCCCCACGGCGAGATCGACACGACCATTTATTATGGTGGAGATCTGTTTGACTACCGGGATATCGTCTATCGCAACGGCTCCCTGTTTATCCAGGATTTACGGGAGATGATGGGAGATGAAGCGTTCTTTAATTTCATCCGCGACTACATCAGGCAAAACCAGTATCAAATCGCCACAGCGGAGGGCTTTTTCTCAATCCTAAGAAAGCATACGGATATGGATCTGACCTCACTGATCGACCAATACTTTTCTTCATCTTTCGAATAATAACACTTCATGTATTGACGATTATTATACGAAATGAGAGCCTCGCAATGCTTGACTTTCGGATGTTTAATGTTATTATGCCAATGGAGTAACAGATAATGGCAGAACAGGCTTCTGATAATAAAAATAAATCTGCTGATGAAGATCCAATCATGGATACAGAACTCGAATCCCCCACTGGAGACAGCGGGCAGTCCACAAAATCGTTCTTTACAAATCCCACCGTCCTGAGAATTGGGTTATATGCCGTTGCATTCATCGTTGTCGTCCTGATCGTATGGGGCATCGGTATGCTCATTGTTAATCATACAGAAGCCGCCCCTCAGTTCACGCTGACACCAAGCAGTACAGCAGTTACTTATCCAGAGGGGCTCACAACACCTGTTTTCTCAGCGGGTGAAGGCAGCGGCGGATTGGTCCGTCAGCCGGAAATTAACACCACCCCTTCAGCCAAAGTCATCACCCATTATGAACCCTTCGCCTACACCGTTCAACAAGGCGACAATATTTTCGATATCGCTGAGAAATTTGACCTGGAACCCGAAACCGTCCTGTGGACGAATCGCTACACCCTCGGCGATACCCCTGATGGTTTATCCATCGGTCAGGAATTATTAATTTATCCCATGGATGGGGCTTTACATCAATGGTATGAAGGTGACGGCCTTAATGGCGTTTCTAAATATTACGGCGTGACCCCCGAAGATATCATCAACTACCCTGCTAACAACCTTGATGCAGAAACCATCGGTGATTACGCCAATCCTAACATCGAACCTGGTACCATGGTGTTCATTCCAGGTGGAACCCGCCAGGTTGAGTCCTGGATCACTGCTCGTGAAGACCCTGTATCCGGCAGAATCTCTTATCTTGGGGCAGGAGGTTGCGAGGTAAGTATTTACAGTCAATCCGGCACAGGCACCTTCACCTGGCCGACAACAGCCACCTGGCTCTCTGGATATGACTACACACCGCCTACCCATAACGGTCTCGATTTCGACGGCGATTTCGGCAGCCCGATTTACGCAGCGGATTCCGGCGTGATCGTCTACTCCGGCTGGTCAGACCGGGGATACGGCAACATCATTGTTATTGATCATGACCGAGGCTGGCAGACCTTCTATGCTCACTTATTGGACGGCACCATGCTGCCCTGCGGGACAAACGTACAAAAAGGCGAATTGATCGCTGCCATGGGCAGCACCGGCAACTCTACCGGCCCCCACCTGCACTTTGAAATGCGCCTAAGCAATCAGCCCGTCAACCCCTGGCAATTTCTCCAATAGACAGTGGAATAATATAAAAAAACATTACATCATCCCCAAAACATCTCCTCTACCAAAATTTCCCTAATACCTAATTGCCTAATCGCCTAATACCTTTTCGCCTAATACCTTTTCGCCTAATACCTATCTTATTCCTCCCCCTCACATGGGATCTCACTCCGGTTATCCGGATTCGTATTGGCAACCACGATCATATCATCCTTGATCAAGTACCCTTTATAAGGTGCATCCCCCCGCACCGGCTCCCAGCCGGACAGCACAAAGGGGATCACGCCGTCCGCGATGACCCATTCTCCATTGTATTTCCGGGCAATGTGGACATGCGTCCCAGTGGATTCACCTCCTTCGCAAGATGGAAATCCTAAGTAATCACCGGCACTAACCTGTGTCCCCACCGGAACCCGCCCATTTTCATCAATATGCAGATAGAAAACCACCCATCCTGTTTGTTCATGTCCATCGCCGTCAAGGTCTAAAACCAGGATACCCTCTCCATCCCGCACCACCAGCCCACCTGCGACGGCGGTCGCAGGGATAGTGGACGGGAAACATCCCGTTGTCTCAGACGGCGGGGCAAAATCAAGCGCAGCCCACGGCGCCATATTCCCCCAACCGGTATGCGGACCGCCCGTGAAAGCCCATGAAACTGTATTCTCGTAGGGCAATTGCATCTCAGGCTGCCGTAACGAGCCTTCAATGTGGGTTGGAACGTTCCACGGGTCATCAAATAACCTCAGGTATGCCTGGATAAAACCATCAGGTCCAATCGCCTGATAGAATTCAGGTGCATCCAGCGCATGTGCAAAGAAATATTGAAGCGCGACCGTGGCTGCGTTCTGCCAGGGATCGGGACGAATTAGAGAACCGTCCGACAACTCAAATTCAATCAGGGATCCTTCGCGCCAGCGATAATAGCCGTCATTGAGAATATTCGAAGCATAAGCGAGTTGTAGATAGACATCGGTCCAATACATTGATTCAAGCCCAAGGATATTTTCTTCATCTTCTTCCGACAGAAAAGGTTCGGAAAGAGCACTTCCCTGGTATTCCAATAAAGCGAGCAGCAGTTTCGGACTGATCGAATAATTCAAAGCGACATACGCGATAATCTCCCCACCCGTGCGTGTGCCGCCAAAAGCCCAAGCCCGATAATTGCCCAACCAGCCCTGATGCTGCACGATGAACGTCTGGGGATTAAAACCTACCGTATCCGGCCCATTGATAAAAACAGAGTCAGGCAGGATTTGATAAGGTGTCCCCCATAAGGCTCGGGTATAAATCGGGATTTGCATCGGCATCCCAGGCGGCATAGTGGTCACATCTTCCGGGATGTTCGGATTGGAAGCTCGGATTTCTTCAATACTGGTGTTAAACCTTGTTGCCAGAGCAGGCAGCGTATCTCCAGTTTGGGCAACATATTCCACCAGCTCCCCAGGTTCATACGCAGGTCTGGTGGGAAAAGGTGTGATATCCGGAATCTCTTCCACATTCGGCTCGTTAGTTGCCGTCGGGAAAATCATCGTAGGCTGCATGCTTGGTGAACATGCAGTCAGCAATAAAATGATTATTATCAGGGTGAAAAGTCTTTTTCGGTTCATTATTGTCAGGGATTTCGAACAAAACAGCCAAAAACCTCAATTTGGCAGTCAGAATGCATTATCAAAGTTACACAATCATACTCCGAAGATAGAAAAAAGTCCAATTTAAAAAATCAGGCTAAATAAGGATAAATCACTGGGTGGATATTATATGATTATTCATCCCGAGTAATCTGCGTGTCATATGTTGCAGCAGTATTGGCAAAAATCTTATCTTCTCCTCTGATCAGCCATCCTTCATAAGCGTTGTTCCATCGTTTAGCCACCCATCCGCTCAACGTGAACGGCAGCGGCCCGTCCGCTGGCACCCATTCACCGTTATAACGCCGTGCTATATGGACGTGAGTCCCTGTCGATCTCCCCCCCTCGCAGGAGGGATGCCCGATTCTGTCGCCAACTTCCACCCAGGTTCCTTTTTTAACACAATCTCTCGTGGCGATGTGCAAATAGAGTAATGTCCAGCCCGTCTGTTCATAACCGTCCCCATCCTGGTCAATCACCACCACCCCATTCCCGGTCCGAACAATCAGTCCAGACATAGAAGCAACCACCCAGGCGTCAGACTCATAACAACCGTGGACATCACTCCCGGGTGCAAAATCCAACGCAGCCCAGACATCGGCAGCGCTCCAGGCAGCATGCGGCCCGCCTGTAAACGCCCACACTTTGCCAACTTCAAAGGGCAGAATCATCTCAGGTTGAACCGTATCTGCAGGAATCAACGGCTCTACTGATTGAGCCCGGATCCACGGATTGGGAAACATATTTTCATAAAAGGTAATGAAACCATCTTCACCATACAGCGAATGAGCCCACCCCTCAAAATCATAAAGATAGGTGAAAACATTCATCAACCCAACACTGCCCGCGTTTAATTCAGGTGCTAAGCGCAGAGCCTGCCCATCCTGGAAAGTGATGGCCAAACGCCGCCCCTCCCGCCAGCCGTAGTAGCCATCCATCATCGTGCTGGCAAACCAGGCGCATTGGAGATACAATCCCTTCTTCAACTCATTTTCATAATCCAGGGGATAATCATCTGTATCCGCGCCTGCAGGCCAACCATAGACCCAACCCGACTTGTATTCCAGGAAAGCCAACAGCAGCCTGGGATTGACAGAATATTCCAACGCAATGCGTTGAATAATGTCCGCCCCTGAGGTATCTCCTGTAGACATTAAATATTCTTTATACATTGAAAGATACCCGCCGGCTTCATTGACAAATCCCTGGATGTCAAAATCAATCGTTGAAGGAGAATAAGTGACCTCACTGTCCGGCAAGAGCTTTTGCGACGAGCTGGTCTCAGCCAGGGTGTTGGGGATGATCAAGAGCTGCCCAGGCGGGATCAATCCTTCACGTTCAACGGATTGCGGTGATGTGATATCATTTGCATCCACCCCAAAACGTAAACTGACATTTAATAGACTGTCCCCTGCCACAGTGTAATAAAGAATGTGAGTGTCATCACTTGGAGGGACGATTTGCCCTTGTGTCGGAAGCGTCTTCGTCGGAAGCGGTTCAGAGGTCGCTGTTGGAACCACCGTGGTTTGTGTTTCCTCTTTTATAGCCTCCGTTCCCTTTGGGAGAGGTGTTTGAGTAAATACAACTCCAGCACTATGGCTTGAATCAGGTGCGATCACAGGATAAGCCAGGCTGCCGCAAACCACAACAGCCAGCACAAGCGCCGCACTCATCAAAATGCCCATTCTTCTCACGCGCCGTTTGAAGTACCGTTCTCTAGCGCTCAATGGCATTGAGCGACGACCGCCCATTCCAAGCCTCCAGGGTTTTATTACCTTTGGTCAGATAACCGTTATATTCCACCCCATATCCCGATGAAACCCAGCCATCCATAACAAATGGCAGTTCTCCATCTGCTGCGATCCATTCTCCATTATAACGTCTGGCGATGTGCAGGTGAGTACCGGTGGAAAATCCTCCCTCGCAGGAAGGATGACCAATCCGGTCTCCTGCTTCCAGATTAGTTCCAACCTCAACTCGTTCCCACGGATCAATATGCATATAGAAAATCGACCAACCGGTCTGCCAGATGCCATCACCGTCCAAATCCTGAATGACCGCGCCGTGATCGGAATAAACGACCTCACCGAGCGCTGATGCCACCACCCAAGCGCCGCTGGGGAAGCAGCCAAAAGCCTCACCTGGGGGCGCAAAATCCAATGCCGCCCAGGCAGATCCTGAATTCCAACCGCCGTGCGGTCCCCCTGTAAAGGACCAGACATCGCCCATTTCAAATGGGAGTTGCAGTGTCGGCTGTGACAGGTCCTCAGGGATCATGGGTTCGTAAGTATAAACAAAAGGATAACCAAAAAAGGAACTGTAAAAAGTAAAAATACCACCATCCGTGATGGCGCGTTCCCATTCCGCCTCGTCTGAAAGGTACTGCATCAGATTTAAAATGCCCGCCGTACCAGGATTTATCGTCGGGTCCGCCTGAAGGATGGTGTTATCCTTTAAATTCCACACACTGATGGCGTTGATCTTCCACAAATAATATCCCTCATTTAAAAGATTTGACGCATAACCAAGCTGTTGATACAGCCCCTCAGATCCTATATCATAGATCTTCATGGGGTAATACAAAGTTTCCTCTTCTGGGTTGGGATTCGTCACCCAGCCGCTCTGCCACTCCAGAAGCGTCAGCAGTAACCTTGGGTTAACAGAATATTCCAGGGCGACGCGGGAAACGACCCCAGCCCCGCTGAAGTTTACACCGTCGATTTCCTGAGAATATGAAGAAAGATAGCCGCTTTTTTGTTGTATAAAAGCAGTCACATCAAAAGAGGCATTGGATGGGCTGTTGACCAATTCTGAATCCGGGATGATTTTAAAATTAGATGCAACATCATCAAAGGTTGGCGGCGGGATGATTAACACCTGCCCTACCTCAATTTGATCAGCATTATATATTTCGTTTAAGATAATCAGTCGATTAACAGTGACCTGGAAAGCTCTGGCAATCTTACCCAACGTGTCGCCAGCTTGCACGGTGTATTCCAAAGTTTCCTGACGCGGGGTCGGCATGGTAATGGGTGGATTGGGTGTGGGCGTCGAAATAGAGGGGTTCAGGGTTGGCGTATAGATTCTCTCCTGTTCACCTTGAGAATCAAGGGCGGTCCTTGTTGGTGTTCCTAAAACCATGTCGCTCCCCCCACCGCTGCCGCCATCCACACCGGACACCTGCCAGGTCTTTGCACCTGGCCCGGGTTTATAACACCCGCTCAGGAGTAATAAGGCACACAGGATGGGGAGAATCAACCTTTTGATCTTCACAATATCAATCGCCTTCTGAAGTTTGGCAAAATAATGAATAATACAGGAGTTCTTCTTCCCTGACTTCTTCCGCTGCCATGCGTGCAGCTTCTCCAATCGCCACGGCTTCATCAAGGGCACGTTCAGCCTCAATCGACCAATACCGCGGCAGAGTCAACAAAGGGTCGTTGACGGCGAGCTCTGCATCCCCTTGAGGGATCCAATTGAACATCACAGGCCCTCTGGGATGCACCGTGAATCCAAGCGCCAATCCTGCCTCATGTGCCATTTCGATGGATAGCGTTGTGAAATTTCCACCGGGCCAAATGATGGCGATGGGTTTGAAACCAAAATGTGATTCAATCACCTCTATTGGTTTATAAATCTCTTCTTCAATCTCTTCCACAGGTGTAAACGACTGGATATAGATATGGTCATGCCCATGGGATTGAACGTCAACATAACCTGTGTCCACGTAATCCTCAATTTTCTTCCATAAGCTGTCAGATGTCGCATCAGTTGTCGGCCAGGACAATGTCAGCGTCCAATCATTTTCTTCCAGGTAAGGCATAAAAAGTTGCGGGGTGTCAGGCCGCCGGTCATCCAGCATTAAAATCATGGAGCGCTCAGGGATCGCCTGGTTATTTTCAAGAAAATCCAGTAATTCGGTCATCGTGACCGTTTCAAAACCCATGTTTTCTGCTTTCTCCATAAAAGACACGAACCCTTCACTCGTTATCTGGCTTGGATCGGTGATCTCACGACCAGGTTTGAGGATGGAATGGAACATAATGGGTACAACTATCGTGCCAGGCTCACTCTTCCCCTCTCCCCACCGCTTTTCAAGATATTCGCAGGAGTCCTCAATATAGCGAACGGGCGAAACACCTGGATAGAGCAGGGATGAATCAAAGGAACTAAGCGCCCAGGGTGTGGGTGTAATGGTGGGCGGTAAGAGAGTTTGAGTGGTTGTGGGTGTATGTGTTTCTGTGGGCGCAACCGTAGGGGTTTGCGTAGGTTTACTGGTGATCGTCTGTGTAAATTCTGAGACAGGATTTTTTTGTCCCGATTCAACCTCGGAATTCGAAGGATCTACTCCCTTGCAGGAAGTCGCCAATAAGAAAACAATTAATAGTATCAAGTTATTTCTTTTTTTCATACAAATTCCAAATAATAGAATAACTGCTCCAATTATACCGAAACATAAGCCATTCAGCTTGAATATGTATTGTATGATTTAATAAGGTAAAATTAAAATACTAATCTGGATCACCAGCAGTAAAGGGAGTAGACCATTATGAAAAAGCTTGTTTGGCCATTGCTAGTGATTTTCTTTTTATTGGGTGGTCTCGCCGTCATCCTGATCGGACAGGTAGCTCTTCCGCCTGAGCCGAGGCCTGAGTCAGTGGAAGCAATCAGTGATAAATGGAGTGACTCCGGTCATGCTGACGCTGAAGCCGAAGCATTCATACACTGGGATGAAGACGAACCCACAGAAATTCCAGCAAATTGTGCAAAATGCCACAGCGCATACGGATATATCGATTACCTTGGGGAAGATGGCAGCGTAGCGAATATGGTAGACACAGCCGCAAACATTGGCTCAACTGTGACCTGCTTTGTATGCCACAACCCCTCTGCCCATGAAAAGGACACTGTTATTTTTCCATCCGGCGCAGAAATTGATGATCTGGAAATTACCGCCAATTGTGCGGAGTGCCACCAGGGAACCCGTGCAGGCACAGATGTAGAGAATGCTATCGTAGACCTGCCGGAAGACGAAGTCAATGCGGACTTGAGTTTTATCAACGTCCACTATCGCATTGGCGGTGCCGTGCGTTTTGGGACCGAGGTAAACGTCGGCTACGAATATCCCGGCATGAGTTACGCGGGCTTTTATCCCCATGTTGAGGATTATCAGGATTGTACAGAATGCCACGACCCCCACAGCCTTGAAATCACACCCAGCGAATGTGCAGCCTGCCACCCAGCCGTCAGCGATTACGGAGACCTGCGCGATATTCGCGTGGAGGACACACCTGACTATGACGGCGATGGAGATACCACAGAAGGTGTTTACGGGGAATTAACCACCATGCACGACTTGTTTTATGCCGCCATTCAACAATACGCCAGCGAGGTCATTGGCGAACCTATTGTCTATGGACACGGTTATCCCTACTGGTTCGTTGACAGCAATGGTAACGGTGAGGCTGATGAGGACGAAACTAACTTTGGCAACCAATATGCCAGTTGGACGCCACGCCTGATCAAATCAACTTACAATTATCACCTTGTCATTGAAGACCCGGGCGGTTTCATGCACAATGCCAGTTACTTAATCCAGTTAATGTACGACGGGATCGCCAATCTTGGCGAAGTGATAACCGTCAACATGACTGAGTTGATCCGACCCGAATAAAACACCTGAATTAGATAAACACAAAAGGCTGCCGGTACCATGGCAGCCTTTTTCGATATAAAGAGATACCCAAGGATAGGCGTCTCAATTAATCTACATCGAAACAATAAGGTGAAGTGCTAAATCAACCCTGCCTGAATAGCACCAAACAACAAAGCCAATCCGATGCACAAAAGTACCGTCACTATAATAAAGAAACGCTGGGCAATATGTTGAATATCCATCTTGTTCCTTCTCTCACGCCATCTCATATTGTTCGGAGAATACCTGGGTCGGCGGCACATCATTTTCCTTCAGAGCACCCTCAACCGCATCAATCATCGGCAAAGGGCCGCACATGAAGAAGGTGGATTCCTTGTAATCCTCAGGTAAATGCCTGCGCAGGATATCGGCTGTAACGAAACCAGATTCACCTTCCCATCCCTCCGGCGGCTTTTCAAGAACGTGAACGAGGTTAAGGTTTAATTTATTCTCCAGTTCCTCAAGTTCTTCACGGTAGATCACCGACTCCCAAGTAGGGTTGCCGTAGAAAAATGTCAATTGCTGTTTGCTTTCGCGGTCAGCCAATGTCCGCAGCATGCTCATCACCGGCGCTGATCCAATGCCTCCGGCGATAAAGACCATATCCTTACAACGATGCTCATCCATACTAAACGTGCCGTAAGGCCCATCCACATAAACTGTGTCTCCGGGTTTGAAGTTCTTCACAGTATTCGTGAAATCTCCCAATTCTTTGATGGTAAACCCAATCACGTTTCCTTCTGACTCTGCACTGTTTGAAAACGAGAAGGGATTCTCACGGAAGATAAATGGCGATTCGTTCGTAATCCAGGCAAATTGCCCAGCTTCAAAAACCATTCCCTCGTGACCATCTGGTTTGAGATAGAGCGACCAACTCTGACCTCTTTCTTCCTTAAGTTCAACGACCGTATAAGGTTTCTTAATCATGATGATCGGACGGGCTACACGGATGTATAAAATGATCAAAACCCAAATCCCAGTTAAAATCAACCAGATCACTCTCTGGTATGTCAGGGACATATAGTGATTGACTTTGAACATATGGTACAGCGCCAATCCAATCGCCAGGAACGATAAACCGTCATGGATCCAGCGCCAAACGTCATACTTGAGTTTCATGACCTCACGCCAGACAGAAGTCACAATAAGAATGATCATTGCCACAATGGATAAGACGGCAGCTCTGGCGCGCCAGGGGGCTGTAAACAGGTTCAATAAGCGTAATGTCTCCGGATTATTGATGAACAATAAAATCGGATGCGCCAGTGCGATCAGGAAAGTGAATATGGATAAGCCATGGTGAAAGGTATACAGTGTATCCATGGGAAAAGCCTTCGTGAAGAATTTTAACCGTGACGTTGGAATGGTCTGCAGCCCTAAGAGTGCCATTGCCAGAAATCCCAAAGCCACGGATACTTCACGCAGAAATTCTCTGCCATCTGGCTTCGGAAGGATCATCAGGAGTACCAATGGTAAAAATACCATCAGAAAATAAAAGGCAAGCCATAAATAGGTTTGGATTTTTTTCTTCAAGTTGCACTCCTTTTTGTTTTGATAAATTATTTTCAAAAAACACGGATAATGTATGATATGATTTTACCTGAAAATACAAACAGAACACACTTTTTCTTCAATTAACGCGATCCGGTTGACAAAACGCTGTAATTGGATAAAATAAATTCCACGCCGAAGTGGCGGAACTGGCAGACGCGCTACGTTCAGGGCGTAGTGAGCCTTGGGCTCATGAGGGTTCAACTCCCTCCTTCGGCACTCACCCCCCCGATTATTGGGGGGGTTGTTTTATACGTATAATAATGGCGCAAATGGTACAATATGTGTAACAAAGAGTTAATGTACCTTATCGTAGTAAGATAGATTGAATCAAATGAAAAAGATCCTGAAAGATAAGCGTTTTATAGTGGTCATTGCTTTGATCATCCTTGTCCTGCTATTTCTAAATTTCAACCAGAGGATGGTCCTGCTTTCCAAACTGCGCGGGCAGCAAAAGCAATTGACCCAGGAATATGCCCAACTGGAAGCAACGCGTTTCGCTCTTCAGACTGAAATCGCCTATGCCAAATCCGACGATGCCGTTGAAGAATGGGCGCGCCAGGAAGCGGGCATGGTTCAGGAGGGCGATGTCCCCATTGTCCTGCTGCCCCCCTCGGATCCCGTACCCACCCCAACAAGCCAACTTGAAGTCGTTGTTGATGAGGTGAAAGAGTGGGAAATCTGGTGGGAACTATTTTTTGGTAATTAGCCCCCTCAACTCAAAGATGATATTTTCTCATTATCAAACTCGCCCTCTGGCGGATAAATATGCAATGTCTACAATGCCTTTATCCACAGATTTAGGATTGTCCACTATCAAAGTTGAACGAACATCCAATGGATGGCACCTGCCAGATGGTGAAATCCTAACCGATACACAAATAAAAACCATCAATGAAAATGAAAACAGTTGTTATCGCCTTGTCGATGGCAAGCTGCAAAAAGTAGAAGCCTTTTCCTACTATACAAACCGTTATTACAGCCTTTACCCAACGTCAAAGGCGCCCAGTATATTGATCTCTGGGATTCCTATGCATCGTGTTAAAGAAACCACGCCGGTTGAAGACACCACCCGAAAAATTCAAGCAATTGGGATCCCCCATGGTCTCATCTTGGATACAGCAACGGGCTTGGGTTACACAGCCCTGCGGGCAGCAAAGACCGCCAATCGCGTCATCACCATTGAATTTGACCCTGTGGTGCTTTCCATATGCCGGCTTAATCCCTGGTCACAAGGACTTTTTGCCAATCCAAAAATTGATATCATCATCGGAAATACAGCAGATCTGGTACCGTGCTTTCAAGACGAAGTTTTCAATGCCATCACTCACGATCCGCCCACCTTCAGCTTGGCTGGGCATCTGTATTCAGGCGATATCTACCGATCTTTCTTCCGCATTCTAAAGCCCAATGGGCGCATGTACCACTACATTGGCGACCCGAAAAGTCGATCTGGAACTGGCACCGGACGGGGTGTGGTTGACCGGCTGCAGAAGGCAGGGTTCACTGTTACGCCCAAGGCGCAAGCCTTTGGCGTTCTGGCGAAGAAGTAATTTTTCTAATAAACCGATAGAATAAGCAGGGCAATCGCAAAATCCATACATTCTTTCATTAAACATTGTTAAAGTGAGAAAAACTGCTGGTAATTCTCTAACTTTAGAAGGTTAGATCATTATCTTGGTATCTAGACAAAAAAATTCTCACTATCAGCATATTGACATATTTTTTAGGCTTCCCCTCAAGGAGCGAAGCGACGCAGCCCCCGAAGGGGAAAAGAGGAAGCTGTCTACGAAGTAGACTGATGAGGTAAAGAAAGGAAATAATTATTATTTGAGGATTTGAGAATAACGACTTTACCAAGATAAATTAAAAGAAGCATCAACGTTATCAAGTTATTGGACAAAAGAAAAAAATTCCTCATCCGGCGCTACGCGCCACCTTCCCCTCAGCACCCTTCGGGTGTTTCGCTGCGCTCAAGGGGAAGGCTTTAATAACTTTTTCTGAGAGAGCTAAATCTTATCTTGTTAGAAATGAAGTAGTATGGATTTCATCATTGCAATTGCCTTGATATTACAAGGCTTCCTCATTCGGCATTGTCGGTTATCATGTATAATTCTGACGTGATGGATATTAACGATTTAACGCAAAGAATGCACCAATTTGTTGAAGAAAAAGGCTGGTATGACTCTGAAAGCCCACGCCCTCAGACGTCTAAGAACCTGGCAGTTTCCCTCAACATTGAAGCCGCAGAGGTTCTTGAATTATTTCAATGGGCCGAAAAACCCCCAGACCCTAATATGCTGGCAGGCGAATTAGCAGACGTCATGCTCTACCTGCTGCAGCTTGCCAGCGTCTCCAAGATCAATCTGGAAGAAGCTGTATTGAATAAACTGAGATTCAACCTTGACCGCACCTGGGATCATGATACACAAACTGAAGAAGAGATCAAATGACAATGCAAATTAGTGTGTTTGGCGGATCCAGCCCAAAGCCCGGTTCCGAAGCATATCAGGAAGCTTACAAGCTTGGGAGACTGCTTGGCTCAGCAGGTCTGACGGTATTAACAGGGGGATACATGGGCACGATGGAAGCCGTTTCACGCGGTGCCAGCGAAGCCGGTGGGCATGTCATTGGCGTGACCAGCGATGCAATAGAAGCCTACCGCCCAATTGGTCCCAATCAATGGGTTGCTGAGGAATGGCGTTGTAAGACACTGCCACAACGTCTTAATAAATTAATTGACCACTGTGACGCAGGCTTCGCCCTTCCGGGCGGTGTGGGTACCCTGCTGGAAATCTGCCTGACCTGGAATGAACTGGTAATTAACGCCATTGATCCCAAACCTCTGATCCTCATTGGGGAAGGATGGCACACCCTCATGAAGACATTCTTCCAGGAATTGGGAGAATACGTCCCCATTGAAAACCGCGAACGGATTGCCTTCGCACCCGACTCCGAATCAGCTTTTTCATTATTGAAGTCTTTCAAAGACCTTCCTTAACACCTATCTAATAAACATTAAAAAAGAAAGCAATTATGGATGAGAAGAAATTAACACCCAAATCAGAAAATTATTCCGAATGGTATAACCAGCTCGTGCAGCGGGCTGAAATGGCGGACTACGCTCCCGTACGCGGCTGTATGGTTGTGCGTCCTTACGGCTGGTCCCTCTGGGAGAATATTCAGGATGCCTTGAACAGCCGCTTTAAAGCCACCGGACATGTCAATGCTGCCTTCCCCCTCTTCATTCCCATGTCCTTCCTCGAAAAAGAAAAGGAGCATGTGGAGGGTTTTTCTCCCGAACTGGCAGTTGTCACCATTGGCGGCGGTTCAGAATTAGAAGAGCCTCTCATTGTCCGTCCCACATCCGAGACCATCATCGGCTATATGTACTCAAAATGGATTCAATCCTACCGGGACCTCCCAGTCCTGATCAACCAATGGGGAAATGTGGTTCGCTGGGAAATGAGAACCAGGTTGTTCCTGCGCACGCTGGAATTCTACTGGCAGGAAGGCCACACCGCCCACGCTACTGCGGAAGAAGCGCAGGAAGAAACCCTGCGAATGCTGGATATCTACACCGACTTCGCCCGAAATGAAGCCGCCGTGCCGGTCATCCCTGGCCTCAAGAGTGAAAGTGAAAAATTTGCCGGCGCTGTCCAGTCTTACACCATCGAAGCCATGATGAGTGATACCAAAGCTCTTCAGTCTGGCACCAGCCACAATTTGGGGCAAAACTTCGCCAAGGCCTTTGATATTCAGTACCTCGATGAGAATAACACCCTGCAATATTGCTGGACGACGTCCTGGGGCTTGTCCACCCGTTTTATAGGCGCTATCATCATGACCCATGGCGATGACCTGGGGTTGGTCCTGCCGCCGCGTCTTGCCCCCATCCAGGTGGTAATCGTCCCCATCTTCCGCAAGGACGAAGAGCAAGAAAAAGTAATGGCTGCGGTTGACAGAGTCAAAAAAGAACTCGCTGATTATCGGGTTGAAGTGGACGACCGCACCGAAGTGACTCCCGGATTTAAATTCAATCATTGGGAGCTCCGTGGCGTTCCCTTACGCCTTGAAATTGGGCCAAAAGACGTCGCCAAGAACAGCGTTGCACTTGCCAGACGGGATATCCCCGGCCGGGATGGCAAATCCTTTGTCCCCCAGGAGGGCATCGCTCAGACGGTTGGTGAGATGCTGGACGAGATTCAGGCAAATATGCTTGAGAAAGCGACGAAATTTAGAGACGATCACATCTTTGAGCCAAAGGATTACGACGAATTTAAGGAAATCATCGCCAATGAAGGCTGGTGTTATGTTTGGTGGAAAGCAAACGCTGAAAATGAAGCTAAAATCAAAGAGGAAACTAAAGCTACCCTGCGCTGCTTCCCGCTCGAACAATCAGGCGGAAAAGGCAAATGCTTTTTCAGCGGTCAAGAAACTACCGAAAAAGCCTATTTTGCACGAGGGTATTGATCAACAAGAACCAGGGGAAACGGATTTTTCCGCCTACCCCAGTCTTATCAATATCTATCCAAATATCCTGAGGAACTATGCCGGCAGTTGACCCAAAAAGGTTGAAATTTCAAATTGAAGAACTTTTGACTTTCTTTGACCTGCCAGAGAAATTCCATCAACACCTGCAGGATTTATTCAATCAATACGCTAACCGTCATTTGCATTTTGGCGATTCATCTTCCTCCAGACCGTTGATCCCCATCTACAATCTCCCGCGCCCGGTCGCACGGCAGCTTAACCTGGAATTGAGCCGCCGCTGTGAAACGCAGCTTGAGGCTGCTCTTGCACTGGCTGATGAATTATGGAAAGACAGCTATCTGGAAATAAAGCAAACAGCGATCCATATTCTGGGAGCAGCACCCATATCCGAACCAGCCTTGATACTCTCCCGCATAACAGAATGGATTTCGCCAAATTTGGATAAAACTCTCATTTCCCAGCTTTTTTCCACAGGCGCCCAACAGCTCCGGGGTGACTTTCAGGAAGAATGGGAACGCTTTATTGCATCATTTCTTGAAAAAGAAAAACCAAAAATGATTGGGCTGGGGATTAAAGGATTATCAGAAGGGTCAAAGGATCCCGACTTTATCAATCTGCCCGCAGTATTCCGGCTAATCAGCCCTTTGATCCGAAATCCACATCCCGCAATTCAACAAGATCTAATACAGCTTGTGTCAAGGTTAGTACAACGCTCTCCAACAGAAACCGCATTCTTTCTAAAACAAACCCTGGCAATAAGCGACTCGTCGGCAACCGCACAGCTTATTAAAGATTGTCTGAATGAATTTCCGGAAGATCTTCGCCGTGACATGAAAGCTTCATTAAAAAAGTAGAATATATCGTCATCAGTCCTTGGACGTTCTTATTTGTCCGGTAGGCGTAACAACAACCGTTTCTTCTGTCATAAAATCCCGCCAAACGCTGTGTCCATCTTCCCACAATTCACTTAAAACATACATGGTTAATTCCGCATCTATCATGATGGACGCCGCTTGTTTGACGACAGCGTAAAGCGTTTCGGAAGGAAGGTTTAGCGCTGCTATATCCACAGCGCGCATATCAATTAATTCATCAATGGTCATGCCGGGGCCAAAATCATGGACCATATAACCCATACACCTTTCCTACACTTTGCAAGTAAAATTTTATCAAATCTGTTTTTGATACGATATTATGTTATTATATCCTTAGAACACAGCGTGTTCACTCTTATTATTTAATACAAATTTTCTTTTTTTGTATTTAATATTAAATTTAATTGAAATGAAACGAAACAGAATTCAAGAGAAATCGAATCCCAATCTGATCCTCGTCATATACATGACAACGGCAATTTTCATCATTATTGCTATGCCCATTCTCACATCCCGCTGGGTTCAGAATCCTTTCATCGGCGGTTTTCTCACACCCACATTAAGATTCGCACAGACCCCGAAGTTCATTACCGATGATTCTTGGCCGATAGAGGAACTCGGATTGGGATTAAAAAATAGACTCATTGCACTTGACGGACAGCAAGTGCAAACCTCCCTTGACGTCACAAAAACGCTTTCTAATTTTGAACCCGGCGATGAGATAACCCTTACGACTTTCACGGAAACGGGACAAACTTTTCAGAATGATATTACCCTGATACATTTCTCTTGGATAACACGCTTATTATTTATCTATGCTCCTTTGTTCGCGGCATTATTATGCTTTTTAGCGGGGTTATGGGCGTTTAGTGACCAGAGAAAAGATGCGATCAACACTGCTTTCGCCGTCTTCACAACGAGCATCGCTATCATGCTGATCACGTATTTTGATTTTTTCTCTTTACATCGCCTTGTTCCCGTATTCTTTATCAGTGTTGGATTGGCGGCAGCTTCCCTTGTTCGCATAACAATTCTTCTGCCCTGGCATAAACCAACCCAAGAAAAAAGATTCTGGCTTAATTATGTCGCTTACCCGCTCATTTTCATCTTGATTGGTATCGCATTATTCAAGCTTCAAAATCCATCAACAACAATGGGGGTTTTGCCTTATTTTTGGGCTCTGATGGGCTCGCTTTGCCTGAGCATGATATTCCACATCTTCATTCTATTAAGGATGAGACTGCATATCACCTCTCAATTTTTCCAAAAACGGGCTCATATTCTCTTGATTGCTTCAATCTGTTCTTTTTTACCAGTTCTGATATATCTATTTGCTAACCTATTACAATTTCCAAAAATTTCCATTAATCCGCTTTTTCTCATCCCACTATCCATTTACCCTATCAGCTATACTTTTAACACTAAAAATTATTTACTACCCCAGACCAAACACTCGTTTCAGCGAATCATAATCTACGCATTAATCACCCTCGCATTTGGAGTGATCTACTTTATTTTTATTCATCTTTTGAACAAGATACTGATTTCACCCATTGCGCCCGACAATCCTTTGATAATTGGCGCGATGATCTTTCTGGTCATCTTCACAGTTCAACCCATCCGAAAGAACATTGAACGCCTATTTCCCAAACCAAAGGCGTCGTCGCAGCAAACTAAAGATCTGACATTGCATTATATTTCCTCACTTACCTTAACGACCAATAAAACTGTCGCTGTCGAATTACTGAGGGATGCGATCAAAGAGATATTAAATCCGGAACACGTCCACATTTATCTCTATAAGCCAGAGATCCTCGGATATGCAGCAGAACTTGATCCCGACATAGAAAATGATAGTGAATCCATCATCCCTCGCGATTCAGTTATTCCCAACACGCTTGAAAAATTACACGATGTACTATATTTCAAACCAAAAAAGAGTGAAATCGAAAAAGAAAAACCCTGGGAAGGTTTATGGGATAAGCATGGATCAATAATCTTTGCTCCTATTCCCGCCGCCCAAGGTATTCATGGCTGGGCAGCCTTAGGACCCAAAATCAATAGTGACCCCTACACAGTTGAGGATTTAGATCTCATTGGTACGTTAACGCATCAATTTTCCGTTGTTTATGAACGTGCGGATGCAACGTCATCAACCCATAAAAGCTTACATGAAATGGATGTCCTTAATAAAATTGCAGTCACCATTAACAATAACAATGATCTTGACTCGCTTTTAACAGCAGTTTATTCACAAATGCAGTCCCTCTTTGATATTGATAAGCTATCTTTGGTGATGGAATCCAAAATTGAAGAAGAATATTGTCGCATGTTCTTATATGAGAACGGAAAGAAAGTTGTTTCCACCCATCAACCAAAAAGATTGCAGGATAATTTCCTTGAAAAGCATAGCATCTCTGAGAGAAAATCGGAAATCATCAATGAAGCCTCCACATGGCTGATCATACCGCTGACTGCTAATGACCGCGTCATTGGTGCACTTAGCCTGGGACACTCTAGTAATAGGACCGCTTTCGATCGGATTAACTTGAACTTAATCAATTCTATCTCGTCGCTAATGAGTGGTGCCATTATAAAAACAAACCTGCTTCAAGCTTCGCAACTACAAACACAAGAATTAGCGATGCTTAACAAAGTTAGTCATCAACTCACCTCAACACTTGTTCTTGAACCGCTTTTAATGAACATTCTGGACGGTGCGCTCGAAATCCTCGATAGCTCATCCGGTATTTTAATGAGGATTGATGATAAACGTGATGAACTTGAATTTCAAGTAGTTGCAGGACCGATCGGAACGCCGCTGATCGGAAAACGCTTACCTTTGGATCAGGGAATCGGTGGTGAAGCATATTCCAGAAGAATGTCGGTTATTAAAAACGACGTGGACCAGGAGGTTTTGTTATTCAAAGACACCCATCCAGAAGTCATCTCTCAAATCCGAAATATCATGGCTGTTCCTCTCATTACGCAAGGCGAGATTATCGGAATTTTGGAAGTCATTAATAAAAAGAATAACATCCCATACAATGAGAATGACTTAAAAATACTTGAGGGGTTTGCCAGTCAGGCTGCCATTGCCATCCATAATGCAACGTTATATTCAGAGACAGATCGGGCGTTGGAAGAACGGATCAAAGAACTCTATATCATGCAGAAAATAGACCGGGAATTGAATTCAACCCGTGATCTATCCATGGCTTTAGAGATCACGCTCAAAGCTGCTATTGCCCACACCCATGCCCAAGCAGGAACCATGGGCATAGTCGATATGGAGTCGGATTCTTTTGAGAATTTATGCCAGGTCCTTCCTGGTGAAGAAAAACCGATTCATAAAGATAATATCCCGTTGAACGATTTTCCCTGGCTTGCTGAATCATTAGAAAAAGAACAAAACATCATCAATTCGAAAAGCCTTTCGGAAATACTTGGCATCTCAAAAGATTATCAGATACATTATCTCAAACAGTCCGAATTGGAAAAAATGAATTATGTGGTTTTGATGCTTCATCTGGATACGGAAGACAGTCTTGACAAAGAAGATAGTGAATTCCTAAACCGTCTTGGAGATCATGCATTCCTCGCCCTTAAAAACATTATTCTATACCAGGAACTGCATGACACCATTCAGGCAAAAAACGAATTTATCAGTTTCATTTCCCACGAACTAAAAAACCCCCTGACCGTTATCAAAGGATACGCTGATATCCTGAGGAAAGGTATGGCGGGGAACGTCAACGAGGAGCAGGTCGATTTCTTGTCAACCATTTCTCACAACGTCAGGCAGATGAGCACCTTCATCACTGACCTCTCTGATCAATCACAAATCGAGACGAGGTCCCTCAGGCTATCCTTTGAATCATCCTCCGTTCATGAAGTCGTGAATGAGGTTCTCCAATCCTATGAAAATAAAATCAAAGAAAATTCTCTAGATGTTCAAATAAAGATACCAAAAGAAATACATAATGTATGGTGCGATCGATTGAGGTTAATCCAGATTTTATCAAATCTGGTTTCTAACGCTATCAAATACACGCATGAGGGTGGCAGGATTGAGATAGGTGCGGAACATGCGATTAACACATGGGATGAACAAGGCGCTGCGGAAGTCGTCCACTTTTGGGTGAAGGACAAGGGTTACGGCATTTCTAAAGAGGATCAAAAACATTTATTCGAGAAATTCTTCAGGGGCACAGGAAAGAAGATCGAAAAAACACCCGGGTCGGGCTTGGGTTTAAAGATTTCAAAAACGCTTACAGAAATGATGGGGGGTAAAATCTGGTTTGAAAGTGTAGAGGGTGAAGGATCCACCTTCCACTTCACCATGCCCATTTAATATCGAAACATCGTTGAAGGATAAAAAACAACTAGGCTGTTAAAAAAAACTCATCCAAATATTGTGATTAAACTCTCAAAAAAATCAAATTTTTAGTAAGTACAAACGGCTAATTTTTCAATACCAAGGAAGTTTGTATTTTAAAATGAGTAAGGGCGAGGCTCGCTTTCATACTTCGGCGCTCTGTGCCTCACCCTTACGAGAAATACTTCATATATTTACTTTGTGGAAAAACCAGTAAATATAATATTCACACTTCATCCATTAGAAAATATGGAAAGCTGCAATAAGAGGTGCAAACAATGATGACACAAGAGACATAACGGTGATCAATGTGTTCAAAGAGGGCCCTGCTGTATCCTTGAAGGGATCGCCAACCGTGTCACCGACAACGCTCGCTTTATGTGAATCCGATCCTGGTCCACCGAACTGTCCTGTTTCGATATATTTCTTGGCGTTATCCCACAAACCGCCAGCGTTCGACATCAACAGCGCGAAGATCACGCCGGTGAAAATACTGCCGCCCAGAAAACCACCCAGCGCATTCGGCCCTAAAAGGAACCCAATCAGCAAAGGCAAACCCACGGCCAGGAATGCTGGGAGTATTAAGGAGGTCAAGGCACCTTGCGCGGCCAAACCGACACAGGTGGCATAATCGGGCTGTTCTGTACCCGCCAATATACCCGGTCTCTCACGGAACTGCCTTCGTACTTCTTCAATCATTTCAAAAGCATTGCTGGTCACCGAAAGCATGGTCAGTGCGCTGAATAAGGGCGGCGTCATAGCGCCCAAGAACACGCCTGCAACGACAATGGGATCCCGCAAACTCATATTGATCTCAGCCCCACTGACCGTCACGACTTCAGCATAAGCGGCGAAAAGGGCTAACACAGTCAACGCTGCTGCGCTGATGCTGAAGCCTTTAGTGATTGCCTTAGCGGTATTCCCAGCTGCATCCAGCGTGTCTGTTGTAGCGATGACCTCATGATCCATCCCTGCCATTTCAGCGATACCTCTAGCGTTATCCACAATGGGACCATAGGCATCCGCAGAAACGATCATGCCGCTGATGGACAACATCCCTACCGCACTGATACCAATCCCGTAAATGCCGGGAAGTCCGCTCGTCTGCGCCAGGTAATAAGACAATAGTGTCGCCGCGGCGATGCCGATAACGGAGGGAACAATACTGATCAGACCATAGCTGAAGCCGGTAATAATATTAATCGCTGCGCCAGATTCAGACACACGTGCCGTCTCCAATACAGGTTTTTGGCTTTCAGATGTGAAGTAATCCGAGGTAAAGCCAATGATCACGCCCGTGATCAACCCAGTCAATGTCGCCCAAAGGACTCCTATATTAATATCGCTTAAAAGCACAAGTGCTACTACCATAGCTGAAAAGAAGATGGTCGTGATCACAGTGCCGAAGTTCAGCGCTGGGCCGGGTTTGCCGTTCTTGCCAACTCGGACAAATTGGATACCCAATAGAGACGCACCAATCCCAAGCGTGCATAAGATCAATGGCAGGACTATATATTTTGAATCCAGGGAAGTAGACGAAGCGGCAAGCAACATGACTGCTACAGTGGATGCCACATAACTATCAAAAATATCGGCGCCCATTCCAGCAACATCACCAACGTTATCCCCAACATTATCAGCCACAACGGCTGGGTTGCGGGGATCGTCTTCTGGTATACCAACCTCGACTTTACCAACCAGGTCGGCTGCGATATCTGCAGTCTTGGTGTAAATGCCGCCGCCGGCTTTTGCAAGCAGCGCCAATGCAGAAGCGCCAAAGCTGAACCCGAGGACAATATCCGCGTCCCCCGTGATCAAAAAGATAATGGTCATTCCCAATACTGCCAAGCCAACCATGGCTAAACCCATCACGGAACCTGCATAAAACGAAAGTTGGAATGCCTTATTGAGAGAATCATTCGCTGCTGTCGCTGTGCGGACGTTGGCTTCGACCGCAATACTCATGCCCATATACCCAGCCACCGCTGAACACAGGGAGCCAGCTATGAAAGCAACTGCCATTTTAATACCATTCAATGGTGTTATATCCACATCCCCCGCAGCAATGTCAATCAAATCAAAACTAAATACGACAGCAATAATAAAACCAAGAATCACGGCTACGATGGTCAATGCCATGTAAAGGCGTTTCAAATACGTTTGGGCACCTTCTCGAATCCAAGAGGCGACTTCCTGCGCTTTTTCCGTTCCTGGCGTCTGACGTATAACCCAAAAATATAGATAAACAGCAACAGCGATTGAAACCACGCTTGCTGCAATACTAATATAAAGCCAAGTTTGTTCCATAATTAACTCCTCTATTCATAAGACCTACGAAAACATACGCTTGCATACAATGCTGATTGTTTTTACATTTTTGCTGAACGCCACCAACGATAATTGTTGTCACGCAATTCTTCATTGGACGGCATTGGGTAAAAAAGCAGGTCCGATTCATTGCCGACATAGAAACCATTTTTCACAGTCCGATAAGCAAACGTCGCTTGACTGACACGATCAACCATCTTTGTAGCAACTGGCTTAGTCTTCATATCCATTAAGACTTCACGTAAATGGTCCATGTTTCGATAGGGCAAATCGCCCACCTGTCCCATCTCTGGATCCTCTGCCAGTTCATCCAACCGAAGCTCAGTGAAAACAATAGCCGGCAGTGTCACCAGTGAGGTCGGATTTTTGACAATCAAGTCGTAAAACTCCAGGGGGTTCAGCCGGCTGGCAATCAGAGGTGATACCGGGGCAATTTCTTTGTAAAGATGTAAGCCATCATCTAACTCGGGGACCGTCTTGCTGGATTCTAATTCCAACGTACGACCATCTTGCGTCACCAGGAATAATTCTCTCAATGCCGAAAGTTTGACATGCTCTAAAACACGGTAGACGCTAATATAGATAGATGCTTTCGGTGTCCCATCTTCATGAGCCACACATCGTGAAATACCCTCATCAATCCTGAAATATTTGCTGCGAAAAGCAGGATCCACCTCAAAGAAAATAGCCTGCCCACTGGATTTCTTCTTGGTGCCCACAGCGTAGTAGTTGCCAAACTCTTCCGGCGTGAGCATTGAAGCTATCAGCGCTTCAGGAACTAAGGATAAATATAAATGAACAGTCACTTTTACCTCCTAAGCAAAGCTTTGTTCCGGGCGTTTTTCTCCCGCCCAGGCGAAAAATTCACGAAAATCAATAAATTATACCACCCCGTAATCGTGCGCATTAAAATTTTTAAGGATTTAAGAAGAGGTTATCCCCTTACTTTTCCAAAGAGAGGACATTTAGGGTGAGAGAAGACCTTTGCGTTGTTATAGATTCACCTTTGGAAGATGTGACCGGATCTCTTCAAGTGTCATCTCCAGCGTGTCATCAACAATCTTTCCCTGATTATAGTCATCATATGCAGCCAGATCAAACAAGTCGTTACCAGAGAGATTGAACAGGATAACACGTTCCTCTCTCTAGAAGCATTAACCATATAGACTTCCAAATCCATATCAATAAATTTTCAATCAATCGCCAGGGTTGAACCCCACTGCACCGCACCGGTTTCCATGGTCAGCGCTTTGGTGCCATCAATCATATTATAGTAAGCTTGGGGAACAGCCGTATTGCGCTTATGGCTGCTGTATATGGAAACTCCCTCATTTTTAAAATAGATAAGGGCGGTTATATCCTGGAATTTTTCCAACCGCCGAGCACAGAATAGGGGTGACGGACGACAGAGCTTGTAAATCTCCCTTACCTCTTCAGGAATATCAATACAGCGCTCCTGACTCATCTCTTGTTCGATAAGAGACATCGGAAACAGAACATTCAGGAATTCGGGTAACCGGTTCCTTGGTCTGCGGATTGAGCACCGGCGGCAATTCTGTTGGCAGATCTGCACTGATGTCGTACCATCGCGTTGGGAGATCGTTCTCAGACATTGTTTACCTCCAGATTTTTGATTGAATGGATATTTACCAGAGTCATGGGGGAAAGCAATAAAAAAACGCTCATCCCATATTGGGACGAACGTTTTGTCCGTGTTGCCACCCAGCTTAGGCACTCCTTTAATCAAAAAACCCGTTGGCGATGCAACCGGATAAAAGCCAGCCTCACTCATTACTCAGGTACTGCAGATTATCTGCAAATTGAGAATGACCTTCCGGAGGTTCATACAAAGCGAGATCATCCCTCAAGCTTATATGTCCCTGCCTTTTCACCCATAGAATGATGAGTATACTCCCAATCAGCATCGCCACCAACCCCAACACTCCGGCTTCAGGGCCGAATTTCCCACCTGTTAACCACACCGGGCCAACAGAGTCCGTGACAATGAGCGTTGCACTTGTCATCATTCCACTGACGGCAAAGCCAAACACATTACCCTGGAAGAAATTCCAAGTGATATGCAAACCAATCGGTATCGCCAGACTCCCTGTCAGCACCATGCCCAGCCCAAGGAACATCCCAGCCAGGGAGAGATTGAGGGTGCTGACCCAGGTCGCATTGGGATTACTCATATGCAATAATCCGAACACCAATGACGACACTGCCAGGGAAAGAATAACCGCCCAACGTTTTCCAATAATTCTACAATTCAAACCTTCAGCCAAATTTTCCAGATGATATCCCCGTGAGAGGAGTTCCTCATAAAAACCCACAAATATGTAAAACACCAGGGACTGCAGAAAGCCGGTTAGGAAATTCCCATGCTCCGAAAAGGATTGAATGAATCCGACGATCCGCAAATTTCCAGTCAAGTATCCAAGCAAGAAGATCAATCCCATAAGGAATGCACCCAAAAATAAGCCAAAGCCGAAATCCCGCAGCCATGATTTTGAAAAGCAAAGCCCGAAGGTTTTAAATTTTCGTCGGTCCAACCATCGTCCGCAGATAAAAGTGGCGAGAAAAATGCCCATCAAGGTCGCCGCGGGAATCAAGATAGAACCCAACCAGGGATTATTCAACATTGCCATAGGATCATTCCCCATTGGTACATCGGAGAGATTGGTCCCGGCGATTAAATCAACGATCACAGCCAGAAGAAGAAATGCGATTGAAAAAACACTGGTCAGCACAAAGACCAAAACAGCATGCAATCCCAGACGCCATATTGTCCTTAATCGCTTTTGCTCCTGATTCCAAAATAATCGTTTAATATATTTCATCCGTCATCCCTAAAGAATAGATCAATGCCAAAATGTGATTCATGTTTGTATTCTTTCGCATATCGTGCTATTTCAGATGGGGAAAGCCCTTCAGCAATGATAGCCTCAGGCGAATAATCCTCATCAAGTAACACATTTGAAGCTGTGTCTGTATTAACCCATTCAATGTGCAGGTCTTCATCGGGCGCACCCAGCATTGCCCAGAAAGGGTATTCTTCGCTCTCACTTGTCAAATCCAATCCAATCTGAGTAATCCCCATTGTATCGATGGTGTTGGTGATGGCCCAATAAGCTTTGTATTCCTCTTTTGGATTGGTGGCAAAATAAAGTTTATCGCGTTTCTCGTTGAACACACTGAAGTAATAGGTACGTTCATCGTGGGGAATAACTGGACGTTCATAGGTTTGAAACAACCAAGGAAAAGCATACAACATCAGAATAACCGCTAATACGGTCTCAAGTCCATACTTCTCCAGCTTATCCAACAATACAGAGAGCAGTGGGGCGAAAAGGAAAAAGAAGGGTAAGTGAAACCGACCGCCCGTTGGCTGCCACTTGAGGACATAGCAAAACAATATCATGGAGAAAAATATTGCCCCCGTATAGACCAGAATCTCATGATCCTCTTTCCCTAAAAGTACCATTCCAACCACAGCGGTAATGCTGAAGACAATCATAGCGGCATGCACGGGATTTCCGCTGGTCGTCTCGGATGTGTTGACTTCTGGAATGAAGAATGAATTCCAAACTGTAGTACGGGGATCAGAAATATCCAGCTCCAGCATAGTATGCAGCTTGAGTAAATTTTCCCTCAACCAGTGGTCCGCTCGTGGGAAGGGTAAATCAGCGTGCAGGCTGGCATTCCGGGTGATATTGGAAACCATAACCCGCCAATTCCGGGTTTCGTTCATTTGTTGTGTAAGTTCTAAGGGTCGGTAAAATTGCCCATACAACTGTTGATTTCGATAGAAGTGTCCGCCGCAGATAGCACCTAAGATCACAAAGGCAATCACTGCCCATAGAAGCATTCTGAGCAGCCCCACGCGCCGCCGAAGCACAATGATGATATACAACGCGAAGGACCAGAGAAAGATGAATGCCGTTGCTTTTGTGACAACAGCCAGCGCAGCCGCAACCGCGGCAAGAATAAGGTGTAAAGGTTTCTGTTCTTTCCGAGTGTACTGAAACAACATCAGAACCGCACTAACGATCCACAAACTGACCACGAGGTCATTCATTGCGCCGGTGGCTTGGGCGATGGCGGCGGGCAGTGTTGCCGAAAAAATCGCGGCCATTCGCTGCCCATTTACCTTCGCCCCCAACACTTCCGCCAGGCTGGCAGCCGTAGCAGCACATCCCGCGAAGCTGATCCAGGCGACAAAATTAACCAAGCTATCTCCCTCACCAATGATAAAAAAATGCAGCATCATGATCTGCGCGCCTGGTGAGTGGCTGTTCTGACTCTCAATGCCCGTCGCGTAATGAGCCAGGCTCTGGTTTTGTGCCCAATGCGCCACCCGCGCCATATCTGAGACTATGGCTGAATTGGAATTCGGCGGGGAGAAAAAAGCCACAAGTGCCGTGATGATCAAAATCAAAATTACGAACATATCCAAAACCGTGCCGAGCCAGCTGTCGCGATGATAAACCACAGGCAGCCGCAAGACCTTTCCGTTTTTCAACCATAACCACATCCAAATCGCACCCGCTAAGATCGGCAGCGCCCACATGATCCCCAGGGATGTCCGGTTGATATATGTAAACAAACTCAATATTTCAGTGCCTATAACCAAAAATCCACCCCAAAGCACGATAGCCTGGATAAGAGCCAACCGCCAATTCGGTTCACGTTCACTGTTCCCCATCATGATCCACATACTGAGGAACGAAAGGATCATCAGGATGATCATGCTTACTCCAATTTATGAAGAGCCAGACCTGAATAAATTAAAGGAAAAAGATTATCGAACTTCAGCTGCAGAAAAGTATTCGTCCTTCACATCGTGCGAGGTTATCCCTTCCGGGACGTCCAAGTAGCGCCCAAAATGGGGATAGATGTGCTGGATCGTTTCGGCTATACGAAGGGCAACTCTTCGGATAGAAAAATGGGCGTTCTCTGCAGCACGCAAACAGCAAAAATGAAAAGCCTCCCGTAAATTCATGGTAAATAAGACCCGTCGGTTAAAACCATTCGGCACGATATAGCTGGCGACATCCGGGTTCCACGCTGATAAACGCTCGTAAAGGCTGGCAGCTTCTCGCATTGCGGAGGAATATACTCCCTCACAACCCGCTTCCACAATTCCCTTTGGAATCGCAAACCCCAACGTAGATGTCAGAGGTTGAACCGTCTGAGTCATCATCCGGTGGCGTTTGAACTCAAAATACGCGCCCTGGTCCATCACGACCTCGAAGGTCATCTGTGCATATTCAAATTCCCGCAAAGGCTGGTCGAAGCGGCCGCGCTCACCCATCAACTCTGAAACCAGATTCTCCCGTTCACTCGAAGAAAGATTGTGAACAGCGTTAATACAAGCCTGATAAGATCTGTCCTTTGAATAACGAAACAGGAGCACTGCCAGGATATTTTCCTCCCCACCTTCATCCCAGGAGATCAAACGGAAATCATCACCACCGTTTTGTGGTAATTGAGCAACATACCTCCGCATCTTCTCTCTTGTTGAGATGAGATATTCATTGCACGCAGCGTATTTCACCAATGTCGGCGTTTCAGACCGGCTGACCTCCCTTAATCTCTCACCAATAGCCCGCACCTCGAGTAATGGGGAACTGAGCATTTTGCAGATCGCATACTCCAATGACCGAGCGTTCATCGTCACGCCGACGTTTGCCAGCGAAGCCGCAGGCAGAAGGAAACGGCAGATGTCCGCTGCAGTGGACATGATCCGGCGGTCATAGGCTTTTTCCGATTCATTCTTTTCCTGTGAAATTTTCGTTTTCAACCAGGTTTCAACTTTAGGGAGACTCTCAAGATATGTGGAGAAAAGCCGTGAACAGGTGGATTTAAATTCTTTCGCCAAGTCGTGGTCTTTTAACTCATCTGGCAGGTAAAAGGCATCTTCTCCCCATTTTTGATAGCGGGTGGATTTCTCTGTATAGGACGCCAGCCGATTCCCTTCAATCGTTTCTATTGCCAGTCGTGACACATTTTCCATTGCTAAATGCAAGACGGCGTGCTCCGCAACAGAGGAATGCCCATATCCTACGACCCATTTCTCATGGAACTGGGCAGAACCTTCATCCGTCAATTCGCCCGCGATCTCATCAAAAGGCTTCGGGGATCGGGAAGTCTTTGCAAATGCAACCGCTATGGTTTCCGGGCTTAGATTTTTAGGGCTGAGCAGGTAGATACGTCTAGATCTCTTCATTCTCGAAGATCTTTCTGGCAGTGATTTTATCCCGTTCTATTTGTTCAAGAAATGCCTCCGCGCCGGAGAATTTCTTTTCGTCTCTGATCTTCTCAATAAATTGCATTGTTAGCTTCTCATCGTAGATATTACCATCAAAATCCAAAATGTGAGTTTCAACACTTGGTAATTCCTGATTTTCAAACGTTGGTCTGAAGCCAACATTGGTGATCCCCTGGTGCTTTTCACCACGCAGGATTACGTTTGTGGCATACACTCCTACAGTGGGAAGCTTCTTCCCTGGCCAGTGGGCGATATTTGCGGTGGGCAGACCAATATTCATCCCGCGATTGGAGCCGTGGGTAACCTCACCCGAGATGGAATAATAGCGGCCAAGAAGTGTCGCTGCCCCTCGAATGTCACCGTCATCCAACTTTTGGCGGATTTCTGTTGATGAGATTTCCATGCCTTTGAAATTAATAGGAGAGATCATCTCAACAGAAAAGCCCAATTCTTCCCCAATTGATTTAATAACAGGGACCGTACCTTCCCGCTCTTTTCCAAGCGCAAAGTCGCGCCCCACAACCAAAACACTCATTCCCAACTTTTCCTTGATACCAGAAAGAAATGCTTTAGGGGATTGATTTGCAAAATCCTTATCAAAATTAAAAGTTAATACTTCATCCACACCCAATCCGCATAGAAAGTTTTCTTTCTCATCTGGGGTGGATAAATAAAAATTATTCGTCTTATGGTTGAAATAATCTGCTGGGTTTGGGAAAAAAGTCACGACGATAATCGGCATTCCCTGCGGTTTGGCATGCCAGTGCATGTATTTAATGATTGCCCTATGTCCGCGATGAACCCCATCAAAGTTGCCGATAGAGATGTATGAATCCCGATAGGATAAAGGGCTCATTTCAAAATAATTGATCAGATTCACTATATGATTGTCATTGTTTGGCATATCAGCTCAACGGTTTCAATCAGAAAATCACCCTCCCTATACTAAAAGAAAGGGCGATAGTTCAATTCTATCAATCTATTGATGCCTTACGAGAAAAACACTTTCCGAGGCTGCCATTCTTTTTCTTCAGGCAAATATTCCAGTAAGGCAACTAGCTCTCCCTGCTGGCTGATGGCACGAACCCAATGGTCCAGATTTTCGGGCGGGTCTTCAACCGGGATCCGGTGGCCATGACGCACCAGGTCAACTTCTTCAAAACTGAGTTCACGTGACGGCCAATCACTCAAGGCTTCAGCAGCCGGGATCAAGTATTTATACCAATCACCATAATCAAAAGCTTCCTGAAGTTTACGAAGTTGAACGGCATCTCTGAGTGCAAACTCGCCGCTTTTTGTGCGGCGCAGGCCGACCAGATGTCCACCGGTATTGAGGACTTCACCCAGGTCGTTGGCGAGGGAGCGGACATACGTGCCTGAGGAACAGTACACGTCCACGATAGCTTCGGGTGAATCCCATTCCAGCAATTCGAGGTGATATACATCAATTTCCTTCGCGTCCAGCTCTACATCCTCACCCTCTCGCGCCAGCTCATAAGCTTTTTTACCATTGATCCTCTTGGCTGAATACGCCGGTGGTATTTGCTCAACCGTGCCTTCAAACTGGGTCAGGGCTTCTTCAATTTGATCAAAGGTGAGATTCACTGGCGACCGGCGGGTCACTTCGCCATCGCCATCATAGGTATCCGTACTTTCACCGAGTCGAATGATGGCCTGATAACGTTTGTCAGACGCCGAAACAAACTCACTCAAACGCACCGCCGGCCCTACAAGGACAACCAATACGCCTGAAGCACGTGGATCTAAGGTGCCAGTGTGGCCTGCACGTCGTATTCCGGTTCCCCGTCGTACGATTTGAACGACATCATGCGACGTCATCCCAACAGGCTTATCAACAACAAGTACCCCCGAGACAGCATTTTTTACATCAAATTCTTGTTCACTCATAATTTTCATACTCCCCATGGGGTGTAAGCGGTAAGTCTCCTTTATTTACGATAGTTTTCCAATAATTTCCGTGTTTCAATGATAATATCTTCCATAACGTCTTCCAACGTCCCTTGGATATCCGCCCCTGCTGCGGCAGCATGCCCCCCGCCGCCAAACTCAAACGCGATTCCGGAAACATCCATACCGGGTCGTGCCCTCCAACTTACTTTAACCATATTTTGAGGTTGTTCGATGAAAATGAGTGCGATTTCGGCTTCATTGACCGAAGACAGCACATTCACCAGATCTGCATCATCACTTCCAGGATACCCTATTTTTTGTCGGTCGGCAAGCGTCAAACTTGCCCAAACAAGGCCGTCATTCTGTTCCATGCGGCTTAATCCCGCCCCCCAATAACGCACTGCCTTAAAGGACTTCATCACAAGTTCTTCACGATAAATATTTCCTAAATCCGCTCCCAAATCCATGAGATCGGCGACCTTCCGCATCACATCAGCATTGACATTCAGCGTCTGGAACCCGATCGTATCCCCAACGATTCCTGAAAGTAAACAGGAGGCTACATCCGGATCAAAAGAAAGTCCCCATTCCGGCATGTGATCGAACAGGATAGCCGCAGTGGCGACCTGATCCGATTCAACAATGTTAGATTCACCGAATTGAAGGTTGGTCTTATGATGATCAACAACAAGGTCAACGTGGTCGTATTCAGCCAATACCCCGCCCACCCGTTCAGGGTCGGAACAATCAACAACAATAACCATATCCACTTCGCCTGCAGGAGCTGGCACAATCCGATCACTTCCCGGTAAATATTTGAAGTTATCCGCTCCGTCCTCCAAAACCATCTGAACGTTTTTTCCGACGTTCTCGAGGGCTAAACCTAAACCTAACACCGAGCCGGCAGCGTCCGCATCCGGTCGAACGTGAGATACCAGTAATAATCGTTCGCTGGCTCTAATCTTTTCAGAAATTCTGTAATCCGTTTCCTTGGTCATTCACTTCCTCATCTAAACCTGTATTTTCTGTGTTTTCTGTATTTTGATCACTTTCATCGGTTTCGCCGCGTTCTTCACGAATTTCTGCCAAAAGAGATTCGATCCTGTCCGCGCGCTCCGGTGTATCGTCCCAATAGAAACGCAATTGTGGCATCACCCGTAATTTCACTTCCTGGCTGAGGGTATAACGAATAAAACCGCTCGCATGGTTTAACCCTTCCAGTATTTCCTCAGCCTGCTCCTTGCCAGCCAGTGAGGAAATATAGATATTGGCATAATCTAACTCACGATCCACAGACACATCGGTGATATAAGCGCCTTCCACTCTTGGATCGTGCACTTTCGTTTCCATGATCTCGGTTACAACCCGCTGAATTTGATCCTGAATTCGTTTCAATCTTATTCCTGAAGGCATAATCATCTTCCTTTTACTTTCGATCATTAAAGCTTTTGTTCTTCAGTCACGTAACACTCAAGCACGTCGCCTTCTTCAAACTCATGGAATTGTTTTAGCGTCACGCCGCATTCAAATCCCTCACGGACTTCGCGCACGTCTTCTTTACCGCGCTTGAGAGAGCCGATATTACCATCAAAAATAACTTTCCCGTCACGGATGACTCGAATGCTCCCATTCCGGCGGATTTCGCCGTCAATCACACGACAGCCGGCTGCAACATTATATTTCGAAACACTGAAGGTCGCCAGAACTCTAGCTCGACCAATAGTGCGTTCAACCATTTCAGGCGCCAGCATACCTTTAAGGGCTTTTTCAATATCCTCAGTAAGGCGGTAAATTATCGTATACAGCCGTATCGATACTTTTTCGGTTTCTGCCAGCCGTTCTGCTGCGCTGTCAGCCTCAACCGCAAAGCCGACAATAATGGCGTCTGAGGCGGCTGCCAGCATGACATCGTTTTCCGTGATATTGCCCGTTTCCTGATGCAAGACATTGATGGCCACATCTGACTGTTTTTCGCCAAGTTCCTCTATCGAATTGACAATGGGTTCCAGTGATCCCTGGACATCAGCCTTGACAATCAGTCGTAGTTCCTGTTCTTCACCAGCCTGAAGGCGTTCAAAAAGGTCTTCCAGGGTCGCACGCTGGACCTTCTGCTCCGACTCTGCTGCATTTTCCATATCTTCCACAATAACTCGAGCTTCTTTTTCAGATTCAACAACTCTGAAAATTTCTCCCGCTCTGGGGACATCATTTAACCCCATTACAACAATGGGTGTGGATGGGCCAGCTTGCTCAATGAGGTTCCCGCGGTAGTCAAACATAGCTTTGATTCTGCCGTGAGATTTTCCCGCGATAATGGTATCGCCAATGTTAATCGTGCCGTTTTGCAAGAGGAGAGTTGCCATCGTGCCCCGGAATTTATCCAATTCCGCTTCAACGACAGTCCCCATCACTTCCCCATCCGGGTTCGCTTGGATGGTCTGATTGTCCGCAACAAGAAGAATGGCTTCCATGAGATCGTCCAAGCCTTCCTTCTCTTTTGCCGACACAGGAACGATGATCGTATCCCCATCCCACTCATCCGGCACAAGGTCTATCTCTGAAAGCTGTCGTTTAACCAGTTCCGGATTTGCTGAGGGAAGATCCATTTTATTCAAGGCGACCACAATCGGCACCCTGGCTGCCTTGGCATGGCTGGCAGCTTCCCGCGTTTGGGGCATCACGCCATCATCCGCAGCGACCACCAGCACAACAATGTCCGCACCCTGGGCCCCCCTTGCCCGCATGGATGTGAAAGCAGCATGTCCTGGTGTGTCCAAAAAAGTGATCTTACGGTTTTTATGTTCTACTTGATAAGCGCCGATGTGTTGTGTGATCCCGCCCTCTTCACCTCCGGCGACGTTGGTTTGTCGAATGGCATCCAGCAGCGTGGTCTTGCCGTGATCCACATGACCCAACATCGTCACCACCGGCGGTCTGACTTCCAAAGCATCTTCATCCTCGTCGGCGATCACCTGTCGCCAAAGAGGAACCTCACCCTTCTCTTCGGGCTTCTCCTCCTCAAGCTGCTCCAATTCCGGCTCGAATCCAAGCTCACTGGCGACAACTGCAGCCGTGTCAAAATCGACTGTTTGGTTAATGCTTGCCATGACGCCATTCGCCATCAAGGTCTTAATGACTTTTATTGGGCTGGCATCCAATTTCTCGGCCAGATCCCGAACATTGATACTGTAAGGTAAGATTATTTTGTTTTTGTCGTTATCGCTCACACAACACCTCCATGTTTTGTTCCCCTTCCCTCTCACATATAGAAGATCCAAGGGCTTTTCGATTATTTATCTGCTGAGGAGCGATCAGATGATCTTATTTCATCCTGACAATCCCTCTGCCGCCCCCCTTTGGGCAATACTTTCTTCAGGAATATGCGTTTCCATATAAGTCAACAATTCACTTTTTTCCTGATCCGTCAGTTTAGTTCTTAGTGCATGGTCAAGAGCACCTTTGAGTCCGCTTAACCAGCAGGATCGTTGATCGTGCAGATAAGCACCCCTTCCATGGGCTTTTCCCGTCGGGTCAACTTTCACACCCTCGGGCCCTTTCACGATCCTGATCAATGAACGTTTGGGTAAAACTTCCCGGCAGCCCACGCACGTACGGTTAGGGATATGTTTACCGTGGCGTTTTGATTTCTTGACCATCTACTCGCTTCTCATTTTATCGCTACCACTCTTCCCACTCATCAACATCATCCGAGCTTGAGCGGCGTTTCTTCCGTTTCTTTTTCTTGCCAGGCTTTTGGGGTTCCTCCTCGTCCTCATCAAATTTAGGTTTCTCAGGTTCAAAATACCCATATTTTCTGGCATCATAAGAGAAGATTTCATCAAATTTATCTTTCTTCTCTTCTGTCTGTTCTTTTTCTTCTTTCGCACCCGTTTCTGCTGTCTCTTCGGGTTCTTCTTCCGCTTCTTCCTTCTCCGCTTCTGGTTCAGCGGTCAGGGCTTCTTCCGGTTCTTCACCGGCTTCCTCTTCAACCACTTCTTCGGGTTGGGTTTCTTCAACTTTAGCTTTGGCTTCGGCAGCAGCGACTTCTTCGGGCGAAACGCGTAAGCCATCTGTAAGTTCGGAAATTTGCTCAAATGACTTCGGCCCGATTCCGTTTAGCGCAAGAATTTTATCTGAATCCAATCGCATTTGCAATACCAGATCGCCCAGCGTCTCAATACCCGCTTCCTGCAGAATATATAAAATGTGTTCTTTGAGATCAACATCGAGAATATTTATCTCAAAGGTCAGATCAGGCACAGTAGCCCGAGCTTCTTCGTACTGACGCCTTTCTTCCAAATCCTCTTCACGGCGTTTCTTTTCGACACGTTTTTCAACCCGGTCAACAAAATTCGCCATGAAATCATAATCTTCGGGCGGGAGCGGACGTCCTTCCGCTTTTTTCTCCAACAAGATAATTACTTTCTCAATTGCTTCAGCTTCTCGGACAGCCATTTCCTGATATTTCGGATCCTCGCGTAATTTCACCAAGGATTCCCCAGCAGCTTCCACGATGCTCTTGATGTCGATTCGCCAACCCGTTAGTTTGGCAGCCAGCCTTGCATTCTGTCCATCACGACCGATGGCCAGAGACAGCTGATCCTCAGGGACAACTACCGTGGCTGTTTTTCCTGTTTCTTCCGATTCGGATAGATACACGCCAACAACCCTGGCGGGGCTGATCGCTTTGGAAATAAATGAAGGGATGTCATTACTCCATTCAATGACATCAATCTTTTCATCATTAAGTTCGCGGACAATCGCCTGGATGCGAACGCCGCGCACACCCACACAAGCGCCAACCGGATCTATACCCTGTTGAGTTGCGGAAACCGCAACCTTTGCGCGCTGTCCGGGTTCTCGGGCGATAGATCGGATTTCCACCACACCGTGATAGATCTCCGGAACCTCATTTTCAAGCAGCCGCCGCAGGAATTTGCGGTGAGCTCTCGAAAGATAAATCTGAGGACCACTGTTGGTCTCTTTGACATCATAAATCAAGCATCGGATGCGATCATGGACGCGCAGGCGTTCTCGGGGAATCATGTCTTTACGCAGCATTATCCCCTCCGCCTTCTTATCCAGGCCGATCGTTGCCCCACGTCCGCTGACGGCTTGAACAACGCCGCTGACGATCTCACCGATCAATTTTTCAAAATAATCAAATTGGATTTCTCGTTCTGCTTCGCGAATACGCTGTTGAATTACCTGACGCGCCGTTTGCGCTGCCACGCGGCCGAAATCTTCCGGTGTGGTCTCCACAACGACCATATCGCCCAGTTCTGCTTCCGGGTCAACTTTTTTCGCCTCGCTCAGCAGCACTTCCGTGCGCTCGTCTTGAACGTCTTCAACGACTTCTTTTTCCGCAAAGATTTCCACTTCGCCGGTATCCAAATCCACTTTCGCTTCGACAAGCTGCGCACTCGAGGCATTAACAGCCCTGCGATAAGCAGAGGCCATCGCAGACTCGAGGGCTTCCAGAATGATATCCTTGGATAGCTGTCGATCCTCAACAACCTCATTAAAAGCCAGCGCAAATTCACTTTTCATGATCCACGTACTCCGAATCTAAATCTTGCATGATACACAGAAAAGTGGGGGACACCCACTTTTCAACGGTAAGGGTATAAAAAATAAGCAAAATTGCTTATCAACTCACCTGTGATTCTAGCACAAATTAAAGTGAGGTGCAAGGGAATCATTTCCCAACAAACAAGAAAGCCAGGAAATATAGCAAGTATAAATGCGCGTCCAGTGTTCTAAAAAACCAAAGACCGGAACAATTTAAACCGATAACACCAGACTGCTCTAAGTAAAAAATAACCGTCCAGCATGGCTTGCGGGAGATTCTCGGAAAATCCAATGACCCAACCATCAGCCATAGGTTTAGGTCAATGATGAATTTTTAAATATGTTAATAGTGACAAGTGTAAATTAGATCCTAGGGCAACTATATAACACTGCTCGCCCCGCCGCCTTGTTCCTCCTTTTAAGGCTTTCGTTTTAAGCACATTATGCTGATGACCAAACAAACCACACCTAAAATCAGAAGATAAAGGATGCTTGCCGAATCTGTGATAGGGCTGCTATTAAACATGAGATCGATTCCCATCGTTTGCCTGAAATTTTGTACTGTGCTTGGTTCTGCCCATTCAAAAACAGTTTTAATGGGTTCTTCCATCAATATTTTTCTGAACATGGATGCCGAGTGTGAGAATGGAAAAACCTTTACAACCGTTTGGAAAGCACTTGACAATCCGCCAATTGGAATCAGGATACCAGCCAGAAAACCGATCAATGTCCCCAAAATGGAATTAAATAGCGAGTAAGCATTTAGGCTCTTAAAGAACAAAGAAATGCAAAATAGAATTAAGGTAGCAATCAGAGTATTGAGGATTATCTTAAACAAGATGTCTATCAAAGCTCCCAAGGAGAGCAAAGTTCCACCTAGAGAAACCAGATATATCTCGGTGGCGATGAGAACAATAACTGAAAGAATCAACGTGATCAGAAATGTACTGAATACATAACCGCCGATGATCTGTAATCTGGAAAGCGGGGTCATGATAAGGTCTTCGTAAGTTCCCTTTTCTTTATCTACCAGCATGGCAGAAAGCGCTCCTAATGAGGAATTGACAGGGACAATCGCCAGAATGCCCGACATCACCCAAGCCCCGGTTAAAATGTCTACATCAGGGTAATCTGCCAGCTCCTTAAAGGTTAGCCGACCCAAAAAGGTAATATACAGTCCTAACACGATCAATGTGCTCAAAAGCGAGAACATGACGACCGTTTTGTCTTTAAAAAACAGCTTCAAATTGCGTTTGATGAGGGTTATCATGACTTTCATGCCTCCCGTAGAATACTCATAAAGGCATCGTCCATGGTGCCTTGTTTTACTTCATAAGATTCAATTAGACCCTGGCAATCATTGATGATTGAAATAGCTTCTTTTGTGTTCTTCAATGGGATGAAAAACATACCGTCCCGATATTTATAAGCTGTGTTTTGATCATCAAGCATAACTTCGAGTTCTTCCTTATGGTTCGTATGAATAATGAGGAAGTTGTGGCTATAGCGATCCTTGATCTCACTCGGTTTGCCAGCCACTTGCACACGGCCCTCATTTAGTACTACCACATGGTCCGACTCATTCGTCTCCTCCAGGTAGTGTGTGGTTAAAAGGATCGTGACATTTTCTTCATTTCTAAGATTGGTAACCATTTGCCAGATCTTGCTGCGGCTTTCCGGGTCTAACCCGGTTGTGGGTTCATCTAAGAGTAATATTTTAGGCGAGTGGATCAAAGCTCTGGCAATATCAATTTTTCGTTTTTCCCCTCCCGAAAGAGTACCGTATTTCCTTTTCACCAGGTCCACGGCTCCAGTGATAGTAAGCAATTCCTCAATCCGATTCTCCAGCGTTGGTTTTGGCAAGCTATAGAGCCTTCCACGGATTTCCAGATTCTCTCGTACTGTGAGCACAGAATCGAGCCGGTTATTTTGAAAGACCACGCCCAACATCCTCCGGATTTTCTTATCATCCCGCCCAACACGATAGCCACTAATCTCAACACTACCTGCATCCATACTAAGGATCGTACAAATCATACTAATAGTGGTGGTCTTCCCGCTACCGTTTGGACCAAGTAGCGAAAAGAATTCCCCCTCCCGGATAGAAAAACTGATCCCCTTGACGGCTTCAATAGGACCATAATTTTTCTTGATGTCCTTTATCCGAATTATTTCTTCTCGACTCATGCGTTTTCCTCCTTAAAAAGTGTTGCTATGATCTGATTGAGACCATAGTCCTCAAAATCAATCTTTTTCATTTGTTGTGCAAACTTTGTTGTACAAGAGCAAAATAAAGCTGTTTCCGAGTGCTTATCCGCCATCGCAAGGATTGATCCCATGTGATCACAAATTAATGAATTGCCAGAAAACTCCGTATCAAAAGGAATGATTCCGTCGCCAAACATTGGAAAGCCAGGGACAATGAAACTCGTCTTGCCAACAGGATTAGCCACTGCCACAAGGCATCGGTTTTGAATCGCAATGGCTCTTGGCAAGATGGTGTTTGTTTCAAACTTACTCCCCTCTAAATAAGGCAATCTCTCCATTTCAATCCACCCATTTGAGACCAAGACAATATCAACGTCCTTGCTTCCCTGACGGGTGTATGACTCTGCATAAGACATATCATAACAAATAAGGCACATGATGTTTCCAAAACGGGTTTTAAAGATGTTTGTCTCATTAACTCCGTTAGTGTAAAAAGCCTTTTCTACACAAGGTGGATGCTCTTTCCGGTAATAGCCTATCAGTTCCCCTCGATCCATCAAAACGCACGTGCTATAAAGGTTTCCAGCTATATCCTTTTCCTTAATGCCATACGCAATCAAGCAATTGTGTTGAGTTGAATACTTTTTCATGAAATCAAATGCAGGACCTTGGTTAACCGTGTCTAAGGTGAATGAAGTGCCCTTCGTGAAAAAATGACCGGAAAAGCAGAGTTCAGGTAAAACGATAATATCAGGCTTTTTTTTCTCAATTGATTCAAGCAGGCGTTTCACAGTATTCATGTTCACTAAATACTCGTCTGACTTTAAGTCATATTGCAAACAAACGATATTAATGGTTTTCATCATTTTTCACACCCATTACAATTGGTAGAAGAACCATTTCGTTTATTCCATCCAATCCGATAAGCTCATTGGTTTCATCATCAATATAACCGCCAATCATAACCGTTGAAAGACCCACATATTCACATAATAAGGTGATGTTCATCCCGAGCATGCCAGCTTCCATTAATAAATATCGATATGCTCTTTCCTTATATTTGATCATTGTCCTTGCGAGTACACCGGACACGATCATGATTGCTGGCGGAGGCGAATTCAATATCCATTCACTTGCGATATTGTTAAAAAAACCGCTGTCGACATTTCTGATTTTTTCTAAGGAACTATGACCAATCCTGTAATGATAAAGTGCTTGATCTAGTCCTTCAATTTTATTGGCCAAGATATAAATTTCTAATGGATATAATGCTCCTCCACTGGGAACAGTTCTCAAGTACTGGATTCCAAACCCAGTATCAAACTCCCCAGATATTCCATATGAATACTTAAGTATTGTTGCCAATTTATGTAGACCAATTGCCTGATTTCCGAAATCTCGGCAGGTGCGTCTTTCAATGATAATTTCGGCCAAGCTTTTTTTATTTTCACAATCCTCAACATCTGGTAATGCAATTTGCTGGCATGTTGGATAACTTTTATAAGAGTTCAACATGGATTTCACAATCCCCGATGTTTTTAATAACTCTATATGTTGACTCAATGCCATTACATTGTGCTTTGTCAGCTTACTTATATAATGGTACTTAAATGCGTATGTTTCTATAATATAACTGGGGTCTTCAATCTGATTGATTA
This sequence comes from uncultured Candidatus Brevefilum sp., assembly GCA_964575595.1. Classification (GTDB taxonomy): domain Bacteria; phylum Chloroflexota; class Anaerolineae; order Anaerolineales; family Anaerolineaceae; genus Brevifilum. Next base: position 51,324 of record CAZNRI010000008.1, read on the forward strand.
TTTTTTCCAGTTGCATCATTCTTACCTTTCAGTCCAATTGCATTTACGGAAATGGGTGAGGAGGAACTGTTGTGAAAAACGACTCGTCTCTGGGAGTAGTTAACGTACCGTTCTTTATAGGAACGTTATATAGTCGCTGATTCCCCAAAAAAGGATAGCGGTGATCACCATGGAGCATTTGAAGTCCAGGAATGAACACTCGGACGACTTTATAACCTAACCTATCCACATCGGCTGTCGTAAGGTCTTTTGCAAAAACCATAAATCCACTTTTAGTCAAAATAGAAATCAAAGAGGAAATTTCGCTTGATTTGCTGTCAACAACCGAACCGGTCTGGTATTCTTCAACAACATCTTCTAAAGAAAACTTTTGGATCACTCTGTCTTCCAATTCTTGGATATATGGTTGCAGTTCTGGCGCGATAGAGTAGAGTTTAGCGCTATCGGAAAAATCGTTAACATTGCTAAAATCTGGGTTAGGTCGCCAAAATTTGTCTTCCTCAATTAACAATTTGATATATGGGGCTCCCTGGACTGCTTCTTTCATTGACTTCTTAATGGCTAGGATTGGATCCAGATTACTAGAAGCTCCAATGCTAATAATTTTCCCACGTTCATCATCAACGAATAATACTGTCAGATAACTTGGGATTATGATATCAGTGGTTATATCGTAAATCTGATACTTATAACCATTGGACCGGAAATACTTATCGTAACAATCATTAAATGATGAAGCATCATCCTTGAATTGGAATAATTTTGTATGCCCCTGGTTCATCCAGAATATTGTGAAAGCATCTCTTTCAACACATTCATAAATCCCGGAGACAATTGCTTCCTGAATGGATTTATGCGCTGCTAAGCCAGTCGAAATGCTAGGAGCTATCACTGCGTCAGTGGAGTAGAAATACGGCAGGTAGCATTGAGAGGCTGGAACTAATGTTAATTCACCGTTTTTAAGGTTGGTCATTTCTGTCCAGCCCACAAGTGTATCAGTAGAAAACCTCTCCAAAAAGCTCTTATTGTGTTGGTATTGGTCTGAAGAAAAAAGAGGAAGCTCACTGGGAGCCAATATCGATTTGCTTTTGGATAATTCTTTATAGCTTCCGAATAGAATATCCTCTTCTTTGTAGCGCCCAGAAGCATATCTTTCAACCAGTTCTCCTATAGCAGAAAAAATGGCATCTTGTGCTGATAGTCCTGCACCACCAGAGGTGGAATGACTACGATACCCAGTAGAATCAGGTTCAGTGAAAACTTCTGCGCCAGCACAAATAATTCGCGGAGAACCTGGTTGCGATTTGTTGATGTTTATTTTTTTAATGAGGCCAAAGCCTTTTTTTTCAAAATCCGAACTGGTTATCATAATGCCATCCGTTACGAATCTTTGTTGCGAAAATTTATAATCTCGTCAGAATACATCTGATATGTTAGATAATTAGAACCCATACAATTACAATGGGGGACAGGAAGAACAGTGTAAAAATCTTGCTCAAATGAATTGAGATCTAACCTTAAGAATCGATTCTCTAGAGTCTCGTCTGCTGTGAATAATTCATATTTCAAGGTTTCAATTAAATCTCTATACATAATCAGTTTGATGGCATGATCATTTATCCGGGGTTGCCTTAAAAGAGTTGACTCGCTACTTAAGGGAATTGTCTCATTGCTAAAGCCTTGTTGAAGTCGTTTCAAAAAGCAATTATAACAAACAGATCTGCCAGAGAAAATTGGACCTATCAGGACACTGGATGAGGAAAATAAGCAAGAGTATAACCAGCTCAACTGGTTTTCCAGCGCCATTTTATTAAATTCATTTGCGCCACAGGAATAACCAATGCTGTCATCAATAAAAATGCAGAAGTCAATGTCATGTATAATGTCCTTATAGTCAATAATATTCTTGTTTTCCCCAATATGGATAGATTTAAATGGAAATTGTTTATAGTAATATGTCAATTCTAACTCTGAACTTTTAGGGCCAAGAATCAGCAATCGTATCTCTTGAAGCCGAGAAAATGACTCAGAATAATCAGACCTCAGTAAAGTTAGAATATCCCTCAATGATGGTTTTTCTTTTACCGCGTCTGGTATCGTTGTCACTATGCCGTTAATGACAAGTGCCTTTATCACACTTCGAATATCTTGTTCTGTAAATTTTCCCACCGTTTTTTGAACAATATCATTTTCGTCATTGTCGCCATTAATTAATGGAATAATATTCTCAACGATATATTCAGCATCTTCCCCTTTTAATCTCATTAATAGCCGCTTTCCATCCGTTATTAAATATTCACTTTCCTGCTCACCCTTTAGAATACAAATTTCGTCTTTAATGATTTGTTTCATAATGACACCCTCAAAGAATCAATTGAGATATTTTAAGTCAAATTGCAGAATTTCAAGATTAATTTTTTGTGAAACCGAAAACAAAGACCTTAACCCTATGATCTTCATTAAATTATCATTGTCACTAGAGTTTTGGTCTGAACCCATGACGTGGTAAAAGTCTTGGATTTTTATAGTTTGTGATTGCTCAGACACTTTGATTGGATGGAGAGTATAAAAATAATCTTCTCCCGGTTCTTCATCTTTATTGGTTGTATAAAATAATTGCATTTCATCTAAAAATGTTGCCAGCTTCAGATGTATCTCTTTACAACGCGCCTGCGTCAAACCAAATTTACTCATATTTACTCCGACGGCGAAGCCATTCAACGGTTCATTCGCTGTAATATTTCCGGTAACGATCAATTTTTCTTTATTAGAAATAATTTTCATTGGATTTTCATCATTGTTATCGTTGCTAGAAGATAAGAGCCATGGTTCTAATAATAAATTGATACTTTCTAAATCGAGAGCTTCCCTTTCAGATGTGGAGAGATAGTCATGAGTATTTGATAAAAAATCGCTAAACAGATTGCTTAAACCCGTTTCATTGCTCTGCAGTAATGAGAGAATGTAGTTTGCTGGAAACTTTGAAAATAAATAAAATATAAAAGATCCACCTAGCGCATAGAATTTTCGAGCACTTTCATTATTTTGAGACGGAGTTTCTTTAGAAAATAAAAAAGCTTGGGGACTCTCATTCGCCTCCCAAAAAACTGGGGAGGTTTTTTTTGCAAGTTTAATACTGTCTTCTTTTAAATCAGGTGACACAACAACATGATAAGGATAAAATATTTCTCTGCATATTATGAGCGCACAAGAGACAGCCAATCCCTCAGACAACAACTGCCTTGAGGAATCAAAATACACAAAATGAGTTAGTTCATGTACTAAATCAGGACAGCATTTCTTACTAGTGTTTTTTAGGCGCAAATATGAAGAATACGGATAAAATATCTCATGGGTATCGAGCTTCGCAAAAGGGATAAGTAGAGGATCATCGATGATGATAACCGAGAACTGATGGATGTCCCTATGGAAATTTAACAGCTTTTTGATTTCCGAGATGCAGTGTGTAATAACGACTGAAATTGCCTCCAAATCATTATTGGTAATATTTTCAATTGAAGTAAACACCTTACCAAATTTACACTGAATCTCCACCAGCTAACCTCATTAATCCCATCTTTGTAGAGGCATCTTCTTTACTTAATTTATCTACACATTAATAAAGAAATACTAGCCCATTTGTACTATATAAACATTTTAGAAATACTGTGTGTTACTTAATTACTATTTTGAAACAGCAACAGCAACAACAGTTGGCTGCAACCAAAGATCTTTGTTGATATTCTTTATTTACATGTTCAATTTGGAATTTCATTGTTATGTCCCTCCTTCCCCATTTTTTATGGGCTAGTATTTCTTACACTATTATAATTATTAAAACAAGAAATGTCAATTTATTCTCTATCTAAATATGGAAATATGATACAGTATATCGTGAATTTTATAATATTTACGCAAAGCCATACGAAGCTTAGTTCGTTATGTTTCTAGACATCCCTGAACACATCAATTATCTCTTTCTTACTACTATTAACTTACCAATGGCTTAGCCGTATTCCCCAAAGAAAGAATCTCTTAAGTTTGTTTACGCCGTAAAACATATTGAAATAATTCAATATTAAACTTACGCTGAGGGCTGATACTGGTGTAGGGACGATGATCCGGTCTTGCCGGCTCATCCGGCTGGTAGAATCATATTGGAGTTACATACTCTTCACTATTCCTGGCATACCAATAGGGCATCCAGGTAAGATCATTAGAAATAATTGTAAGAGGTTATGACCTTCTCATTGGAACCATGACCATGGTTTGATCAGTCCAGTAAGAGAAATACAAAAGACCAACACACTCCCAACAATCAACAAAATACCGACAATCAATCCTGCTTTCATTGATCTCATCTCTCTGATCAGTACCGCATCCTTTGGCTTATTCGGATCATAATAGATTGTTACCTGGCTATCTACTGGAAACTGCCCGATGAATTCTTCAGCTTTTTGTCTCGAAGAAAAATCATGAGCACTGCCAAATGAGATTCTCTTACTTTTGTAAAGCGTATCACCTACTTTATATTCATATTCAAGTCTTGGGATAAAGCTGACCTTTGAAGAATCCTCATCATTCATAACCATGCTTATTTCACTGCGAATAACCTTTCCCGTCGCTATTAACCAATTGCGGCTTTCCTTTGTTTTCTGTTTATTCCGAAAATAAATAATAATCAGCAAGATGCCCAAGGCGCCAGGCAACAACGCACATAATCCCCCGCACAAAGATGTCACATTTGGACCACTCAGGATTTCATCCACCAAACACCTCCAATCCATATCTACGTCCTAGGATGCTTCATATCCCCATGATTCTATTTTACACCTGAATCAAGCTAAATATAAACACGAAAATGGTGTCATTCTTTTAAACTTTTACAAAACAATCCAGATTCTGCTTTTACCTTTGGCGAGTGAAGGTAAATCTACTATAATTTAACTATTCACTAATCATTAATTAATTAAAACTAAAGGAATAAATATGAAGAAAAATGTTCTCTGGTGGCGGGATGGCATTATCTATCAAATCTATCCGCGTTCTTTTGCTGATTCAAACAACGACGGCATCGGCGACCTGCAGGGCATCATCAGCAAATTAGATTATCTGGAAAACCTCGGCGTTGACGCTATCTGGCTCTCGCCGATCTACCCCTCGCCGGACGTTGATTTTGGTTACGATGTTGCGGATTATAAAGACATTGATCCCAAGTTCGGCACCATGAAGGATTTTGATCAGCTGGTCAAAGAAGCCAAGAAACGCGATACCCACATCATCCTTGATCTGGTGCTGAATCACACCTCAGATCAGCATCCGTGGTTTATCGAATCCAAAAAATCTAAGGACAACCCCTTTCACGATTGGTATCTGTGGCATGATCCCAAGCCCAACGGCGATCCCCCTAACAACTGGCAGGCGATCTTCGGCGGCTCAGCCTGGGAATACGACCCACAATTGGACCAATACTACTATCACATGTTTTACAAAGAGCAGCCAGATGTGAACTGGCGCAATCCCAATGTGCGTGAAGCCATGTTGGATGTCTTCCGTTTCTGGTTGAAAAAGGGCGTGGACGGCTTCAGGCTGGATGTGTTCAATGCTTACTTTAAAGATGAGGAATTTAAGGATAACCCACCCAAATTGGGGATTCGTCCTTTCGATTGGCAAGAACATATATATGACGTTTCCCAACCGGAGATGTATCCATTATTGAATGACATCAGAGAAATTCTCGACAAGTATAAAGAAACCTATGCTATTGGTGAGACCTTCCTTGCAGATACAGAACAAACCGCCAGTTACTGCGGTGAGGATAAACTCCATGCCGCCTTCAACTTCGAATTTGCTGAAAACCGCTGGCACCCTAAACGGTTCCTCAATTCAACCCTCAAATTGTATCAAGCACTCAACGAAGATGCCTGGCCCAACAACTTCCTCAGCAACCACGACACAGAGCGGGCAGCCTCTCGCTACTGCTTTGGTGAGGACGACCGCCGTGCTAAGGTCGCTGCAGCTATGCTGCTGACCCTCAAAGGGACACCCTTCATTTATTATGGCGAGGAAATCGGGATGCGGGATATCCCCATTCGTAAAAAAGCGGATGTGAAGGACCCCATTGGAAAAACCTTCTGGCCGTTCCATAAAGGGCGGGATGGATGCCGTGCGCCAATGCAGTGGAACAGCGAAGTCAATGCCGGCTTCTCTGATACAGACCCCTGGCTGCCGATCCATCAAGACTACCCCGAACGTAATGTCGAACAGCAGATATCCGGCCCGGATTCACTGCTCAACTTCTTCAAGAAGATCATCACCATCCGCAGATCGGAACCTGCTATCCAGAAGGGAGATTTCACACCGCTGGTGGAAGACCCAAGCCGCATCCTAGCCTATCAACGTACATACGCGGATGACAGCATTGTGGTTATCTTAAACTTCAGCAGCCGAGAGCTGTCATTCACGCTGCCTGAGGGGAACTGGTTCTCACTGATTGCCGATGACGAAACAACGATCAGCGGCTCCTTATCTTTTACTCCTTATCAAGTCGAGATCTTTAAACACAAAGGATGATAGATCGTATTAAAAACTTAGATCACGAGTGACACACCATACTTTCATCGGAGGCTCGTATTAAAGGAAAAGTTCGATGAATGTACCCTACATTCCAGGAAACGCACCTCCTCCCGAATTACCCCTCGGGCGTTTCCTGCCGCCCATCCCTGAGGGAATGATTTCATCATGGTGTCAAGAAAACTTGCGTGTGGACGATCCCGTTTTAGAGCCTTTCGGCTTCACTCCACTTGTCCCCATTGAAATTGCATTATCCGGTCACCCTGTGCTGGTAACGGTTAATAATCCTATCCACGCCTTCATGCTTAAGGTCATCGCCAGCGCACCGCAGCGTGAAGAATTAATTGCTGCCCTTCAGGACCTGGCTGTGGCATCCAAAGGTGATGAGCGCATGGAACCCTATATCCGGGGCTTGTACCGAGTCACCTGTACGGATTGCCATCGGCAAATAGAAGCGGATGCCTTCTTATGGCGTAAGGAAGAAAGCACGCCATACGCTGCTCTCGTGACCTGCCCCTACTGCGGAGCAAGGGGAGAACAGGCTATAACTGAAGAAACACGGAAAAACTTTGTGCCATTACCCCCAGTGCAGCTGCATCAAGCACGTGCTTTGAACCGTATCACATCGCGGGATGATCCCCTTCGCACGCAGGTAAAACATGCTCTGAATACTTATCCCGCACGCCCACTCATCGTCTTGCAGACCATTATCAATAAGCTGGAAAGTTTGGAGCAGTCCCCTCGGCGGCGCGAGCTTCTTATCGCCCTGATCCTTTCTGCCGCTGACCAGGGCAACACCCTTTGGGCTTATCCTTCGCCCAGGAACCGCCCCCGCCAAATTGTCGTCCCTTCGGTGTATCAAGAGAGAAATCTATGGAAGGTCATGGAAGAAGCTGTTGAATCATGGCAATATCTAACCTCACCGATCCCACTTTCAGATTGGTCGGGCTCAATCCCAGATACGCCGTGTATTCTTCGTTACCAAGGGCGCTTTAAAGAATTCGCACCCCAAATCAAACAGTCTTTTTCCGCTATTGTGACCGCTATTCCCAGACCTAATCAGGCGTTCTGGACCCTCTCTGCGCTTTGGACGGGCTGGATTTGGGGGCAAAACGCTGTGACCCCCATCCGCCAGGTGCTTTCCCGTCAGCGCTACGATTGGAATTGGCACACTAATGCCCTGCGCAGCGTATACGATACAATCTTTGAAATAAGCGATCCCCAAAATAAATTCTGGGGGATCATTACAGAAAATGAACCCATGCTCCTTTTGGCAAGCCTTCTGGCGGGGGACTCTACGGGATTTAAACTCACCGCTTATTCCCATTCCATAGATGACCAAATCGCCCAGGTAGGATGGGAAAAACTTCCACAGCAGCCAACTTATACCCAGCCTTATCCCGCTCTTGAGACAGCAAGAGGGGCAATCTCTAACTACTTGAAAGAAAAAGGGGAACCCGCTTCCTATCAGCAAATACATGCCGCAGCCATCACGCAATTGGCAAATGAAAATAAATTAGCTGTTGACACGCTGCTTGAGAATCCCAATCAGGCAGCCTCGGAAACAAACAGCCTAATTGAAACGCTTTTTTCAGAGCCGGGACTCCTATCGCGCATCGGCGGCGGCACTGTTTCCCTTGAGACAGGAGAATGGTTGCTCGTTGGGGGGTCGGAACCTGAACTGACTTTGATTGATCGTGTTGAAGTGACGATCCTCCAACACCTAGTCGAATCTACCACCACCTCTTCCTCAGCGGTGAAAGCCTGCGTCTATCAAACCTTGCCGGGACTTTTCACACCAGAGGATGAGGTCTTGCTGAACTGCCTTGAATCCTACGCAGACCTTGTTGACGAAACAAAGCATCATTGGACGCTGCGCAACTCGGAACTGTCCGCCGCTCGAAAAGCAGATATGGATGCAATACACGATAAACTGCATGAGATTGGACAGCGTCTTGGTTATCGGGTCAGCGGGATGAATCCCCTAATTTGGAAGGAGGCGGACGAGCCCACGCCAAGATATCAATTCAATATCCTCTCCACAGCCATCATAACCCCCCAAATTCATCGTCCGTCAAATGCACGAAATCATATTCTGGTCATCCCCGGCAGCCGCGCCAACCTTCTGGCATATAAGAAACAACGAAATACCCTGCTGCAAAGAAAATTGGATCAGCATTTCCTGGTCATGAAATATCGTTTGGTGCGTGACCTGGAAGCGAATCCTCTCCTGTCCCGAGGACTATTTAAAGAACAAATTCTTGCAGACCCACCTGAATACCGCACATCCCAGTTAGCCTTGTTCTGATCAGGTGGGTGTGTTTGTGAGGGTTGGTGTAAGCGTCTGGCTGGATGTTGGTGAAGATGTCGGCGTTGCTGTTGATGACGAGGTCGGTGTCCGTGTTGATGTGTTTGTGGGAGTGGGGGTGAGTGTTTCTGTGGGGGGCAGGGTCTGAGTCGGCGTCAGAGTAGGCGTTGAAGGTGGTATAGGTGTATCCGTCGAAGTCGCTGTCGGCTTGGGGGTTTTAGTCGCTGTGGGCTTATTGGTGGGCGTGGGGGTTGGAAGTTGAAGCTTTAACGATACTGTTTTTTCTGCATAAGTTCCTTCCGTGCTATGCAGCGTGATCTTAATAGTGATACGGTCCGCGTCAATCTCATCAAGGTCCCATTCGTGTAAAATATCCGATATCTCTTGAGGGGTTTTTTCACGTTCAACAAGGGTCTCCCACTTCACTGGATCGGTGCCCTTGCCCCATTCGATTTGGTAATAATCAAAATTTTCGCTCGCTGTAACAACACCCCGGATCTCAAATGGACTTGTTTTTATTGTGTCATCATTTTTTAAGCCAGTAAACTTGATCTCAGGCTGTGGGTCGTCGGCCCCGCAAGCACGTTCCGGCTCAAAGAATAAAGGGGTTGAGAAACCCATCTTCTCTACCCAGGCCTTACCCGCGGCGTCCTCCTTCAGCCATTTCCTAGCCCAAGGATCATCAACATTGATCGCGAATTTACTATCAGTAAATTCATCACAATCCTCCGATGCCAATAACCCCGTCCAGGTATCGATGGTAACTTTTTTCCACAGATCTTCGGACTTACGCGCCGGCGGCTGGTCAGCCGCAAAGATCTCACTGGTCTGCTCTGGGCACCATTCCGAAGGCTCCGTTCCAGAAATCGCACAAATCACACGATCGACAACGCCCGCTGGACGCTCAAAGGCGGAAGGGTTATCCCCAGTCAATGCGTTAACAGCATAGGTCATAAATTCAGCCCAGATCGGGCCTGCGCCGGTCAATCCGGTAGTGTTTTGCATTGGGGTGTAATCCGTATTGCCCACCCAAGCGCCGACGACCAAATCAGGCGTATAACCCACCGTCCAATTATCACGGAAGTCGTTAGTCGTTCCCGTTTTAACCGCAGCGGTGAAATCCAGGTTGATCACGGGATTCGTGCCAAACATAGGGATCCTGGCAGTTTTGTCAGATAAAATAGACGAGATTAAATAGGCATGTTCAACGCGCACCACCTGGTCGCCAACCGGCAGCTCGTATTCATAAACAACATGACCGGTGTGATCGACAATTTTGGAAATCGCGACCGCCGGCATCATCCGGCCTTCATTAGCAAAAACACCGTAAGCGGAGGTCAATTCCATCAAGCTGATTTCTCCACCCCCTAAGGTCAAAGACAACCCGTAATCGCTACGGTTCAGGCTGGTGATGCCCAATCGGTGGGCAAAGGAGATCAAGCCTTCTTCAACAGGGGTATCTGGGTCGTCATAGATTCCCACGAAATCCAATGCTTTTACAGCCGGGACATTATAAGAATTTGCCAGCGCAGAACGCACGGTGACCGGACCATGGAACCTCTCGTCATAATTAACCGGTTCATAAGGCGGATTGGTATCGTAGGGGTCTTCGGAAGGAGGGAACTCCGAAGAAACATCCCATATCAGCGTTGAAGGAGTCCAGCCTTTCTCAAAAGCCGCCACATACGTCAAAGGTTTGATAGCTGAACCGGGCTGCCGGGTCTGGGAGAGCGCCATATTCACCTGTCCGTCAATGCTCTCATCAAAGAAATCTTCCGAACCGACCATGGATAATATTTCCCCGGTGTTGGGGTTGATAGCGACCAGAGCACCGTTGGTCGCATTATTCCCGACAAGCGCCGCAACCTGCTCCGAAACGATCTGCTCCGCTTGTTTTTGAAGGTTAGGGTCTAAGGTCGTATGGACCGTAAAACCACTGCGATAAATGGTTTGGGGATCAAACTGTTCTTCCAGCAGAGTCTTGATATACACCACCCAATGGGGATAGGTCATGTTGATGTTTGGCTCGGGGAAATCGTAATTGGTGAGGTCAATCCCAGCTTGCGTGGCTTCTTCGTAAGATACACAGACCGGCGGCTTGCCCATGCCAATATCAATGCAGTTCCGTTCAGCACTCAACTGATACATCAGAACAAGGACTGTACGCTGGCGGTAGAAGGTCGCTTCTCGGTTGTTGTAAATATCATAAATGGCTGGACCCTGCGGGATACCGGCTAGGAACGCGGACTGCCATAAATTCAGTGAATCTGCAGAAGTGTTGAAATAAGTTTCCGCGGCAGCCTGGATGCCGTATGTAAAGTTGGCATAGTTATTTTCATTTAAATATAATTCCAGAATTTCTTCTTTAGAGTACTGCTGCGTGATTTTGTACGCCAGCACAATTTCCCGCGCCTTGCGGGCGTAGGTCTGCTCATAACGCTCGCTCGGGTCCATCAAGAGAGAGCGCGCTAATTGCTGGGTGATAGTTGACGCTCCCGAACGGATCTCGCCTGCTGTATAATTCTGCCAGAGAGCGCGGATCATTCCGAAGAGATCAAAGCCCGGATTGGTGTAAAAATCCTTATCCTCCGTCGCTATTGTGGCTGCGATCAAATAGGGTGAAATATCTTCAAGGGGCACATACGTGCGCCGCCCGGCATTGGGATCTAGAATTTCATACAGCACATTCCCATCCCGATCCAGAATGCGCGTTGTCTCAAACTTGGCAGCATGCTCTTTCAGTTCATTCACATCGGGCAGGGATGAGGAGATCTTGAAATACTGATAAATGCCAATGGAACCCACCACAAGAAGCGCGAGGACAATCAGAAAACCCAAGATCAACAGGATTCGTAGAGCGCAGCCTGTCCATTTCTTCTTCCCATTGGGCTTTTTCGGCCGCTTCATTTCCGAAGGACGGCGTCCCTTCTCTTTCCCATTGCGAGCAGGCTTGGTCTCAGCTGTGCGCTGCGAAGGTTGATATGCTGCAGAAGTGACCCGTGTAGCCTGATCGTCCACTTCGTCGACTGCTTTAGGTAAAATGAGGTTTTCGGGAGTCCAGTCGGGGGGCACATTCGGCGGCGGTACCGTCGGAATATCATCTGTAGCGAGGCGTTTACCCTCTTGAACCGGCGTGACCCGTGTTTCCGCCTCCGCATCAACCTCAGGTGTCAGGGGCTGTGTATCTTCATCATCCAATGCATCTATCGGTGTAAATGGCACATCCCCCCACCAATCCGCAGAACCCTCTTCGCCCTCGTTATCAGGTGTCATAGAAGTTACTTGATGCCCCTCCGATTCCTCACCCTCTGAATATGCATCCATTTCATTGATCCATCCAGAGGAAGACGGGGCTTGCGGTGCATCTTCAGATGGCGTCGAAGAAACCTTTATCTCCTTGGTGTCATCATCAGCCGGTAAGGGGCTTTTACGCGTTTCATCCACGGAGTTATCCGCATCCGAATTGTTTTCAAGATGATTTGGCTTCTGTTCATCAACCATGGCATTATTCTAGCATAAACTTATTGTTCTATTAAGACGAAATATGAAGTCCAATTGTTCCTGAAAACCGATCATATTCCACGATGATGGTTCAAAAGCCCATTAATCATTGGTAAAATGGAGATATGCGCTGGCCTTCCTTCACTTCCGCTGGACCTCAAAGCTTCTTCCTTGTTTCAGATGGGTCATTCTCACCCTTTCACGCGGAGAATGACCAGGTCTGGGAATTAGATCTTCAAGGCACAGAGACATTCCCCTTCAGCCTGGAAACAACCTATGGCTTACGTGCACGCTCGATGCGCTTATTCCCCAATATCATAATGGATAATAAATCCTTTGATAATCCGAAAGAGTTCCATTGTCAACCCACGGTCACCTGTTACACACCCGATACTCTACAGTTAACCTGCTGTCCAGTCTCAGGGATAACCATTCAATATGATTTCTTCCTGCCTACCTCAGACATTCTCGTAGGAAGCATCACCGTCAAGAACAGTGTAAAAAAGGTGTTGAACCTGTTGCTGGAATTAGCGGCAGTCCTGGTTCCGATGCGTGAGGGCTTCCCCACCCGCCCCGACCGAAAAGGAAATATTCGGATCATTGCCGGTCAAACAGGGGATATCTCGCCAGTTCTAATGCTCGCTGGCGGCCCAACGGCTGCCGCCAACCCCTACCCAGCCCTATCCGCCTCCCTGCACATCAAACCGGACCAAAATGAAACGCTGGTCTGGGCTTTAGCGTCCAAATCCGACATTGATTCATCATTCAAGGCTGCCCGCAGTTACCTCGCCCCAGACTGGCAGAAGACCTCCCGTGTACATGTGATGAAACATGCCAGCGAGACCCTTCATATTCAAACCGGCCAGCCGGATTGGGATGCCGCTTTTTACCTCTCACAAACTGTTGCCATGACCCATGTGGTTTCCGAAGGAATGGGATCAAATTCTCCCTTCTTTCTCAGAAGCAGAGACCCCGATCAGCCACCGTATTCCCCTGAGGAACAGAGAAATCTTGACAACCTGACGACGCTGGAGGGGGCTCACCTAGCTCAGGTGTTGCTGCCTACCCGCCCTCAACTGATTCAAAAGGTGATCAATAACTTCATTGATCGGAGTGATGATAATGGGAGTCTCTTCTCAAGGTCAAATGTATCAGATTTCGTCCAACCCTTCAGTGAGCCACCTATACTCGCCCATCTTTCCCTAAAGCTTTTCCAAAGGGAGGAAGATGAAACCTTTATAGCTGAAGTTTTGGAAGACCTCTGCCGTCTGACGGATGCCTGGTTCCAAGAAGACGACGGAAGAGGCCAACAAAGCCTGCCCACCTGGGAGGACCCACAACAACTGCAGTTAGACACGGGGTTGTTCGCTTTCGACATCTGGGAAGAAACCGGAAAAGGTCTAGAGATACAATACGCGCAAAGCCCCGCACTGCTTGCCTTGCTCTATCGGGAATGCACATCCATTGCCAGAATAGCAGGCATCCTGGAGGAAGCATCCATTCAATCAAAACATGATCAGCGAGCAAAACTTTTAAAGGAAGACCTGGCAAAATCCTGGCAGGAACAATGGAAACGCTATGACTATCTGGACTGCCAATCCCACCTTTGTTCTTCTGGAGAACGTCTTTACAGGGGCAAGATTCAAAAAGACCTAACGCTCAAGGCACATTTTGACACCCCCCAGCGCTTGCAGCTGCACCTCTACGCCGCCGAAGAACATACACGGGTCTGTATCCTCAACCTCAGAGGTGAAGATGCGCAGGGCAGACTAATTGCAGAACGATTCAAACCGCAGGATATTCATTGGGCGCTGAGTACCGCCCACATTACAACTAAGAATCTGTACGCTTCCATAGAATCGATATCCATCCAGGGGATGAAACCGAATGACCGTCTGCGCATTGAAACAGCGGATTTTTCGCAAGGTGACATCACCTGCTTGTTACCGCTCTGGGCAGGCGCTGCTAGCAAGCCGGCTGCAGATGCAATCATGGAAACTCATCTGAATAACAAAGCTATACGAAAGGCAAACGGCATACCGGAAACCTGGAGGGAGGGAAAGCCCTTGCCCAAATCCTTATCGGTGCACGTGAATCTACTGTGGAACACCCTGATCATCGAAGGGTTGGTTCGAGAGGGATACAATGAGGAAGCAGCGGCTTTATTCACGACATTGATGTCCACCATTGTCAACGGATTGCGAGACTTTCACGGCTTTTTCCCGGCATTCGAGGTTAAAACGGGCAAACCCGCCGGCAAGCGCAATGCCATTGCCGGCTTGGCGCCATTGGGACTGTTTCTAGAGATCGCTGGCATCCGCTTGTTCTCCCCGGAACGGGTTGCCGTTTGGGGCGTATGTCCCTTCCCCTGGACGGTGAGGGTGAGTTGGCAGGGATTATCGCTGGAACGCGACGGCGACAGCACCTGCATCACCTTTCCAGATGGTACTCTCTATAAAACCAATTCTACGGAACCGGTGATGGTTTCACCAGGGGGGAGTGGATGATGATACATCAGCGAAGGGCACAACTTTATTATATACTTTTCATCTTCATTTCCCTATTATCAGCCTGTCAGCAGAACAGCACCACAACGCACATTGACACGCCGATAGTCAAAACGCCAACAAGCAAGTACCGCCGAACACCGACCGCAACATATTCACCTTCCATCACGCCCACAAGAACATCAACGCCTGAACCCACACCTTTTGCGACAGAGACTATCACCCCCACAGACCGCTGGGATGACAGGGCGCTGGAACTGACACCCTTCCCGCTAACGGGAAATGAGATCTCAATGGAAAACGTTGATGAGGTGCGTGAACTGGCAGTGTGGGGTACGGGTAGGGTTAATGACCTGGTCCTGTCCCCGGATGCCCTGATACTGGCGGTCGGGACCAACATCGGCGTTTACCTTTATGACAGCCTGAACTATGAACTGATCGCTCTTCTTCCCACCCGCAGCCCTGTTCAGAGCATTGCCTTCTCCGTCGAAAACCTGTGGATCGCGTTAGGCGAAGCGGGTGGGTTCTTGGAGGTCTTTGATTACGTTGAACTGACACCGATTGTTTTACTTAAACCACCTCAGGGTGAAGGCACCTATCCGGTTGAGATGGCATTGTCATTCTCAGACGAGGGCAGTCAACTCACATCGGTGATGATAACCCCCGAAAAAATCACCGTTCACCGATGGCACACATCTGACTGGCGAACAGCCGCCGCTTTTACAGTAGATAGAGAGTTAATCTCGTATAACAATCCGGACATCAACTTGTTGGGGGTTTTCTCCAAAGATAGCCTCCGCCTCCAATCCCTTTCCCATCCGGATGAATTTCAAGTCGTGCCGTTAACAACCTCCGTTTCTGGAGACTTCTGGACCAAGACCTCGACCTTTGAATCCCAACCAGCCCCTTCCCATGATGGGGATTTCATCCTGATGAACACAGGGAAAAGCATCGTCTACTGGGAAATTCAGGATAAAAGGGTCAGCTACCGACTGGACGATTACTCCTCACAATTGCCAAGTCCCTGCAGCACTGCCCCTGAAACCTGCCTTAACGCGCAAGGGGAATTTTCCTGGGATTGCACTGATACATCCATTATCCCACCCATCGAATTGATCGCGCTGACCCCCGATGATGTCATGATGCTAATATCCCTTAACGAAGGCAGTTCAGAATTCCGGCGCGCCTCCGACGGTATGCTGGCTTGGAAAATCGAGCAGAACTTCACACAGGTAACGTTCTCCCCCGGGAGTGAGTTTTTCTTTGGACTACGGCCTGACGGCGTCATTGAAAAAAGAGGGACACTGGATGGCGAGCTGATCAACACACTGGACCGGCACCCCAATCGGCTGTATGACCTGGCATTCTCACCGGACGGGTCTGTTCTGGCAGCCGGATTCAACAACGGTTTTGTACAAATCTACAATGCCTATAACGGAGAGTTGCTCGGCGTGTTGACGGGCAGCGCCCGTTCCCTGACTTTCTCACCGGATGGCGAGCTTCTGGCTGGCGGTCTGACGGATGGGACGGTGCGTATCTATCAATTGGACGCCGGGCGCTACTATGACATTACTCCGGGACATCTAGCCGCGGTGACCGACCTGGTCTTTTCATCGAACGGAGAACAGCTTCTGACCGCCAGCGATGATTGCACCTTCAGCTTGTGGAACCTCAGGGACCGCTACCGCATCGAAAACATCACGCCGAATGTCAAGGCACCCTTCAAAATCAATACTCTCGAAATGCTCACCGATGGCGCCTTCAAGTTCATTTCAGGGGATCAAGCTGGACTCTTTGTTTTTGACAATACAGGGTCATTGGAGACCTTAAAGGTCTCGGAATCCGGCTTCTCAGACCTCGCTTTATCCCCCGATGGAAATTTTCTTGGGGCAGCCGGCGAAGGGATCAGCCTGATAGCTGACTTGAGGAAAACGCCCTATGACATCACCACCCTGCCGTCTTTAGAGGCTTGTGCAGTTTCATTCACACAGGATGGGTCAGCGCTGGCGCTGGCGACCCGCCAGGGCTTGGAATTCTGGTCTGTGCAAGACGGATCACAACTCGCAGACTGTCCTCTCTATGAGAAGGATGCACCAGGAGAACTTCCCGCCGCCATGGAAACCGCACCCGATGGATCAATCATCGCGCTAGGAACTCAGGATGGCTTAATCCACATTTACGGGTTGCCGTAAAAAATCATTTTTCCTTCGTTTGCCCCATCGTCTATAATTAAAAGGAAACAAAATTTAAATAGAAAGGAAAATCATGTCTGAACGCGTTGTCGTTTATCAGGATAAGAGCTTTAGAACGGAATTCCGTGCTGCCGATCCTAATGACGAGGACTCTCAGGAACTGGAATCGGTCATGCATCTTCATAACCTGACGCCCTACGGGATGCTCCTGGCCAGCGTTGGGTCATGCACCGCTATCGTGGTGAACACCTACGCCAGAAATCACAACATCCCCCTCAAGGGGATCACCATTGACGCCTCTTACGATCGTATCTTTGCAGAGGATTGTGACAACTGTGATGAGGAAACGCAATATGAGGAGATCATCAAAGAAAAATTGGATTTTGAGGGCGACTTATCCGAAAAAGACCTGGAGCGCCTGCACAAAGTTGCCAGAGCCTGCTCCATCCGGCGCATGCTGGAAAGCGGCATCCGAATCAAATCAGACTAACAACACATCAACTATCATAGGAATCGAATGAAATGAAACGTAAAGACCTTCTATCAGCAACCGGTATCTTGCTCACGGATATGTACCAACTAACCATGGCACAGCTGTATTACCGTATGGGCATCCATGAAACGATGGCACAGTTTGACCATTTCTTCCGCAGCACGCCCGATTACGGTGTTCACAAAGCCGGATTTTGCGTCAACGCCGGCCTCGATTCCCTCCTTGATTGGTTAGATGAGGCTGTATTTGGGCGGAATGAAATTGAATATCTGCGCTCCCAAAAGTCTTCATCCGGCGGTCAGCTCTTTGGGGATGATTTCCTTACCTGGCTCAGGGACGATTTCTCCGCTAAGGCGATCAACCTGTATGCCATGCCCGAAGGGAGAGTCGTGCATCCTAATGTGCCCATCCATGTAGTCGAAGGCCCCCTGGCGGTCGGGCAGATCATTGAAACCGGCTTGCTGAACGCCGTCAACTATCAAATCCTAATCGCCACCAAAGCCGCACGCATCAAACAAAGCGCTCGAGGTCAGCTCCTGATGGAATTTGGACTCCGCCGGGCGCAGAGCCTGGGTGCCATCCACGGCGCCCGCGCAGCCCTGATCGGCGGCGCAGATTTCTCATCCAACGTCAGCGCCTCTAAAATTTTCGGGTTCCCGCCCAAAGGCACCCACGCTCACAGCATGGTGCAGGTCTTCATGGGTTTGGGCGAAGGGGAATTGGCGGCTTTCCAGGCTTATGCCGACATCTACCCCGATGACTGCCTGCTCCTGGTGGACACCATCGACACCCTCGAATCGGGCGTCCCCAATGCCATCCGAGTCTTTGAGAAACTCAAACGAGAAGGCCACCGACCTGTGGGCATCCGCCTGGACTCTGGTGACCTGGCGCATTTGAGCATCAAAGCCGCCAAAATGTTGAATGACGCCGGCTTTCCAGATGTTTCCATCGTTCTCTCCAACGACCTGGATGAGCTGGTGATCTGGCAGATCGTCACTCAAATACAGGAGGAAGCTGAGCGTTACGGCGTGGACCCAGACAGCCTGATCAAACGCCTGGCTTACGGCGTGGGGACCAAGCTGATCACCTCCGGCGGCGATGCTGCCCTGGATGGCGTCTATAAGCTGGTTGCTATATGTCAGGATGATAAATGGATCCCCACCCTGAAGATTTCCGAAAACGTTGACAAGACCCTCAATCCAGGAAACAAGCGTGTCTGGCGGGTTTACGACAACCGCGGTAAAGCTACCGCTGATCTGATCGCCCTGCATGATGAGGATATCCCAAACCAGGACCCGCTGGAACTGCGCCATCCGACCATGGCGACCAAACGGCGGACGCTGTCAAAGCCGGAAATTGACCACATCGAGAATCTTCTCATCCAGGTCATCCAGAATGGTGTAATCGTCGCAGAACGACCAGACATTCCCCAAATGCGGGAGAGAAGGGAAAAAGATATCAATGCATTGGATCCCGGCGTCAGAAGGATCATGAACCCCCATACCTATCATGTCTCCCTTTCACAGAAATTATGGGATTTAAAACAGTCCTTAATTAAAAAGACCCAATCATAAGTGAATAATGGTAAAAAAGAAAGGACAACCAAATACTGCCCCTTCAAACCCATTCACAACGGGAACCATAAAATAACAAATGATCACAGAAAAACGAAAAGGGTAAGATAATAAAAAATTAACAAAAAGGATATAAAAATGTCACAAACTTCCCTTGAAACAGATTCTAATCTCACACCTGAAGAGGTCGTCAACAAAGCTAAAAAGTATTTTGTGGAAGAATGGGGCATGGAAGTCGTGGATGAAGCGGAGTGCTGCCTCAGGCTGCAGGGCGGCGGCGGACATGTCTTTATTCAAGCAACGCCGGAGGATGGACGGACGATCGTCACCCTGGAAGGGCGGGAATGGTCACATCAACTGGTAAACTTCATGGCGGACATCACTGCATAAGAGAAAATTAGAAATTACTTACAAAGTCAGGTTTGTTGCATCCTAACAGCCCTGTCATCTAACCCCTTAATCATATCCAATATCCCTAGCACAACCTAAATGTGAGGCGAACCAATATTTCTCGCCAGACTCCACCCCCAGCAGCACCCATTGGATCTCCATAGCCTGTGCGTAAAACCTCGCCCTGTGTAATAGGTCCGATAAATCCGGGTATTCTGTTACAATTTTTGAGACCAATTTTTCCCCATAGCAGTGGATGAGACTCCCCAAATCTGTCGCAGGGTCCCCCAGACCCGCCATGCCAAAATCGATCACAGCCGTCAAAATATTCCGCTCCCTGGAATAAAGGATATGGTAAGGCGACAAATCGCCGTGGATCAAAACGGGTTCAAATTCGAAGAAGTCTGGAGAATCAAGGGCAGCTTCAAACAAGTTGTCTGCCCATTCGATTTGATGGGGGAGCAATAAAGGTTGCACCTTTTCCACAAACCGATCGTAAATATCCAGCCAGGTCTCACGGGTGACGGGTGCCAGCGTGAGGGGGATTTCCCAATCCAGATTATCAGTTGGCAGGTGATGCAGTTCATACAAAAAACGGCCCAATTGATCTGCGAAACTCTGTTGTTTTTCGTCATCAGCTCCCGCCCAAGTTTCCCTTAAAAAAGTATCCCCGTCCAGATGCTGATAAACCAAGACCCCGTTGGAACATTTTTCCGGATGAGGCACCCCCAAGGAGACACGAGGCGCGATAAACCGCATCAGGCGCTCCTCCAGATGCATCAATTCCCTGCCCCATTCTGTATGGGTGAAACGAAAGACCCATTGGTCATTCACGATGAGGACATCATTCACCAAGCCCTCCTGGTGTAAAACAACATCATGAACCTCCAGGTCAGGCATAATCTCATGGATTTTTTCGTGCCAGTACATATCGTTATTGATCATAAAATCTCCATTCTCTTTAATGTTATAGTGGATTTGATAGCTAAAAAGCAAGGGATTTGGTCCTCAATTTTCTGTACAATATCCTTTAATCGCTCAAACAATCCCTTACCCCTGTACTTTTTAAGGTTAGAATTAAGACTTGAGTCGTTCCCACAATTACACTGGAGGCCCTCATGGCTTACAATGTCTTCGTCACCCGACACCTTACGCCCGAAGCTGAGGAAAAATTAAACGCGTTCTGTAATACTGAATACTGGCCGGAGGATACCCCTCCGCCATATCCGGTCTTATTGAAAAAAACGAGAACCGTGGATGGATTGGTCTGCCTGTTGACCGACCCCATTGACAGAAAGCTCATCGAAGAAGCTGAGAATCTCAAAGTCATCAGCCAGGTGGCGGTTGGCGTGGACAATATTGACCTCCAAGCTGCCAACGAGCGCAGCATCCCCGTTGGTCACACACCTGATCTGTTAACGAATGCTACCGCTGACCTGACCTTTGCTCTCATCCTGGCGGCCGCGCGCCGATTGAGCGAAGCCATCAACTATGCCCGGGAGGGGCATTGGCAAACCTGGGGATTGACCACCCTCCTGGGTGAAGACGTGCACGGTGCAAGCCTGGGAATCGTTGGCATGGGGCGCATCGAACAGGCGGTTGCCCGCCGCGCCGCTGGCTTTGATATGAAAATTCTGTATAACAGCCACTCTCGGAAATCAAACATTGAAGAAGAATTAGGTGCGGTCTACCTCCCGCTGCCCGAGCTTCTGGAACGGTCGGACATCGTCAGCCTGCACCTCCCCCTAACAGATGATACGGAGGGCTTGATCGGTAAATCCCAGTTTGAAAAGATGAAACCCCACGCGGTCCTGGTCAACACAGCCCGCGGCGCGGTTGTGGACACGGACGCCCTCGTCACCGCGCTAAAATCAGGGCAGATCGGCTATGCCGCCCTTGACGTGACCGACCCGGAGCCGCTTCCACACACCCACGAGCTCTACGGACTGCCCAACGCCATCATTGTCCCCCACATCGGCAGCGCCACCCGCAGAGCACGCAACAATATCGCCCTGCTGGCGGTGGAAAACTTGATTGCCGGATTGGAGGGCAGCCCCCTTCCCCATGCTGTATAATATGTTTCCCTGTCATAACGAAATGATGAAATGATGAAATGGATCCGAGAATACCATCCTGACCCAAAAATAATAAAAACCTATCGAACAGCGTTGTTGGTCACATTAGGGGGAAATGTTCTCCTGGCTGCTGGAAAAGGATTGGCAACTTACTTCTCAGGCAGTGCTGCCCTTTACGCAGACACTGCCAATTCCGTTGCTGATGTCGTTTATTCTATCGCTTTGGTCATTGGGTTGCGACTTGCGCTGCAGCCGCCAGACCTGACCCATCCCCAGGGGCATTCCCGCTTTGAGCCCCTGGTCGGTCTGGTTGTTGCCTTGATGATGGGGATCGCTGGTTATGAAGCCCTGCGGACTTCAGTCAGTCGTTTCATCTCCGGCGGTGCGTCAATTTCTTTAGACCTTCCTGTGATTGTCCTGTTAATCAGCGCAGCGATAAAAGCCGGCATGTACTTCTTCATCATCAAATTAGCGAAAAAAGTAGATAGTTCCTCATTAAATATCACAGCGAAAGACAATCTCAGTGACGTGCTGACGTCAATTGCTGCCTTCCTCGGAATCCTGGGGTCAAACCTGATCCACCCCCTGCTGGACCCCCTGGCAGGGCTGCTGGTTTCCTTATGGATCTTCAAAGCTGCCTTTGACGCCGGCAGGGAAAACATTGGCTTCCTGACCGGTGCGGGCGCGGATGAAGCCCTGCGGAAAAAGATTATCCAAACCGCTTCAAAAATTGAGGGGGTGGGGAACATTCATCACATGATGAGCGAATATGTCGGGCCCAAGCTGGTTGTGGATATGCATATCAACCTGCCCGGGGATGCATCCCTCATTCACGTGCATGATATTGAAGACGCCGTCATCGAAGCTCTGGAAGCTATGCCTGAGGTTGACCGTGCTTACGTTCACGTTGAACCCCTCGGTATCGAATAAATTCCGATATTCAATTCAATACAAAGCAAGCGGGCGACCCACGGGTCGCCCCTACGGGTTTTTTAATATTTTCTTTGGAAATTCTTATGACGGGTCACCTGATACCCAATACCTAATACCCAATACCTACTTCCTAATACCTAATACCTAGTACCCAATACCTATCCTACCCAAATATCACATACTGCATTAAGAACCGCTCGATCGCTTCGTAATACTTCTGGCGCGTCTCCGACTTGCGGAAGCCGTGACCCTCGCCAGGGTAGAGGTGATATTCATGGGGAACGCCGTTCGCCTTCAGTGCTTTCACGATCTCCTCCGACTGGCTGGGCGGCACCACTTTATCCTCCTCCCCCTGGAAGATCGCCACCGGGTCCTGGATCTTATCCGCGTGGAAGACGGGCGACCACTCTCGGTATTTCTCCGCCGCTTCCGGCAGCGGTCCCACCATCGAATCAGTGTAGCGTTCTTCAAATTTATGGGTGTCCATCGCCAGGGTGAACAGGTTCGTCACGCCGTAGGAGCAGATGCCGGCTTTATACAGCCCGGGGAAACGGATCAGGGTATTCAGCACCGTGTACCCCCCAGCGCTGCCGCCCTTGATCACCAGCCGGCTTGGGTCAGCCAGATCCTGGTCGATCAGCGCCTGTGCCCCTCCCGCCGCATCAATCACATCCAAATTGCCCCAGTTCCCCCGCAGCGCCTCGCGGTAATCGCGGCCGTAGCCTGTGCTGCCTCGGTAGTTCACCTGCAGATAACCGTACCCCCGGCTGGTGAAGAACGCTGCTTCCAGATCGTAGCCGATGGAAACACTGCTGGTCGGCCCGCCGTGGATCAACACGATCGCCGGCGGCAGCCCCCGCCCCTCAAAACGGCTGCTGGTCGGCGGCGAGTAGATGCCGTAGACCGTCTCCCCATCGCTTGATGTCCAACTGATCTCATACGGCGTGGGCAGGTCTTCCGGCGGGATCGCCTCGCTCGTGCTGCGTTGATGTATCGTGATGTGATCGTCCTTCTTGCTGATGATCCGGGGTGAGATGGTCGGCGCGCTGGCTGCCAGCGACAGCCGCCCATCCACGCTGACCGACGGCTGGCTCAGCGAGGTGTATGGGCTCAGATCTACCGGCGACACCTCGCCAGACTCAACATCCACCTGATTTAGCGTGGTGATCCCTGTCTCCTTCTGCAGGAAGAAGATCGAATCGCTCTCCGGTGACCAGGCCTGCACAACCACACCCTGAATCCAGGCGGGCTTCAACAGCGCTGCGCCCTCCACCAATACCCGCTCTGTGCCCTCCTGCAAATCGCGCAGGATCAGTTGATCCCATTCATCCTGGTTTTGAATATAGCTCAAATAACGCCCATTCGGTGAAAAGGCAGGCTGCAGGATGGGAATATCCACCCCGCCAGCCAGGTTCTGCGCCGCCTGTATGCGCAGCCGATCGCCTTCCAAAACTGCATACATTAACCGGGTGCCGTCCCAGGGCATGTTGGGATGGTCCCACTCGATCCACGCCAGTGCTTCCCCTGAGGGATGCCAGACCGGCTGCATGTAGAAATCAGCGCCTTCCGCCAGCTTGCTCGGCCAGTCCTTCCCCGCTGAATCGACCAGCGCCAGCACGTCCCGCCCCTCGTAGGAGTGGACGAAGACGATCCAGCGGTTATCGGGTGAGAGCTGCGGCGCGGCCAGGCTTCCGAATGCAGGCGTGATCGCCTCGGGGAAGCCCTTTCCCAGGGGACGCCGGTAGAGCCTGCCGTCCTTCGCCGCGAAGATCACCAAGCCATGACGCACGGCGAAATCCCCGCCGCCGTAGCCCACGCCCCCGCGCACATTCTTCTCGCCGGAGACCTCATAGGGGGCTTCTCCCAGAGGCTGCGCCAGGATCACGCCCTCCCCCGAACGCTCTTCCCACCAGACCAGCATCCTGCTGTCCGTATCCCACTGTGAGTCGCCCAGGCGAATCGCCGCGGCGATCAACTCTGGCGTTATCTGGCTCTTCCATAAGCCAAAAGCTTTTTCGACCTTATTCGCTTCTTTTTTTTCACTCATGATTACTTCCTGTTAGAATAATGATGTTCAATTTGCCTATCAAAGGACTGTGTCTGTTACCCGGTAACGCCTATGCTATTATTATACTATTCAAGCTGACACGGAAATATCAAAAAGGATTGATAAGAACATGCAAAAAACATTCAAAAAGATAAGCCTCATCACACTTTTAGCTCTTTCATTCCTCGCCGCCTGCAATGCCAAAACACGCACGGGTGATTGGGAGGTGTTTGCCATCAATGAAGTACCTGCTATTGATGTTCAATTCAGAGTGCCGCCGGATTGGTATGTCGAATACGCACCCCGGGCGGATAAAGGCGGGCAGTGGGGCGTTGCCCTCATACCGCCCAAATGTTCATCCGACCAGGAGACGCCCTATTCCAATAATTGCATCAGCCTGACCATCGCACTTAAGGACCAGACTGAATTTGACAAAGCCGGCTTTCTCTCCCTCATCAGCGAGAGCATCCCCATCAAAGACACCGAGGACGAGCAGACGACGCTCATCAATCAAGAGGACTTCAAGGTGAACGGGATTGACCTGCAGCGCCATGATCATAAAATGCTCGTGGAGGATGAGGAAGTGCAGCTTTCCTTCATCTTCTTCGAGACGGAGAACGCCTATTATTACTTCATCGCCGAAGTCCCCTACGATGAACGCCAAGATGATGTAGCCAAGAATTTCGATCTGATGATCGAGACCCTGGAAACAATCGATGGGTGAACCCGAGTAATCCGAGTTGAAAAACCCTAAACTTTTGTATAACAGTTGTTGACGCTTAGGATACGGCGTGCTACAATAATGACCTGATGATGGGCGTGTAGCTCAATGGTAGAGCAGTGGCCTTTTAAGCCATTGGTTGGGAGTTCGAGCCTCCCCACGCTCACTGGAAAATACCCCAACAAACGCACGATGAATAGGGAAGAGTGGGAAGCATGTAATGTGTTGTTCCAACAAGATGACATTCAAAATTATATTGTAAAATCGATTGACGCTTTTGTTTAATTTAAGGAATATTTTTTGATGGCAAGAAAGAAAAGAACAAAAGAAGAGCTGATAAAATCATCAGATCATCTTCATTATGAGGTTTGGATGTTTCAATCTTTAGCAAACGCCATGGCTTCAAATATCTTAGGGACAGGCCCAATTAATAATTCAGCGTTAGAAGCTTTTATTGTTCACACTAGAAACTTGATTCATTTCCTTTATGCCGAAAAACCAAAAAATGACCATGTTGTAGCATGTGACTTTATTACTAAATGGGAAGAACTATGCCCTGAAAAATCAGAGTTTTTACAAAAGGCCGAACGTCGTGCGAATAAAGAGGTCTCACATTTGAGCTATGATCGACAAAAGGTTACACCGGAAGATAAGCCCTGGGAATTCATACGCGTTGTCCATGAGGTAATGGAAATTTTCAAATTATTTTTAGATAATGTACCAAAAGAGTTACTAGGAAATCGGTGGGGAAATCTTCAATAAAGTAAGTACCGCTCTACATAACAGAGAATCTCTAAATCGATTAGTTATAAAAGTATACTAGATTGTGGTTTATATAAATATGTTTTCCGATATTATCATACCCGGAATTATATTTTAAGTTATTGATATAATTTAACTTGAATAGTTTATTTTTACAAACTAATAATATGCGCCAATTCGACACGCTGGAGGGAAAGTGTGAGGTTATATGACCAATACTGAGAACTTAAACACCGCTAGAGAAGCAATAAACCAATTTTTCTCAAATCTTGAGACGATAGATGGCATGGATAATGAAACTGCAAAAGTTATCCAAAAACTCTGGAATGAGAATAATCTAGGTAGAGATGAATTATTATCCAAGCTGGACGCTATAAGGGATAAGGAGGGACAGCATGGCGAAGAAGAAGCTTAGAAAGCTATCGATAACCGGTTTTAGAGGTATAAGGCATACACTTACGATTGACTTCACTCATAATAATCAAAGCGTTTTAATTTATGGAGCAAATGCCAAAGGCAAATCTAGCATTGCTGATGCCTTTGAGTGGTTCTTTAATGAGGAAGTTAAAGAGCTGACAAAAGAAGGATGCACAAGGGAAGACTACCGGCATCGTTTATTAAGTGATTACGAAGATACCATTGTTGGCCTTGAGCTATCTGATGCAGATTTAAATAGTGAATTCAGGCTTCACTCATCTCGAAGACAAAACCAAACCAACGAGACAGAAAAATTTAATGAATATATTCGAACAAGCAAGGATGAATTATTGATTCTCCGTCATAAAGACCTTAAGCAATTCGTGGATGAAACTAAAGGCGAAAAGAGAAAACAAATTGCCCAATTAATCGGAATGGAAGGTTGGGAAACCCTACGAAATGATATGTTGGCAGTTGAGAATCGACTTAACACATTGCTTGCACAAAAGAAAAAAACATTAAGTGATCGTCAGGAAGAAGTTGCAGAGATAATCGGATCAGATTTTTCTTATGAGCATTGCTGGAGCTTTGCAGAAAAACAAGCAGAAGTGTTAGGTTTTCACGTTTCGATATCAAGTTTAGATGATTTGCGAAAATTGGATGAAGAAGCCAAAAAAGCTACAAAAGTATCTAACAGATCTCAAATACTCACTGAACTTAAAACTACAGAAAATGTTCTAAGTAGTTTTGAGAATAATCCTGTTGACCTAACAAAATTGAGAATATTTGAAAACCAATATAATTCATTATCTGAAAATCCTGAAAAAGTTCTTTGCGTTCTTTTGAATGAACTATATGAACTAGCAAAATCATTGCTTGAAAGTGGGAAGTGGACAGAAGATACTTGTCCGCTTTGCAATGCAGATATTCCAAGAGATGATTTAATCTCCCATATACAAGATCATCAAAAGAAAAGCAAGGAGACTATTGAAGAAGTCAACCAGTTGGTTGCGACAAGAAATCATTTAAGAAAGGAATTAAGAAAAGTAATCGGTGTAGTAGAGCAGATAAATGAGTTGAAAACTGACAAAATAAAAGGTATGGAAGAATTGAAAGAAGTAAGCACAAAAATTGCTCTAGCAGTGGGTTCAGCTCAAGCACTTATAGAACAGCCCTTGAAAACAAGAAGTACTATCTCATTCCAGAAATTTGAGATAGGAGAGAAACTGACATCATTACAAGATCAAGCAAAACTAATAATTGATACAATAAGTAAAAAGCAAAAGGAACTAGCGCCTACCAAAGAAGAAACCGCAAAAATTGAAGCATTTCAAAACTTAGGTACTCTAAGTGCACATGTTACTAGAATTTCTTCGATGGATGATGAAATGATTCCACTTGAAAAACAGGTTGCATCTCTTGCAGCATTCACAGCCGCCTTTCAAAAATTGAGGCGCGATACCATGGGCAGTGTATTAGAAGCTATATCAGATGATGTATCAAGATACTTCCTAGCTCTTCATCCTAATGAAGGCTTCGATGATATCTGTTTGAAGTTTTTACCCGACGAGGATGGTGTCGAATTTCATATTTACTACAAAGGTGAAGAAATTACCCCTCCTAGAAGATTCCTTAGTGAATCCTATTTAAATGGATTAGGTGTATGTTTGTTTCTCGCAACAGTGCGTGCATTCAACAAAGAAAACGGTTTTGTTATTTTGGATGATATTGTCAATAGCTTTGATGCAGAACATAGAGCTGATCTAGCGAGATTACTTGTCAATGAACTTCCAGATCATCAACTCATTGTTTTAACTCATGATGGTGTTTGGTTCGATCTTTTCCGGCGTCTTGCCAAGAGAGGTTGGCAACATAAAAGAATTTTAAGGTGGACTTATGAGAATGGAGTTGAGATCGAAACCCCTCAGGCTCTTGGGTTGGCTGGATGCTGGGAGGCTCTAGATACAGGGAAAGTAGAGGTATCTGCACCAAGAGTAAGAACTTACATAGAGAACCGGTTAAAGACAATTCTGAAAAATGTTGGGGGTCGAGTAAGATTCAGAGAAGGTTCAGCAAATGACGAGAGATCATCCGGTGAATTACTGTTCGAATTGAAAAGATATCTTTCTGAGAGAAGATTTTTTGATTTTGCTGATCAAACAAGCTTTGACGAATTAGAAGCATCTATTTTTATAGCAAATTATGGAAGCCATGATCGTCCTCCTGCCCCAGTTGGTTTAGTAATAGGAGATGTCGAATTTGCTTTAGAAAGATTGATAGAACTAGAGAAAACTTTCATATGTCCTTCTTGCAATAAAAAAATCTGGAATCTAAAAGATGGAAATTATCACATGCAATGCGAGTGTGGAAAATATAAATTGTAATATTAACTAAGAGTAAAAGTTTTGTAGCGCGCACAGTGCCTTTTACCTCTCCAGGATACATCATATTTAATATACAAGGGTGGGCAGCGCTTTTCTGCCCACTATACCTTTGCCTTTGCGAGGCACCACCGAAAGTATTAATGTGGCGATCTATGAGATAAGAGAAAATTTTAGTGGGTTGGCAACCCGCCCTACGCTTCAACCGCTGCTTTTCTGGCTGCCTTGTTTCGTCGTCCACGCTCGCGAGCGGAAAGCAATTGTTTGCGGATACGATAAGCGAGCGGCGTAACTTCTAAAAGCTCATCCTTGCCCAGATACTCAATGGCTTCTTCAAGACTCATGTGACTGGGGGTTGTTAATCGTGTTTCGTTATCCGTATTGGCTGCTCGCATATTGGTGAGTTCTTTTTTCTTGCAAACATTCATTTCCAAGTCCCCGGGACGCTGGTGTTTCCCAACCACCATACCGGCATAGACTGGTGTGCCTGGCTCGCAGAACAAAATTCCCCGTTCTTCAGCGTTCTTCAAGCCAAAAGTGGTTGTCAAACCGGTCTCGCAGGATACCAGGGAGCCAGATGAGCGCTCGCCGATTTCCCCTGCATGCGGTAAATAGCCATGAAAGAGCGTATGGATTACACCATCGCCGCGCGTGGCAGAAAGAAAGTGAGATCGAAAGCCTAGTAAACCACGGGTTGGCACCAAGAATTCTAAACGTATGTTGCCTGAAGTGGTGTTAACCATATTCTTCATGACACCATGCCGTGTCCCCAACATTTCAACGACCACGCCAACCGTATCCGGGCTGGTCTCGATATATACATCCTCGAAAGGCTCCAACGTTTTGCCCTCATCATTCTGCTTTAGGATCACATCTGGCCTCGACACCTGGAATTCATACCCTTCCCGACGTAAGGTTTCAATCAGAATAGCCAGATGCAGCTCCCCCCTGCCAGAGACTCGGAAGGAGTCTGGGCTATCGCCTTCGACCACTTTTAGGGCGACGTTCGTACGCAGTTCATCAAAGAGACGCTGGCGTAATTTTCGGGAGGTGCCCCATCGGCCCTCACGTCCAGAAAATGGTGACGCGTTGACTCCAAAGGTCATATGCACGGTAGGTTCCTCAACCTGGATAGGAGGCAAAGGTTGAGGGTGCTCCGGATCGGTCAGCGTCTCACCAATGGCAATCCCCTCCAACCCTGCCAGGACGACGATATCCCCCGCCTGAGCGGAGTCAACTGCGACCTGGGCCAGTCCTTCATGGATGTTCAAATAACGAACACTTTCAGGCAATATCTCACCGTCAACGCGGATGCGGGCCAACGGCATGTCGACTTGCATCTGACCGGCATGGATTCGACCAATCGCCGTAACGCCGCGGTATTGATCGTAACCCAGATTGGTAACCAACATTTTCAGAGGCGCTTCGAGATCCACTTGTGGACAGGGGATCTGCGTTAAGATGGCATCAAAGAGAGGTTGCAGGTCGGGACCCAAATCCGGGCTTCGACCAGCCTGTGCGCTGACGGCATTGGTGTAAATCACCGGGAAATAAGCCTGCTCCTCACTGGCACCCAACTCGATGAATAAATCAAAGGTTTGGTTGAGCACTCGCTCTGGATCGGCACCTTTGCGATCTACTTTATTAATGACGACGATGGCACGGTGATTCATTTCGAGGGCTTTCTTGAGCACGAAACGTGTCTGCGGCATGGGGCCTTCAGCTGCATCCACCAGGAGCAGCACGCCATCAACCATATTCATGACCCGTTCCACTTCTCCACCAAAATCGGCATGCCCTGGCGTATCGACGATGTTGATTTTAACTTTTCGCTTCGTATCTTGATCCCAAATTTCGATAGCGGTGTTCTTGGCCAAAATGGTGATGCCGCGTTCGCGTTCTAAATCATTTGAGTCCATCACACGTTCGGCCACGTGTTGATTCGCGCGAAAAACATGAGCCTGTCTGAGCAAGCCATCCACCAGCGTGGTTTTGCCATGGTCAACGTGAGCAATGATGGCGATATTTCTTAGATCAGTTCGTTCTGTAAGCATAAATCTACAAGTCCCGACAAATGAGAATATTGATTTGTTCCATAAAAAAACATCGGCCAATCAGGCCGACGTTATCCTGCATGGATATAATCCTATCCGATTGGATCGATTTTGGATAGAGGCAAGCTGCAATTTGTCAGGGCTTGGGAAAAATATCTGATTGAACGGGAAACCCGAACACCCTTTATTGGCGATTAAGGCGGGATTTGTTTTATAGGAACTTGTGGGAAACTGTCATCCTGTCAGTCGTAGCATTTAATCATCACGAAAGTAGTGACGTGGCGATCTGAGGGAGAAGAGAAAATTTTGATGGGTTAGCAACCCACCCTACGACTGCTTACCCTGTTTGACTGCCGCGATGAAATCGAACTGATCCAGCCCATTGAATTCAAACCCTGATCTAAATCGCAATTTCAATGGGCTGTCTTTATGTATCAATTCTACATTGAGGATGATGTTACTCAATAGAGTTGTAAACTCAACCTCGTCGAAATTCAAAAAAATCACATCTTCCCTGTTATTTTGATAGTGCTTAACGCTTGATGCTGGCAGGATCATTAACCGACGATCCGTCACGGCCACATAGAATTGCTGGGAAATGAACCAGGCTAAACCCTTGGTCAACAATAGATAACTCGTTGTGGGCACTTTTTGTAATGCCCCGATGCAAACCAGTTTTTCTTCTGGCAACAGGTGATTAGAAAACCCTTCACGTACTTTTTCTTGACTAATTTGAGACATCGTTCACTCCTAACTCAGTGTGAATATTCTTTCTTTAATACAATTATAGAAATTAATATGCTTCATGACGATAGATTATCTATTGTAAATAACCACAGATAAAGCCAAAAGACTTTAGTGAATTGCACAACACTGCTCGTTGATGCCCTGACACGAGCTCAAAAAGCCTTCTTGCAAATGTGTGCCCACATATGCACCCTATTGTATTTTTCTGAGCAATTTATATAATAGTTGTTAACCGAAAATTCTCCACCAATCTGGAACATCTTCATTGAAATAAAGCCCCACCATCTTCCTTCCCTCATCGCGTGGAACTTTATTGACAGCTTAATCGTCCTTGATATCAGAAGTGAGAAAACAAGTAAAAAACGATGATCCTGATAACAAAAATGTAGGAGGATGAAATGTATAGAAAATTTAGCTTAATCACATTTTTTGTAGTTTTAACACTGCTGATTGCGTCTTGCAATGACAACACAGGTATGGCCAATCCTGCGTCCGTCTATTGCGAGGAAAACGGCGGAACACTGGAGATTCGCGAGGACGAATCAGGCGGTCAGGTGGGCTATTGCATCTTCCCAGACGGCAGCGAATGCGAGGAATGGGATTACTATAATGGCGACTGCCAGCCCGATGACAGCCTATCCACCAATGCCGGTTTGCCCAACCCCGCGTCGGCTTACTGCGAGGAAAACGGTGGAACACTGGAGATTCGCGAGGACGAATCCGGCGGACAGGTGGGCTACTGCATCTTCGAAGGCGGCAGCGAATGCGAGGAATGGGCTTACTTCAGGGGTGAGTGCCAGCCCTAATCCGTCAGAGGTGCGTAGTGAAATTTCGCGCACCTCACTTCTCATAAAGAATCTAGTATAAAAACAGGGCGATGAAAAGGATACTGAAAAACGATTTTTTACACCATCGAGTCTTTTGATTTCCCGAGACACAATTGGTTTATAATAATTATTAGTACCTTCGCCCTACCCATCTCAACCTGCCATTGTCGATAACCTAACAATAATAAAAATTTGATTCAATATTTAGGAGAACAGAAATGAATAATAAACCCCCTCTTCCACTGAAAATCCGAATCCTACGCTGGATCGCACGCATCTGGAGTCTGTCGATTTTCATCTTTGCTGTCGTGATGGCTTTTTCGCCTGATCCTTACGCCACAGGCGAGCCAATCTCCACAGAAGCCTATGTCGTGCTAGGCTTATGGGGTTTGAGTGCAGTTGGCTTATTAATAGCCTGGCTGTGGGAGCGCCTGGGCGCATTGGTCGCCATCATTGCCTTGGTACTGCGTGAAGTCCTGTATTTTATGTTTTACGGCAGTTGGATTTTGAATTTTTTACTCATCTGGCTGGCATTCATTCCGCCAGCCGTGATGTACCTGCTGGCATGGCACATGGAACAGAAATTCCATTCATCATGAGGGTAAATAACAACTTTTAATTCCGCATCACACTCACACCAATATTATCCGCGTGATCGCTGATCCGCTCCAGCAAACGTAGAGATTCCGTGAAGATGATATCCGCCTGCGCGTTGCACAACCCCGTCTCCAGCCGGCGGATATGCTTCTGCCGGGCTTTCAGGTACATGCTGTCGAATTCGCTCTCCACATCACAAACTTTTTGGGCTAGATCACGGTCTTTTTCCTTGAAGGCCTGCAGCGCCATGGTATAGGTCTTATGAGCATAACGCCACAATCGTTCAAATTCCTCAGTAGCCTCATCGGAGAAAGGTGTATCATTCATCGCTCTGTCCTGGGCGAACTGGGCGATGTCCTCCGCCATATCGCCCACCCGCTCCACATCAACCAGCAGGTTCTTGATCTGAAAGCTGCGCCGCTGCTGCTCATGGCTCAAATCCCCGCGCATCAACGTGTTCACAAAGGTCTCTAATTCATCTGTGACTGGGTCAACGATGGTATCTTCCATTTCCAATACCCGGTTTGCGGTCTCCATGTCCTTTTCAATCAACGCCTGGCAGCAGAGGGCAATCATCTCAGCGCTGACCTCTCCCAGCCGATATAATTCCCGACGGGCCTGGTTGATGGCAACGGAGGGCACCCCAAATTGTTTTTCATCGATAAAAGCGGTCACTTTTTTCTTTTCTTTTTCAGGCTTTGCGGGTACCAACCACTCCACAGCCCTGGCAATCGGTTTGACAAAAGGAAAAAGGACAACGCTGACAGCGACGTTAAAGATAGTGTGCGCATTGGCAATCTGGCGTGATAGAATGTTGGATGTTCGATGGACAAGATCAGCAAAGGGAACAATAAAGGGGAGAAACAGCATTACGCCGGTAATATTGATAATGATCTGAGCCAATGAAGCCTGCCGAGCGGTAGGCGACAATCTCAAAGATGCCACCAGCCCCGTGATGCAGGTGCCGATATTGGCGCCCAAGATGATGCCGATTGCGCCGTCCAGGGTAATCACCTGGCTGATTCCCATGGCAATCACCAGGCTTGTCACGGCGGAACTGCTCTGTGCGAGCGCAGTCAAGACGATGCCCGCCAATACACCAAACCAGATATGTTCCCCCAATAGGAACAACAGATCACAAACCCACGGGATAGTGATCAGGCAATCCAGCGCGCTGGACATAAATCCCATACCCACAAAGATCAGACCCATACCCATTAAGATTTCGCCGTATTTTCTCCAATCCTGTTTTTTAAAGAATTCGAGGAAGATAAACCCGACAATAACGAGGATCAGGCGAAAATCACCAATATCGAATGAAACGATCTGGGCGGTCATGGTGGTGCCAATTTCCTGCCCCAGCATCACGCCGATCGCCTGCTCAACCGACATCAAATTCGCGTTGATCAAGCCGATCATGGTCACCATCAATAAGCTGCTGCTCTGAACGAGGGATGTCACCGCCGCACCAAATACAGCGCTCTTTAAGCGACTGTTGGTCACTTTTTCCAGCCAAATTTGAATCTGGTCACCAGCCAGCTTCTCAATCCCTGAACTCAGGTAGTTCATCCCAAAGAGGAATAAGGCTAAACCACCAAGAATTTGAACTAAGCCTGCCATTAAGACTCCTTAGAAATTATTACTGAAATTAATTGGGTTTGAGTGCAGCAGTCATTAAAATCATACTGATGAATTGGAACGTATCCTATCTTGGACACAGAAATTTCAGTTCCACATAACACAAATATATAATAGAATAGGTACTATCTTTCATGTATTGAAGATTTTTTCATATTCATCACAACCAGACCAAAATTACAATAGCACAGATAATTATAACAAATTCTTCATAACGGTTCTCATCAAATAAAAGTCTGTTACTGTCAAGATTTTCCATATTTATAAACAAATCAAAGAACTCCTTGGGGA
>CAZNRI010000009.1:0-84889 GCA_964575595.1 uncultured Candidatus Brevefilum sp.
GTGCTTTTCGCCTCTCCAGCATACACCATTTAAAGATACAAGGTCACCTGTGGCGGCGCAGCCGCCCAAGTGACAATAAGCACATTTGTTAGTGCATGCTCAATTCTTCTGACAAAGGCCCCTATCTTATTCCATTAGACGATAACAAGCAATACTATCCATCCTAGGCTTAATGGCGTGCAGGCTTCAGCCTGCATTTGACATCTTCTACCACTAGAGGAAGTATCTATTAATGCGACGTTCGTTATCGGACAAAAGTCCTCACTCCATTATTTCAATGAATTCTTAATCGTCACGCAGGTTCGGGCGCTCCGCTTCCGAACCATGCATGACCTACATTGGGCTGATGTAGGTCACCTGTGGCGGCTCAGCCGCCCAGGTGACAATATCCATCCCTCAACCAATGTTATAATATCCCCATCACACGCCAGCGGGGGACTATTTGCGAATGTTATATGAATTCAATTATCAAAATCAGTATGGGATATTTGTCAAAATTCCGTTTAGTGTAACTGTCTAATTATCTCGAAATTGTTCGAAAAATGCTCTCCCTTCATAAATAAATCGCTTTTCAAAGTTTTCTCTGAGGTGTTTATTTTCAGGATTTTGTAAATCGGAGACATATTGGTTGAATCCTGTCCTTAGGTCTTCCAATAACTTTTTTATATTTAATTTTATTAAATCATTTTCGTTGTAGCCGAATGAATGAGGAATATTTTCTGTAATCAATACATTTGGCGAAACAAAACCTGAATGAGAGATCGGATTTCTAACATATTTATAAAATAGTTTTGATGCTTTCTTGCTATAGGATTCCGAATATATACCACGAAAACCCACATCGAAATGTTTAAATGATTCTCGATCGCCAGTATATCCTTTCACGTGTTTGCCTATCATTTCAAATATACTGACAATAATTTTTAAAATTGCAAATCCATTGTAAGGAATATTTTTTTCATATATATTTTCGCAGACATCAAGAAGCCAAACTTTTACTCGTTCTTCAAATACTGTAATTCTTTCTTCTAACCCAAACTCGGTAAAATCTGAACCCCTTTTTGTTGGACTAATATATGGATCAAATTCGTCTGTCATCATTCCTCCAAATTTTGGTTGTAAAATTCCAGATCAAGTCTTTTATAAGGTTATCTCCACCTCCCTCGCTTCGATGTCTGCTGCAGCCATCCATCTTATTCTGCCATCGCGCATACTTTCCGAGTAGCCTGGTTATCACCTCCAGGGTTCCGCAGCAAACATGATAAGAACTGTCCACCAATAATCGCTCCCCATCATATAATCCACCCGTAATATTAAAAACCAGGTGGTAATCCAATAAATCCGGACCAGCAAATCTGATCCCCTGATCACCAACTGTCATTTCTAATACTATCACATCAATACTATCTTCCCTCATCATTATCCCTACAAACAACATCGATCAGCAACGGTAAATGCTCAGATATGGTCTGTTGAGCCCTCTTCCTATTATCCTCAGCCAACTGCCAGAGCAGAAAAGCCGCGTCCGCTGCCTCCGCCAACTTTAAACATATGCCACCCTGTAATTTCATCCTCCTGATCACAATCTCAAACGCCTCCATTGATATCTCCCCGAGATATTCCGACGGGAAGCCACCATTTGATGCCATGTATTCTCCCTTATTTAGAATGTATGTACTATTTTAATGACCTCATTTTCTTTTTCAATGTTATTACCGGAAAATATCGTTATTTAGCCGTGTGGGAATTTGAGATCGGCGGCTACCAGGTGCTGCACAAGTGGCTCAAGGACCGCCGCGGACGGGAGCTGTCCTATGACGAGCGGGAGCACTATCAACGGATGGT
Organism: uncultured Candidatus Brevefilum sp.; assembly: GCA_964575595.1. Lineage (GTDB taxonomy): Bacteria > Chloroflexota > Anaerolineae > Anaerolineales > Anaerolineaceae > Brevifilum. Next base: position 1,846 of record CAZNRI010000009.1, read on the forward strand.
CGTCGCCCTGGCTGAGACGATACGCCTGATGGACGAGATCGACGCCGCCATCCCCGCCTGGCCGTTATAAGAAGATGTAGGTCACCTGTGGCGGCTCTGTTGAGCCGCCCAGTTGACAAAAGGTGTTAACTAATAGTATACGCAGTGAATCTCTCCAACGAATATCCCCCTAAAACAAAACACTACAACAATAAACAATACTCAATCAAGACTAAATGGAGTGCGGGCTGAAGCCTGCGGTTGACGATCTTCTGTCACTGGATATTGTATCTATCAATGTAGCGTTACTTATCGGACTAAAGTACTCTAAATCGTCACGCAGGTTCGTCCGCTTCGTGTTCAGCCGACGGTTCATACCGTCTGGCACTACACTGATGCACCTTGATGGTGCTCAGCTTGGAACCATGCATGACCTACATTGGGCTCATGGTTGTCATCTGTGGCGGCGCACGCAACACTTACTTGTCGTTGCGACAAGCTGAGTGACAACAGGGCACATCAGCGCCGTGCCATCCGTCGTTGCGAACGGATAAATTGTCAGTGGGTGCAGCGCTGAGTTCCATGGTTGGGGCAGTCGTATCTTCAATGACCGGTGCCTGCGTTGCTTCCGGTGTTCATCCCCCTCTGTCGTACTATTGTAAACCTCTTTTAGTAAGATGAGCAGCCCTTCCAGCGCATCACAATCCACCCCTCCTCCGATATATTTTCGCCTATTCTCATCCCCCCAAACATATTAAAGATGCTGGAATCTCTAAAAATGGGTGTTGTTTCTTAAATCTAACTTAAGAATCTCCCCCCGCCACCCTCTGGAACTGTTATTGCAACGATTATTGAGTAAAATATGAGTCCTATATCGGATAAAATAATGGTCTAACATGAAAAAGATTATCGGTATATTTATTGGTTTAATACTCCTGACCGCCTTGGTACCCTTACCAAAGGCCGGATCCTCCCAATCCGCCCTGCCCACCGAAAGCCAGATCGCTGATTACCTCAACCAGCATCCCCTAATCTCGGAATCCGGCGGCGAGGTCTTAGATGTGCTCATTCAAGGCGAAGCGCTGGTCATTGACCTCAGCCAGGCGGTCCTGCCCGACGGCGTCTACGATGAAGCGCTGTTCACACAGCTTCAATCCGACCTTGATCAAGCCTTCAATATCGACCAACTTTTCCTGACCACCTTCAAAGTGGAAGGGGAGCTGCTCGAATATTGGGGACGCCCCCTGCCCGATTTCAGCGAAAAAGCAGAGCCCCCCTCCACGCGGGAAATCCCCGTTAACGGCCCCCTGTCCGGCATTAAAGTCGCACTCAGCCCGGGCCACGGCCTCTATTGGAATGAAACCTATTCCCAATGGATGTATCAACGTGGAGAGTTTTGGGGTATACGTGAAGATACCCTCAATGTCGAGATCATGCGCTATGTCCAATTCATGCTGGAATCCCAGGGTGCCACCGTGATCCAACTGCGCGAGTTCGATAAATATGCCGGCACAGGGATCACGGGCTACCCCAAATGGCACGAATCGGCGCGCCGCTATGCCATCTCCCTGGGGCTGCCCGACTGGATCTGGGACGGCAGCAACAACAACTACAACAGCGACATCCGCACCCGCCCCTATATGGCAAATTATTACGGCGCTGACATCCTGATCAGCCTGCACAACAACGGATGGAATGGCGATCTGAGAGGGACTGAGACGTATTATGACACAAATAACCATCCCAATTCACCCGCGCTGGCAGCCGCTGTCCATACCAGCATCATCAATACATTGAACACTGAATACGGCTATTGGTACAACAGGGGCATCATAGCGTCCGACAGCAATTACGGTGAGATCAATTACGCCCAAATGGCTGCCATCCTGATCGAGCTGGCGTTCATGGATAACGAATTGGATAATGCCTTTCTCCACCAGGAATCCTTCAAGCAGATCTCCGCCCAAGCCATCACAGAAGGCGTCTGTGATTTCTTTGGGGTGACCTGCCAGGTTAACGAAATCAGCGCCAGCCTCTCCCCGGCGTATGGAAGCGGGATGTGCGACTCCGGCTGGTACCGTTTCACCAATGTGCGCGGAGAAAATACATACCTGACCCTTAACAAGGCGGATGAATCGCAGAGCACCAACACAGCCCTGTGGCAGATGGGCCTCCCCAGCAGCGGCGCATACAAACTAGAGGCTTTCATCCCCACTCACGGGACAATTCAGTGGAGCTGCCCGGATGTGGATATTAGTCAGGACACAAGATACGCAACTTACACGGTGCAGCATGCCAACGGTGCTTCAGCCATCCATGTCAACCAAAACAATTTTTATGACGAATGGGTCGATTTGGGCACATTTCATTTCGATGCGGTTGGGGGAACAGCAACAGCATCCGTGACCCTAACGGATGTCACCGGCGAAACCGCGCAAACCAGTACGGTCTCCGCCAGCGCCCTGCGCATCACCCTGGCGGGTAATGCCGGCATACAATTCTATGACACCGCATGGGTTCCCAACACCTGGCTGACGGAAGAAACAGGGAGAGATGAACAGGACATTCGAAATTTATTTATTACCCATAATAGCTGCTTGAGCGAACCCATACTTGACTCCGACGGTGTGGAAATTGATATCCCCCAACTGATCCAGGGCGCAGCTTCCGCCAATGGGATCAACCCCAAACTCCTTCTGGCGATCATGGAAGCTGAAAGCAGTGCCCTCAGCACCTGCCCGGACCAAACCGCTCTGGCGGGGCTGATGGGTCAGGTACCGGCTTCAACCGCGCGGGAACAAATCGCTGAGGCAGCCCTCCAAATCAAGACGGCTGCCGCAGCCCTCAGTGAAAATGGCATCACCCCCAACGGCTGGACGACCGGCGTTGCCAAAGACACCTTGGACGGTGTCACCGTTACACCAGCCAATGACATGATCACGCTCTTATTTGATTATGCACAAAACGCCGGTGAGATATGGGGCGGGACAAAGGCAAGCGAAGCAAGCGTCCACGGCATCTACATTGCCTATCGTGACTACAAGCTGGATGACCCACTAATTAAAATCTACCTCCCTATCTTTCTTCAACAATAATATTTTCCAGAATCGAATAGGGATGTTTCTCAAAAAGTATATCGAGAATTTTCAAACCATAACGAATTAAAAAATCAACCGTAGGGGCGACCCGTGGGTCGCCCGCCTGCTATCTCAATTAAGAAATTTGTCATGTAGAACTCGCCCCATATATACCTTAAGCCTTAACAAACCCTCCTATACCAACCCTTTTTTCGGTTTTACATAAATCAACTTTCCTCTTTTGCCGATTCTTCGTCCTCATCCAAAGTTTCTTCTACCTCATCCAGGGCTTCGTCAACCTCTTCCAACAGCTCCTCTTCCTCCGGCGTGGTTTCTACTTCTTCTTCCTCTGTTACGATATCCACTTCCGCCGGCAGGCCGCTGAGCTCCTGGATGTAAGCGATGTAAAAGCCGACCATCTTCGAACAATTTTCAAACGACAAACGTTCGTTGACCCCATGGACGCTCTTCAATTCCTGTTTATCAATCTCAACCGGTGTAAACCTGAAGGCATTCTCCGTCACCGATGCGTAATGCCGGGCATCCGTCCCGCCCAAAACCAGATATGGGGCGACCAGAGACCCGGGGAATACACCTTTGATCAATTGTGAGGTCTGCGTGAAATAGGCGGATTCCGTATCCGCCACAGGTGAGGGGTCCCAACCGGATTCCCCTTCCAGGGTCTCGCCTTCAAAAGGCCCAACTTTCACCCGCTCGTCCCCAATCCGCTCAAGCACCATCTCATAAACGCTGCGCAGGTCATCCCCGGGCAGGATGCGGAAGTTGACCACAGCTTCTGCCTTGGAGGGTAAAACGTTATCCTTCACCCCGGCATGGATTATCGTCGGGGCAGTGGTTGTGCGGATGCTGGCGTTCATCACATTAGATTTCTCCAACTGCTTTTTCAATAAACCGCCAAACAGCCAGGTGTTAGCAAACAGCATGCGCTGGAAGAAAGGCATGGCGGAACCCAGATAACTCATCAGGAACTCGACCACCTCCAAATGTGTGGGCATCTTATCCGCTTCCAGCCGGGCAACAGCCCGTGAGAGTATGCCGATAGCTGTTTCCTGTTCGGGCATGGAGGAATGGCCGCCCTCCACCTCCACCGTCAGTTGCAGGCTCAGGTAACCCTTCTCCGATATGCCCACCACGCCTACCGGTGCCTCAACGCCAGGCAGGAATCCCAACATGACATTCCCGCCCTCATCCAGCAGACTGCCCAACTGTACCCCTCGGGACTGCAGCAGTTCTGCGATCGCCATTGCGCCGTTCTCACCGCCCACCTCTTCGTCGTGCCCAAAGCCGAGATAGACCGTCCGCTCGGGCTGAAAGCCCTGCTTGAGCAGGTACTCCGCCGCTTCTAAGATCCCAATGACGCCGTTCTTGATATCCAGCGTCCCACGCCCCCAGACATATCCCTCGGCGAGCTCGCCGCTGAAGGGGGAATAAAGCCAGCCCGAATCCTCACCCTCATCTGCGGGCACCACATCCAGGTGAGAAGTCAACATGATCGGTTTTAGATCGGGGTTTTTCCCCTCCCAGGTATATAACAGACTGTAGTCATTGATGATCTCCCGCTTCAATTGCTCGTGTACCTGGGGATAAAGCGTTTGAAAAAGCCGATGTAAACCAGTGAAGGCGTTCTCGTCAAATTTTTCCGGTTCATGGAAGGAAACCGTCTTATACTGCACCGCCAGCCCCAATCGCTCCGCCACGGACTTGCCGTCAATCTGGATATACTCCAGCGGTTTGACCTTCTTTTGCGGCGTCGAGAAGAACAAAGTGCGTAGAATGATGAATCCCGCCGCAAACAACATCAGCACCCCCAGGCCGATCAACAAAGAAACAAGAATGGTTCCAATTGTCATAAGGTTTAACTCCTGAATATGAATTTCTCAAAATAAATAGCTTGACCTTCGAAATTGAGGCTGTCGTCAAGCCTTCTCATCCGATTATCGCAGAGGAATATCCTTCTCCTCCAGGAGCGCCAGAAATGCTTCCTCAGAGGCTTCCGCTGTGAAGGCGCGCTTTGGGATGAAGGGATAGACTCGGTTCTCACCTACATAAACCAGCAGGTAAAACCCGCTCCCACTGATCACGTGCTTAAAATTCTCCCACAACAGGTTGGAAGTATTTTCACCAACCGCCATCGTCACACCTGACTCTGAGAAGGTGAGCGTACGCGCCTTCTGTAAGTATTCATTGGATTTGTAAGCCCTGGATAACTGCCAGGGAATGATCGCCAGGAAATAAACGATATAAAAAGCGCCCACCAAAAGGACGACAAAAGCCGTATTTCGCCAGACTGCGGTCCCTACCGCTGGGAAGATCAGCACAACAGCAGCAGCGATCATCGCCAGTAGAATGAGTCCAGCTATGATCATAAAGCCTGTTGACTTTGTCGCCAGCGTCCGTGAGGCGAGAATGTAATCTTTCCTGTCCGGTGTAAATCGGATCACGAGGGGTGCATCCATTTCTTTTTCATCCTTATCTAATTCTTTGATTTATTTTACCACTGAGGATCATTTATCTTGCTTTTATTAGGTTGTTCTCTCAAAACCATTTTTTTCAGGCATAATTATAGTGAAAGGCTCAAAACGAAGAAAGGGAAACGATGACCGATCAAGATCCAGACAACACCTTCACCCCAGCGATCCATCTCTTATTCTCATCCCCCTCGCCGCCCAACCCCGACGAGTCAACCCTTGTGGAACGAATCTCAGCATTGGAAACATCTTACGCGCCCTCAGACATTGAGGCAGCCTGGCACATACAGGAAGCCAGCCGATCCCTAGGGAAATTACGCTTCGGGGAGCATGCCATCCAAATTACCGGCCTCGCTGCGCCCCTGCCCAACACTGTCATCAACCGCACCGTACACGTCTCCCATTGGCAGCCGCAGATCAAAGCCGCCATGCGCCAGCACCGCAGCCACCTGAATCTGGTCTACCAGGGGCATCACTACGATCCTGTCGAAAAGATGATCGCCCTCTATCAAGCGGCGCATGCCTTTGAGGACGAAAACCTGTTAGGCGTCGTCAACCAGCAAGCCTGGACCGCCCACCCCCCGGCGGATTTCCTCTCAAAGGAGAAGATCACCAGCTACCGCCAGGAATTTCCTTTTATGCTCTGGATGGGCTATGTAAAATTTTATACCGATAAGGACCGCTACTGGCTTGCCACTAAAGGCCATCACATCTTCGATGTCCCCGACTTGACTTATTTCGTCGAATCAGAAGATGACACCGCTGGGATCACGGATCATTTCGCTAATATTTTTTATTATCTCTATGAAAAGGACGTCTTCGTCACCGCCGGAGACACATTGGAAATGGGTAAAAAGGGCGAATTGTTTAAATTTGCCCAAGTCCCTGAGAACTCGGAATTCCTGATAGGCCCCTCGGGGGTATTGGTCATCGAGAGAATCAACCCGGAGGATAAGGAGGCTGACGCTTAATTCCCTTCGTATTTAAAATCAATAATGAACTGAAGCTGTTGCGATGTTTCAACCGCATCCGCTACATGTTGACGCACCCACGAGAACGCTTCCCTGCCGTCTAGGTCAAAGACAACCTTGGCTAAACACGCCGCCAGGATCCCCGTCCGCCCCAGCCCCGCGTGGCAGTGGATGGCGATGATTTTCCCCTGACGGGCCTTCGCCAACATCTCACGTAAAACTTCTCGGAAAGGTTCCTCCTCCGGAATGGAAAAATCCTCCACCGGCAGATAAATCACGTCAAACCCCATTTTGTGATACATGTCATAGAGTGACCGCCCCGTCACCTGATACACCTCATCCTCGGGCGTCAGCATCACCACCACGTCCACCCCTACCTGAATGTAAGCGTCCAACACCTCGTTCCCTGGGTCAAAGTACGGACTGAAGGGCATCGGGCTGCGGTAGATCTTCCCGGGCAGGCCATAGGGTAAAAGTGTCAGGATATCTCGCAAAGGCTGCCATCCTTTCTAAATATGATAAAAGCACTCATAGGTCAACAGCAGAAAGCCCCGTCGGTAATATAAATTGCCCTTGCTCATCTTCCTCCAACGCGGAAACGGCGACCACCGCTTTTAACTCCAGGGGGCCGTAAATATGGGGGAACTTCTCTCCTTCCCCCAGCAGATCTTCATAGCGTATCTCAGCGTTAACCTTATCCACCGCAATTGTCAACAAATACAAATCCGACTCACCGCTGTAATAGGCATTGGCTACTTTGATAACTTGATCAACCTTTGAACAATGGATGAACCCATCTGATGCGAAATTCGCCGGTTGATACACGCCAGCATCCTGTGCCCCCTCCCAATCCGCCTTGGGCAGCAGGTGATAGACCACTTCTCCACGACGTAAAAAGGTGAGGACAAAAGTCGCCATGCCCGGCAGGTCTCGGTGCAACCAGAAATATTTTTCCCAGAAAGTGTTCAGATAAACATAATCCTCCCGTAAAACATTTACTGGATAATGCTGCAGCTCTTCCATGAATTCATCCGTGCTGTGAACGAATAACCCCAGGGATCTACCAATTTCCTTTTCCAGAAAGCGCGCCATCAACTCGTCCACGGCAGTATGTTCCGCCTCCTCCAACTCACAAATCCACGGGGCGACATGAGACACGGCAGCGTGACAGGCCTCGTGAAGATAAATATGAACAATCTCCTCCCGTCCATCAGCGAAATCCTCATCTGTTAATTCAATACCCAACGCCCCCTCAAGCTGCGTTCTGATCGCTGCTAAATTCTCAATTAATGTCATCTGTCCTCCACCATCCTATCTCATGGTGCGCTCAACACCGGAGCATACCCTACTAAACTTTTTTACCATGCGTAGGGTGGTGCGCAGCATTTTCCTGCGCACTAATAAGTTATTTTACAATATTCTTGAAGTAAAACCAAAATCTTTGAAATCCTTATCCCCGCAGCAAGCTACGGGGCATTACATGATTTCACCCTTCGGGACAGATTTTGTTTGACATTCTCGCAGCAAGCTGCGGGGAAATGCCCTCCTTAGATTATAAATTACCTTTCGCCCATTGAATGCGCCTTGTGGTATAATTCCGCTGGTTATCAATCCAGCCAGCGACGCAGGATGCTTTGATGCACGCCACATCGGTTGGGCATCATTTGTAGAATAGAACCAAAATTAACATTATTTTAGGAGGATGATTGATGAGAGTTACTATTGATAAAGAAATGTGCATAGACTGTGGTATATGTGAGTCATTAGTCCCAGAGGTTTTCAGCGTAAACGATGAAGGCGTTACAGAAGTTATTCTTGAAGATGTTCCTGAAGATCTTCAAGACGCTGTCCGGGAAGCTGAAGAATCATGCCCAACAGAAGCAATCGAAATTATTGAAGATTAAGTCTCAATAACTGAGAAAATAAAATCGAGGCTGCCCATTGATCGGACAGCCTCTACTGTGTTAACCATCCTAATTACTTTTTTCCTGATCCCTAGTACCTACTTCCCAATACCTACTCCCCAATACCTACTCTTACACTTCCGGCCGCACCAATCCCATCGCCACAGCCCGCGCTACCAGGTGCTGAATGTTATGCGCCCCCATCTTCACCTTCATCCCTGCCACATACCCGCGGATCGTGCGCGGGCTCAACCCCAGCTTCAGCGCGATCTGCACGGTGGTCAGCCCCTCCCCCAACAGCGCCAGCACCTGATGCTCCCGCCGGCTGAGTTTTGGCGCTTCTTCCTCCGCCGCCGGCTTGCTTCGCGTCACCACCACCACATCCGCCTGCTGGCGGGCGAACAGCGGTCCCTGCGTCTCCGGCAGGTAGTCCTCCCAGCGCCCCTGGTTGACCGCCCGCACGATCCGCTCCGGCGGCGCGTTCACCTCCATCACGCCAAAGGCGTCCGGCTCTTTAAAGATCAAAACCCTGGTCATCCGCGATACCCTCCTGAGATCCTCTGATCGGCATATGAACCATCATGACAAATTAAATAGAACATATGTTCTAATCATAGAAGATAAATACCCCTTTTGTCAAGAGGGTGAACGTTAAAGATTCTCCTGAGAATCCCCATTACCCAAAAGCCAGAAAGCCCCCACCGCCAGCATGCCAACCAACGCGCCGCCAAACCAGGGCGCTTTCGTCCCCACATGGTCGCTAAGGAACCCACCCAAAAGTGGGCTGATCCCTGAAGCCACATTCCATGTCAATCCATACAGGCTCATATAGCGTCCGCGTTTATCAACCGGCGCCAGGTTGGCAGCATAAGCGCTCGCCCGCGGCACCACAATTAACTCCCCGAGTGTCATCAGCACCATCGCCAACCAAAACCCCCAAAAGCCTTCTGAAAGCGCCACGACCAGCGGTGCAAGGATATAAAATCCCGCGCCCCAACCCATGATCTTCACCGCCGGCTTGCGCCGCGTCCCTCGGGTGATCCACACCTGCAGGAACACCACCATCAAGGCGTTGGTCGTCGGAAGCCAGCCGTAAAGCTGCTCGCCAATCCCAAAATGCGTCTTGAGGTATACCGACAGCAGCACCCACATCAGGGCAGATGTCATCTGCACCAGCGTGAACGCCCCCACCAGCCCCATGAAAGGTCGGTCTCTCAACGCATCCCAATAACCCCGCAGCTGCTCCTCCAGGCTGGAAGCTACAGCCTTGACTTCGGGCGGGATGGTTTCAGTGGCGAAGAACAACATCAACAATCCGTAGGCGATCAGCCCCGCAGCCGCACTGTACAAGCCGATGCTGTAAGACTGCGACAGCACAAAGCCGCCCACCGCCGGCCCGGTGGCTACGCCCACATTGCGCGCCATGCGGATCAGCGCGAAGGCATCCGCCCGCTTGCGCATGGGGAACATATCCGCCAGCATGGCGTCCATCCCGACTTTATACAAAGGCGAGAAAGCGCCGCTCAATCCCAGGATCAGGGCAAACGCGCCGTAGCTGTGCGCCCCGTTGAGCAGGAAATAGCACAACCCGTTCCCGATCAGCCCGACCACCATGACCCACTTGCGCCCGGCACGATCCACCACCGGTCCCGCCAGCATGGAAGAGAGGATCCCCGCCGCGGCGTTGACCGTCATCAGGCTGGCCACCGCCCCCAAGGGCAGCGACAGCGACTCGCTGGCGTAGATCATCAAGAAAGGCCAGATCATCGTCATCCCCAGGGTGGACAGGATCAAGCCGGCAAACATCAGCCAAAACTGGCTGGGATAATCGGATAATTCATGCCGCAGGCGGGTTAACATGGGGGGAATTATAACAGTTCTTAAATATAAATTTTCAAAACCTTATCTGATTAACCATTACAAAATATATTTTTTTATTCATGAACAAGAAGACAGAAAAAAATAGAACAATAATTCTTCTATGTTACAATATACATGTATTGGTAACGTAAAAGGATTATTTACATGGAATATCTTGAATTTCCAAAAGATTTCATTGATAAGAATATTTGTGGTGATTCTATTGAGGTTATGAAGCAAATACCAGACGAAAGCATTGGTCTTGTTGTTACATCACCTCCATACAATCTCAAAAATTCAACTGGCAACGGGATGAAAGATGGCCGTGGTGGAAAATGGGCAAATGCTGCTTTAGTTGATGGATATGATAATTATGATGACAACTTACCCTATGATAAATATGTAGAATGGCAACGCAGTTGCTTACAAGAAATGTTACGTATTTTAAAGAATGACGGTGCAATTTTCTACAATCATAAATGGCGTGTACAAAATAGTTTAATTCAAGACAGACACGAAATAGTTGACGGTTTCCCTGTTCGGCAAATAATCATTTGGAAGAGAAAAGGCGGGATTAATTTCAATCCAGGATATTTTTTGCCTACATATGAAGTTATATACATGATAGCCAAACCTGACTTTAAGTTAGTACCAAAAGCTAATGCAGTCGGTGATGTATGGGAATTTGCTCAAGCCCGAAATAAACATCCAGCTCCTTTTCCATTGGATATGATCATTCGAATCATAAGTTCGACATCGGCGAAACTAATATTGGATCCCTTTATGGGTTCTGGAACTACCGCTCTTGCAGCAAAAAAGTTAGATCGCCATTTCATTGGGATTGATATATCAGAAAAGTATTGTCGGATGGCAGATAAAAGAGCAAATATATATCAAAAATCATTACTCTAATTTCATTAAGGGGCATAATGGACAGGTTACCAATATTCACAAAAGAAACATTGAAAGAAAATTTGTTAGAAATTAGAAATATGGGTTGGATTCCCAACGAAAGACAAGGAAACGCCGGTTCTGCTGGAAATACACTTGAAGATTTACTCAACATACCAGAAAATAACCTGCCACTCCCAAATGCTGGTGAATGGGAGTTGAAAACATCTCGAAAAAACACGAATGCATTAATAACATTATTCCATATGGAGCCTTCACCAAGAGTCTTTGGTTTTGTTTCTAATATTCTTTTACCCAAGTATGGTTGGTCTCATCAGGAATCAGGTAAAAGGTATCCTTCTAATGAAATGAGTTTTAGGCAAACAATAAAAGCAACGGATAGAACGAGCCGTGGTTTTGGAATCATCGTGAATCAAGAAAAAATGAGGATAGAGATATCATTTGACGCTAATTCTGTAAATAAAACCATTCACAGTGATTGGTTAGAGTCAGTGGAGAATAGAATTGGATTAGAAGAATTAGAACCACAGCCTTACTGGGGGTTTGAAGATCTCACACATAAAATTGGAAGCAAACTAACTAATTGCGTTTATGTTCTAGTAGAAAAGAAGCGAATCGACGAAATTTCATATTTACGATATTGTGATATGTATTTTTTAAGCGATATTACTACCATAAGCGTTATTAATGCAATCAAAAGGGGAATACTTTTTGTAGATTTTGATGCTAGAACAGGACATAATCACGGTACGAAATTCCGAATAAAGAAAAATGAAATCATTAATTTATATGGGAATTCAATACGCTTTTAGATTAGTCCTACTCCAAATAAAATAACTGCCGCCCCACAAAGATCAGCCGGATGGGATGGGTGCACACCGCCACATCCGGCAGCGCCGCCAATAACGCCGCCACGTACACCGCATTGAACGCCGAGAACTCATCTGCGATCTCCAGGCTTGTCAGCTCCCGACGCGCCAGCAGCGCCCCAAAAGCCCCCTCCAGCGTGCCGCGCCGGATCCTGCGCTGCTTCCCACTCACCGCCGGCGAAAGCACTACACTCGCCTCCCCCACACTAACCACGTCGAAAGGCCGCCCCCGCTCCAACGTCTTCAGCTCCCGCCCATCCAGCGTGCTGATGTTCGGCCACAACTGCTCCTGGGTCAGCAAGACGCGCCCCTTTCAGAGCGGACTGAAATGTGATCGTTTCTGCAGCGACGCTTCAATGTGAGAATAACGAGCCTCCCTCAACCAAAATAAAACACGGATAAACACCAACACCCCTGATTATACATTAACCCTAATACCTCAAGCCGTAGGGGCGTCAGGCACTTTCGGCGCAGTGCCGACGACAGGAGTCGTCGGCTTCCCCATTCACCACGCCCCATATTATAATTACCATCCACGACCCAGCGAAAACCCTATGGACATCCACCAAATCATCCGCTCCAAGCGTAAAACACTCAGCATTGAGATCAAACCCGACGGGCGCCTGATCGTGCGCGCACCTGCAACCACCACAGACGCCCATATCAAGGCACTGGTCGCCGCCAAAGCCGACTGGATCCGCAAGACCCGTGCCCGCCTTGCCCAGCAGTATCCCCCGCTCAAGCCTAAAACCTTTACCCCCGGCGAAAAGTTCTGGTACCTGGGAGAGAAGTATCCCCTCCAATTTACAGAACGCCAGCGCCCGCCTCTGGACCTGGACGGCTCCTTTCTGCTCTCACGGGCTGCTCACGGCCGCGCCAAAGAGGTCTTCATTGAATGGTACCGTGAGGAAACCCGCGCCATCACCCAACGCCTCATCCAAGCCTACACGAAGCAGTACGGCTTCAACGTGCGCAAGGTGCGCATCACCAGCGCCCGCACAAGGTGGGGCTCCTGTTCCAGCCAGCACAACCTCAACTTCACCTACCGCCTGTGCATGGCGCCCCTCTCCATTATCGAGTATGTCGTCATCCACGAGCTGGTGCACCTCAAGATCCACAACCACAGCAAAGCCTTCTGGCAAGCCGTGGCAGAGCTCGACCCCGATTATCAAGCTCACCGCGTCTGGCTCAAGTGCAACGGCCCGCGGCTGACGTTGGATTAAGGTTTTTTTACTTCGCAACTTCTTAAGCTAGTACCTACGAATAAAAAAGACATTAAAGAGCCTTCTCCTACGCCCTAACGGGCGCTTCGTCGCTTCGCTCCTTGAGGGGAAGGTGGTGCAAAGCGACGGATGAGGTATTTTTTATTTGAAAGAATGTGCATTTAGCCTTCATAGTAAATTATTGTTGTATGTTTTTTTAATTATTTCTCGATATTTCGGTCTCATTGATCTAAATCCTCTCGTATAATAAGAAAAAACATAAAAAGGAAACATCTTGATAACCCCATCCCTAAAAACCAAAATCCTCTTTCTGTGCACCGGCAATTCCTGCCGCTCCCAGATGGCGCAGGCCTGGCTCAGGACCCTAGCCAGCGACCGCTTCGAGGTTTACAGCGCCGGGCTGGAACCCCACGACATCCACCCCCTCACCATCCAGGTGATGGAGGAAGCCGGGGTTGATATGAGAGGCTACCGCTCCAAACACCTGGATGAGTACATAGGGAAGATTGATTTCGATTATCTGATCACCGTGTGCGGGGACGCTGACGAACGCTGCCCCTATTTCCCCGGAATGGGCGTCCGCATCCACTGGCCCTTTGAAGACCCGCCTGCTTTTGAAGGCCCACAGGAAGAAAAACTGGCGCTGTTTCGCAAAGTGCGGGATCAGATCAAAGCGAAGATCGAAGAATGGCTGGGTGAAGAAAAGCTCTAATAGGATAATTCCACAAAGGTGATTGTCCAAATTCGGCAGCAGTTAATACCCATTACGAAGAATATCAATTATCTATTCATCTTGCGGGCGAGGCTCTCCTTCATCCTTCGGAGCTTAGTGCCTCGCCCCTACCGCTGGTATTTTGTTTTTCACCTCCTCTAACGAAGGAAAATGCCGGCGGGGCGTTTCACCGCGAAATGGCACGGGCGAACCCCATACCCAATTCAATATGCATATTTATTAATATTCAGAAGATAGGCTTCTTTAAACGAAAACTCCCCAGGGGACTGACCCAAGGGGAGTTATTTTCATTCTTATACCCAACTAGAGTTCGCAATACCGATCCACGCGCTTTCCGACCACAGCCAGGCTGTCCGCCCAGAACTGCTTGTCGCGGATATCAATATCAAACCTTGCTGCCAGATCCGCCGCCGGGGCTTCACCCGTGCTGGAGAGCAGCTTCTTATAATCGGGGACAAAATCCTCACCCCGCTGTTTGTAAATGGCATACAATCCCACGCCGAACAGCATCCCAAAGGCATAGGGGAAATTGTAGAAGGACAATCCGGCGGAATAATAATGGGGTTTCCACGTCCACATGAACTTGTGGCGGTAATTCTCATCCAGTCCCTCGCCGTAGGTTGCCGCCTGCGCCTCCTCCATGATCTCGCACAGCTCATCAGCGTCCAGGTCTGACTTCTTCCGCCGCTCGAAGACCTCCTTTTCAAACAGGAAGCGGGAATAAATATCAACAATCACTTGGGAATCGCCGATCAGCGCCGTCTCCAGCAGGGCAAGCTCTTCCTGGGGGTCTGTGATGGTTTCCATCATCGCATTGAAGGAAATCGTCTCGCACATGATGGAAGCGGTCTCCGCCATGGTCATGGGCGTCTGCCGCTGCAGCGGTGTCTTGCCCGCCTGATCCATGTTGAAATTGTGATACCCATGCCCCAGTTCGTGTGCGATGGTCATCACCTGATCCAGCGACCCGTCGAAATTGCACAGGATGCGGGACTCCTTCACGCCGGGCACCCCCATGCAAAATGCACCGCCGCGTTTTCCTTTGCGCTGCTCAGCGTCAATCCAGTTGTTGTCAAAGGCGTTCCTGGCAAAGGCTTGCAGTTCCGGTGAAAAGGTGCCGAAATTTTTGAGGATGAAATCCCTGGCTTCTTCAAAGCTGTATTCCTTCTCCATCTTGCCAGTGGGGGCGAACACATTCCACCAGGGCAGCGCCTTTTGTCCAAAACGGGCAGCCTTGGCTTTAAAGTAACGCCGGAAGGTTGGGAGGGAATCCTCCATCGCCCCCAACATCGCCTGGAGCGTCTCCTGGTCAATACGTGCCTGATCCAGCGGCTCGTGCAGGGCGTCCTTTCGCCCGCGGTGATCGTTGAGCGTGTTCACCCAACCCTTAATCCCATTCATGCAGGCTGCCAGCGGCTCCTTCACCGATTCCCAGGCTTCCATTTCTACTTCGTAAGCCCGCTTGCGCACCGACTCATCCGGATGTGCGTGTAAATTGATCAATGCGGGCATCGGCAGCGTCTTGACTTCCCCATCCAACTCGAATTCCGCCGTCTTTTGTGAGGTCACCGTACCCTGCAGTTTGCTCCAGGCTCGCGATCCCGACAGGCTCAGTTCGCTGGAGAGGATCTCCTCCTTTTCGCCCATCAGGTATTGGCTCTGCTCGGCAATTTCCTGGATCGGGAAAGCGTGCTCGCCAGCGCTGCCACCCAACGCCAGGACATCCGGCAGCACATCCTTGAACTGCCCCACCCAGGCTTCAAGCAGGACATTCACTTTCTGGATGCCCACCATCACCTGGTCAAATTCCGACCCCATACGCATGGCCTGCTTATTGAAAGAATCTGTCGCCATGAAAGAATGCAAGAACGCATTAATCGTCATCGCCTTCTCCATCAGCGTATTGATCTTATCCACCATCGTGCTGATGGCTTCGTTGATCGCTTCCGGTGAACTGGAGGTGTCCACCTTGACGAGTTTTTCTTGATACAACTGACGGATCGATTCGGTGGCTTCTTTTACCCAATCGATATCCTTCGCCAGCGCTTGGGAATCCAGCCCGGGGTAAACGTTTGAAAGGTCCCAACGCGGGGGGGTTGTCGCCATGTAAATACTCCTTCTAAAAAATCGTGAATGTATTAGTATCTGACCACCCAATTATAGCTAATTTTTCTGACCATCGAGAAAGTTATGCCAAATCAATAATGTGAAATGCAACTTGGTTGAGTTTTCACTTCCATTGCCAATACCCAATAAAGCCTTCCCCTCGAGGAGCGACGCGACGAAGCGCCCAACGGCGCCGGATCAGGTGTTCTTTTGAATATTAAAAAGGTAAAGAGTTGCCGTTATTCATTAATTTTTTCTTGTTACTGCGGTTATTCTATCCACATGAAGATACGACTAGAGCGTGTTGAAAAACATCAGCTTGTAGCGATATTCATATGTGAGTTATGTTTAATTATCAAATTTTTCACCCTCACCTCAGTCCTCTCCCTCGCCGAGGGAGAGGAGGAAATGCAGCAATCGTGAAAATTGAGAGAGGCAGACTCATATTGATGATAAAGCCCTCTCCCTTTCGAAGGGAGAGGGCAGGGTGAGGGTTAGAAGAGACTTACAACCGGTTCTTCACCTCACCCATTTCCACTTCAGCGAGCGAGAGGCGTATTGAGAGGTTGTTCAAAATGTAAATATTTGAGAATACGGTCTAGTGGAAGCCCGAAAAGGACACCTGTTAAATACTCATCAAGAAAAATCGTGATCAAGTTAATGTACTTTTACTTAATCTTACCAATCTGATCCATAAGAGAAGTGATGATCCCTTCCTCTTTTCCCTCACAATCGATGCCGCCGATTTTGATGCTCTTCTTAGTCTTGCCGTGGAAATCACTTCCGCAGGTCATCAACAAGTTAGCGGATGTTGCCGCCTGCTGATAGAACCGTATCTGCTCAGGGTTGTGATAACTGCTGAACACCTCAATCCCCATAATCCCTTCTGCCACGATCTTCTCTAAGAGAGTCACATCTTCTTTCACATTAATCCCGGGATGAGACAAAACCGGGCATCCCCCGTTAGATTTTATAATCTCTATCCCACGAGCCAGGCTGGGAAAGTCCATTGGTGTGTAGGCCGGTTTGCCCTGGGAACAGAAATCCCAATAGAAATTAACAAAAGGATTGTCACTCCGGTCACCCCCTGTACGATAGGGATCCAAAAGGGGGTTCTTTTTCTGTGAGTCATACATCAAAGCTGCTTCCGCAATCATCTCGCCGGTCACCACGCCATCTACGGACATTCCCATAACGACATCATCCTCAAAATCAATGCCTAACTGGTGCACCAGGTGCATTAACTTGGCAGAGTTAGCTCTCTCCTGTTGAAGAAGGTCGGCCTCAATTTCCTCAAAAATTGGGTCAGCATAATCCATGCCATACCCCAATAAGTGCAAATTGAATCCCTCCAATTCGCAGTCCATCTCAATTGCCGGGAGTATGGTCAACGGCGTTCCTTCTGATGCAGATAGGGCTTCATCAATCCCCTTCACGGAGTTGTGATCCGCAATGGCCGCATGGGACAATCCAGCATCCAGGCAGAGTGAAACCAAGTGGGCGGGCGAAAAGTCCGCGTCGTTGCTGTAGTTGGAGTGAATGTGGAGATCAATGGTTGCCATAAGTTCCCTTCGAAATATAAAACAAAATAAACGAATTAACAAGTCCCGTGCGCCAGGAACGCCACCCGCTTTCCCTCTCGCACCAAACGATTATAGGTTGCGCAGGCATCGGGGGTTTCTTCGATGATCAATTGTTCAATCCCATCCTCTCGGATCACTTTGCGCGCAGCCTGGGTGATCTTCAGCTTCCCATAAACACCATTGCCGATCACCAGCACGTCCACATCTGCCCTCAAAACAAGCCCAAGCATGTGTGGTTTGACCGTGTGCCCATTGCGCGCCGCCCAGGCTCGCACCTCGCCGTTCAGGATGCAGATATCCTTCCCCACCCCTTCTCCTTCCATGGAATGGTTCTCCCCATGGATCGTAAACCGTCCCCACTCAAAAGACTCAATCGGACCCTTCGAATCTTCAAACATCGCACACCTTTTTTCCATAACTATTTCCCAATGTGACCCAGGTATAATAAACGTATCTTGATTATAATCGCTGACTCCAGGATGGCTCATATGCCCTCCGGCTTTGAAAGGACCCTATGGCATTTCGTATCACCAACGAATGGATCATTGACCTGCCCCAGGATTTTGAGAGGCGGGTTGAAGACGCAAAACTGATCTTCTGGAAAACCGGCATCACGGTGATCATCGCCGCCTTCACCCTGCCGGAGGACACCGGAAAGCTGGAATTGCTTAATCAGATCCAGGAAAAGATGCCCGAAGACGTCCTGGAAACCTTCGTCTCCACCAAAGGTGAGATCGTCGGATTAGGCTATACCCAAGTTCAGGAGATAAAGGGCGAAAACAACCGCCTGGCCCTGACCACCTTCACCGCCAGCGACACCTCCTGCCTCCAGACGGCTTTTTATCTGGACGACCCCGCCGCTGACCTGGATTGGGCGAAATCGGTTTGGGAAAATCTGGTTTATCACCCCGAAACCGAAAATGAAAAGTCAACCAACGCATAGGCTGCCACATCTTGAAACGAAATGATAAAATCAATAATTTCAAACAAAACTAACATATCTTTTAATATATCGAATTTTAATATTAATATTATTCAGTTTCGGTTTTGTGATCTTTAATTTTATGATATAATCCCTTCTGAAAATGAAAATTATTTACAGAAAGGAAAGGAATTATCATGAAAACTGAATCCCGCCCTATCGAAAGTTTTGATAAAATAAACTTTAAGGACTTTGGTACGCTGATCCTCACCCAGGGCGATCATGAATCCCTGATGATTGAAGCTGACGAAGAACTCCTCCCGGAGTTGATCTCAGAGGTACGGGACGGCACGCTGATATTAGGCATTGACGATGATTGGGTCAACCGCATCGGTAAAGTTATCTCTTCGATCTTTTACAACAAAGAACACAAGGTTACCTATACTCTGACCTGCGTCGATTTAGAGAAGATCAGCATCAGCGGCAAGTGCACTTTGACATGTGAGTCTTTTGCGTCCGATGCTCTAAAGCTCAACATCTCCGGCCTGGGCGATCTGCGTTTCAAGCATTTAGATTGCGATTCCCTGGATGTGCGCATCAGCGGCAGGGGCGAGTTCGAAGCGGCTGGGCGTGCGGACGATCAACAGGTGCGCATCTCCGGCTCCGGCGAATATGAAGCACCTGACCTGGTCAGCAAGAGCGTCAAGTTCGTCATCTCGGGTCAGGGCAATGCCACCGTCCGTGTTGAAGAAAACTTAGATATCACCATCTCTGGCCTGGGACAGGTCAATTACTACGGACGCCCCAAACTGCGCCAAGTTATCAGTGGGCTGGGCAAATCCAAGAGATTGAACGATGAATAAAACACACCAATCACAAGTGGAGGGACGATGACTCAGGAAATTAAAATTGAAAAAAAAGCTTCAGAGGTCATCCAACCGCAAAATGTTGATGAAGCGCGAGGGGCTATCCGCTCCCGTGCAGATCTTTCCGGCGCAGACCTGCACGGGATGGACCTCAAGAATCTGAATACTGTTGGCGCTGTTCTGCGCAAAACAAACCTGAACAATGCCAACCTCTCCCACGGGCTGCTGGTCAATCCAAATTTCTACCGCGCCACCCTGCACGGCGCCGCCGTCCACAACACCATCTTCTTGGGCGGTGATCTGGTCAAGACCAGCTTCAAAGATGCTGATTTAAGCAATTCCGCTATTTTTGGTGCGGACGCTGAAAACGCCAGCTTCGAGGGGGCGAACCTGCGCAACGCTGCCCTGGCGAGCAGCAGCCTGCAGGATGCCGACTTTACGGGAGCCAAGCTCAACAACGCACGACTGGCGGGATTGAACGTGTCCGGCGCGGACTTCACCGACGCCGATTTGGAGGGCGCCCGCGCCTTCCAGGTGGACTGGTCAAAGACCAAAGTACCCCCATCAATAATCCCTGAGCCCTTCCTTGAACTCCCCACCTGGGCCTGGTCGGTCATCATCGGCAGCATTGTGGGAGTGATTGCCCTGGTGATCTACGGCCTCATCCGCAGGCATAGGACTCGAGCCGACTCCTAATACCCCTTATCAACGGAGAAACGCCCCAATCGGGGCGTTTTTTAATTCCACTTAAGCTTAAAACGGGTTTATTCCCATATCAGCCAGGTGACAATACTCACCAGCAGCCCCAGGATAATGCCCCCCAAAGCCTCCCCCGGGGAATGCCCCAACACTTCTCGCAGCTCTTCAAATTCCTGGGCGGGTTTCGTCTTCCCCTCAAACAACTCCTGGATGATGCGGTTGATCTGCTGGGCGTGAAAGCCCGCCTGCCGGCGGATGTTGGTGGCATCATAGATCACTACGGTTGCGATAGCAAACGCCAGCCCAAACAGCGGCGTGTCAAAACCGACATAATGCCCCACACCTGCAGCCGCTGCGGTCACCACAGCAGAATGGGAACTGGGCATGCCGCCCGTGCCGAAGATCAGCGACCAATCCCAGGACTTGGTGCGCAGATATTCCAGCGGCAGTTTGAGGATCTGCGCCAGTATGGAGGTAATCACACAGGCAATAAAAACGGGGTTGCTTAAGATACCAATGAAAGGCATGGGACTAATCTTCCTCTTCAAGATTTGTGTCAGTGTCCATTGAAAGTTGTCGCACTTTCAATTCCGCTTCTTCCAACAGCACAGCGCACCTTTTCGCCAGTTCCTGCCCCCGTTCAAACAGCGCCAGGGCTTCGTCCAAAGGCAGGTCCTCCCCTTCCAACCTGGCGACATTCTCCTGCAGTGCTGTGAAAGCTGCTTCAAAATTCATTTCCTGGATGTCGTCTTTTTTCTTTTCTGTCATATCAACTCTCCTGATGTGTTTCTTTCACCGTAGCGTCCAGGCTACCCTGGCTGACCTGGACATGAATCCTCTCACCCGCTTTCACCTGTTCCGCGCGCTTCACAATTCGTCCGTCCTTCTCTCGTGTGACCAGGGCATAGCCGCGGTTGAGTACCGCTTGCGGGTTCAGGCTTTTTAGGGAGCCTCGCAGTTTCTCCAGCCGGAGATGTTTATTCTCTAACCTGGCGCGCATGGACCGATCCAGGCGCAGGATGATCTCATCCAAGCGCTGCCGGTAGGTGTTGACCGCATGTTTGGGCGAAAGCCTTTCCAGAGCGCTTTGCAGTTGACCCTGCTCCCAGCGTAAATCCGCCAATCGCTCCCGCAAGAGGGTGGTGTGCTGGTTTGCAAATTCCATCACCGAAGCCATTAACTCCACCTGATCCGGCGTGGCGATTTCCGCGGCTGCGGTGGGCGTGGGTGCTCGTTGGTCAGCGGCGAAATCCGTCAGGGTGAAGTCTGTCTCATGTCCCACCCCGGAAATGACGGGGGCCGCCGATACCGCCACAGCACGCACGACTCCCTCATCGTTGAAAGCCCACAAGTCTTCAATGGAACCACCGCCCCGACCGATCAGGATCACATCGGGCTTAACCAGCTGGTTTAACCGGTTCAAGGCGGCGACGATCTCCGAAGGCGCTTCCGCCCCCTGTACTGATGTAGGTGAGAGCACCACTTCGGCGATGGGAAAACGCCGCCGTAGGGTGTCCAGCATGTCCTGCAGAGCCGCGCCCGTGGGCGAGGTGACAATGCCGATGACACCCGGGAGTTCTGGGATTGGTCGTTTAACCTCCACATCAAACAAGCCCTCAGCTTCTAGTTTTGCCTTCAACCGCAAGTATTCCTGATAGAGCGCACCTTCACCAGCCTTTTGCATGGTGTCCACATAAAGCTGCACCTGCCCGCTGACTTCGTAGACGCCCATGCTCCCATGGGCTTCCACCGCCGTACCTTCTCGGGGATCAAAGCCCAACCTCTCCGCGGCGTTGCGCCACATAACACAGCGCACGGCTGCATCTGCATCCTTGAGAGTGAAGTAAAGATGCCCTGAGGAAGGCTTGGAAACATTGGATAGTTCCCCCCGCACCCAGATATCCTGTAATATCTCATCGCTTTCCAGAAGCTGACGCAGGTAGCTGGTGAGTTGGCTGACGCTGAGGAGGTCTTTTGGTTGAAATATGCTGTATTGTTCCATGATTGATTCTCTTATGATATTACTTGATTAAGTATATCAATGATTGGGGACAAGGTATCAGGTATTGGTTATTGGTTATTGGGTAGGATAACCGTTAAGTTGTTTGAGTTCCCTTTCAAAGCCTTTCTCTTAAGAATTAGTTTCGTATAAAATGATGTATAAGCCTTCCCCTAAGCACCCTTCGGGTGTTTTGCTGCGCTCAAGGGGAAGGTGGCGCAGAGCGCCGGATGAGGTATTGGGTATCAGGAATCTGATACAATACAATAACGATAATCAATATAGAGAAATAGGACCATCCTGTTTTGGACCATATCTGGACACCTTGGCGTATGAAATACATTCAAGAAAACAAAGATTTTGAAGGATGTATTTTTTGTCTGGCGGCGGAGTCGGAAGATGATGTCGACAACCTGGTTTTTTACCGCGGCGAAAATGCCTTCATGATCCTCAACCGCTACCCCTATACCAACGGGCATGTCATGTGCGTGCCCTACGCTCATAAGGCACGGCTGCAAGACCTCACTCTTGAAACCAGGATTGAAATTATGGAACTTACGACCAAAGCCGTTCAGGTCTTACAATCTGTGTATCAGCCGGAAGGGTTTAATGTTGGCTTGAACCTTGGGGAAATGGCAGGCGCCGGAATTGAACAGCATCTGCACATGCACATCGTCCCACGCTGGGGTGGGGATACCAACTTCATGTCCTGCATCGGAGAAACGCGGATTCTGCCGGAATCGCTGGACCAAACTTTCCGCCGGGTCAAACAAGCTTGGGAGAAATTTGGGGAAAGCTAAGCCATCTCTATCTCTCTACGCGTAATACAACAGGCTGGCATCATATAGACCGCCAGCCTGTTTTGTTATTAAGCGTCTCTGGAATTCAGGCTTTCTTATGCCTGCCAGATAGGATCGCTTTGACGAGCGACACAACACCCAATATGACCAACAACACAGGCCAATACATGGTGATATTGGGATCCAACCCAAAAGCAGAGCCAAAAGCAAATAACAGGATTGCACTGATTAATATCAACACCAGACCGCTGCTGATAACCTCTTTGAATTTGCCGTCAATAATCCCGCTCAGGATCACACCGACGCCGACAAATCCGGGAATCAGCCCCCAGATGTACGACCAGGATTCCCAATCACCTGTCAAATTCTGATAATAGAGAATACCACCGATCCCCGCCAGGATTGACCCGGGAACAGCCAGCCCGCCAGTTCCGCCGAGGACAGCCCAGAGTAAGAACACCCCGCCCAAACCGATGATGATGAAGGGCCAATCCCAAAAATCAAAAACCTGGGGATAAATTTCGCTTGCGAGGAATAAAACCCCTAACAAAATGAGGATAATCCCGCCTGTAATTCCTGCTCTCTTATTCATGCCTGCTCCTTTTCTATTTCATTATAAATTCGTATTTCTTTTGAAATTTATTTATTGCCAAGATTGTTGATATCACCCGCGCCGTTGATATCTTGGGTCACGCTCGGGCTGCCGTAATAATTCAGGGTGCCGCCGCCGTTGATGGTGACACCTAATGCTTCCGTCACCCATACGGTGGCATTGCCCAGCCCGTTGAATTCAACTGAGGTCGTTGAGGTCAACAGATCGCCAGTGTGAACGTTGCCTGCGCCGTCAATCTTTATCATTTGGTTGGACGCTTCGCCCGCCAACGAAACATTGCCGGTACCGTTGATCGTGATGCTGACACTGTCCGCTGTCAAATCCTCAATCGTGACCTGTCCTGCGCCGTTGATGGTAATCGCCAGTGATGAAGTCTCAAGCGTTTCCATTTCAAGAACAGCCGCACCGTTGAAAGTGATTGCAGACAGGTCTGTTACGGTGAGCGTGTAAAGGATTTCCTTCGTTGGGATGACACTTTTACGCCAAAATTTATCCTGATAACCTAAAACCAGCGTGCTGCCTCTGACCTCAGAGGTCAGTTCAGGGAGAATATTGTCTTCAGCTTCAATTTCAAGTGTTTCCACCTCTCCTTGGGTGATCACAACGCGCCCTGCGCCGTCCAGGCGGATCTCATCAAACCCACTCACCTCTCGTGATTCGGTAATGACATTACCGGAGCCGCGCACAATGTTAATAAAGGGAAGCCGGCATGCGCTTAAACTCAGGCTAGTCAGGAGTAGTAAAGTTAAAACAATTAAATAACGTTTCTTCATTGTGTTAATCCTTTCAAATTATGATGCTTACACTTTAGTATACGAGAAAAACATTTAAAAGTCGCAAGATTCGCAATTTCACCTGTAAAAGAATAGCCTGCAATCTGTTTTGTTGTAAAATTGGAGGATTTTTGGAAGAAATCAATAATTCAGTGTTGCTGATTCATATCCAAAAAGCCGTTATTCGAAACATCACTAAACTTTTAGGTTGAAGACATTGACTTATTTTTGTCTCGTGAGAGTAGGTTTTTCACCTTAAGCTGGTATATAATAAAACACATGATCATAATAATTAATAGTGTTGGAAGTGAGGTAGATCATGACATTCGATACAAATAACTATCAATCTGATCAAACCGAAAAGAAAAAACGAACCAAGCAATGGGCGGTGGGATGCGGCGTGGTTGCCATCGCCATCGTTTGTCTTGTGGTATTTTTAGCCCTCGGTGGTTTTGCGGGCTTAATCGCGCTCTTTGGCGGCGATCCTGAAGGGCTCGCACTAGAGGTAAACACGCCAACCTCGCGGATCAATGTCGGCGAGACCTTCACTATCTCTCTTGATCTCAGTAACGAGGGTGAACAAAATATCACCATCAAAGAAATACAACTCCCCAACGAATTATTGGAGATTGCTTTGGTGACGAATATCGAACCCGCCAGTGAGCAGGGGCTGGATTATGGCGATCAAACCGCCTTTGAATTTGATCTAACCATCGCACCCACCGGTCATGAAACGGTTGTTTTCACCTTCCAAGCCCTGGCAGCAGGGGACATCAGCGGAGATCTGGATGTCTCAGTCGGGACGAAGAGCAAGATTGCAGCCATCAGAGTAGTTATCTCTTCCAGACAAGCATCAAATGGTGAGATTGGGGACGATATTCTCGGCGAAATCATTCCATTCCGATCTGTCGTGCAGATCATCGCCATTGTGGAAATTGAGGGTGAACGGATCCAGGGATGGTCTGGGTCGGGAACGATCATCTCCAAGGACGGCTTAATCCTGACAAATGCCCATGTGGTGCTTTCCCAACGCTATTACGAAGTAGTTGATCTGGTGGTGTCCATCACCACCGCAGAAGACCGGCCCCCTGAGCCAATGTTCTATGCGGAAGTACTCCAGGCGGATGCCAATCTTGACCTGGCAGTCATTAAAATCCGTTCAGACCTCCAGGGCGGCTCAGCCAATTTTAGTGATCTTAACATTGAGCCCGTTCCTCTGGGAAGTTCTGATTCCCTGCAATTAGGGGATGAGATTATCATCATCGGCTATCCGAGTATCGGCGGCGAAACCATCACCCTCACCCGCGGCGAGGTCAGCGGATTCACCGCAGAGGATCCCTACGGCAACCGGGCGTTCATCAAAACCTCAGCCGTCATCGCTGGCGGCAACAGCGGCGGATTGGCGGCAACAGCACAGGGAGAGATCATCGGTGTCCCAACCCAGGTCGGCTCTGGGGATTTAGAGGATATGATCGTCGACTGCCGCCCCCTGGCGGACACCAACCGAGACGGCTACATTGATGATTACGACACCTGCGTCCCCACCGGCGGTTTCATCAACGCCCTGCGGCCCATCACCCTGGCACTACCTATGATCGAAGCAGCACAGGCTGGTGATGTGGCTATCGAAGAGGGTGGAGACGACATCAGTCAGGATGATTACAATCCGCAAGGGAATGTAGTTCTCAGCGATGATTTTTCTGATAATTCAAATGGTTGGTATATTGGCGAATCTTCTGACGGCAGGGTGGATATCACCGGTGGAAAATTACTCATTGATGTTTATAATGTCAGTTATGTGGTTTGGTCAGACCTGCCTGAGACATACAACATGGCTTTGATGGTCTCAAATATGCAGGTGTTAAACCCGGTGGGAGATGGCGATTTCGGCTTCATCTGCGGAATGGAAGATTCCGACAATTTCACTGCACTCGAGGTCAGTGAGGACGGCTATTATGCCATCTGGAAATATGAAAACGACCAATTTGTCTCATTGGTGGATTGGACCTACTCAAACGCCATCCCACAGGGAGGAGCGTTCACACTGGCAGCTTATTGCGGCCCCGATAAGCTCCTCCTGGCTGTCAACGACACCCTTCTGGCGGAAACCATTGACCCCAATTACAGACCTGGACGGGTAGGTCTCATTGCCGGGTGCTACGAATACCCCAATATCCGTTTGGGATTCGAAGATTTCTTAATTTATCAACCCTAATTCAAATATAACCATCCCTTAAAAAACAATCCCCTCAATCTTGATCTGAGGGGATTGTTTTTTTAATTTTTATTCGAGGGAAAATTTAGTTTCTTCGATGAACTTATCCCGATTAGCTAATCGGGCGGTTTTTCCGGAGCTAGTTTTGATGATCCAGCCCTCTTCCACCAGGTGTACATGACGTAGGGCAACTGCCGAGCTCTGGGTGACCGTTTGCCGAATCTCATCGGCGATGTGTTGCTTCTCGTCGTCATCATTGGTATCCACTTCAGCCACAATCACCACCTGCTCAGTCCCCACTCGTTTTGAGAAGATGCCAAAGGCCACCACCCGGCCGGGATGAACGCCGGAGACGGTCATCGCGATCCGTTCCAGGTCCTGCGGGTAGATATTCTTACCGCCCACGATAATCAAATCCTTCTTGCGTCCGGTGATGTATACCTCGCCATTCAGCATGTAGCCGTAATCGCCGGTGAGATACCACCCATCCAGAAAGGCTTTCTCCGTCGTTTGAGGGCGGTGATAATACTCCGTCAGCATACAATTAGACCGCAGGGCGATCTCCCCAATATGGCGGTCGGGCAGGGCATTGCCGTCTGGATCAATGATTTTCACCTCAGTGTTGGGGATCGCTGGGCCGGCCGATACCATATTGATCACTGGTTTATTTTCCATAGCTGGTCGGGCGACGCGGTCCACCTGTAAAGAATGGCGGTCAACTGGGTCAATGTTAACAGGTTCATCAATCCCCCCTTGCGTTACAGCAAAGGTGTTTTCCGCCATAGCGTAGCTGGTGGCAATGGCGCTCTCTCGGAAGCCATAGGGTTTAAAAGCCTCCAGGAAAAGTTGATGGCTTTCATGGCGCATCGGTTCCGAGCAGTTGATCACCGCCCGCCAGGAGGAAAGGTCCACACCCTCCATGTGGCGCGGGCGGATCTTCTTGGCGCAGAAGTTATAGGCAAAGTTCGGCAGCCAGACCAGCGTGCCTTGATAGTCGCTGACAACGTGCATCAGCCGCTGGGGTGCGCGCACCCAATCAAAGGGCGACATCAACACAATCGGCAGGCCGTACAGGATCGGCATCAAGAAGCCGGCGATCAAGCCCATATCATGGTACAGCGGAAGCCAGCTCACGATAACATCATCGTCAGCAATATGCAGCACATCGGCATAAGTAGTAATTTGGTTCAACACTGCTTGATGGGAAAGGGCGACACCTTTCTGCAGGCCGGTTGTGCCCGAGGAATGCTGCAGAAGGACAATGTCTTCCGGTTGGCGGCGGTTCAGGTCGAAAACGGGCGCTCCTCCTTCACCAGCGTCTTCGGCGATCATCACACTGCGCACAGAATCACCCTCTTTAAGGGCAGCTTGCACCTCTGGCTCAAATTCTCGATAGGTGAAAATAGCTGATGGTTTGGTGATGCTGATCAAGGCTTCCAGGTCTGCCCGATAGCGCTCTGGTTGGAGCTTTTCCGTCAGATAGGGCATGATGGAAGGTATTGCGCCGTGTAAAATAGTGCCGAAATAAGAATAAATCAATTCTTTGCTGTGCTGCAGGATTAATAAAACCACTTCCCCAGGTTCAATCTCCTCAGCTTCCAGCATGCGCTGGGCGCCCACCGCCCGATGCAGCATGTGGCTGACGGTGATCGGAAAATCATCCTCCCCAGCGTGCTGCAGATAGATGGCAACATCATCCGGCCGGTTTTCATAATGCGACTTTAAAATATGATGAAAGGTCTGCATCACGCTTCCTGACGGTCAAGGATTAAGTCTGCCAACTCATTAAGCGTATCAAAGGTGTCCGCATTCAATTCCGTGTCATCAATGCGCACATCATAGGTGTCCTCAACAAAAAGGGCAACGTCAACCAGGCTAAAGGAATCAATCAACCCGCTGGATATCAACGCCTCATCCGGTTCAATTTCCCGATTGGGAAGCTGGAGGATGTCTTCCTGCAGGTAAATTTTTATCTTTTCAATAATTTCGGCTTTATCTGTCACAATTCACTCCTCTATTTTTCCACGCATCGTCATCAACAAAACTGGAGATTATTTTACCATTTACTCGCCGATCAGGCGTTGAAGAGTGGGCCGCAGGGCTTGGTAATACATCTGAGACCCCTCCGGCGTCAGGTGTACGGCGGAATTGGTAAATTCCTCTTGGGGGATAAAATTCCACAGGTCAACGTAGTCCCAATCCGCATATACAGAGCGTTCTGCCATCGCTTGGCGATATTGGTCATAAGCCCACCGCGGGTAAAAGAAATTGTATCGGATATCGCTATTTTCCCCCTCGCTGACAAGGATGGGCTCATTCACCACCATCACAGGAATATCCCCAGTCAGGTCAGTACCGGCACTCAGCGCATCCATCGCCAATTGGTTGAGGGGCAGGGAGCCTGAGGTCCATCCATAAAATTCATCGTCGCCCAATTCAAAATCCCGCTGTGCAGGTTCAACATTCTCAGGATAAGTCTGGTCGATGCCAGTTGCCGCCCACATCACGCCGTAAAACTGGAGTTGCAGCGCGTCAAAGATGGCGCGTCGGCGCCCAATCAATGTGCGGCCCCAAAATGTGTCTTGGACAAAGACCTCCTTGTCTACGTCAAGAGGCAAATCTAATCGCTGAATAAGCGGCTGCACCCGTTGAGGGTTGTTGGCGACAAGAGGTGTTTCGATCTGAACACTCATGGGGAAAGATTTTAAAGTTACCGGCCACAAGATCAGGTCTGGGTCATATTCGAGAGCTTTTTCAAGGATCATCAGGTCTTTGGTAAGGGACATGGTGGGATAAGCCAGATTATAAGCCCGCACACGTTTTCCACCCCCGGTGATCAATTCGTCCTGATTGATAAGCCCGCTCAGGGTATCCTCTGGATACAACAGCGTGCCCCAGGTGGCGCTGTCGCCGATCAATATGATGCGGTATTCATCCTCCGGCTTTAGGCCGGCATTGATCTCATGGCTGGCGAACATTGCCTCCAGGTCATAAAGGCTCAAGTTGTACGCCTCATCGGGGTTTTCCCCAAAGGGCAGCCGAACACGACCGGGCAGAATGAGGTTATACAGGGAAAGCCGCCCAAATTTACCACCCGTCGGGATCAGCGCAACCCCAAAATTAAGGATCAAGAAAAGCAGAACGCCTTTGATGATCACATTTCCCAGAAATTTTCCTGTGTTTTTATTTTTCTCAGATTTTTCTTCCATCATAAGTCCGTTAATCTTCAACTTCTTGTAATTGTCGGCGGATCTGGTCTAATAATTCCAATGCAGATTGATTGCGGATATCCCATCCCTTGTAGTTGAGATACACATTTTCCCGGTCTTTATCCAGCCCCCGATTCGGGAGCTCTTTCACAGCCGCCCAGAAATTCCATAATGGCAATTCATAAGCATAAGCCACCTCTGCCATCGCCAGATTGCGGTTATAATCGCCTTCCCCATTGTCCGCCTTCGTGGAAAGCACGGGGATCACACCCGCATCAAGTATGATCTCTACAATCTCCGACAGATAATCCACATATTGTTTGTGGGAAGTGGAGGGATGCCAGTTGGTGCCCAAACTGATCAACATCAGGGAGGGATTGCTCAATCGAATTTCGCACGCCACCGGTGTCTCCGTGGATTCGCACTTTTCCGGATCCGCCCAGCGAGGGTTGAGCGCGCCGGGCGCTGTCATGCCGTTCTTGACCGTCAGGCTGCGGTGAGAAAACGAGCCGGCATACCAATCAATCGTCTCCTGGAGATGTTCCTGCCCTTCCTCAAGTGTATACCGCCCTTCATCGTACTTGCTCAGGAAGTAAGTCGGGGAACTCTGGCAGTCGCCAAGCACTGAGAACACCCGTGGGTTCCGTCCCAATTCCTGACCTTGTTGATAAACCTCAAACATTGCGGCGCTGAGGTCTGGGACAATGGTCCAGGACTGCCAATCCTCGGGTTTGGGGCGCAGGTCAGGAGTGCCCGTTAATGTGCGAGTGGGGGTTGAATATTCCGTTTCCGAAGGCTCGGGGGTCAGCGTTTGGGTATCTTCTGCCGCAGGCGTTTGCGATGCCATAATAGGGCTCGCCGTTGGATATGGGGTTACCGTCGGCGAACAAGCCTCTATGGATAAGAGAGCGAGAAAGAGACCAATGAGCCAAATCCTTCCTAATTTACGAATCATCAGCCCATACCAAATAACTTACCGAAAGTCTGGATAGCCAGATGTGTTGTGGGCAGGGCAAACCACACCCACCCAAGAGAGACAAAAATAAAGGTCAACGCCACACCGCCCAGGTCAAAGGCTTTCTCCAGCCAGGGCATTTCTTCTTTTACATTCGCCAGCTTCGGGCCGATAAAGCTGCTCCAGCGGTTGTGAAGGAAGAGTCCTAACCCATGCCACGCGCCCCAGATGACAAAGTTTGCCGTGACGCCGTGCCACAGCCCGATCACGATCATGGTGCTCATCTGAGTGATGAAGATGATCAAAGGCGCCGGAAGATTGCGCTTCCTCCGCAGCGCCCGTGTGATGGGATTAAAAAAATAACCCCGGATCCACTGTGTGAGGGTCATATGCCAATTGTTCCAAAACAAGGTCAAATTAGGTTGGCGGTATGGCTGGTTAAAGTTTTCTGGCAGCCGGAATCCCAACAGCAGACCAGTCCCAATCGCAATGTCGGTATACCCCGCAAAATCCAGAAAGAGCTGGAAGGAATAAGCTTCCAGCATCAGCCACAACCAGCCAGCCGATTCCGTTTGCGCCACCTTGGCAGCGGAAAGAGCAACGAACGCCAAGCTGTCAGCCAGGATGAATTTACGGAATAACCCCTTTGCCAGCCGAGCCCCGCTTTCTTTCAACTCACCTGCATCCAGCGGCTCAGGGTTCGCCAGGTCTTTGCGGAATCGCTGCAGCCGGTCCAGCGGCCCAGCCAGAAAAGCAGGGAAAAATATCGTGTAAATCAAATACTCCCCGAGCTTGACCTCCTTCAATCGACCGTTCATGCGGTCGATCAATGTGTGGAGCAGTCGGAAAGCCACATAAGAAAAGCCCAGCCACCCCAAATCCGTCGCCTTCGCCAGGGCAGGGTCTTGGGACGTCAACTGCCGTAGGCCGATGCTTGAGAGCATGGACAGCAGCGGATTCTTCAACACAATGAAGATCAAGATCAAGGCCAGGATTCCCAGGCTGAGGATGCCGCCTGTGGTCTTGAAAAACCGCACCAGGACAATCGTCAGTCCAAGCAATAACAGAAGAGCAATCACAACCAGATAAAACTGTGGGGGTCTTGTTGGGGTAACCACCCCTTGCAAGCTGATGAATCGCGTCAGCGAGATTAACAGAACCATGCCGGCTGCCAACCCAGCAGCGAGCCAGTTGCCCCGGTCTTCCAACTGGTCTTTTTCAGCCGTCAGCCCCCAACTCAGCAGGGTCAGCCCAAGCGTTCCCGTGGGGAACCAGAAATCCATCCCTCGGATGGGAAGGGCGGATTGAAGCCAGTAAATCGCCAACACGGATGCAACCAGCATCGCCCAGCGCCGAAGTTTTCCCGGGAACACCGATCGGATCACCAGCGCGGCGGCAATCAAAATAAGAATATTAAGTAAGGACATTTAAAATCCCTGATAAATCCACAGCGGAAAACGGTCAGCGCTGAATATCACCAGCAAGGTGATCAGAAGGCACAACAAGAGCGCCCACAAGTTCTCTTTGGTAAAGATGTGATCCTTCAGCCAGCGCATTTCTCTCTCCGACTATTCATACCCGCACATGCGCCATTCGCCCCCTTCTCGAAGGACAAGGTAAGTGCGTCCAGAGAGCGGGAAATCCGTCGCTTCGCCCTCATAGGTGGCTGAAATCGCCCCTTCGCAGGTCACTTTGGCGGTGTCGCCCTCCTCGCTGACCGTCTGACAGGTGACGCCGACCAGTTCTGTCTCCACACTGACGAAGCTGTCCAGGTCCTGCAAAGCCTGAGTTTCCCAATCCGCACAGGACAGGTTGATCAGGAGTTCCTGCTCTTTATCGACCAGAGCCTGGTGGTAAAGCTCAACAGCTTGTGCCGGCTCATCACCGCCGGTGCAGGCGGTTAGAATGGCAAGCAAGGTTAAAGTTAAGAGTGTTAGTAAATTCTTCTTGTTCATTTAATTTGTCCTCCAAAGGTCATGATCATGGAAAAAACCAGAATAATGTATCAATGGTAATGAAATCTTCAGATTCGATGGTCAGACTTTCATCAAGGGTATCATATAAACCCGAGTTTAAGTCCAAGTGTCGAAATTGTAGCCTGTAGCCGTTTTCATGGGAGAGGGTTGATGTCAGCAAGAGATAATCCCCGTCCTCGTCCCAATAAAGACTGGGGTTCAAGCCTGGGAAGGCAACATATTCCAGCGGAGTCATCGTTGTCGTATCCACCACGAAAATCCGGGCGTCTGAGGATTTGCCGCTGTAATCGCTGCGGGTCAACGACATTAATCCCAAGCGGTTATCATTTGGCGACCAACCCAAATCCACCACGCGATTGCCTGGCAGGTACACAAAATCCTGATTTGTCTGGTCCACTGAGCGCGTATAGAGAATAATCGTGCTGCCCTCGGTGTTCTCTACCCATGCATAAGTTTCGCCAGCACTGTCAAAAGCCGCCGTGTTGACCTCTGCATAGCGTTCACTGACGCCATCCATTGTTCGCCACACCGTATTACCCTCACAGGCAGTTTCAGCGTCACATTCGCCCTGATACCAATAGTAAGTATCATACTGACTGACCGGAAGGATGCCCGATATCGCGCCTTCTGCAACCAACTCCCAGTCTTCCACCTCAGGGTCCAGCAGCCACAGTGCATTGCTGTCGCCCTCATCCGTGAGGATAAGCAGTTTACGCTCATCATAGAGCCATCCTGCCCTTGTCTCACGTCCCGTTTGGGCTAATTTATCCGTGAGGAACTGTGTATTGCTCGCCAGATCGCTGATAAAGAGCTGATTTTCATTGCTGACAAGCAGTCGCAAGCTTTTTGGATCGACATCTTCCAAAACATACCCTTCACCGAAAACTTGATGGAACGTCCCCTCAGCAGGGCTGTAGGCATATACGCCAGCGCTGCGAGTTGCCTCGCCGCTGCGCTGCGTCAAAGAGAATACCCACACCTCATTCTCCGACGGGACGGGAGAATCAACCGGAGAGGGGATCATGTTAATCTCAGCGAAGTTCTCCTCTGCTTCAGGGGTTTCAAGAAGGACATCGGTCTCGTTCCCCACTTCACGGACACCCCGCCAAACAGCATCCAGGGCTTGCAAAGCGGTAAAACTGCGTACAGTCCAGGCTTCATAGCTGATATGAAAGCCGTCCCGGTCAGGGTCAATCCCATGATGAGGCAGCGGCTGCACCGCCAGCCAGAAATTCCACAGTGGAATGTGATATTCATAAGCCAATTGCGCGGTTGCCAGGTTGATGCGGTGATCGCCCTCAACGTTGTCAGCCTTTGTGGAAAGGATGGGAACCACCCCATTATCGATATAAAACTCGATAATCTCGCGCATATATTCCTCATAGCGTTCAACCGTTCGCCCCTCCCACCACACTTCCAAACTGATAATAACAATGCTGGGTTTATGAATCCGGTATTCACACTCCATCGGCGTTTCGCCGGGATTGCAAGCTTCGGGGTCTGCCCACATCGGCGAGAGCACAGCCGCTGCATTGAAGCCGCCGCGCACGGCCTGGCCGTCTCGATCAAAGGAGCCTGAGAAATTGTCAACCGTCTCCTGGAGATAAGCCTGGGAGTCGGTCAGGTTATAACGGTCAGGCTGATCATAAATGCCCATGAGAACATCCTTGATCGCCTGGCAGTCGCCCACCTTTGAAAAGTGCGTCGGGTCATTGCCCAGGCTCATCCCGCGCTGATAAATGGCGACTTCCCGCCCGGTTAATTCCGGGACGACGGGCCATTCCCGCCATTGTTCGGGTGGGAGACGCTGTTCAACAATGGACGTCGGTGTGGGCTGAGGTTGGGTTGGGGTTTGGGTGTCATCTGCCGTCGGTGAAACTGCCGGCGTCTCTGTCACCGTGAGATCGGTTGGTGTTGGTGTATTTTCTGGTATTACGGTCGAGCTATTCGCCGCTGGATTGCAGCTGGTCAATAAAAACGTAGCTACCAATGAGAGTGAGACCACCCGAAATAACGACGTCGTACGCATAAACAGTCCTTTCAAAACACCACTTCCCTGAGTGGGTTGAGATCGCAATGTTAGGGAAGGGTGCCGGAATTCAATTTCAGACAATTTTTGTCCACTACGAATTATAACATGTTCAAATTAAAAAGAACAAAAAATCACTGTAAGTATTTAATTAACCTTTACTCCATATTAACATATTACTTCTCCATATTGAAGAGAACATATGACAGCGGAAAGGCTTTACAAACACTTTTATTTTCGTTCAAAATAAGTAATATTAAATGTAATAACGGATTTATTAAGGAGATAAAAATGAAATCCAAACGTATCATCATGATTTTAAGTTTAGTCCTAGTATTGGTCGTCAACACCCTCGCCAATACCCTCCCCATCAACGGCGTGACCACGGGCGAGGTATCAGATCAGTTCCCGATCCTGTTCGTGCCGGCTGGCTATGTGTTTTCCATCTGGGGATTGATTTATGTGGCCCTGATCGCATTCGCTATTTATTCCGTGACACCCAAAGGGTTGGCAAATGAGAAGATCGATTCCATCGCCTGGTGGTTTGTCGCGGCAAATGTGTTCAATGCCTCATGGATCTTCTTGTGGCATTACATGCTGTTCACCCTGACACTGATCCCCATTTTCGGTTTGCTGATCAGTTTGATCGCCATTTATCTCAAGCTCAGGATCGGGGTCGAAAAGCGAACACTGAGCGAAACCCTGCTGGTAAGTGCCCCCTTTTCTATTTATCTAGGCTGGGCTACGGTGGCTGTGGTGGCAAACGTGTCTCAAGCGCTCTATAACCTGGGCTGGAACGGTGCACCTCTTACCGCGCCCATCTGGACGGTGATCATGCTGAGTGTAGCTTCCCTTCTGGGTGTGTTGATGATCTTCCTGCGGCACGAGGTCACCTATCCCCTGGTGCTGGTTTGGGCTTTCATCGGGATTTGGGTCAAGCACGGAGATACACCTCTGGTTGCTATCATCGCGTTGGTTTTAGCTATCGCTCTGTTCGTATTAACCCTGGGCAGATGGATCGTTTCAAAAGACAAATAAACCACAAAATCACCGTCAATCAACTTTAAAATCGCAGGGGTCAGGCATGCCTGACCCCATGTTGCATTACACATTTACTATCCAACCTTGATGAAACGCCGTCTCACCTTCGCCGGCGGTTCACACCCCCTGCAAGCGAAGCGAAATACAACAACTGCATCACGGACGTGGCAATGGCTGCCACATAAGTCAGGGCAGCGGCGTTCAATACCTGTTTGACGCCCCGTTCTTCCTGATCCGACGCGATCAGCCCACTCGATTGGAGTAATTTTTGCGCTCTCTTAGAAGCATTCAATTCCACAGGCAGGGTGGCGATGGAAAACACCGCGCCGGCAGAGAAGGCAATTACGCCCAGCCATGCCAAATTGCCGAACTCAAGAAGCAGTCCCAGCAGGATAAAAATCCAGCCAACGGTCGTACCGATGTTCACCACAGGCACCATCGCTGACCGCAGCTTCATAAATAAATAATCTTCCTGGTCCTGCTGCGCATGCCCTAATTCATGGGCTGTGATCGCCATGGCAGCCACGCTTGAACCCTGGGCAATGTCCTGGGACAGACTCAACTGATTATTTCGCGGGTCGTAATGATCCGTCAACCGCCCAGGCGTGCCCTTAAGCTGAAGATCATATAATCCCATGCGCTGAGCAAGCTTCTGCGCCACCTGTGCTCCAGTCAAACCGGATCGGTTCTGTATCTGACTCCACTTGGAATATCTGGAATTGACGTAAAATTGAACGACCAAGCTCAGCAGGAGTGCAGGCAGCATGTATATTAAATAGCTGATATTGAATGTGGGGAGAAAAAACATCTTAACCTTCCTTGATGAGTTTATTGAACCAAATCTTTAAGGACCTCAATCGCCTTGTCCAGTTGAGGATCG
Source organism: uncultured Candidatus Brevefilum sp. (assembly GCA_964575595.1). GTDB lineage: Bacteria > Chloroflexota > Anaerolineae > Anaerolineales > Anaerolineaceae > Brevifilum. Next base: position 38,529 of record CAZNRI010000009.1, read on the forward strand.
CGTTCCGCCTCATAGTCCTCTTCGGTCATTTCAACAATATATTCCGGCTCCAAGCCGACTTCACTGATCTGCCGTCCATCCGGTGTCAGCCAGCGGGCAATCGTCACACGTACGCCACCGGCATTATCTTTCAATGCAATCCAGCTTTGTACGGACCCTTTACCGTAAGTGGTTATGCCGACCAGAGGCCCCCGACCCAGGTCTTGGATGGCACCAGCCGTGATCTCGGAAGCGGAGGCTGTACCTTCGTTGACCAGGACCACCAGCGGGATCTCCGTGGCCAAGCCGCCGGGGATAGCTTCATAAGCATAAGTCTCGCCATCGCCGTACTGCTCATACATGACAACACCCTCGCCAATAAATTCGGAAACCACCTCAATGGCGGTATCCAGGTAACCACCGCCGTTATCCCGCAGGTCAAAAATCAAACCAATCGGATCCTGTGCCAGCAGTTCCTGCAGGGCTTCCCGCAGTTGTTCAGTGGATTTATCACCATAGTTATATAAAGCCACATAGGCAATGTCGTCTTCCAGCATCTCATAATCAGCCGTCGGGACGACAATATTGGCCCGGGTGATGATAACATCGAAAACCTCCTCGCCGCGCTGGATGGTCAGAGTGACATCCGTACCCGCGGGGCCGAGAATACGCTGTAAAACAAGATCGCCTGGGACATCGGCCATATCCTCGCCGTTAATCCCGATGACTTTGTCATTGGGCTGCAAGCCCGCTTCAGCAGCAGGTGAGCCCTTCATAGGGCTGATGATCTCAACATAATCGCCGGTAATGTCCACCCAAGCGCCGATGCCTTGATACTCCCCTTCCAGGGATTCATTGGCTTGTTCAAATTCCTCTGGCGTCATGTAGGAAGTATGTTTATCACCCAAAGCTTCCAGCATACCCTCAATGGCACCCCGCATCAGCGCCAGGTCGTCCACTGGCTGGTCAACATATTCCTCATGGACAATATCCCAGGTCTCCCACAAGGGTGCGAATAATTCTTCATATTCTTCCGGGGTGTCCCCTGAGGGATCAATGTACGGACATTCTGGGCATTCTGTGGGAACAAGGGTGGTTTCGCCATCCGTGGGTGTCTCAACGCTTTGTTCGCAAGGCGGGCATTCAGTGGGTCCGGAGACATTCGTCTCTGATTCAAACAACCGCGGCACGAAATAGCCCACACCCACGCCGGTGGTAAATACAATGGCTAATACAACAACGCCGATACCAATGGTCAAACAAGTCCGCATGACTTTGGATGTCATAGTCACTCCTAATCGTTCTTAATGGTCAAGAATCCAAATTAATACAAATCATACCGCGCCAGGGCTGCATCAACCCAAGATAATATGATGTGTTTTGTATTTGTTATGTAGATTACCACAATTTTATTAACAATTGATATAAAAAGAAAGACCTCAGCGGGAGTACGTCAGCAAGGCTTCCACCAGCAGCGCCGCCATCGCTGTCACCCCCGTCGTAAGACAGTCTTCATCCACATCAAAATCCGCTGTGTGCAGCATGGCATATTTCCCTTCCTCTGGGTTGGCTGCCCCCAGCCACAACATTGCTCCGGGAATCCTTTCCGTGTAGAAAGCAAAATCCTCACAATTAAAGGGAAAGGCCGCTTCCAGGCGGATCAGGTTTTCCTCCCCAACGGCAGCACGAAGTGCGGGCAGGGTCGCCTGAACCAGATCTCGGTCATTGCGCATGTCTGGCATGCTCCCCATTGGTTCTATGTGATAACGAACATGCCTCGCCCCGCAGATGGGGTTAAGTGCAGACCTGACCCGGCCTAAAGCCGCCCGGCGCAAATGTGAGTCCGCAGCCTTGATCCCCAAGCCGAACTCCCCCTGCCAGAATGAGGGTTCCTCATCATCCAGGCTGGCATCATAGATGATAAACTTGCGAAGGTCCTCAGGCGGGTCTTTCATTAGCTCCCAAAACGCCGCCATCTCTTCCCAGGTCTGGGGGAGTTTCCAGTCGTTGAAACGTCGTATCACCTGGCAACAATGTTTTGCAGCCGCATGCAAGTGCCTTACCGTCAGAGGATAGCCTGCCTGCGGGGAAAGGGTCACCAGGTAATGATCGAAACCTGCCAGGAACAGGTCGTCCGTCCAGGCCACCTGACCGACGGGCAGTGGCGCAACATGCAGCCCCCAGATCGCCGCAGGGACAGGATGCGCCAACGCGCCCGATTGGATCATGCGCAGCGCGCCGGTCACCTGCTCTTCCTCCGGCTGGAAGATGAAGCGCACATTACCAGGCAGATCAGAAGCCATATGGGAAAGGACGGCTGCCGTACCTATCCCGATGGCGCTGTGTACGTCATGGCCGCAGGCATGCATCACCCCAGGAATTTGTGATCGGTAAGGCACCGCGTTGATCTCCTGGATGGGCAGGGCGTCCATATCCACCCGCAGGGCGACGGTTGGCTTGCCCGGGTCGGTGATTAAATCCGCAACGATGCCGTGGCCGCCGACGCCGGTGCGGATTTCCAGAGGCAGGTCGCTCAGTCGGTCGGTGATATATGCTGCCGACCAGCTCTCCTCCCCCGAAAGCTCAGGGTGCATATGCAGATCACGCCGAATCTCAACTAGCGGGTCGAGAAGATCAGACACATGATGCTGAATGGCTTTAAAAAATTTGGAGGATAGGACGGTGTTCTTTACCGGATTATTATTCTTCAATAGAAACCGTTCTTAACATTGATCACATGTTAGAGAAATAGTAAATCAAAGCATTGATACTCTTAATATGCGGGCTGCCGTCATGACGATGAGCGCCGATGGACACCGTCGCCATCCCCAGCGCTTTTGCAGTTACAAGGTTGTCCGGCGAATCATCCACAAGCAGGCAATTTTCCGGTATATCGTGGACGATGCTCAGCGCTTTTTTGTAGGCTTCCTCCTGAGGCTTGCAGTGCGGCATCATGGCATAGATATCAATGATACCCTCAAATTGGTCTGAGACTCCCAGGTGATCCAGCACCCGCTTTGCGTGGGCGGTATAGGCATTGGTGAAGATGAACTTACGTTGCGGCAGGTCTTGCAGGACGCGGTATAGGTTTGGGTCTACAGGAATGCGTTCTTCCACGGGAACATCGTGGACGTAATCCAGGAAGTCTTCCACATCCACTTCAAATTCAGCTTGCAGCCCGCGCAGGGTCGTGCCGTACTCCTTCCACAACCGATGGCGTAATGCTGGCACTTCATCAGCTGGCAAACCCATCTCCTCCAGCATATAGCGCTGCATGCGAGAGCGGATCATCTCCCACACGCCACAGTCGTGGGGATAGAGCGTGTCGTCCAGGTCAATCAATAGGGTATGGATATCTTGAAAAGCCATTAATCTGCCTTCGGATTTCTTAGTAAAGTAAAGTAAAGAAGAAGTGCGGGGGCGAACAGAACCACCATAACACCATAGGCAACCGGATGCACCTCCCATGCGCCGCTGGGAAACGTGCCTGCTCCGAACACCACTGCACCGGTGATAAAAATTGTTAGCGAAAGAATGCCCAACGTGCGGTTCAGCTTCCTTTTTATCAGAAATTGCGCTGAAAAAATAATCCCCAAAAGGATACCCAGCACATCCGTCCCTGCCAGCCCGAATAAGAAAGCCATGCTTTGCGTTTCCCATCCACCGGGCGGCGGCAATAACGGAAAGGGGTATGCCACGTCCTGCAGGATGACCAGCCCTGCCCTCGCCAGGGTGAGTAAGTGCAGGCTTTGCAGGATGCCGTAGTAAAGCACCAGTATTCTCATCCATCTTCCGCGTTGTTTCATTCAACTCTCCCTAAACACTCATGGATTTATGTTTATCTTACCAGCACATCTAAAAACAGGGATGTTTTTAAGTCTGAACAATAACGAAATGATTCTCGGATTGGCATCACGACCAAGATTCTGACTTTGTTAATGCCAGCGCCACCCAATCATCTTGAGACAGCCGGTCTATCTCCCTGAAACCTCGCTCTTGTGCTGCCGCCAGGACATCTTCAACCTGATGGTCCAATATCCCTGAAAGGAGCAGCTTTCCATTCTGGCTGACCAGGTTCCCCAACCCCAGCTCAAAAAGCCGGATGATAACCGGCGCCAGGATGTTGACCATCACCAGAGAGGCTTCTTGAATCATAAAGCGACCTGTCAGAATTTCCTCCACCGACCCCTTCATAGCTTCCACCACGGCGGGCAGAATATCATTTAACTGTGCATTTTCCCGAGTCGAACCCACCGCTTCCTCGCTGATATCCACAGCCAGCGCATGGGCGGCGCCCAGCTTGATCGCTGCGATGGAGAGGATGCCTGACCCGCAGCCGACATCTATGACGATCTCACCAGCTTCCAGGTGGCGTTCCAGCAACAGCAGGCTGAGCTGTGTGGTGGGATGGGTGCCTGTCCCGAAGGCCATGGCAGGGTTGATACGGATGATAATGCGCTCACCGACCTCCCCCGACTTGTCCCAGGCGGGTTTGATCATCACCTTCTCGCCAACGGGGACAGGGGCATAATGCTTCTTCCAAGCAGCCATCCAATCCTCATCATGCACTGGGGAATAGGTCGGTTCCGGGATGGACGAAATCTGGCTCAGATGCCAAAGCGCTTCGTTCAATTCCTGGCGTTTTTCTTCCAGATGCTCATTGACAGCCAGATACCCTGATACCAGGATCTCACCAGTGGGGACAGCGTCGTGAGTCTTTTTATCGTATTTTGTGACACTCTCCATGACCACGCCATTATAAACAAAACGCCCCAGCACTTCTGCCAGGGCTTCTGCGATTTCTCCATTGCACTGTATTTGGACTTTTATCCAGTGGACTTTACTCCTCAATTCAGCCACCAAACACCTCTCTGAGCTTCTCGAAGAAACTCTGCTCCTGGATCTTGATATCCGAGTCCATGGTCTCAGCCAATTTCTCAAATAACTCCCGTTGTTCTTCTGTCAACTTGTTTGGAATCTGGACTGAAACGGTCACTAGTTCGTCCCCGGTGCCTGAACCCCGCAGATGGGGGATACCTTTCCCGCGCAGACGGAATGTCTTCCCAGGCTGCGTACCGGATGGGATCCGCAGGTTCACATCCCCGTCCAGGGTAGGGATTTGGATTTCATCGCCAAGGACCGCCTGAGCGATGTTGATATCCAAATCAAGCAGGACATCATCACCTCGCCGGCGGAAATAGTCGTGTTTTTCAACCTCTATCTCAAGATAGAAATGTCCGTGGGGTCCGCCGTTAACCCCAGGTTGACCCTCTCCCGCCAGCCGGATTTGGACGCCGTCAGAGACGCCTGCAGGGATGGACACCATCTTGCTGATGGTCTTCCTCTCCAGACCGCTCCCACCGCATGTTGGACAAGGGGTATCAATCACCTCACCGCTGCCGTTGCAGCGTGGGCAGGTGGCCACCTGTACCATGGACCCCAGCAAGGTCTGGTGCACCTGGCGTACTTCTCCAGTGCCGTTGCATTGCGGACACGTGCGCGGAGAGGTGCCAGGTTTTGCGCCGGTGCCGTTACAGGTGTGGCAGGTCTCATTTCGCGTGATCTTTACTTCCTTTTCCACACCGAACGCCGCCTCTTCAAAGGTCAATTTGATCCGTTGAGAAAGGTTAGTCCCCCGTCGGGGTGTATTACGCGAGCGCCTGCCCCCTACGCTGCCAAATCCGCCGAACCCAAACAAGCCTTCCAGAATATCGGAGAGGTCAATATTGGTGAAGTCAGGCATGCCCTGGGTATTGACGCCGGCATGGCCGTAGCGGTCATATGCTGCCCGTTTTTCCTGATCGGAAAGGACAGCGTAAGCCTCGTTGATCTCTTTAAATTTCTCTTCCGCATCCTGATCGTCGCTTACATCCGGATGATATTGACGCGCTAACTGCCGAAATGCGGATTTTAAGTCGTCTTCATTCGCATTTCGGGATACGCCCAGCACTTCATAATAATCACGTTTTGCCATAAATTTTATGTTTTTGTAAATCTTGAACGAATAATGCCTGTCTTGCTATTAATCTGGTTGAGTCTACTCAGAATGGAGGTCAGTGTCAAATCACGTCCCTACTGAATATGCCGTCAGGTGCCCGAAGATATCCCGGGCACCTGTGAGACTCATTGAAAACGATTAAGATTTTTAGACCTGTTTGAATTCGCCGTCAACGACATTTTCATCATCATCGCCCGACTCGCCCTCAGAAGGCTTCCCGCCTTCAGCTTCAGAACCGCCAGCGCCTTCGCCGGCAGCTTGCTGTTGCTTATAGGCAGCCTGTCCGAGCTGCTGCAGAACTTCTGTTAAATTTTCGGTGGCTTTCTTAATGGCATCAATATCCTCGCCGTCTTTGACCTCGCGCACCTTCGCCGCAGCGTCCTCAACCTTCTGTTTGAGGTCATCAGGTACCTTGTCGCCCAGGTCTTTAAGCGTCTTCTCAGCAGAATAGACCGTATTATCAGCCTGGTTTTTCGCTTCAATTAATTCTCGGTGTTTGAGATCTTCCTCGGCATGCTGCTCGGCTTCCTGACGCATCTGCTCAACTTCTTCCTCACTCAAACCAGAAGAAGCGGTAATGGTGATATTCTGGCTGCGCCCAGTGGCTTTATCCTGAGCAGTCACCTCCAGGATGCCGTTGGCGTTAATGTCGAAAGTCACCTCAATTTGCGGGACACCGCGCGGCGCCGGTGGAATGCCGTCCAGAATGAATTTACCCAGGGATTTGTTGTTGGTAGCCATGGGGCGTTCACCCTGAAGCACATGGATTTCCACTTGTGTCTGGTTGTCACTGGCTGTGGAAAAGATCTGACTCTCCCGGGTGGGGATGGTTGTGTTGCGTTTGATCAGCGGTGTCGCCACGCCGCCCAGGGTCTCCACAGATAGGGTCAGCGGGGTCACATCCAGCAAAAGGATGTCCTTGACCTCGCCGCCAAGCACGCCAGCCTGAATCGCTGCGCCTATGGCCACGACCTCATCCGGGTTGACGCCCTTATGCGGTTCCTTGCCGAACATCTTTTCAACTTCGGACTGAATCCGGGGCACACGGGTCATACCGCCCACCAAAACAACCTCATCAATGTCCTTCTTGGAGAGGTTGGCGTCATCCAATGCCTGTTTGACAGGCGTCAGGCTGCGTTCAATCAGGTCTTCCGTCAATTGCTCAAATTTCGCCCGTGTCAGGGTCATCACCAGGTGTTTAGGTCCTGACGAGTCTGCTGTGATATAAGGCAGGTTGATTTCAGACTGCATGGTGGTGGAAAGTTCAATCTTGGCTTTCTCTGCCGCTTCCTTTAAACGCTGCAGGGACTGGCGGTCATTCCGCAGATCAATCCCTTGTTCCTTTTTAAACTCGTCAGCCACATAGTCAATAATGCGTTGATCGAAGTCATCGCCACCCAGGAAGGTGTCACCGCTGGTCGAGCGCACTTGGAACACACCTTCCCCAACATCCAGGATGGAAATATCAAAGGTGCCGCCGCCCAGGTCGTACACGGCGATAACCTCATTCTTCTTTTTATCCAAGCCATAAGCCAGGGAAGAAGCCGTGGGTTCGTTGATGATCCGCAGGACTTCCAATCCAGCAATCTTCCCTGCATCCTTGGTGGCGTTTCGTTGAGCGTCATTAAAATAAGCGGGCACGGTGATCACCGCCTGCGTGACGGGTTCCCCCAAATAGGCTTCCGCATCACGCTTGATCTTCGACAGGATCATAGCTGAGATCTCAGGCGGAGAGTATTCCTTGCCGGCCAGCATGACTCGCAAGTCGCCGTTGGGCGCTTTGGTCACCTCATACGGCACCAGTTTCATGGCGCGTTGAACTTCTGGGTCATCATATTTACGGCCCATAAAGCGTTTGATCGAGAAGATCGTATTCTCCGGATTGGTGATCGCCTGGTTGCGAGCTACCCGCCCCACCAACCGCTCACCATTTTTATTAACAGCGACTACAGAGGGGACTAAGCGTTCCCCTTCTGCGGAGGGAATCACAACGGGTTCGCCGCCAACCATCACTGCGCCGACAGAGTTCGTTGTTCCCAGGTCAATTCCAATAATTTTTCCCATAATATATTGCCTCCAGTTTTCTAACGGGCGACCCGCACCATGGCGGGACGTATGATACGATCAGATATTCTGTAACCCGGCTGGACAATGTCAATGATCTGTCCTTCTTTGAAATCCGGGTCATCTTCCTGTGTGATGGCTTCATGGATGTTCGGGTCGAATTCGTCCCCGGGATTGACTTCCATATGTTCCACACCCTGATTTTTCATTTGCTTGAGCAGTTTGTCATAAATTAATTTAATGCCTTCCACCCATTTCTCAGCCGCTTCCCCCTCCGGTTTATTTTTGAGGGCGCGTTCCAGGTCATCCACCACATCAAGGAAGATTTTCAGAACGCTGGTCATCGCATCCTGATAGGAACGGGCGGCGTCACGCTGAACGCGTTTTCGATAGTTCTCAAGGTCGGCGCGGGCGCGCAGCCAGCCGTCCTTTTGCTCTTCGACCTCCGCCTCGAGAGATTCGATCTTTATCACCAAATCATCGTATTCGTCGAAGGTCAGGGCGACCATAGGTTGGTCTTTTTCAACTTCCGATTCCCCATCACTGTTGTCTTGGATGGGATCCTGCTCTTTTTCTTGGTCTTTCTGCTCTTCTTCTTTATCTTTCTTTTCTTTTTCTTTATCCATGCATCACTCCAGAACCATGATTCTTGTTTAAATTATTGCAATCTTCATGCCGCCAGTGTCTCAGAAACGAGATCGCTGAGAACATTCGCCACAAAGCGGACAGTTGAGATCGTGTGATCATAAGGCATACGGATGGGACCCAGAACGCCAACCGAACCGGTCATGCTGGCAGGGTCGCCGTACCGCGCCAGAACGACTGAGCACTGCCGCAGCTCCTCCCAAGTCCCCTCCCCACCTATCAGCACCTGGATCCCGCCCACATCTGCGTTCATCACCGTGCTGGCCAGCAGGTTTTCCAACAAAGACCGCTCTTCAAGGACTCGCAGCGCCTGACGGGCTTCATCCGATTCAGCGAATTCCGGCTCGGAGAGCACATTGGTCATCCCGTCCAGATAGATTTCACCGGTGGCGGATTCTTCAATCAGCGATATTTCCGTGATAAGGATATCGAGAATGTCTTTTCCCAGGGCATCCACCTGATCCTTAAATCGGGTGATCGCTTGTGCGTCGCAACGGATACACAAATTTGACAATTGATTTGCGATTTCCGAAAGACGTTCCTGGGAGACCGGCTCTGCCAGGCTGATGAACTGCTGGCAGATTTCGCCGCCCATCAACACAAGCACCATCAATACCTGCCGTCCATGGGTGGCGATCAGCTCCAGATGTTTGAAGATTGCTTTATCCGAGTGCGGCGCGGTCACCAGGGATGCCGCTTGAGATTGATTGGCAAGGACAGACGCCGCCAGCCTCAGCCATTGCTCAACATCCTGTCGTGATTGGTAAAACTGATGGGTGATCGTGCGGCGCGTGGTGGTCGGGAGGCCCGTCTTTTGGATGAGATTCCGGACGAAATAACGGTACCCCTCCTCCGTGGGCACACGCCCCGCAGATGTGTGCGGCTGGCGCAGTAATTCCTGATCAGTCAAGACCGCCATCTCATTACGCACGGTGGCGGAACTCATTGACAGGTCATATTTATCCACCAACGATTTCGATCCGACCGGCTGCGCCGAACGGATATGCTCGTGGATAATCAACGTCAGGATGAGTTTTTGGCGATTGGTCAGTTCCATAGAGACCTCTGTAAAATTTAGCACTCTCATCGTGAGAGTGCTAAAACAGCACAAACTTAATGTTACCATGACCAAAAAAACCCGTCAAGAACTGGGGATGCTCAGGGATATTAGAAATTTGTAAGAAAATAGTGAATAGGGACTGGAAATTAAGGAGAAGTAGATCGTCACCGCGTGTGAAGGAGCCCACGTGGCAACTATGAGATTGTGTCACCCCTTTTCAGCGGTTTGGCGCCATAGGAGGACATCTCACCTTTTTAACCTCACCCTGTATACATTCCTGTCGATCCCGCCAAACTTGTATTTATAATCCTCATCGCCCCGCATGAAATCAAATTCCTGGATGCCATTCATCGTCGCCCACTCGATCATATAGATCAGCAGCAGCCAGCCTGGCGAAAATTCCCGATACTCCCATTCCCATCCTGAGTTATACAGCCATAGTCGCTCATTGAAGTTAAACGACATATTGCCTGCTGCCTTTTCGCCGTCGATCGTAAAAAACGCAAGCTGCAGCCACCCATAATCGAAAGCAACCTGGGCAGTGTTGTGCAGGTGCTGCCTCATAGGGTCGGTGAGAAAATCTTGCTTATTTGGGTCCTGCGCCATCATCGTCAGGAAAGCATCCACCTCATCATGCAGGCGGTCGGGGTTATCCGCAAATACCAAAGCGCCGTCCATAAAACTGGTCTCCAGATTACGCAGCTTGCGCCGGATCTCACGCCGCTGTTTTCCGTCAATCCCTTCCATATAAGAGTTGAAGTCGCCGGGCAGGGGGATATACGGCGAGGGCTGTAGGCGAACCTGCTCATACATCCATCCCAGCCGGTCTGCTTCAGCTTGTAATGTCTCCAGGATCGGCGACCCTTCCAGGATGTTATACAAATCCAGCCCCTTCCATTCAGGGAGACTTGTTTCGCTTATAAGAAAATCGATCAAACCTGAGATGAATGGCGACAGGTCTTCGGGTGCCACGATGAAATCGAGAAAATCCGAGACCTCAATCGCACCCACGAACATCAGCGCATGCTCTCCCAGGACATTCTCAGCGTGAAACAGGGGTGCAATTCCAATCAGTTGTTCATTTTCAAAAGCCGCACAAAGTACAAGTTGACTTTCCTCTGGCCATTCGCCTCCGCCCCGTGTCCGCCACCATGCTTCCAGGTAATCATAGGTCAAAAAGGGAACAACACTTGCACTTTTATACAACAGCTGGTTCCACGCTTTTTTATAACTTGCCAGCGCATCGAAAGTGTTGTATCGTTTAAACTCCATAGAAAAAATTATACCTTAGCGTAGGAATGTGTATAATGAAACTGTAAACCGTATCTCAGATTGGCCAGGTGCCTATGTATGATTTAAACCTCATCCCCATTCACATCCGCCAGGGTGATCTCGTCGCCCAGCTCCCCGGCTTCTATGCCGCGGCTCCGCCTCGGCGGTCTGCACGCAGCCGCGCGGAGGACAAATTGATCCTCTCCTTCTTCACCATCGGCGAGGGCATGTCCCCTGAAACCCAGCAGGAGCTTTTGGAACGTTTGTCACAAACCTTTTTCAAAACCAGCGGCTCTGTCACAGCTGCCCTGCGGACGCTGATTGAAACCTTGAACCTGATCATGCTGGAGGAAAATCTCAAGGTTGCGGAAAAAGGCGAAACGATAACCGGCACGCTGACGGCAGTTGCCGTTCACCGCCAGAATATCTATCTGGTGCAGAGCGGCGGAATGCAAGCCTTCGTCCTCACCCACCAGGGGTTGCAGCACTTCAGCGATGCCAGTCAGAGCGACCGCGGCTTGGGCGTCAGTCGGACGCCGTCCATCCGCTACTATCAAGCTAATCTTGGGAACGGCGGCTATGTCTTTATGACGGATAAAACGCCGGAATCCTGGACAGAAGATGCTTTGTTTTCTGATCAGTTCCCCACCCTGCCCAATTTACGCCGCCGGCTGCTCAACCAATCCCCCTCCGATTTCAGGATCGACCTCGTCCAGGTCGTCCCGGGAGAAGGGCAAATCCATCACCTGCAGCCCGAAAGCCGATCCGCATCAGCGCCAGAAGTGGAAAAAAGCGATGAGACGCCGGAACAAGCCATTATGCCCCCTCCCCTTCCTGATGAGCAAGAGCAAGAGCACGAGCAGGAACAAGAGCAGGAAGAGGCACAAGGGTTGGGTAAAACACAGGAAATTACATCAAGACCAGACCAAACACCAGCACTGCCAGACAAAAACCTACCTGTGGCTGAACCTAACCAAACAATCCAGCAGCCTCACCCCAGCACTGCTGAGAAGTCCGGCCCCTCACGTAAGGAGACCCTGCGAGAACAGGGCGAACAACTGAAACGGGAAAGCATCAAAGGCTTGCAAGCTTTCTTTACATGGTGGCGAAACACAAAAGGACGCATCCAAACCTTTTTCAGAGACCTGATTGCCAAATGGTCACCCAAAAGTTCACAAGGTGTACTCAGACTGTCCAAAGGGACACTGACAGTAATAGCCGTCGTTGTACCTCTTGTTGTGGCGGGGATCGCTGTTGGCATCTATCTGGCGCGTGGGCGGACCCTTCAATACAGCTATCATATGAACCAGGCAATGACCGCTTCGCAACAAGCTGTTACAGCGGAGGACCCTCTTGATTCCCGAGACCAATGGGTGCAGGTGCTGAGCTTCCTCGATCAGGCTGAATCCTACCGTTCGACCGATGAGGTCACAGCCCTGCGCGACCAGGCGCAGGACTCCCTGGATGTGTTGGACGGCGCTGTCCGGCTGGAATACCATCCAGCCATCATCGGGTCTCTGTATTCCGAGATTAACATCACCCAAATCATATCCTTCGGCGCAGATCTATACCTGTTCGACGCAGCAGGTGGACGGGTTATCCATGCCGAGCGCACCAGCCAGGGTTACGAGATTGACCCCGATTTCGTTTGCGCTGCCGGCAGTTTCGGCAGCGCCGCGGTGGGTGCGCTGTTGGACATGACACAATTACCCATCAACAACCCCTACAATGCCCATATCCTTGCTGCGGATGGGTTGGGAAATGTGATTTACTGTACACCAGGGGAAGACCCGATTGTACAACCTCTGCCCAGCCTATCCGGAACAGATGGAGGAGTTGCCCATATCGTCTACGAGAGCGGTTACTTATATGTTCTCAATCCTGCCGCTAATACCGTCCAGGTCTTTAAATCCACCAATGGTCAATTTTTAGACACACCCACTGATTTCTTTGAAGGATCAAATGCCGGGGAAAAACCCGATCTGAATCAGATCGTTGATATGGATGTCAATGGACAGGAAATCTATTTATTACGGCAGGATGGTAGGCTGGTGGACTGCAGATCCAGCGGACTTTCAAGCGATCCCGTGATATGCGATAACCCCGTCAAATATATAGATGGACGCCCCGGTAAAGAGGATCAGGAAATGGTAATGTCGGATGGTGCCTATAGTTCTATCCTATATATGGATCCCCCCGACCCATCCATCTACATCTTGGAGACAACTAACGCTGATATCTACCAGTTTTCCCTGCGTTTCAAGCTTTATAAAAGGCTGCGTCCGGATATGGGAGATTATGAAGTGGAATCCCCAACGGCTACCGCTTTTACCATCGGAATTGATCGGATCGCATTCCTCGCCTTCGGACATCAGGTGTTCTACGCTTATGTAAAATAAGAGCATTTGATGGGGATAAGGCAGTAGAATTTAACCAAAGGAGGATAGGGGGCTATCCATGGTGATGACTTAACACACTTGCCAGAGGGCAATGTAAAGGTTAATGTTACAATTGAGTTTCAGAAAAGACCAAAAACGATACTAAGGAGGAACATGGCAAAAGTTGATCCCCGAATTGAAGAGCTGCGCCAGATGCGCGCCAAAGCCCAACTAGGCGGCGGTCAGGACCGCATTGACCGCCAGCACGCTAAGGGCAAATTGACCGCGCGGGAACGGTTGGACCTGCTTCTGGACAAGGGCAGCTTCACGGAGCTGGAACCTTTTGTGACCCAGCAGAACGACCCGGATGGAAAATCCAACCTGGGTGACGGCGTCGTCACCGGCTATGGCACAGTGGACGGTCGAACCGTTTATGTTTACGCCCAGGATTTCACCGTCCAAGGCGGCGCGCTGGGCGAAATGCACAGCCGCAAGATCTGCCGTGTGATGGATTTGGCAGCCGCCAACGGCAGCCCCATCATCGGCATGATCGACTCGGGCGGCGCCCGGATTCAGGAGGGCGTCAAGAGCCTGGGCGGCTATGCTGAAATCTTCAAACGTAATGCTCAGTATTCCGGCGTTGTTCCGCAGATCAGCCTGATCCTCGGTCCTTGCGCCGGCGGTGCAGCTTACTCCCCCGCCATGACGGATATGATCATCATGGTCGAAAAGCAGTCCTTTATGTTCCTCACCGGCCCTCAGGTGATCAAAACCGTGACCGGCGAGGAGACCGATTTCGAATCTCTTGGCGGCGCACAGGTGCATCTGAACTTGAGTGGAACAGCCCACTTGATCACCAATGATGAAGAGGCTGCCCTGTCCTTAGCCCGCTACGTGCTGGGCTATCTTCCCTCCAACAACATAGAAAATGCACCGGTCTCAGAAAACGGAGACGACCCCGAACGCAAATCAGAAATGCTGAACAGCCTGGTACCGGTTGATCCTGGAACACCCTATAACATGCACACTGCCATTGAAGCAGTTGTTGATCAAGGATCATTTCTGGAACTGCAGGCGGGGTTCGCCCGCAATGCGGTTGTGGGTCTGGCGCGTTTTGACGGCATGCCGGTGGGAATTATCGCCCAGGAACCCAGTGTGATGGCTGGCGTGATCGACATTGATGCAGCGGACAAGATCAGCCGCACCGTGCGGTTTTGTGACGCCTTCAACCTTCCCCTGGTGACCTTCGTGGATTCACCCGGGTTCCTCCCAGGTGTGAGTCAGGAACATCGCGGCATCATCCGCCACGGCGCAAAGGTATTGTATGCCTATTCCGAGGCAAACGTCCCCAAGGTGAGCATTGTCACCCGCAAAGCCTACGGCGGAGCTTATGTCGTCATGAGCAGCAAGTACCTGGGAACGGACATCAACTACGCTTGGCCCAGCGCAGAGATCGCAGTCATGGGGCCAGAAGGCGCCACCAATATCCTATACCGCAAAGAACTTGCTCAGTTGGATGATCCCGAAGCGGAGCGCGAGCGGCTGGTTGCTGAATATCGCAAGCGGTATCTGACGCCCTATGCCGCAGCCCAAACCGGTTATGTGGATGATGTCATTGAGCCGGCTGAAACCCGCCCGATGATTATCAAAGCCTTGCGGGCTATCCAACATAAATCTGAACAGCATCCACCCCGCAAACACGGCAATATGCCAGTCTGAGAGGGTTATTGATGAGCGATATACAACAAGGATTACTAATTGCCGCGATTGGGATGGGGCTGGTATTTATCGTCATCATCTTCCTGTGGGGCTTGATGGCGTTAATGATGAGGATCACCTCCCGCGGGGAGAAAGTTGAAGAACCTGTTGAGATGGGGGAAGAAACCGATGCACCCTTAGTGCCTGAAATGCAGGCTGCTGAAAGTCAACGCCGGGCTGCGGCTGCTGCCGTGGCGGTTGAAATAGCACTCATTGCCAGCAGCAGCCTTTCAAAAAAACGGCAGGGGAATCATGGGGGCGAATTAAGCCCCTGGCAGGTTTTTCACCGTTCCCGCCAGCTTCAACAAAAGAACATACGAGGATAACCCTATGAAGATGAAAGTCGTAATTGATAACCAAACTTACGAGGTGAACATTGAAGACATTCATGCCCGTCCTGTGATCGCTCTTGTGGAAGGTGAACGGTATGAGGTGTGGCCTGAGACACAGGACACAATTTCACCCAGCGTTTCAAGTGCACCGGCTGTTTCCGTACCAACGCCGTCCCAGGAGATACCTCAAAAATCGCCCGAGCCGCAAACCGGCGGCGATAAGGAGGTGACTTCACCATTGCCGGGTGTGATTATCGCCATTTTAGCCAAACCCGGCGACGCTGTTACCCGCGGACAGGAACTCTGTACGCTGGAAGCCATGAAAATGAAGAATGCCATACACGCCAACCGTGCGGGAACCATTGCCTCTGTTGAGGTCAGCGTTGGTGACCAGGTCAACCATGGACAGGTTTTGATGACCTTTACCGAATAAGGGAGCCCATTAATGGATTTTTCTTTCTTGTTGGAAGAGATCACCCGTGGATTTACTCAATTCAGCCTGGGAGGGGCTGTGATGATCCTGGTCGGCGTGGTACTTATCACACTGGCAGTGGTCAAGGAGTATGAACCCGTTCTGCTTCTACCCATCGGCTTTGGTTGCATTATGGCTAATATAGGGATGTCAGCCGATACCGGCTTTATGAAGGTGATCTATGACGCGGGTATCGACACAGAATTATTCCCCTTGCTGATCTTTATCGGCGTTGGCGCCATGATTGATTTCAGTCCCTTACTGGCGCAGCCCAGGATGGTCTTATTGGGCGCTGCGGGGCAGTTTGGCATCTACGGCACCCTCCTGCTGGCTCTCTTGCTGGGATTCCCCATGAATCAAGCTGCTGCTATCGGGGTTATTGGCGCAATTGACGGCCCCACGGCAATTTTTGTGGGCAGCAAATTAGCACCAGAGATTCTTGCCCCCATCGCCGTTGCAGCCTATTCCTACATGAGCCTGATCCCCATCATCCAACCCCCCTTGATGCGGCTGCTGACCACCCGTAAAGAGCGCTTGATCCGCATGGAATACACACCGCGCCCTGTTTCCAGGACGACCCTGGTCGTCTTCCCCGTCTTTGTCACAGTGGCGGTCAGCCTGGTGGCGCCGGACGCCGCGCCTCTGATCGCATCTCTCATGCTCGGCAATCTCCTTCGCGAGAGTCTGGTTGTGGACCGATTGAGTAAAGCTGCTCAAAACGAGATCATCAACATCGCCACCCTTTTCCTGGGGTTGTCCATTGGCGCGACGATGAAAGCCGAATCCTTTCTCAACCTCCAGACCTTGATGATCCTGGGGTTGGGATTGGCGGCTTTTATTCTGGATACAGTTGCAGGTTTGCTCTTTGGAAAATTGATGTCCGTATTAAGCGGGCGCAAGGTCAACCCCCTGATAGGCGCCTGCGGAATCAGCGCCTTCCCAATGGCTGGGCGTTTGGCGGCAAAGATGGCACAGGATGAGGATTTTGAGAACTTCATCCTGATGCACGCCATGGGTGCCAATACCGCCGGCCAGTTGGGCAGCGTGATCGCCGGCGGTCTCTTGCTGGCATTGGTTTCGGGTTTGAGTTGACATCATTGACGTTTCAGTAATGCGTTAGAACCGAAGGGATATTAAAAATATAATAAAAACAAACCGCGTGCTGAAGAGCACGCGGTTTGTTTTTGAGAGAAGCAATTAAAAATGATTGTTCTTAATGTGTCTTCTCACAGCCATCTTGTGAGTGACAGGAATAGAAGGGATGCCGCCATCGTCGTACTTGGAAAAGGTCCTTTTCACTGGCGGGTATCGGCCGCCCAGAACGTTTGATAAACGTTACAGAACCATTGGACGCTCTCAAGTGGTTAAATTTTCGTTTCTTATCTTCTATTTCCAGACGTTTTTCCCATACAAGCATTTGGTTGATAAATTGTAAATGAGTCATCATAAACCTTCTTTCTGCAACCGGTTGCATACCAGTTTAAAAAAAATACATCTTGTGAGCGTCTTACGCCGATTCTCGCACAACTAATTCCACAGGGGTGGTGACATGGGTGATCACACCATTCTTTAAATATTCGATCAGGTTTTGAGCCAGCAGCTTGCCTGCCAAAGGGATGTTCTGTCGAACAGTGGTCAGTGGCAGGTTATTGTATTTCGCGATTGCCAGATCGTCATACCCAATGACAGCGACATCCTCTGGAACACGCTTACCCTGATCCTGGATGACATCAATAGCGCCAATTGCCATCAAATCGCTGTTGGCAAACACCCCATCCACATCGGGTGTCTGCTCTAACAGTTGTTGCATCGCCCATATTCCCGACTTATGAGAATAGTCTCCATAGACCACCAAACTTGGTTCAATGCTCCCTCCAGCAGCCTCTAAGGCAGTTAGATACCCCTTGAAGCGGTTTTTAACTTCCAAATCATCCTCGTGACCGCCGATAAAGGCAATCTTCTGCCTGCCTGTTCGGATCAAGTGCTGTGTTGCAAGCCTGCCTCCAGTGATATTGTCCCCAGAAACTGAGCAGCAGTTATAATCCGGCGACGGGATACCCCAGACGATAAATGGTGCATCCATATCAATCAGAGTTTTAATGTACGACTGCTTATGCGAGGAGGTCATAAGAATGAAGCCGTCCACTCTGCCGCTGCTAAGGTATTGCTGCGCCCATCCTCTGTCATCGGGGTCAATATGAATGACGAGTAACTCGTAACCAAGTGCATGCAATCCGTTGGTGATGCCGCCCATAATTTCCAAGCCGAACTGGTCTTCTGCCCAGTAACTGTTTTTATAATAAGCCTGTGTCACATACGCAATCGTGCGACTCTGCTGCATGCTCAAATTCCTAGCAGGCTGATTAATTCGGAAATGGTGTTCACGGGCAATCGCCTGGATACGTTCCTTCGTTTCTTGCTTGACAAGCGGGCTGTCGTTCAAAGCTCTGCTCACTGTTGATTTAGAGACATTTGCCAGCCTGGCGATATCTTCAATATTTCTAACACTATTTTTTCTCATAATTTTGCAACCGGTTGCATTATAACAAATTAAAGCAGCCGTGTCAAGAGAATTGTTCAATTTCATCTGGAATATTATTCACCCAAAGTGAAAAGACAACCAGGTGATCTTCTGCTAAAAATTCCTCCCGCCTTTGAAAAGGTGCTGTTTAATAACTCCTAATTCCTTCCAACCATTCAGTTGATTATTCTTTCTCTTTCAATTCTTTGGGTTTCCAAATGCCAATCAGGTCACCCGTCGTCTCCAATGAGACCTCCTCCCAGGAATCAACCGCAAACGCCAAATAACCCAGCCCGGCAGTAGGCAGGGATTCCACTTCCCCATCAATGATTTGCAGATATGCTTCAAGTCCCGGGTTATGTGCAACGATCATAACCGTTTCGATCTCATCATCTACTGCCTTAAGCATGTCAATAAAATCCTGCGGCTCACCCATATAAAGGCCATCAGAGAACACTATCCGACCCTGATAACTCAAGGTTTCGACGATAATGCCCACTGTCTCCTTAGCCCGAACAGCAGTGGAGGACAAGATTAAATCTGGCATCAAATCATTGTCGATCAAGACTTTAGCAATACGTTTTGAATCCTTCCTACCGCGTTTTCTTAATGGGCGCTCTCGGTCTTCAAGGTTCTCGTCTTTCCAGCTTGATTTGCCATGTCGCATCAATAGTAATGTTTTCATCCCATACTACTCCTCAATGATGATTGTTCACCAAAAAAAATCATAACACAATTTATGGCGGGTGCAAAAGAATGTATGTTTAACAACAATTCCTTAATATTCACTCGACACCGAAGATTAATCTTCTTCTGGGTCAATGGCATTGAAAACATCCTCAAATATCAATGTCGTTGAAGGTGCTCATTCGTGATTTTCAGAAAATCGATATTGACCTGCCGATACCAGTCCAGATGCGCCTGAACGGACGACTTGTCTCTGGATTTACCTTTTGAAAATGAAGGCAGAAACTTTCTGTTACTCAAACGAGGATGTCCCTTTTTATTGCTGCTTAGACTCGTTCTTTTTTGTTAATGGATTTTTCACCTCCTAACATAAACTGAAAGTGCTTTAAATTGCCGGACTGCGGATATCATTCCCGCAGTCCGGACAATACACCATTAATAAGACCGTAGGCCATGTCTACCAATATCTTTTTGCTGACCTACCCTCTTAATTGTTATGTCAAAGGGACATTAATTCCAACCTTTGTATAACCTTACATGATTTTGCTACAAATGTAATGGTTTTACCTTTTAATTGTCCCGAGTTATAATAATGAAGTCTTTTTAAGGCATTGTATTAAAATAACTAATTTCTATGACAGAGATACGAGATAATTTATCAATGACAAATCGTCATAAATCACTAAGCAGCAATAATCGATTCAGTGAGGTCCTCATATCACCGAGGATGATTTATCATGCAGCGTAATATGCAAAACCTCTCCTTCCTGGCCATCATAGGCGCTTTGTTGAGCTGCGCGTTTTTCTTCTCTCAGCTAACCCAATCCAACCCGCCATCTCCCCTCTCACAAGAGACAGAAACAGAGAAGGCTGAAAAACCCGAATTGGTGTCTATTGATGATTTCCCGGACTGCACAAATCTTGAATCTGAAGAAGAAATTTTATCCTGTTACAAAGAGGCGACCTCGCTCTCCCAGCAATTATTGGAATCGAAGATCGATGCCATCCTGGAAATGGAAGCGGATTCCCGTCATCGGATGGATTTCATGGAAGTCCAGCTTTCATGGGAAGAATCCAGGGACACGGAATGTAACTTTGTTCAAGGTATGAGCCAAAGTGAAGAAGAAGCCACTTTGAATAAACTGATCTGTCTGAAAGATCATAACCTTGCTCGAAGCGAACAGCTTCAATCCTATTACTGCGAATGGTATGATTCATCCTCTTGTGAGAACTAAATGAACACTCCGACTCACATCACACTCAAAAAGGCTTTCCTTGTTCATTCAATGAATGGGAGAATGTGTATTAGATAGTAACAAAATATTAATCTTATTCCCTTTATTGACCAAGATGTGTTATTTTTAAGTCACTCAAACTAAAAAAACTCATTAATCTTTATGATAGGAATTGTTAACCGTGCTAGTAAACCGCAATTTCTGAAAATAAAGTTATAGTGATAGAGGTGTAAACCCATTATGTGTATTTTCTGTCGAATTGCCGATCACGAACTCCCAGCTAGTATTGTTTACGAAGACGAACATACCATGGCTTTTTTGGATATTCAGCCCATTAATCCAGGGCATGTTCTTATCATCCCCAAGACCCATGCCGAATCCCTGAGTGATCTCACGGAAGAAGATGCTGGGCGGATCATGCGCGTTGGACAGATCATAAGCCAGGCTTTGCGCGCCAGCGATTTACCCTGCGAGGGAGTGAACATCTTTCTCGCAGATGGTAAAGCAGCAGGTCAGGAAGTCGACCATGTACATTTGCACGTTTTTCCAAGATTCGAAGGCGACGGTTTTAGGCTAAGAATTGATCAGACCAATCGCAAACCGCCCGGAAGGAAACAACTGGACGAAAATGCCAATGAGATCAAAAAAGCATTAGAAAAGATCAATAAAAGCTATCCATAATGCTGTTTCCATCATGTTATGGCGGGAAACACCTGTTCGCAGATTAATTAAAAACCTCAAACGAAGAGTAAAGCACAGCCCATTGTTCTAACCTTTCCACCTTCATACCAGCAATAAACCTTCTACAATTGTAGTTATCCACCCTCTGATAAAGGTAAAATGAAATTACTTTATCACGTTTTTTTTATTTACCGTATGGCAAAGAGGAAAGAGGTTCTCATGAATGGGTCGACGATTAAAAGCATTATCGGGGTTATTATCGCCGTTGTTCTTGCCGGTGGTATTGCCCTTACCGGGAGTCAGAGTGGACATGAAGTATTTGGCATCCCCATATTCATCCTTGCCGTGGCGGGTGCATTTCTTATCCAGTGGGTCGTTTTCGCCATCGCTTATATGAAGAAAAGCGAAAGGTTTTACGACCTCACCGGGAGCCTCACCTACATCTCCATCACCACCCTGTCGGTTCTCGCTATACCTGAAATTGATGATCGCGCTGTCCTACTTCTGGTGTTGGTCGTGGTCTGGGCAACGCGGCTGGGTACATTTTTATTCACCCGAGTCTACAAACAGGGCAAGGACGACCGCTTTGATGAGATCAAAGTCTCCTTCCCCCGTTTCCTGCTCACCTGGACCCTCCAGGGGCTGTGGGTCACTTTCACCGCTGCTGCCGCACTTACCGCCATTACCACCACAACCCGGCTCGAGTTAGGCTGGGTCTCTCTAATCGGCATCATTATCTGGGCGTTCGGTTTCTTCTTTGAATTGATCGCTGACGTCCAAAAAAGCCAGTTCAAAGCAAACCCTGAGAACGAAGGCGGGTTCATTCATAACGGATTATGGGCCTGGTCACGCCACCCCAACTACTTTGGTGAAATCGTCCTCTGGATTGGCGTTGCTGTGGTTGCCTTGCCTGTGCTACGCGGTTGGGCGCTGCTGGCTCTTGTTTCCCCCGTTTGGGTCATCCTTCAGTTGACCCTGATCAGCGGCATACCCATGCTGGAGAAAAAAGCGGACGAGCGCTGGGGTGGTCAGGAGGACTACGAAACCTATAAGCGCAATACCCCCGTCTTATTCCCCCGCCCCCCGAAACGCAAATAGAAAAACCTATCCAGGGAGAGGGAGACACGAAGATTCAACAGACAAAGACGCACCTTGTCCTGATAATCATTTGTCATAGTCCCAAAAATCTAAAAATTTCGCATTATTCCATTCGATTGATATTTAATTTCTTAAGGAAACACATACCAATTTCATCTGTCTATTAGCATCAATAGAAGGTCACCTGTGACGGCTGTCACTCAGAGAGTGCTCTTCGAGCAAACCGTCCAGGTGACATCAAGCTTTTTTAGATAGATAATCAGTATAAGGTGAAAGTTTGACGGACTGAATCCCTCACTCCAAGGATTATGTATCCTTACAATCTATCTTAACAAATATTTTATTTATGGAATGCAGGCTGAAGCCTGCAATTTTTGAGTATCAATCAATTGTCCCATAAAATACTTATATATCAGGCAAGTTCAGCTGCTTCGCGATACCATCATCTTCAAAAAAATATTGGGATTATGTTTGGGGTGATGATATATGGAAAAAAGGAGATGATTAATGATAAAATGATAAAAACAAAATTCAGTATATTGAGGATTGATATAACATATTAAAACAATAGAACCATGCATGTTAATGATCGTTGTTTTGATCTCTGCATGCCATCTGTGACCGAAAAAGCTGATGAAACTATAAAGACTCGAGAGACGGCTGGTACAACTCCAGAACGACAGAGACACAAGAAACATCATTTAACACTGCAGCAGACAGCTGTCCCCTCGATGATATGAACCAGGCATCAATAAAACGAAGGATTTGAATTGAAGGTTGATCTGAACAATCATAGACCTACTGACAGAGAACATCTCAACAAAAACACCGGCATGATCAGGAAGGTTCAAAACAAGATAAATGATTGAATTTTTTTAATTGATTGGAGGTTTGATGCGAAAAGTATCCTTCTTTTGTATCTTAATGACCATAGCACTGGCATCATGCACACCTGGGGACAATAACACCCCCTCAGACTTCTCATTAGAATTGACATGGAACACCGGTTCATTGCCCCCAGAATACACCTACAGCTATGTGATCACAGTCGGACCAGAATTAAAAGGTACTCTCGAGTATCAGCTTGGATACGATGACACAACTAACGTCAACAAGTATTCAGAAGACTTTCAAATCACCCAGGAGAATCTCGCGCAGCTTTACAATGATCTTCAGGACATGTTTCGCGAAGATTGGAAAGTGGGCGAGACAATGGAAGGCGGTCCGGGCGCCAGCCTGACACTATCCGCTTACGATAAACAATTTCGTGTCCCAAGCCTATCCGAACTATCCGGTGATGATTACGCACGTATGGATGCTGCTATTGAAACTATTCGTGAGGTCGTGCCAGTTGAATTATGGCAGGAAATGCAAGCCCGCCAACAAATCTACGAAGCGGAATATGAATATTAGACCGTTGATGAAGGAGCATTACGAAATATAACATTGCATAAGACATCCTTCAAAAATAAGATCAAATCTCAATAAATAACTGAACCAAGGAGAGATATCGATGAAGGAAAATATCCGTTTTGCACTTAAATCATATCTTGCAGGCTGTTTGGGGTGTCTGGGTGCCCTTTCGGTCATTGCCGTCCTGGCGCTGGTCATTGGTCTCATTTTTGGATCCCAAATCATGAGCTTGATTCCAGCTATATATCAAACAAGTCCACAGACCAATATCCAGATGCCGAATGAATCAGGAAATAACGAGCCGGACAACATCATCAACAACGATATTGGATCTGAGTTGAGTATGGATGTTTACCTGACGGAAGGAAACGATCCAAACGGAAAGCGTCTGACGACCTTCTCCAGCGATCAAACTAAAGATATTTATTGTTGGGTAAAGCCCCCACAGGGAATTACACTCGAATTCATCATCATGATTACACTGCCGAACGGCAGCCAAAGTCAATATGGTCCCAAGTTCGTAAGCAACCCTTCCGGAGAACCTGTTAATTGCGGACAATTCAACGAAGCAAATCCACCACTTGGTGAATACCAATTGGACGTCATCCCCAGCATGGATAAAGACCCAGCAGCAACACTGACGTTCACCATCACCGAATAAGCAGCGCTGCCTATGTGATACTTAACCTCTGCAGATTAAGGCTCAGATCAACGTCACCTGCTCCCAGAAGTCAAGAAATTTTGCCACTCTTATGGTTTGATACTTATGGATCAAAAACGGCGCAACGTCATTTGCAAGCTGCCCAAAGTTATACGCTGATATTTTCTCAAGCACATTAACTCTCAATTCATCTGGCGATGACATATTTCTAACGCCCCTGGCTTTCCTCAACCTCGTAACCGAACATATACAAAGGCTTCACACTCCGATAGCTGATGGTCCCCCACCGGCTTTCAAACTGCTTGGTCTTACGCGAACTGACGCTCGTCACACCCAACACAGATTCAGGAATCACCTGATAAGTCACCAAAGCCGATTCCAAACTAATATAAGAAGGTGTATACAATTCATTCGCCCCAACAAATAGAAATTTCTAATCCACTTCTTTTTTTGGGATGTAATAAAACTCCCCAGCAAAAGAGCGAATATACCCACGATTTAACCAATCCATTAATTGAGGTTGATGAAAACCAGGATTAATTTTCCGAATATCATTTAACCGGAAAATCGAAATGTCCGTTATCAATTTTCTAAAATTCTGGAATTTCATTACATTTCCTTAAAATAATATATTTATTATCTTTAGGAAAAAAATACAATATTATCAGCTCATTGTCAACTATTGTAGGTCAGTCTTCAGCCTGCGATTAACGTTTTTCTCCCAAGAATTATCTTGCCAAACTATATAATCTCACATAGATTCGGCGATTTAACACCGTCAACATGATCAACTAACCCTAATCCTCAAGCCTATCCAAATAATATAACGACATTGCCACCACCGCTGACCATGATAATATCTTGAATTCACCGGCTTGATACGCTTTATCTACTTCGCTTCGGCTGAGAAACAAAAGCTCCTGATCCTCCAAATCATCGCTGTCTGGCTCAGTGGTTTGTTTCGCTCTCAATGCCAGGAAAAGATGAATAGTAGCTATCCCCCGATTAGGAGCTAATATGTGACTTCCCAGGCTGATCCATTCAGAAGACTCATAGCCCGTTTCTTCAAGCAATTCCCGTTTTGCAGCGTCAAGAGGTGCTTCACCAAGCTCAAGAATTCCCCCAACTGGAGCTAACGTCGTTCCACTAACAGCATATTTAACCTGTCTGAAACAGAGGAATTTATTATCTCCTGTTACGGCGAGGATAATAGCCGCATCAGGCGTGATGATCCATGCCCAATCGGGGATTACTTGACCATCAGGAAGCCTTACAACATGGTTTTCCACAATTAAATACTTACTGTGCGTAAAGACTATTTCCTTTGATATTGTCTCCCATGGACGCAGTTCTTTTGGACTCATATTTTTCCCTTCCTATAAATCGTCTTTTTCGTAGGCCACTTGTGACGTCTCTGTTGAGCCGTCCAGGTGACAATATATTTTCTTAGATAGACAAACAGTAGAGTGAAAATCTTGTATTCCTTATGAGTAACATCAATAATACTCGATTCATGGAGTGCAGGCTGACGCCTGCAATTTGTGACTATCAACGAATAAATATTCTATCCATAAAAAGTTTTTTCACACTGGCTTCAACTGACATGACAAATCGACACACTCCTACTCATGCCTTTTTATCCGGCTCACCAAAACCCTAACCATTCCCCGCAGTTCCGGCATCTTCAAAGCCCACAGCAACCCCACATAGGCCACTATCCCCACCCCCAACGCACCCAACAATTCCACTATCCGCGATCCTCCACCAAACATCGCTCGCCACCCTAAGACCACTGCAGCCATCAACCCCGTTCCCAATATCGAAATCCCCACGCCTTTCCAGACATATCCTCCCTCCAGGCCTTTCAACCGCCGGTGCATCAATACGATTAACGCAACACTCTCCAACCCCGTCGCCAATGAGTTCGCCAGCGCCAGACCACCGTGCGGCATCCAGCCAATACGCTCAAACAAATTTGCAAATAACAGGCTGAATCCGATGTTCAACCCCATAGCAATCACACCCACCGTCACCGGCGTGCGCGTGTCATGCAGGGCGTAAAACGCCCTGCTGAGAATCTCCACCAGTGCGTGTCCCACCAGCCCCGCGGCATACCATAATAGCGCCCACGCAACCAATTCTGTCGAACGCGACGTGAATTCCCCCCTCTGATACAACAGGACAACAAGAGGGGTCCGCAGCAAGATCAATCCCACCGATGCCGGTATCGCTAAGATCAGCACCGCCCGAAGCGTTGACGCCAGTGAACTGCGCATCTCATCCAGCTTTCCCAACGCCACCTGTGCCGAGAACGTCGGCAGTGAAGCGATCGCTGCTGACTGCGCCACAGCCTGCTGCGGCATCAGCATCAAGGCAAAAGCCAATGTGATAGCGCTCACGCTCCCCTCCGGCTGCCCCAGCGCAATGATCGTGTTCACGATGAAATTAAGCTGCACCACCGCCACACCCAACAGCCGCGGCCCCATCAAGCGGAACACCCTTAACACAGCCCGGTCCCGCAAGCCAAAATACAAATGATATGCCCGCTCTTGCAGCCGCCATACCCTGGGGAGCTGCACCAGCAAATGCAGCAACGCTCCGCCCACAACACCGAAGGCCAAACGTCGAATCCCCCAAGTCTCCGGCAGCAGCCAAGTTCCCAGGATCATGCCAAGAGAATACATTGCCGGCGCAATCGAGGGTACCAGGAACACCTGGTGGGCATTCAAAATACCCATCACCAAGCCGCTGATGCCGAAGATCACCACCGATGGCAGCATGATGCGCAGCAGTGAGATGGTCAACGCTTCCTGCACCGGATCGGTTTCTGGCACCAGCAGGAACAACCCTTCCCGTACGATCTGGGGGGCAAAGACCCATGCCAGCATGCTGATCAGCACTAATGCCAAAAACACCAGGTTAATTACCCCGGACGCCAACCGCCATGCACCAGCATGATCGTCCTTTGTGAGAAATCCAGTGAAGCTGGGGATAAATGCCGAGCCCAACGCGCCGCCCGCCACGATGTTAAACAACAGCTCAGCGATACGGTTAGCAGCATTGAACGAATCCAACTCTGCTGATGTGCCAAAGACATCCGTGATCACCATCCCGCGTACCAATCCAACCAGATTGCTGATGATGAATGCTATCATCACCGTCCCTGCAGCCCCGGCAATTTGCTGATTGGCGCTTTGCGCACCCCTAACAGGACGGATCATTCTAACTCCTTATGTTCCTCATCAACGGACGATGCCTTCCAAAGGTCTTCTTTCTCTTTCTGAGACAACCCAATTAGAGCTTTGCCCTTCCCCAGCGCCTGAGCCTCCATGCTGCCAAACCGCGCTTTGAACCGCGCCAGCGCCTCTCGCAGGGCACTCTCTGCGCTGACATTCATGGAATGTGCCAGGCTGGTTGTCGCCAATAATAATTCACCGAACGCAACAGCGCGCTGATCTTCTTCAGCAATCATCACCGAATCGAGCAGTTTCTGAATGGTATTCTTATTCCCCATGTCCTCCAGCCGGTTAAAAGCCACCCGCCCCACCCGGTCAATAACTTCCTCTGCTTGCAATAACGCCGGCAATGCCTGCGGTACGCCGTCTAGTAATCCCTGTTTATCTGGCTCTCCGTTTTCCTGACGTTCTTCAGCTTTGACTGCTTCCCAGGTCTGGATTACGCCTGAAACATCCTCAACTTCGACACCCGAGAACACATGGGGATGCCGGCGGATAAGCTTAGACCCAATCCCATGCAATACATCGTGAATGCTAAAGTTGCCCTCCTCGCACGCGATCTGGGCATGCAACATGATCTGCAGCAGCAGGTCTCCCAATTCCTCTTGCAAATCATTCATATCCTCTCTGTCAAGCGCGTCCAGGGTTTCATAAGCCTCCTCCAGCAGGTAAGGACGCAAGCTGATATGTGTCTGCTCCCTGTCCCAGGGGCAGCCGTCCGGCGCGCGTAATCGCGCTACAACCTCCTGGAAAGACTCAAAAGAAGAGTTCCGTGAAAGTGGTGGAATATATAGGGAACTGAGGAACCCTAATCGATCACCCTGATCAATGGCATAAAGTGGGAGCTCCTCAATTTTTTCTTCATCTGTCCCTGCGCCATGCACCAACCTGACAGGGTGCTCATCTGGATAAGCTGACATCAGCGTCAATTTAACTTGGGAAGCTACCTCTTTTGAATAGAGCTGTGCAACCAAGGCTGGCGATGATGGCGGAAAGCCCGGCGTCTGCCGCATGGATAGTTCTAAAGCATCCATTAAAACCATATCCGGAAAGGGATCAACCCCCAAAGCGCGGCATGTCGGCTCGAGAAAACTCAACCCATCAATCACCCGCATAGGAAGGCTTATCTCTTCAGCTTGCCTGGCGATTTCCGGACAGGTTGCTTCAGCCACAAAGGGATGCCCCGGAACGGCATAGGTCACGCCATCAGGGGTCTTCCCCAATTTCAGAATCTCCCTCACAATAGTAGCATAAACCGCTTCAAAGGACTCCTCAGCCTTATAAATGTCATCAAAACTGATGATCTGCAAGTGTTTGGGCAGGCCTGACACGGTCGGATGCATTTTCGTCCGTAAATATAATACATCAATCTCCTCCAGCCAGTTCCATGCTTCCCGTGTGAGCATTCCCGGATCCCCTGGTCCTAGTCCCAGCAATGTAATCCCGCCTGAGGGTTGCATCTCGCGATCTGTCATAAATTCCTACCTGCTCTTTCAAATAACAAATAGAGACGTTGAGTAACGTCTCTATTTATACACGATACTATGGGAATAAAGCAATGCTAACATAATCTCAACCGAGTTATGTCCACAGCCGCACCCTAAAGTTATTGAACGCTGCTTACCGCTTGGTATAGGTTGGTGCCTTGCGGGCGCGCTTGAGACCGGGTTTCTTGCGTTCCTTGACGCGCGGATCTCGGGATAGGTAACCGCTGTGTCGCAGTGGCGGACGTAGTTCTTCGTCCATCTTGACCATGGCGCGTGCCAAACCCAATTTCACAGCGTCACGTTGTCCTGTTACACCGCCGCCCTTGACTAAAACGGTAACGTCGTAATTGTTCTGGGACTGATCGGCGATATCAAAAGCTTTGATAATCTCAGGGACATCACCCAAACGGGTGAAATATTCCTCAATCTCTTTATCGTTCACGATAAAGGTGCCCGATCCCTGCATCAAACGGACACGGGCTGAAGCTTCTTTTCGACGACCAATTCCTTCGTAATATCGATTATTCATAGATCCTGATTACTCCTCTTACTCAACTAACTCAGGCTGCTGCGCACCATGGGGATGTTCCGTACCCGCATAAACATGCAGGTTCTTGAAAATCCGCCGTCCCAGCTTGTTCTTGGGAATCATACCCCACACAGCGTGTTCAATCACCCGCTCAGGATGGATCTCCAACTGTCGCCGGAGCGTAACTTCCTTCAGACCGCCGGGGTAATTCGAAACGCGATAATACATTTTATTATCCAATCGAGTGGGGTACACATCCACCTTCTCAGCATTGATCACAACCACATTCGCCCCAGTCATCACACCAGGTGTGTAATTGGGCTTGTGTTTGCCAATCAAAAGCTGGGCGATCTTTGTCGATAAACGCCCCAGGTTTTTCCCTTCGGCGTCTATCAGCAGCCACTCTCGTTCAACTTGTCCTTTAGGTACAAATGTTTTCTTCACTGTCTAACTCTCCATCATTCAAAGATCCCTTCCTTGGGCGGTTCTGCCCGCAGATGTTATCTTTATATTTCTCTTACGAATAATGCACATCTTCCAATACAAGGCCTTCCGCCAGCGCCAAACCTGTGAGAGGAAACTCGCCAGTTTGAAGGCTTTCCTCGATCAGATCCTCTGGGGCATCGCCCTGCCCGATTTTCACGAGTGCCAGTACGATCCGACGCACCATGTGATATAAAAAGGCGTTTCCGATGATATCAAAGATAAATTCATCGCCTTCCTGTTTCCATGCTGCAGAAAACACTTCCCGAATTGTCGTGCCGCCTTTTGTCGTCGGGCTGCCAAAAGCTCTGAAATCATGCGATCCGATCAGGGCTTTTGTTGGAAGCTGCATTCGCGCCAGTTCCAATTCGGGCCAAACCCGCCAGGCGCAATCCTCTCGCAATGGATCGCGAACCGGCTGACAAAACAGAAAATACCGGTAATGACGACCTTTGGCATCAAATCGGGGATGAAAATCCGCCGATGTCTCCATAACATCCCGCACAGCCATATCCCTCGGCAAATAATAATTCAGGGCTTCCCGAAGCTCAGCAGTGCCGTGCGCCCAATCCAGGTTAAACTTTACCACCTGCCCGCGGGCGTGCACGCCCGCGTCAGTCCTGCCGGCAGCTAAAATACTCTTGCCCTGCCAACCAATCCGGCGCAGACTCGTTTCAAATTCGCCCTGCACGGTACGTGCATTGGCTTGCCTTTGAAATCCGGCAAACTCGGAGCCGTTGTATGAAAGAATAACTTTGTAAGGTGCTGAGCCCATCCGGTTAATCTCCGGTCGGACTACTCTTCAACCAACTCAATCAACGCCATCTCAGCCCCATCACTACTGCGGGGACCCAACTTCAGGATCCGGGTGTATCCGCCATTGCGGCTGGTATAGCGAGGGGCAATATCATAGAATAATTTCTGAACGATCAGCCGGCTTCCATTACCCAATTGGGCTGCGGCTTTACGGCGTGCATTTATTCCCACAATCTCTTCTGCATCCAGGCTGTTTTTCGCCAGCGTGATCATCTTTTCTGCATCCGCTTGAATAGATTTTGCCTTTGGCAGTGTGGTTTTAATACGTTCGTTCTCAAAAAGCTGCCGAATCATCGTCCGGCGCATCGCTGTGCGATGACCTCCGCTGCGATTGAGCCGACGCCCTTTTACTTTATGTCGCATAATGTTAACTCTCCGTTGTTTCTTCGTCTTCCTCGTTATCGTCCAGGAAGCCTTTTTCGATCATTTTTTCTTTCAATTCAGTCAGGCTCTTTTCACCAAAATTTCGAATTGAGAGAATGGCTTCTTCGCCTTTGTCAAGGAGGTCCAGGACATCACCGACTGTTGTGATCCCCGTTCGCTTCAGCGAGTTAAACACTCGTACTGTCAGGTCCAGGTTCTCAATCGGCATATCCGCTGCTTCATTATGAATTGTTACAGCGGGTTCGGCCTGCTCAATTGGCACAGCCAGCATTTCCTCGCTGATTCCAGCAATGAAGCGCAAGTGATCGATCAAGATCTTCGATGAATCGCTCATCGTCTGTTCTGGGGAAATGGTGCCGTCTGTCCAAATTTCCATTATCACACGGTCATAGTCCGTGCTCTGACCAACTCGGGCTGATCCCACCGTCCAGTTTACCTTACGGACGGGTGTGAAGATGGCATCCACAGCCAACTCACCAATTGGCAACCGGTCACTTCGATCACCTGCCGGAGAATATCCACGACCGCGTTCAACCGTCATGTCAATCTCCAGGTCAACTTTTTTGCTGTCCACAGTGAAAAGATACAGATCTGGATTGACAATCTCAACTTCTGGCGGGCAGATAATATCTGCCGCAGTCACTGTACCCTCGCCGCTGACTTCCAGGTGCAAATGCGCCATATCTACATCAAACATGATCATGCGCAATTGCTTCAACTGCAGCATCACATTGATCACATCTTCACGGACGCCTTCGATCTCGCTGAATTCATGCAGAACGTCGGTAATCCGCAAGGATGTAACCGCGGCGCCTTCCAAAGATGAAAGCAGGACACGGCGCAAAGCATTCCCAATTGTGGTGCCAAAGCCCCGTTCTAATGGGCTGATTTCGAATTTACCGTAGTTTCGAGCTTCCGCAACTCGTTCGACTTTGGGTTTTACCATACTAATTGTTCCAGTCACGTCATACCCCTTACCAGTGCATCCTTTTGCACTATCAGAGAACAAGCTTTATCGTGAATAGAATTCAACGATGAGCTGTTCGTTCAAATTACCATCAATTTCAGCACGTTCGGGCAAACGTATAACCCGGCCAGAAAGGTTGTTAAGATTCGACTCAACCCACACTGGTGGTGTGCGTGTATCTTCCGCTTGTTTAAGCGTCGTAAAATACGTCCGTTGTTTGGAATTTTCTCGCACCTCGATAGTGTCACCGGGATTGAGAATCGTCGAAGGTACATCATTCCGTTGGCCATTCACATTCAAATGTCCATGGCTGACTAACTGACGCGCCTGACTCCGGCTGGATGCAAAACCCAACCGATAGACGACGTTGTCCAACCGACTTTCAAGAATCTGCAACAGGTTCAAACCTGTCAGTCCTCTACGCTTTTGAGCGTCTCGAAAATAGCGCCTGAACTGACGTTCAAACACACCGTAAATTCTTTTTGCCTTCTGTTTTGCACGTAATTGTCGTGAATAGTCCGATTGTCGGCTTGGTTTTCCGCTGAATCTGCCGTGCTCTCCAGGGGGATATGCCCGTCGTTCCATCGGACATTTCGGGGTGAAACATTTTTCACCTTTTAAGAATAATTTTTCACCTTCTCGCCGGCATAATTTACATACCGGATCTGTGTGTCTTGCCATAGAATTCCTCTCTTTTCTTGCTAGACGCGGCGTCGTTTCGGGGGCCGGCAGCCATTATGTGGAACTGGTGTCACATCCGCAATTGAGCGGACCGTGACTCCCATACCCTGCACTGCGCGGATTGCAGCCTCACGACCTGGTCCAGGCCCCTTGATGATCATATCAACTTCCTGGATGCCAAAGCCTTGTGCTGTCTTCATCACCTGCTCAGTCGCCAAACGTGCAGCAAAGGGTGTGCTCTTACGGGAGCCTTTAAATCCAGCTGCGCCGGCGCTTCCCCAACATACGGTATTACCTTGCAGGTCTGTCACCGTAATGATCGTGTTGTTGAAAGAAGCAAACACATGCACCTCAGCGGTTGATAATTGGCGCTTAACTTTGCGGGAAGATGCTCGCCGCGATCGTTGTGGTTTTTTTGCCATTGTTCCTCACTAACTCAATTCTTCACTCCAACTGACGGGACCATCTTGCCGCGGGGTAGAAAGGAAGGAGAACCCCAGATGGACTCGATGTCAGAGTCTTACAATAAAATCGATTATTTCTTTCCGACACCTCGGCGGCGGCCGCGACCGGCAACCGTCTTCTTAGGACCCTTGCGAGTCCTGGCGTTGGTCTTTGTCCGCTGGCCGCGCACAGGCAAACCACGCCGATGCCGCAGCCCGCGATACGTTCCAATTTCAATTAGGCGCTTGATGTTCATCTGCACCTGTCGGCGTAAATCACCTTCCACCGTGTAATTGCCGGCAATGTATTCGCGCATCTTCGATATGTCGTTGTCCGACAGATCTTTAACTCGAATACCTGGATCCACATCGGCAGCTTCTAGAATTTCTTTCGACCGTGTGGGGCCGACACCATAAATATATCTCAGACCGATCTCAACGCGTTTATCGCGTGGGAGGTCAACACCTTCAATACGTGCCATAAGTCTTCCTTATCCTTGTCGCTGTTTATGTTTCGGATTTTCGCAAATCACGTACAAACGGCCATTGCGTTTGACGATCTTACACTTATCACAGCGTTTCTTGATTGATGCTGATACTTTCATTTTGTTCTCCTTTTACTTTTGCGGACTTTCTGCAAAACGTTAAGTATACCGTCTGTAAATTCTTTCGTCTAGTCAATAATTTTTAACTTAATGTCGTCAATATCTTAGGTCCATCAGCGGTTATTGCCACTGTGTGTTCATAATGCGCTGTCAATGAACCATCTGCGGATGCAACCGTCCACTCATCATCCTTCACTCTGGTATTGGTTGTGCCAACCAGTACCATGGGTTCCAGTGCGATGGTCATGCCCTCTCTCAAGCGCATACCTCGTCCAGGTTTGCCGTAATTTGGCACCTGAGGTCCTTCATGCATATTTCGTCCGACCCCATGCCCGGTGTAGGTTTTTGTGATATAAAACCCTTCCCCTTCCACGTAGGTTTGCACAGCATATCCGATATCGCCCACCGTGTTTCCTGCGACCATTTTCGAGATGGCAATATCCAGCGCTTGCTTTGTGACCTTAAGCAACAACTCGGTCTCCGGACTGATCTTACCCACGGGTACAGTCACAGCCATATCACCGACAAATCCCTGATAGGTCGTGCCGCAGTCAATGCTGATGATGTCGCCCTCCATCAGCTTTCGCTCACCAGGAATGCCATGCACCAATTCATCATTGACACTTGTGCAAATACTTGCTGGGTAAGGATAGGGACCTGGATAGTTCTTGAAGGGTGATGTGACACCATATTTTCGATGCACAGCTTCAAAGGCCTCATTCAATGCCGCTGTGTTCACACCTGGCGCAACCAGCCCAACTGCTGCTGCCAGGGCTTCTGCATTGATCCGTCCTGCCTCTTGCATGATCTCGATCTCATAGGGTGTTTTGATATTAATTGAACGTTCCCAGGAAATCATCGCTATGCCTCTTTCACAGCTTGCATGATATCATCCGTGACATTTTCAATCAGCTGTGTTCCATCAATCTCAACCAGTAGGTTCTTATCACGATAATAATTAATTAAAGGTGCTGTCTGTTCATTATAAACTTCAATACGATGCCTTACGGTTTCCGGTTTATCATCTTCACGTTGATAAAGTTGTGAACCGTCAATATCATCAATCCATTTCACAGTGGGTGGGTTGTATTTCTCGTGATAGACGCGCCCTGAAGGGCTCATCCAGCGTCCACTCAACCGCTCCACCAAAATTACATCCGGAACTTTAATGTAGGGAACTACTTTCACAGTGCTGTTAAATTTCGCCAGCAAGTCATCAAAAACTTTTGCCTGGGCATCCGTCCGTGGGAAACCATCCATGACAGCACCATCAGTGCAATCTGCTCTTGACAACCGTTCCTCCACCATGCGCACCGTGACATCGTCCGGCACTAATTCGCCCTTGTTCATATATTGTTTTGCCAACCGTCCAAGCTCTGTTTCATTTTTCAGGTTCTCTCTAAAGAGATCCCCTGTTGAAACATGCACGAGGTCCAGTCTTTGAGCAATCCTTTTTGCTTGCGTGCCTTTCCCAGCACCTGGAGGTCCCAGCAAGACAATATACGTCGGTGTCATCAGTTATTCTCCGGTCCTAACTTATCAAGCGGTCGTCGTAGCCGTGCATCTTCAGGTCAGTTTCAATGATCTGGAAGGTATCACGCACCACGCCCACAACAATCAACAAACCAGTTGACGAGACCAGGAAAATACTGGTCTGCGACATACCTTCTGGCAAGAACAACCCCAGGATATAAGGCATTGCTGCCACCACACCCAGAAACAAAGCTCCCGGCAGGGTAATCCGCCGCTGCACTTTGGTCAGATAACGCTGTGTTGGCTCACCACGGGCAACGCCAGGGATCTGAGCACCCTGTTTCTTCAAATTCTCACCGTAATTCTGCTGTGCAAACAAGACATCAGTGTAGAAAAATGTGAATCCAACGACCATCAAAAAGAACAGGATTGGATAAATCACTCCCTCACCGCTCAGGACGTTTTGTATCCAAGCCGCGAAATTCCGCAGCCATTCCTTTTCCGCATTATTAAAGAAACTGGCAATAATTGACGGGAAGGTCAGAATGGACTGTGCGAAGATGATAGGGATCATTCCTGCCATGTTCACCATCAGAGGCAGGCTGCTCTTCACTGGCATGGACATCCGGCTGCCGACACGACGTCCAGGGAACATCACTGGCACATGTCGTCGTCCCTGCTGTACGTAAACGACTGCGAAAATGGTCACAATAAGAATGGCAATCACGATGAAAATCATCCACCAGTAAGTTTGATCGCTTAGCAGTGCATATAAATTCGACGGAATCTTGGATATGATACCGGCAAAGATGATCAGGGATAGACCCTGACTGCGAATGCCAAATTCTGAAATCAACTCGCCTAACCAAACGCCAAACATCGTCCCCGCCATCATGGAAAGGATCGTCGCCAGCGTGGGGATCAAAGCCTCGCCCGTAAAACCAAATTGCGCAGCCACAGATTGTCCCAAAATCGCGTTAAAAATATTGATCTGGCCAATCGCAGATAAGGCTGCCATGGGGACGGTCAGGATGATGGTCCACTTTTCCATCCACTGTCGTCCTTCGCGGGGATCATCTTGCATCTTACGCTCCAACGCCGGAATAATCGGAATTAAGAGCTGCAGGATAATTTGGGCGGTAATATAAGGATAAACACCCATCGCCAGCACCGAAAAGTTCGATACGGCGCCTCCGGATAGCAAGTCTAACATGTTGATCAAGCCACCCGCGGCTCCGCCGGTTTGCGTCAGCTGCGCCACCAATTGTCGATCAATCCCCGGCACCGGAACATTGGATGCCAAGCGATAGATGGCGAGTAGCGCCAGTGAGATTAATAGCTTTTGTCGTATGTCTTTCGATGTCCAAAGATAGCGCCAAGCGGACCGTTTCATTTCTCAGGTCTCCTTTTTTACTCTAAAGGACAATTTATAGCTCCTCGATGATTTCTACATTGCCGCCAGCTTTTTCTACTTTTTCCTGAGCACCCTTGGAAATGTTGTGAGTCTTAATTGTATATTCCTTAGTCACATCTCCACGTCCCAAGATTTTTACTGGCATATCCAAATCATTCAGGATACCGGCTTCAAGGAGTTTCTCAGGCGTAATGACCGATTTCGCACGGAACCCGCTCAATTGCTCCAGGTTTACTTCGGCATACCGCACACGATTGACGAGCGTGAAACCTTCACCGCGTTTGAATGGTAGCTTTCTAAAGAGAGGAAGGTTGCCGCCCTGATGGTACAGGGGAACACCACCACCGGATCGCGCGTTCTGACCCTTCATACCGCGGCCGCAGGTTTTTCCCTGTCCGGCTGCTGTACCGCGCCCAACGCGCCTTCGGTCTCGATGTGCACCTTCATTTGGTTTCAAATCATGTAATTTCATAATAACACCTTATGCCTCATCAACACTGACCAGATGGGACACCTTATCAATCATGCCTCGCACGGCTTCATTGTCATTGATGCTCACACTCTGGTTAATCTTCTTGAGGCCTAATGCTTTCAAGGTTGCTTTTTGTTTCTTCGAATACCCAATTGGGCTTCGATCTAAAGTGATCGTTAATTGCTGTTGTTTCTTCTTAGCCATTTGTTTCGCGCTCCCAATAAGGCTTTAGGGCATCAGCGGGTTTACCGCGATGCGCTGCCTGTTCCGCAGGCGATTTTATCATGTCAAGCGCATTGATCGTCGCCCGGACAACATTCAAGATATTGCTGCTGCCTAAGGATTTGGATAAAATATCATGCACACCAGCAGCCTCAACCACCGCACGCACGCCGCCGCCGGCGATAACACCGGTGCCGGGGGCTGCAGGTCGAAGGAGCACTATCGCTCCACTCTGCTTGCCGATCACCTTATGAGCGATCGATGTTCCATTCAAGTTCACACGATGCATGTTCTTGCGAGCTTTGTCGCTTGCTTTATTAATGGCATCCGGAACGGAGTTTGCTTTACCAATTCCTAAGCCAACTTGCCCAGCGTTGTCGCCAATCACCATCACGACCCGGAAAGAAAACCGGCGGCCGCCTTTGACAACTTTGGCAACGCGAGCAATATCGATCACGCGTTCGTCATATTGATTCTCGGTTTTATAGTCGGACATGTACGCCTCTTTCCTAGAATTCCAAGCCGCCTTCACGGGCAGCTTCAGCCAATGCTTTCACACGGCCAATGTACTTATATCCACCACGGTCAAAAACAACCCGGTCGATTCCAACGTTTTTGGCGCGTTCAGCGATCGCCTGACCAACCTTTTGCGCTTGTTCTATATTCGTAAGTTTTTCCATTTCAGAGCTTAGTTCAGCATCTATACTTGATGCAGACACTAGTGTATGTCCTTGAAAATCGTCAATGATCTGAACATAGATCTCATTTGAACTGCGAAACACATTCATGCGCGGTCGATCAGGTGTGCCGAAAATTTTCTTCCGTACACGTCGATGTCGGCGTAAACGAGCCTCATTTCGTGATTTCTTTGCCATATTATTTCACCTTCAAAATTAAGCAACTGTCTTTCCGGCTTTACCCGGTTTACGGCGGACGTATTCGCCTTGATAGCGTATTCCTTTGCCTTTGTAAGGCTCAGGTGGGCGCAGCATGCGGATATCTGCCGCAACCTGCCCAACGACCTGTTTATCATAGCCAGATACTTTGATCTGACGGGCTTTCATTTCGACATCAAAGTTGATACCCTCCGGCGGCTCCAGAACCACTGGATGCGAAAAGCCCACATTGATCACCAGGTTTTTTCCATCCATCTCAGCACGGTAACCCACGCCTACAATCTCCAGCACCCGCTCATAGCCCTCGCTGACGCCCACAACCATATTATTGATCAGCGATCGCGTTGTGCCATGCAGAGCACGGTGCATCGGCTCATCGCTGTGGCGTTCAACGAGAATCATGCCCTCGTTCCTCTTGATGGTGATCTCAGGGGAAAAGGTCCATTCCAATTCACCCTTAGGTCCCTTCACATGGACATAAGAGCCGTTGATTTTAACATCGACACCTGCCGGAACTTCAATTGGTAAATTTCCTACTCGAGACACGTCTCGTACCTCCTAATAGCGCCAGGCGCTACCATACTTTACACAATAACTCGCCACCCACGCCCATCTTCCGGGCGCGCTGGCCGGTCATAACTCCCTTGGGAGTTGACAAAATTGCCACACCGATGCCTGATAGCACCCAGGGAATATCCGTTTTCTTGGTATACACACGGCAACCAGGTCTACTCACTCGCTCTAATCCCGTAATTAACGGTCGGCGGTGCCGCCTTTCCCCGATGTACTTCAAATGGAGCCGCAATACTTTTTGATACGGCTGTTTTCCATCGACCACATCATAACTTTCGACATAGCCCTCTTCTGTAAGAATCCGAGCAATTTCTGCCTTGATCTTTGAACTGGGCATGCTCACCACCGTCCCATTGCTCATTGCAACGTTTCGGATGCGGGTCAGCATATCAGCAATTGGATCTGAAATACTCATTGATAATACCTCCGCCGATCTACCACGACGACTTGGTCACACCAGGAATTTTCCCTTGCAGCGCTAATTCCCGAAAACAAATACGGCACAAACCAAACTTTCGTATATAACCTCTGGGACGCCCACAGCGTCGGCAGCGGTTGACAACCTGATTTGGATATTTTCGCCGCTTTTCGCGATATATCATACTCTTTTTAGCCATACTATCCTTTCCTGAACGGCATTCCAAATTTACTCAATAACGCACGAGCCTGATCATCATTCTCGGCTGACGTCACAATCGTGATCTCCATGCCCCGCACCGATTCGACATCATCGTAATTAATTTCGGGGAAGATCAATTGCTCATCCAAGCCCAGTGTATAGTTCCCACGTCCATCAAAGGAATCAGGGGAAATCCCTCGAAAGTCGCGCACACGTGGCAACGCCACATTAATAAGACGATCAAGAAAAGCCCACATGCGGAAACGACGTAAGGTTACCTTGGTCCCAATCGCTCGCCCTTCACGTAATTTGAAATTGGCGATAGATTTCTTGGCTTTGGTGACCACAGGTCGCTGTCCTGTAATTGTGGCAAGATCCTCCACAGCATGATCGAGTGCTTTGGGATTATCCAACGCCTCACCAACGCCGATATTGACAACGATTTTCTCAATTTTTGGGACCTGCATCACATTTTCGAGTGATAACTCCTCAAAAAGGGCTGGTGCGATCTCTTCTTTATACAATTCATGTAATCTATTCATAACTTACTCCAAATGGCGGCCTATTAGTCTATCTTCTCGCCGCTTTTTGCTGAAACACGGATTGGTTTAGAACCTTCGCGTTCAATCCGCACACGGGTTGGCTCGCCACTTTTCGGATCGACAAGCATCACATTCGAGATATCAATAGGAGCCTCGAACTCAATCTTACCAGCCGGAATGGTTTTCCCACGCGTTTGCGTCTGTGCTTGGTGCTTGATGCAAATATTCACACCCTGCACAACCACTCGTGATTCATCGGGAATAACCCTGATGACTTCACCAACGGTGCCTTTATCGTCACCGCTTATCACAACCACACGGTCGCCTTTTCGTATCTTTGTCTTCATTCCAATACTCCTATCACACCGCCTAAAGAACTTCTTGTGCCAGTGAAACGATCTTCATGAAACCTTTATCACGCAGCTCGCGGGCAACGGGACCAAAGATGCGTGAACCGCGGGGATTGACGCCGTCGCCATCCAAAATCACCACAGCGTTGTCATCAAAACGGATACTGGAGCCATCTGGGCGCCGCCATTCTTTAGCCGCTCGGACAATAACAGCTTTCACAATCTCGCTCTTCTTGACCGTTGCTTGAGGAGTGGCGCTTTTAATTGTGCCAACAACAATATCGCCAACATAGCCATAGCGCTGACGTGAACTGCCGGTGATATGGATCACCAGAAGCTCCCGTGCGCCGGTGTTATCGGCAACTCGTAAACGTGTTTCTTGTTGAATCATAGCCTAAACTCCCAACTCCTCAACGGTGTCATCTTCAGACCGCTCTTCAACATGCAGGATCTCTTCAACGACCCATCGTTTTGTGCGTGAGATAGGTTTGCTCTCAACAATTCTCACCTTATCACCAGGATTGGCACCTAGCTCATCATGTGCTTTAAAGACATTGGCTTCTCGAATAACCTTGTGATAGAGTGGGTGGCGGTAAAACCGTTCCACCTCAACTACAGCCGTTTTGCTCATCTTATTGCTGACAACAGTTCCAACCAATCGACGTCGATTATTCATGCTTCACTCTCCTCGGCCGTCTCAGCCAATTTTTTCTCTCTCAGGATGGTCTCCATCCGGGCAATATCATGGCGAGTAACACGGATAATGCTGGTGTCGGTCAACTGGCCGGTTATCGTTTGGAACCTGAGGTTCAAAAGCTCATGACGGGCTTCGGTAAGCTGTTCTTCAATTTCAGCAATGCTCATCTTTCTAATCTCTGCCGCTTTCATCGTTGAGCCTCCCCTGCTACATCACGGGAAACAATCTTGCATTTTACGGACATCTTAAACCGTGCACGCCGCAATGCCGCTTTTGCAGTTTCCTCATCCGTACCGCCTACTTCAAACATGATCCGGCCGGGTTTGACAACAGCCACCCAATATTCCACAGGACCTTTGCCCTTACCCATACGGGTCTCAGCGGCGCGCTTGGTGTAAGGTTTATCTGGAAATATGCGGATCCATACCTTGCCGCGCCGCTTCATCTCGTGCACCATTGCGCGGCGGGCAGCCTCAATCTGTCGGGCGCTGACCCAACCTGGTTCCAAAGCTTGCAAGCCATATTCGCCAAAGGACACGTCAGAGCCGCGATAAGCTTTGCCCGTCATGCGTCCCCGCATCTGCTTGCGATACTTTACTCGTTTTGGCATTAACATAATGTCTTCCTCGCTCATCACCGGTCATCATACCGGCTTCGTTACTACTCGCTGACGTAAACGCCTTCGGTAGCAGCTGATTCTTCTTCCACCTCAGGCAAAATATCACCTTTATAAATCCAAACTTTGATGCCGATCTGACCATAAGTCGTCAGCGCTTCTGTCTGGGCATAATCAATATCTGCGCGTATTGTTTGCAGAGGCACACGCCCCTCACGCAACCATACACTGCGGGACATTTCTGCACCGCCCAACCTTCCGGACACCATCACCTTGACGCCTTCTGCACCCTGGCGCATACCCTGCTGAATGGCGCGCTGCATTGCTCTTCGGTAGCTGATTCGTCGCGTGAGCTGGCTGGCTATGTTCTCCGCCACCAGATAAGCGTCCAGATCGGGGGATTTGATTTCTTTGACCTCAAGGTCAATCTTCTCTCCGGTCATCGCCTCCAAATTAGTCCGCAGCTCCTTGACATTCTCACCACTTCGACCAATAAGAATGCCGGGTTTTGCTGTGTGAACAAAAATCTTGACTTTCCCGGGGAATCGTTCAATTTGTATATCAGAAACCCCAGCGCGGTCATTGTCTTCACGGATCTTTTTGCGGATCTGTAAATCCTGATGTAATTGATCCTGATAATCCTTGCCTTCAGCGTACCAGCGGCTTAGCCAAGGTTTATTGATTTTCAGTCGAAATCCAGTCGGATGTACTTTACGACCCATAATTACTCCTGGTTCCTTTTAATAAATCTATCTTCAATCAACATCACGCCGTCCCTTGTTCTCGTAAAATGACTGTGACATGAGAGCTTCGGCGTAAAATCGGTTTGAAACGCCCGCGCCCACCGAATCTGCGCCATTTTCGTGTGGGTGCTTCGTCAGCGAAAATCTTATATACATACAAGTCTTCGCGTGAGACGCCGAAATTCTCTTCAGCATTCGCAATCGCCGATCTAATGAGCTTGTGAACAGGCTTCGCTGCCTTATTGGGCGTGAACTGTAAGATGTTCAACGCTTCCAGGGCAGGCTTGCCGCGAACCAGATCAATCACAAGACGGGCTTTCTGGGCTGACGTATCAAGATTACTAAGTCTTGCTCGAATATCAGTAGCCATAGTTCATTACCCTTCTTATTCTCTTTCCGCTCGCTCACGTTCGCGCTTTTCAGCTCTGCCAGCGATGACGTGGCCGCGGAAGAATCGCGTCGGGGCGAATTCACCCAAGCGATGACCTACCATGTTCTCCGTGATATAAATCGGCACATGTCGGCGGCCATCATGAACGGCAATGGTGTGTCCTACCATTTGCGGGAAGATCGTACTGGCACGACTCCAGGTACGAATAACTTTCTTTTCGCCTTTGTCGTTCATATCTTCTATTTTCTTCAATAACTTCGGGGCGATATACGGCCCCTTCTTCAGCGATCGTGACATAATTTCGTCCTCTTTCTCGCGTCAATACTCTATATTATTTTACTTGCGCCGCCGCTTAGCAATGGAGCGATGGCGAACAATGTACTTATCAGTGCGTTTATTGTGCCGGGTCTTCTTACCCAGGGTTGGCTTACCCCATGGGCTCTTAGGACCGGGCATACCGATCGGGGATCGGCCCTCGCCCCCGCCGTGCGGATGGTCACGAGGTGACATTGCAGAGCCGCGTACAGACGGCCGCCAGCCCATATTACGTTTGCGTCCAGCTTTACCCAGCTTAATATTGCCATGTTCAACATTGCCAACCTGTCCAATGGAAGCGCGGCATTCCTGCAATACCAACCGAACTTCGCCAGAAGGCAGGCGTACATGGGCATATTTGCCCTCTTTCGCCAAAAGTTGGGCGGAAGTTCCTGCCGAGCGTACCATTTGACCGCCTCTACCAGGCTGGAGTTCGATATTATGAATCGTCGTGCCAACCGGAATATTTGCCATGGGCATACAATTTCCCGGCTGGATATCAACATTCGTGCCGGAGAGCACTTTGTCGCCCACCATCAAACCAACCGGAGCCACAATATAGCGCTTCTCACCATCAGCATAATTCAATAATGCCAGCCGTGCAGTGCGGTTGGGATCATACTCAATCGCTGCAACCGTCGCTGGAACTTCATGCTTATCGCGTTTGAAATCCACCATGCGGACAAAGCGTTTATGACCACCGCCGCGATGTCGGACAGTGATTCGGCCATACATATTCCGACCGGAGCGCTTCTTCAAGGGAACGATCAGAGATCGTTCCGGCTTTGTCTTAGTGATCTCCTCAAAAGTGTAACTAGTTTTGTGTCGAGTGCCGGGTGTCTTTGGTTTATATACTTTAACTGCCATTATTCCACACCTTCAAATATCGGGATGCGCTCGCCTTCAGCCAGAGTTACAATCGCCTTCTTGTAAGCGTTGGTACGCGTTCGCATTTGGCGGTTGCGCAAATTGCGTGACCTTTTGGCGGGCACG
The DNA here is from genome assembly GCA_964575595.1 of uncultured Candidatus Brevefilum sp. Lineage (GTDB taxonomy): Bacteria > Chloroflexota > Anaerolineae > Anaerolineales > Anaerolineaceae > Brevifilum. The sequence goes on from CAZNRI010000009.1 coordinate 82,730, forward strand.
ATCATTACATTTACAGAGTCTACTTTCACATCGAAAATCGTCTCGATGGCGTCCTTGATGCTCGTCTTGGTTGCTTCATAATCAACCTCAAAAACATACTGGTTTAAATATGAAGATAGATAATTCGTTTTCTCAGTGATGATCGGTCGCTGAATGATGTCAAATACTGATTTGTTCATGATTTCATTCCTGCCTATCCGAGGTAACTTTCAATAACATCCAATGCAGCAACAGGCATCACGAGGTTCTCGTAACCCAGCAGGTCGCGGATGTTTAAATAACTGGCTAACAGGGTCTTCACATTGCTGATGTTGGCGCACGCCCGTTTCACAACTTCATAATCGGGGCCGTTATCAGGGAGTAACACCAGTACGGTGACATCTCCTGCCAACTTTTGCAAAGAGTCTGCCATATCCTTCGTCCGACCCTCATCAAGCTTGAACTCGTCCACCAGGACAATCTCACCCTCTGAGGCTTTGACAGATAATGCAGACCGCAATGCAGCCCTGCGCATCTTCTTAGGCATTGCTTTGTTGTAAGATCGTGGTTTGGGGGTAAAGATCTTACCTCCGCCTACCCATTGCGCCGCTCGAATTGAGCCTTGCCGGGCACGTCCAGTCCCTTTTTGCCGCCAGGGTTTTCGCCCGCCGCCCGAAACCTCACTGCGACCTTTGGTCGAATGTGTTCCGGTACGTGCATTGGCCATCTGCCTGGTATATGCCTGATGCATCAAATCAACTTTTACTGGGGCTTCGAAAATCGCTGCAGATAATTCCGCTGTGCTGACTTTCTTTCCCTTCATGTTGAAGACATCAACTTCCATGATTACTCAACTCCCATAACTGGCTATCGCCCAACCGGGCTTCCTATTGTTTCCGGACAGGCTTGATTACAACCATGCCGCCCTTCGGGCCTGGCACGGAGCCATCAACTGCGATTAAATTGCGTTCCGAGTCCACCAATACCACACGCGCGTTCGATGAGGTGACGCGTTCATTCCCCATCCGTCCAGGCATCTTTTTCCCTTTCCAAACACGACCCGGAGTCGTTCCGGAACCAATAGAGCCGGTTGCTCGCTGTCGGTCAGACTGACCGTGCGTCTTCGGTCCACCCCTAAAGTGATATCGTTTTACCACGCCGGCAAAACCACGTCCTTTGCTGGTACCGACAATATCTACCCGTTCGTCTTTCTCAAAGATATCCACTTTAAGCGTATCACCTTCAGAGACGTCGGGGGTTTTTGTCTTAAATTCTCGTAATACTTTTAATGGTGGCAGATCATTACGTTTGAGGTGCCCCAACTGTCCCCCCGTCAACCGTTTGGTTTTCACCTCGTCAAACCCGAGCTGGACCGCACTATAACCATCGGTTTCTTCGGTCTTCACCTGGGTGACATAACAAGGCCCAGCTTCGATAACCGTAACAGGATACGCACTCCCGTCTTCATCGAAAATCTGGGTCATTCCAACTTTTCGTCCTATCAGCCCTTTAAACATAATTGATATTCTCCTGTGTCAATTTATTTTGACGAGACTGTCAGCCTGGGCTAGGCTGCATCATCTCCGACCGCAGCACAGTCAACGCTTCTTCCGCGACCATTCCGTTTTGTTTTGGACTACGGAAGGAAGTATTCTTATGCCACCTTAAAAGTCTGACATTAATGCCAAACCTGATAATACTACCATCTCTTGGCGGCTTTGCCAAGTATCAATTTTCATCGATTCCCAACAGAAGAGCTTTCATCGTGCATACTCCTCAACTGCTGGCAATCGTTCAATAGCTACTAAATCTTGATCTCGATATCCACGCCAGCAGGCAGATTCAAGCGCATTAACATGTCAATTGTTTTTGAATCAGGATCCATCACGTCAATCAATCGATTGTGCGTGCGGATCTCGAAATGCTCTTGTGAGTCCTTATCGATAAACGGCGACCGTTTTACGGTAAAACGCTCGATCTTGGTCGGCAGGGGTACAGGCCCCACAACCTTAGCGCCGCTGCGTTCCGCAGTTTCCACAATCCGCTTCGCAGATTGATCGATGACTCGATGATCATATGCCTTCAGACGTATTCGAATCTTTTGTTTGGCCATAATTTTTTTACCTGCGTTCTTACTCAATAATCTTGGTGATCGAGCCAGCGCCCACCGTCAGGCCGCCC
>CAZNRI010000010.1:0-68773 GCA_964575595.1 uncultured Candidatus Brevefilum sp.
AAGCCTAACGAGGTCTTCAACAATGTTGTTGCACTAAAAGTTTGAATCCACAAATCAAATATATTTGGGAATAATCTTAATGTTTTAGAAGGGTTCGGAGACACTCTTGAATTAGCTGGTCATAAAACACGCGATCTTAATATAAGGATAAGAAAATTAAACAATAAACTTGTAGAGATAAAGAGGATAATCATGAAAAAGTTCATCTTTTCTTTTATCATATTTACCCTTCTGACCTTTCTGACCCTGCTCCCCATCAATGAAAACGCACACGCAGAAACCATCCCCACCATCACTATCTTGGGCGTCACGGCAGACACTAAAGTGACCTTCCAAACCCATAATTTTCCTGCCAATAAGGTCTTTGAAGTGCGCATGGGTTTGATTGGGACGAAAGGCGTTGATGGGATTCTGGTTGGGACGTTGGACTCTGGCGGGGGCGGCAGTCTTAAGTTCACTTGCGCCATCCCTGCCGATCTGCAAGATAAATCCAGTATCGCAATCCGTCTGGAGTCAACCACCGGCGGATATTACGCCTATAACTGGTTCCTCAACGCAACCTTTGGGACACATGAAAGTGGAACCCCCATTGATGAGGATATTCCGCCATCGCCGACCATCATCCCCCTGTCCGTGAAAGAGGGAAAACTGGTTGTGATCAAAGCCGCCGGCTTTCCACAGAACAAGGATATTGACATCCGCATGGGTAAATACGGCACAGAAGGTATCGATGGTATTTTGGTCAAGAGTGTTAATTCTGGAGAAGATGGAGAATTTGTTGAGGACATCGAAATACCTGAAGAGCTGAAATCCGAAAGCAAAGTTGCCATTCGCTTTGAAGTCTCGGATAATAGCACGGCTGTCTATACCTGGTTTGAAAATCAAACCGGGGGAACCGGCGGGACAAGCGGTGACAACGGTGGCACAGAAACCCTCACAGGAATCCCAACAATCAGCATCCTCTCGGTGGATGAAGATAAAACTTTGACCCTCCGTACCTACAATTTCCCTGCAGAAAGGGATTTCAAAGTTCTGATGGGAAAAATGGGCACCAAGGGCGTGAACGGCATCCATGTCACGACCGTCAATTCGGGATCAGGCGGTTCTTTCACAAAGACCTTCGAAATTCCGGATGATTTGAAAGGTGATTATCAGATCGCCATTCGTCTGCAGACCACGGACGGCGTCTTTTATGCCTATAACTGGTTTTACAACAACACAAACAGTGATGGGAGTTCTTCTGACAGCCCTGCCTCCGGTTACACTGGGATACCCACCTTTTCGATTACAAGTGTGGTAGAGGATAAATCAGTCACCATTAAAACCAACAATTTCCCCGCAGGTTTTGACTTCAAAGTGCTGATGGGGAAATTGGGCACCAAGGGCGTGAACGGCATCCATGTCACGACCGTCAATTCTGGATCAGGCGGTTCTTTCACAAAGACCTTTGAAATTCCGGATGATTTGAAAGGTGATTATCAGATCGCCATTCGTCTGCAGACCTCGGACGGCGTCTTTTATGCCTATAACTGGTTTTACAACAACACAAGCAGTGATGGGAGTTCTTCTGACAGCCCTGCCTCCGGTTACACTGGGATACCCACCTTTTCGATTACAAGTGTGGTAGAGGATAAATCAGTCACCATTAAAACCAACAATTTCCCCGCAGGTTTTGACTTCAAAGTGCTGATGGGGAAATTGGGCACCAAGGGCGTAGGCGGCGTCTACGTCGCAACCATCAATTCCAGCACAGGCGGCGTCCTCTCTAAAACCTTCAATATTCCTGCATCACTTGCAGGAGAGGATAGGATAGCCATCCGTCTGGAATCCGCCGGCAGCGGTTTCTACGCCTACAACTGGTTCAATAACAACTCTACACCCTGATTTAAAAAACAGGTCACAACACTCACTCTTTTCTAAAATAAAGGGTAAAATCCAACTCAATAAAATTTGAGTATGTTGGTCTCGCGCCTTTAAATGTGGTATTATGCTCTCGAGGTTAATGACTTATGGACAATAAAATAACAATCATTGAAGGCCCCACGCCGAACTTTGACTCTGTTGAAACCGACTTCATTATGGGCATAAATGGTTGGACAGCAGGATTGAGTGAAGGCCCTTACCTTTACGACACAGCCAGAACCACCTTGCGCACCTTCAACGGTGGAGCCCTGCTTGAACGCTGTCATAAAGCATGGGCGCGTCAGACAACCATGTATCTGGAATATCGTGACCCGATCGGCATGACCAAAGAAGTGCCGATTGTGGCTGCCCGCGCCATTGACTCCGATGAAGGGGACCTCCTTGTACTTTGGGTGCGAAAAGATCCCGAAGACGATGAGGATGAGGGTATTGATATTGATTTTGATGATATGGATTCCGATTGGTAAAATTTTCTGTCAGGAAACAAAAGCGCCCTTTCAGGCGCTTTTTTTATTCTCACAAAGTATGCTCCAGGAGGGACTCGAACCCCCAACCTAGGCGTTAGGAGTGCCTTGCTCTATCCATTTGAGCTACTGGAGCAAATTTTCGCTGTGATTATATCATAGATCAATAGAGATAATCCCAAGGGTTCACAAAGGCGCCCATGTAGCGAATCTCAAAGTGCAGGTGCGGACCCGTCGAGTTGCCGGTCGACCCGGCGTTTCCGATAATTTGCCCCTGATAGACAATGGTTCCGCAACTCAGGTTGATACTGTTCAAGTGCGCATAAACCGTATGATACCCGTTCTGGTGATCAATCATGATCATATTGCCGTAGCTGCTGTACCATCCAGAAAAAACAATCACACCAGAATCAGCTGCATAAATAGGTGCGCCTGTTCCGGCAGCAATATCAATTCCCAAGTGTCCGGACCAAAAATCGTTTCCTGAAAGATAGTGGTTGTCCGCAGGCCATATGAAATAACCAGCCCCCGGGTTATACACCTCGCCGACATCACAAGCACCACCGATGGTGGTATAAACCCCTGATTTGCCTTCTGCGTATATCGTTCGGATATAAAAGGATTGGTTCAATTCGCGCTTGCCACCTGGGATCATCACCAATTTACCCGGTTCAATCTCTGGATTGGTCAAGTCCAGTTCGTTCCCCGTCCAATTGAGAATGTCTTCCACCTCCACGCTGAACTCCAGGGCAACGCTTTCCAGAGTATCACCCTCTTCCCACTCATAAAGGATACCGTCTGTTGGCGGGATGATTAATTCCTGATCAGGTCTTAAGGAATGCGGATCATCTTGAAGGACATCATAATTGGAAAATAACACCGTTTCAGGTGAGATATTGTACTTATTGGCGATGCTGAAGACAGCATCCCCGGATTGCACAGTGTATTTAATGGGTTCACTGCGGGGCCGCGTTGGCGCTATCGTCTGGGTATCAGTATTCCTCTCCAAAAAGACTTCGTCCACAACAACTTCGAAGTAGGGCATGTTCGCCAGAGCTTCATACGAAACCCCTGCTGAGGATTCGACTTGAATTGATCTGGGATCACCATTTTTTGCATCCAATTCGCGCGCCAGGATCGGCTGCCAATAGAGGATGGAGATTAACAGAGCTACCAGCACCCCTGTCACAATCCATGATACCCAAAACTGCCAACCACGGGGTTCAGGGTTTGTTTGTTTTTGTTCTTTATTAATTTCTTGATCCACGCTTTTCACCTCACGAGGCTTAATTATACTTCACCGTTAAGTGTTTCAAGAAATTCAAGGTTGGTCTTTGCTCGGGATATCTGTTGAATCACTGCTTCCGTTGCCACTGCTGTGTCCATACCGGCACCCTGCGGCGGGGTACCGATCATCTGCAAGTACATTCTGCGCATCAACCAGGCTCGCTTCAGGATATCCGGACCAAGAAGCAAATCCTCACGACGTGTGGACGATCGCTCAATATCAATGGCAGGGAAGACACGACGCTCCTGTAAACGCCTTGACAGGTGTAATTCCATGTTGCCAGTGCCTTTAAACTCCTCATAGACCACATCGTCCAGACGTGAGCCGGTATCAATCAGCGAGGTGGCGATAATCGATAAGGAACCACCTTCCTCAAGATTTCGAGCAGCGCCAAAGAAACGTTTTGGCGGGTACAGTGCCGAAGGATCCAAACCACCGGAAAGCGTCCGTCCAGAGGGATTGACCACCAGGTTGTATGCACGTGCTAACCTGGTGAGGGAATCCATCAAAATGACCACATCATGACCGGATTCCACCAGCCGTTTCGCTCGTTCAAGGGCGATTTCAGCCATGCGGACATGGGCGGTCACTGGTTCATCAAATGTTGAAGCCACCACCTCTGCATCCACGGATCGGTCCATATCCGTCACCTCTTCAGGCCGTTCGCCGATCAACGACATAATTTGGCGGACTTCGGGATGGTTGACGGAGATCGCATTGGCAATTTCCTTTAAAATCGTTGTCTTACCAGCTTTTGGCGGAGAGACGATCATGCCGCGCTGTCCACGTCCAATTGGAGCAATTAAATTGATGACGCGGGTGGACATGACATTGGGATCATATTCCAAGTTGAAGCGCTGATCCGGAAAGATTGGCGTCAGTTGTTCAAAACGCGGGCGATTACGCGCCTCATCAGGGGACATCCCATTGACATATTCAACCTTCAGCAAGCCATAGTGCCGTTCTGATTCCCTGGGAGGGCGGACATGGCCAATGACCATATCCCCCGAGCGAAGTTCATAGCGGCGTAATTGTGCCTGAGAAACATAAACATCCTCCGGCCCGACCCGATAGTCGTATCGAAGGAAACCAATGCCCTCGTTCATAATCTCAAGAACGCCGCCGCGAATTTCAAGACCTTCTTCTTCGCCAATCACTCTGGAGAGTTCTAATATTAAACTCTCTTTCTTATGACGGTTGGGCCGGGTAATGCCCATCTCATGGGCAATTGTGCGCAGTTCAGGTAATGTTTTTGATTCTAATTCTAAAATATCCATTGTTCAACTTTTCTCTTCTAATGAAAACTTCTGAAAATAATGAATGATAATAAACGTGCATTCTTCTCCCACATACACGTTCTGAGAGAACCCTACAAAAATTGTCTTTAGTAGGAAATAAGTCGTGATAAATTCCTTTTCAGGAAGAAAATCATCCCGCGCGCTGCCCCAGGTACGCTTTTATCATTCTGGCAGAGTTTGCCTTTTTTCTGTTAAGAACATTCGGGAAACATACTTTCGCACAGCGGCCGAAACAGGATCAATTTTTCATGTATCGGCTGATTTATAGTGTTATTCTGGGTAGCCAAATTATTATAACAGACTTTAAAAAACCTCGCAAGCAACTTGGGATGACCTTACTTGACCTCTTATGAGGCCACTTACCCTTTCATCATACTTAATTTTTCCCAGTGGTCAAGTCCCAATTTACTTATTCCTTCTCCCCAATTCCGATGAGCCATAAATCGTAATATGAGAGGGCTGTGCTATAATCCATCTCATAAGCACAATCGTTAATTTCACGCAGGATTAAACCATGGCGCGCCGAACATCAAAAAAATCAAAAAGCACTAAGAAGAGAACCCAATCACCTTCCCGGAAACCAATATTTTCGGAAATCTCCCCCAAACGTTGGGTGGATATTCTTGGCATTAGCCTTCTCTTCATCGGTGTCCTAACAATCATCAGCTTATTCACCAAAAACAAGGGGAGTGTCACGGGGTGGTGGATCGCCGGTTTAGGCAAGATCATGGGATGGGGCGTGTATATCTTTCCGCTGGCTCTGATCGGGCTTGCGGTTTGGGTTTTCTTACGAAATAAAGAAAGGCTGCCCGCCTTATCCTTTGAACGCCTGGCAGGAATCATCCTCTTATTCATCAACTTGATCACCTGGTTTCATCTGATCCTGGATGGCGGTTACCCGGAAGCGCAGATGGGTGCCGGCGGAGGATTGATCGGTGCGGCTATTAAATTGTTCATAGTCCGTACACTGGGAAAACCCGGCGCAGTCATTGCCCTGGTCGCCTGGCTGCTCATCAGCCTGGTTCTCACATTTGATTTCGCCGTGTTGAACCTCATCCGGGCACTGAGTCGATTCATCAACAAGGCTGCACAGAAAATAGAGCGCTTCATTCAATATCAACGCGAACGTGCACAAATACGAAAGTATCCAAAACCCAGAACCCAGGGAGAGGGTTACCCTATCTCAACATATCCTCAAAAAGCGACGGTCTCCGGCGATGAACAGGTAGGGCAAACCGCCCTGGATGTTCAGGGGGAGTCGAACAGCCTGTACTACAACCGTATGCCCCAGAAACCCATTTGGGTTCTTCCCGATCTTGAGGAGATATTGGAACCCAGTATTGAACCTGAGGATGACGGCGAAAATGATCGGCAGCGCGCCCGTGTCATTGAAGAAACTCTCCGCTCATTTGGGGCTCCTGCACATGTTGTGGATATTCGACGCGGACCGACAATTACACTGTTTGGTGTCGAACCTGACTTCGTAGAATCCCGCAATGGGAAAACTCGTGTACGCGTTTCCAAAATTACCTCCCTGGCAGACGACCTGGCATTGGCATTGGCAGCCGCCCGCATCCGCATCCAAGCGCCGGTTCCAGGAAAGGGCTACATCGGCATCGAGGTCCCAAATCGTCAGATATCACTGGTGGCTTTAAAAGATATCATCAACAGCCCTGCTTATGAAAATCTGGACTCACCCCTCAAGTTAGCTTTTGGAAAAGATGTCGCCGGGAATGCAGTTGCTGCCGACCTGACAGCTATGCCCCACCTCTTGATTGCAGGAACCACGGGCGCTGGCAAGTCTGTATCCATCAACAGCATTCTCACCACCTTCCTCCTCAAAAAAACACCGGATGAACTCAGATTGATTCTGGTCGATCCCAAACGTGTGGAACTGACAGGATACAACGGCATCCCGCACCTTCTGTCTCCGGTGATTGTGGATGCCGAACATGTTGTCGGCACGCTGCAGTGGATGCTGCGCGAGATGGACAACCGCTATCGCAAATTCTCTGAGACCGGCACCCGTAACATTGCTGACTATAACGCCCGCTGCAAGCGCACCCATGAAAAGGAGCTGCCCTATATCCTGGTCGTTATAGATGAGCTGGCTGATCTCATGCTGTTGGCACCGGATGAAACAGAACGCACGATCACGCGCCTGGCACAGCTTGCCCGCGCCACCGGCATCCACCTGATCATCGCTACACAGCGGCCGTCCATAGATATTCTCACTGGTTTAATTAAAGCCAACTTTCCCGCCCGGATTGCCTTTGCCGTCGCCTCAGGGGTGGACAGCCGTGTGATCCTTGACCAGCCTGGGGCGGAACGCTTGCTCGGCCGGGGCGACATGCTCTTCCAAGCACCTGACGCCGCTGCACCGACGCGTATTCAGGGTGCCTTCGTCTCAGATATGGAGATCAATCGGTTGACGTCTTACTGGCGCGGTTTTACGGTTTCAACAAATGCGCCGGAGCGTCCCGACCAACCGGCAGCTTTTCAAATAAAGAAAGGCGTCCCCCTGAAACAAGCCCCGCTCTGGGAAGAAATGGAAGAAAAAAACGATCTCGATCCCAAATTTGAGGAAGCTCTGGACATCATACGGGAAGAGGGACAAGCATCCATCTCTATGCTGCAGCGAAAAATGCGTATCGGCTATACGCGGGCAGCTCGAATCATTGAGAAGATGGAAGAGAAGGGAATCATCAGCGAGCCGGATCCCAAGACCCAAATCCGTGAAATTCTCGATGAAGGAGAGAATTAAGATTCAATAAACTGAAAGAACGAAAGGGGTATAAATTGACAATTGCCCCTCAGCCGGTAAAATAGGTAAAGCTTGCTGATTAATATTCTATGGACTATTATCCTATGGATGGAAGCAGTTAAAGTTTGAGGGTTGCCAAGTTTCATTTTAACCCTTATAATCAGTGAGAAATTCAACTTTGGAGTTATAATTTTTATGGACCAAAACGATGTAAAGAAAATTGAGGGGGAAGAAGTAAGTCAGGAACAGCCAGGCAATAAGATGGAAGCCTTATTGGAAGCAGAAGGGCTGACCATTGACTTTCCCAAGCGTGGTGAAATCCGCAAAGGAACGATAGCCAGCATCAGCGACGGGCAGATCCTCGTGAGTGTTGGCGCCAAGTCGGAGGGGATTATTGCCGGCAAAGAGTTCGAATCAATTGATGAGGAAACACGCAAATCATTTGAGGTAGGCAATGAAATCACAGCGTATGTTGTCACGCCTGAGGATTCTCACGGGAACCTGATTCTATCCTTCACCCGAGCTCTGGAAGAAGAGAATTGGCAAACCGCAGAAGAGCTCCTCGAATCCGAGGAATCATTCGATTCCACAATCGAGGGCTATAACAAGGGCGGTCTTTTAGTGTCCTTGGGAACCATTCGAGGATTCGTACCCGCTTCCCAAATCAGCTTGGGGCGCCGCTTGACGATCACCGGCAATTCCCCCGATGAACGCTACAGCGAAATGGTGGGCGAGAAAATTGAGGTGTGCGTAATTGAAGTCGATCGAGACCGCCGCCGCTTGATCCTCTCCGAACGCGCTGCCAGCAGCGAAACACGCGAATCCATCAAAGAACGCGTGATTGAGGACTTGAAAGAGGGCGAGACCCGCACAGGCCGTGTGACCAGCCTGGCAGATTTTGGCGCTTTCGTCAACATCAACGGCGCAGACGGCTTGGTTCACCTCTCAGAACTCTCCTGGGATCATGTGAATCATCCCAGCGAAGTGTTGGAAGTTGGACAGGAAGTCAAAGTTAAAGTCATTAGTATTGATGAGGAACGCAAACGTATTGGTTTATCCATCCGCCGCCTGAAGGATGACCCCTGGGATGATCAGGTTGGAGAGCTGACCGAAGGTCAGTTGGTGGAAGGCAAGATCACCCGTCTGACCAATTTCGGCGCCTTTGCACGACTGCTGTTGGATGACATCGAGGGCGACTTGGAAGGCTTGATCCACATTTCTGAGATCAGCGAGCAGCGCATTGAGCACCCCAAAGAGATCCTGCACGAAGGCGACGTTGTCACCTTGCGTATCATCAAAATTGAAGAGGACACCCACCGCATCGGTCTTAGTATGCGCCGGGTCGATTCTCCCGCCTATACAGACCTGGATTGGAAGACGCTCACAGAGGAATTGGATGTCGAAGAGATTTCTGAAGAAGGCCTTGAAGAAGCGGAAGAAGAAGAAGTAAAAGAAGAACCGCAAGACGAGGTAGAAACCGTTGAGCAAGAAGAAGAGCCTTCGGCTGAAGCTGAAACCGAACCCGAAACTGAAGATAAACAGGAATCCACAGACGAAGAAGAAGCGGAAGAAGAAACCGAAGAAGTAGAAGAAGCAGATAAAGATAACGACGACGAAGAAGAAACCGTTGAGCAAGAAGAAGAGCCTTCGGCCGAAGTTGAAATAGAACCTGAAGATAAACAAGAATCCGCAGACGAAAAAGAAGCTGAAGAAGTAGAAGAAGAAGAAAAAGAATAAAACCTCTAATAAATAAGGCGCACCGAATCTTCGGTGCGCCATGCATTTAAAACACTATGACCTTGATTATTGACTCACACGAAGACCTTGCCTGGAATATCGTCAATCTGGATCGCGATTACACGCAATCCGCTTATGACATTCGAAAAGCGGAAGAGAACACCCCCATTCCCGCCTACAACGGCAACACCCTTTTGGGGTGGCCGCAATATCAACAAGCTAACGTGGCCGTTATCTTCGGCACTTTATTCTGCTCCCCTGCCAGGTGTGACAACGGCGATTATGAGGTCCATTGTTACAAGACGGCTCAGCAGGCGCATGACTGCTATCGTGAAAATCTGGACGCTTATTTCCGCCTGACGGAGAATCACCCGGAAAAATTCCATTTGATTCTGAATCAGGATCATCTCCAGAAACACCTGTCGCAATGGGAACATCACCAAGAAAAACAGCCGGATCCGCCCCCACCCGTCGGCATTGTCATCCTGATGGAAGGTGCGGAAGGCGTCCGGCAGCCTGAGGAAGTTGAGCAATGGTATGAATGGGGTGTACGCCTGATTGGGCCTGCCTGGGCAGGCAACCGCTACTGCGGCGGAACCCGAGAACCCGGACCCCTGACCAAAGAAGGGTTTGCGTTGTTGGACAACATGGCGGATGTAGGTCTCATACTGGATATTAGCCACATGGATCACGAATCCGCGCGTCAGGCACTCGACCGTTACCCCGGGCAGGTGATCGCTTCACATTCCAATGTCGAAGCATTGATCCAAGATATTCCCATCAATCGACACCTTAAAGACGAAACAGTCCATCAGCTCATTGAGCGGGATGGCGTGATGGGCATTGTGCCATTGAACGGCTTCCTGGATTGGAATTGGCGTGACCATGGCGGCCGCGACGCTATGAGCCTGAGCCACATTGTAGCGCAAATTGACACCGTCTGCCAGATGGCTGGGAATACCCGCCATGTCGGCATCGGAACAGATTTCGACGGGGGATTCGGTGTTGAATCCGTTCCCCACGATATTGACACCATTGCTGACCTGCCAAAACTCGCCCCACAACTTGCTGAAAAGGGTTACAATGAGGAAGACATCGAAAGAATTTTCAGCGGCAACTGGCTCAGAATACTGAAGAATAACTTGCCTGACTCATGAAAAAAGAACAATCTCACACACAGCAATCCTCAAAAAATGATTCTAACCCAACAAACGAGATAGATTTAACCTATCCAAAGCGTACAATTCACATTGGGTTAGCCCTGACCATTCTTGGATATCTATTGTTCCTTCTCGGCGCCCGTCCAAGCCTGTTCAACCTTGACCGCAGCCGAGTGATCGGCTTTGTTCAAATTTCCGTCTTCCTGATAGGTTTGGGTGTCATCACAATTGGAAGTTATCTGACATTAAACGCCCTATGGCCTGAGGGTAAGAAAACCATCGCTGCGGATATCGGCTCACGCCTGATCAGTACAGGATATGTCATCTGTGTGTTCACCGCCATGGCAGATATCTTCGGCCTGGGCAGTCACCCCCTGCCGGACGTGTATTTCGGGCCGCTACAGGCTCAAGGGATGATAGTAGGGATGGGGACAATTGCGATTGGATTCCTGTTATTAATCCGTTATAAACGCCCGGAATTAAAGGGGCAAAAAAGACAGGATGAGGAGCAGGCAAAAGAACCTAAGGCTGAGAAGGGTAAACAGGAAAAGCCTGACCAAATCAAATTTGATCCAGTTCATACCAGTTAATCCCCTTCGATAATTTCCAGCATTGGCTCATTAGAGGCAAACTTGAAATCCGGCAGCCCTTTTTCGGCTGCGATTTTTTGTTCTGCGCGGCGTAACTTTTCCACATCGTTCATTGTTACTATCTTTTTATCCAACAGTGGTAATTTTCTCAAAACCCTCTTAACATAAACAGTATTAACAGTTGGCAGCGTCTCCAGATATTTTAACATAGCTCTTGCCCCCCGCTCACCATCTCTACGCGCCAAACCAACTACACCTTCACCTGCCATCCTTGCCCATCCGCTGACAAAGGTATCCTCACAGTGTGCGCACAATTCTGGATTATAAACTTCATAAGAAATGCCGTCCACTGGAAATCTTGGAGTGGGTGTGGTGACAAAGTGTCTATGGGTCACTGATAGCCCAAAACTTTCATCAACCCTTGACCCAACCGAGAATATAACCGTGTCTGTTGAGACCGTCTCCAGGTCACCCGTCCCGCGCGAAACCACTTCCCCATCTTTCAACTCCAACTGATTGACTTCAAAAACGACTTCTTTTACTTTCCCCTTCCCATCACCGACAATGCGTCGGGGAGAACGGAGGAATTTCATCCTAAAAGACAGCTTAGATGGGCATTCCCGTGCCTTATCCCTGGCACCTTCCAATATAGAATAAAACACCTCCACATTCCCACCCACAGACTTTACTTCCGGAAGCACAGATTTTACTTCCTCACGAATCTCATCCATATCCAGGCAACACGCCAAGGGCACTAGGGCGGATTTATCAAACTTCACCTCCCCTGGACCCCGCCGTCCGACAGCAGTCACGATATGAGGGGCATCGTCCAGAGTTAAATAATGAACGATATCCATCATCACATTCCCCAGCCCAATGACCAACACACGTTTGCCAAAGACTGGGCGCAAATGAGCTCTTTCAGGTAATCGATTATAAAAAAATACAATATTATTGGCCTGGTAGACGCCTTCAAGGTCTTCACCGGGCAAACCCAGCCATTGACACTTCTGAGCGCCAGTCGTAACCATAAGAGCTTGAAATCCTACTGCTCTCAACTGGTCAAGCTTAATATCACCATTTTGTCCTATAAGGACATTCCCTCGATAATGCACATTGGGCATCTCCAGGATGCGATAAAATTGCGCCTGCAACCCCTTGCGCATTTTATATTTATCGGGAAAGATACCATATTCCGCTAATCCACCAGGTCTGATATCGCGATTAAATACAACAACTTGAACACCCTTGCGGGCAAGATACTGCGCTGCATAAAGCCCGGCCGGCCCAGCACCGATGACGACAACCAGATGAGTTTTTTGTTGATTGTCAGACAATAGTCACCTCAATAACACAAAAAAGCCTTTCGGCTTGAATTATCGAATATAATGATAAAAGTTTAGACATAAAGATTATACTGGATTGGACAATATCGTGCATTTATTAATAAACAATAATACCACAATGACGAAGAATTAAACATGACAGCAAAAACACAATTTTATAAACTTGATAATGGATTAACGGTTCATCTTAAAGAAATACACACAGCGCCAATTATCAGCACCTGGATCTGGTACAAAGTTGGCTTGAGAAACGAAAAACGGGGAAAGACAGGTGTCTCTCACTGGGTTGAGCATATGCAGTTCAAGGGAACAGAAACATACCCTTCAGGGTATCTCGACCGAGAGATTTCAAAAGTGGGCGGCGTTTGGAACGCTATGACGTATTTGGACTGGACGACCTACTTTGAAACCCTCCCGGCGAATATGTTCGAAATCGGTCTTACTCTGGAAGCTGACCGCATGGTCAACAGCCGTTTCAACCCCCAGGAAGTTGAACTCGAAAGAACCGTGGTCATCTCCGAACGTGAGGGCAATGAAAATCATCCAACCTTTCTGCTTGGAGAAGCCGTCCAGGAAGCCGCATTCCAGGTGCATCCCTATCATTATGAGGTCATCGGTCTCAAAGAGGATTTGCAGCATATTTCCCGTGATGATCTCTTCCAACATTATCGTCAGTATTACCGCCCGGGAAATGCTGTTCTAGCTGTGGCCGGTGATTTTAACTGTGATGCGATGATCGAGATAGTCAAATCTGTCTTTAACGATATTCCATCAGATGATGAATCTAATTCAGAGATTCCAACAGAACCACCCCTGGACGGTGAGAAAAGAATCACGATTCAAGGCCCCGGGCAGACCAGCTACATCCAGGCTGCTTACCGAGCGCCCAGCGCAAATGACCCCGATTTCTTCGGCCTGACTGTCCTCGACAGCCTCCTAACAGGCCCAAGCAGCCTGAACATGTTCGGCTCAGGTGGAACTACGAACAAAACCAGTCGGCTTTATCGTACGCTGGTTGAGGATGAAATCGCTGTGACATGTTACGGTGTACTACAAGCCACACATGACCCTTATTTGTATTCCATCAATTTAACGGTGCACCCCGCAAAATCACCGGAAGAGGTTCTCAAAGCGTTAGACCAGGAGATTGAAAAAATCCTCGATTTACCGGTCACAAAAGCTGAAATCGACCGAGCCATTAAGCAAGCTAAAGCGCTGTTCGCCTACAGCAGCGAAAATATCTCCAACCAGGGATTCTGGTTGGGATATGCTGAGATGTTTGCCGATTATGATTGGTTTGAGAATTACGTCAACCACATTGCTCATGTAACCACAGAGGACGTGCTAAATATCGCCCGAACATATCTTGCACCGGATAATCGCGTGGTTGGTTTTTATCTCCCTGAAGAAAGTTGAAATTAGAATATGAATCATATTACAGACAACGAGCATCGCCACGCCCTTCCAGGTCCAGATGATATTACACGCCAAGAATTAAAAAATGGGATTACCATCCTCACCCGGTCAAATTTCAACAGCCCCACCTTATCCATAAAGGGATATGTCAACATCGGCAGTCTCCTTGATCCAGATGATAAATTGGGATTGAGTTATCTCACCGCCAGCGGTTTGATGAACGGGACAGACCACCACGATTTTCAAAGCTTGTATAACGAAATTGAATCCGTTGGCGCTAGATTAAGTTTTTCAGCAGGAACCCTGACAACTTCTTTCAGTGCGCACTGCCTGAAAGAAGACATAGATTTGATCCTCAGGCTCATTTCTGAAAGCCTGCGTTCCCCCACATTTCCTGAAAAGGAATTTAATCGGCAAAAGAACCAAATGCTGACCGCACTGGCAATCCGCGCACAGGACACCTCCTCTATGGCCGCCCTCCTGTTCGACCAGATCGTCTATGCCGGGCACCCGTATGAACGGCCTGAAGAAGGCTTCCCTGAGACCATTCAAGCCATCACCCGAGAAGACATCCTCCAATTCTACAAGCGGACTTTCGGCCCCAAAGGGATGGCGATCGTCATTGTGGGTGCTGTCGAACCCACCAAAGCTGTCGAAGCCATTGCAAACGTCTTTGGCGACTTTCACAATCCTAACCAGGAAGGTCTTCCTAAAATCCCGACCATTGAACCGATCCAAGGGACATCCCGCAAAGCAATCAGTATTCCCGGGAAATCCCAGGCGGATATCGTAATGGGGATTCTGGCTCCGGAAAGGCTCTCGCCGGATTACATGCCATTGCGGATTGGCAACAATATTCTGGGGGAGTTCGGTATGATGGGACGTTTGGGAAAACGTGTGCGTGAGGACGCGGGACTGGCTTATTATGTTTATTCTTCCCTCTCTTCCAGCTTGGGACCGGGTGCCTGGGAGATGATAGCTGGCGTCAATCCTCAAAACATTGATCAGGTCGTAGAATTAATCACAGAAGAAGTCGGACGTTTTGTTTCAAAACCCGTATCAGAAGAAGAGCTGTCCGACAGTAAATCCTATTTCCTGGGACGTATGCCCCTGATGCTGGAATCGAACAGCGGTGTCGCTGTCTCACTCCTCAACATGGAACACTTTCAATTGGGGCTGGATTATTTCATCAAATATCCAGGTCAAATCCAAGCCAACACCGCAGAGGACATCCTGAGAGCCAGCCGCAAATACCTTAATCCTGATGCACTGGCGATTGCCATTGCAGGGCCATGAGGAAATTAACCTATGATCGTGCGAAGCGGTATTGATACCATCGAAATATCTCGCCTGGAGACCATTCGAGATCCCATCCGCAGACGTTTCATCGCTCGCGTTTATACACCTCAGGAAATCACTCAGGCACGCGACCGAAACGACATATTAGCGGGGTTATTTGCAGCCAAAGAGGCTGTCTCCAAAGCCTTGGGCACCGGAATTGGTCGTGTACATTGGCAGGATATCGAAGTCCTTCACCTCGAAACAGGGCAGCCAGTGGTACATCTGCACGGTCATGCTGAAATCATCGCAAAAGATCTTGGATTGACGGAATGGTCTGTCAGCATCAGCCATGATCGAAGCAAAGCTGTGTCTGTGGCAGTGGCGATCGGCGCATGAAATTCCAATCATCAATTTCCCCTAACAGTTTCAGAAAAAATGTCTTAGAATGTTGTTATGAAATTGTTAACGCTCAGCGATAAAGAATTGCCCCAGATCTACGACCCGAAAATAAAAGACCGGTTTGGGGACATTGATCTGGCAATCAGCTGTGGGGACCTTTCGTATTATTATCTCGAATATATCATCAGCTCATTGGATATCCCTCTGTATTTTGTGCGCGGCAACCATGCCAAAGACATTGAGTACGGATGCGCTGGGCCTCGCAAAGAGCCATGGGGCGCCAGAAATTTGCATCGGCAAGTGGTCCAGGATCCGAAAACTGGGCTTTTACTGGCTGGAATAGAAGGCTCATTGAGATACAACGACGGCAACTATCAATACAGCCAGACAGAGATGTGGTTAATGGTACTCGGGCTTGTTCCCGCCTTATTATGGAACAAAATCCAATATGGACGCTTCCTGGATATCTTCATCAGTCACGCCTCCCCACGGGGTATCCACGATCAGGATGACCGCGCCCATCAAGGCATTGAGGCCTTCAACTGGCTGATAGAAACTTTCCAACCTACCTATCATGTCCATGGGCACATTCATGTCTATTCAACCAGAACAGTGATTGAGACCAAGGTTGGGGAGACCATCGTGCTTAATACCTACGGATATCGCACATTGTCCCTGCCAAGGCAGCCTCATCTACAAAAAGTTCAGGAAAATGTTGAACCATTTTCATAATAAAAACAAAATTGCTTCAGCTATTATAAATATGGGGCTTTCTGTTTTTAAAGGCGACCATACCGCCATAGTTGGGTCGTTTTCCTACGCAGGAAATGAACGACAACAATCAGTATGACAGTACGGTCGCTTGAATAGGCGTCCAAAAATTGGATCAGGGATTGGACTGCTGTATTATTTTTTGTTGTTGGACGCCTATCCAAAAATGATGCGGCAGAACAGTGCTGTTCGAACGAATCGCAATTTGACCAATATTTTGGTTTTCCTCGGGGATCATACTGGGATGAACAAAGCATATATTGGGATCTTTTCCATATTTCCTGCGATAATAGTCCGCAGCTTTGCTTAACTTGCTGGAAATGTCCGATTTTTTATCGTTATCGAACCATAACATGCCAATATCCATTTTTTCCTCCTGTTACTATCAGTCACCTAATGGCACCAAGCCATAGGTCAGCCAGCGGACACCCGTCCAAACCTTGAACATTCCATGACCGAGATCGGATGCCTTTGAATCAGAACGCATCGCTAAAATGTCTGCATCCTCCGAAGAGAGAACCCGACCGATGATCCTGGTACGGAAGGTGTCAATCCAATAACAAAAGCCTTTAGATAAATCCGCATCAATCGTCCCTATCACCCACACACCTGATTGCGAACCGTATTCCAGCAGCCAGTGCAGATTAACTTGGGCTTCGTAGCTCAAATCCTCAATATATTTCAAATCATCCATGATCAACAGAATATCCGTCCCCAGCCGTTCACCACCCTGCCTGCGTGCTTCTGCAAGTAATGTAAGTTCTTCGATCGTCCGTTCAGCATTATTGTCATACCAGGCAAGAATATCTTGGATGTATTTCTTCGATGCCCCATTGGATTGAAGGCTTTCCCATTCACCCGGATTGGGTGAAAGAATGGCGATTTGCACATCGTGAGGAGAATTGATCCGTATGGCGGAGTCCACCATTACCTGCAATTGATGAGTCTTCCCACAGCCGGCATCACAACCAATCAAAATCGCGCCTAATTCTGGTTCCCCCAGTTCCATCATAAAAGGGAAGCCATCTTCACATTGGCCTAACAAGATAGTGTGAGAAGGAACCGCCTGAATGGATTCAAGCAGGCTGCCCACAGTTGTCGCAGCGCGAAGTGCTTCCTTCTTCCAAATGGATCCATTCCTTTTCCCATTTTTTAACAATAAATCAGGTATTGCCTGTCGCGTTACTCTGATGGCATTTACAAAGAGATTGGTCGTGCTCATAATATGCTCCTATTCACCGGTTAGAACCTATGTTCTAATTATACAGAACTTTTGTTCTTTGTCAAGGGGCATCTTTTTCGTTAAAGGTTTGAAAATAGATCAGTTGAATTAATCAGGAACATTTGCCGGAATACGCATGCCGTTCCAACCTGAATTGTATTTCAGGTTCATTTTAGGGAAGATCATGCCTTCTTAAATCCCACTTGTCTATTCAATATGGCAAATATGTGATATAAACGTGTAATAATAAATTTAACACATTTCACCAACAAAGAGAGTGAGGGACTATCGATTAAAGAAAACCAAATCAAGGAAATCAAGCGGCTGATTCTCATCTTTATCAAAGGGTGAGAAAACGAGGTGGAGGTTCCTCCCTGCGAAGGGAGCGCTAACCCAATTAGATTGGGAAAAATCGAAGGATCAGCGGATGCCTCTTGGATCTGAACACGGGTCCAATTTTTCCTTTTTTCAACAAATGGATGTCCAAAACTGTATGGTGACATACAGGCCAAAGCAGCCATAGTGATGTTGTTTTCCGGCTGTATTTATTTAAATTGCCTGAATATTGTCCGCTTTAAATAATATGAAAGCCGGTGGTTAAATAAACCTGTGTTATAGATGGAGATCAAAATGAACAATAAGAACATCCTCAATAAAATTAAACAGGACAATATCAAGTTTATTTCTTTCCAATTCACAGACGTGAATGGCGTCGTAAAAAGCGTGGATGGTCCAGTAGATCAGATTGAGAAAGCCCTGGAAGATGGTATCTGGTTTGACGGGTCATCCGTAGAAGGCTTCGCCAGGATTCAGGAAAGCGATATGCGTCTGGTAGTTGATCCTGACACATACGCTATCCTCCCCTGGACGCCGGATGACATGAAGCGCGCCCGAGTTTTATGCGACATTTACCTTCCAAACGGCGAGCCTTTTGAGGGCGACCCGCGCGGCGTCCTCAAAAGGCGCCTGTCGGATCTCAAGTCGCAGCGTAATTGGATCATGAATGTCGGCCCCGAACCTGAGTTCTTCCTGTTCCTGCAAAACGGGAAAGAAAACATTCACCCCGTCCCCCATGATATCGGTGGGTATTTCGATTTTTCAGCCAACGACGAAGCCGTTCGGGTTCGGACGGAGTTGATGGCAGTCCTCAGCGAGATGGGACTTGAAATTGAGGTGGGCCACCACGAGGTCGCGCTGGGACAGCACGAAATCGATTTTCACTTCGCTGATGCCTTGAAAACCGCGGATAACGTCCTCACGTTGAAATACGCCGTTAAAGCGATCGCAGCCCAACATGGGCTGATCGCTTCTTTTATGCCCAAACCCGTCTACGGAATTAACGGATCGGGGATGCACTGCCATCAATCGATTTTCAGCCTGGACGGAAAAAACCTGTTTTTCAATGAAAAAGACCCCTTCCAATTATCAGATCTGGCTTATAAATTCATTGCCGGGCAGCTTTCACATGCCAAGGCTCTATCGGCAATCGTGGCACCTACGGTCAATTCATATAAGCGTCTGGTGCCGGGTTATGAGGCGCCGGTGTATATCGGATGGGCGCAGGTCAACCGTTCAGCCCTGATCCGCATTCCCCAGCCCTTTATCAACAATCCGGATACTGTCCGCCTGGAATTGCGTTACCCAGACCCATCCTCCAATCCTTACCTGGCATTCAATGCCATGCTTGCTGCAGGTTTGGACGGCATTGACCGTTCACTGGAATGCCCCAAACCCCTCAATCAACTTAATGTTTATGAGCTTTCAGAGGAGGAGCGCCGAGCCTTGGATATCGATATGCTGCCAGGATCCCTGTATGAAGCCCTGAGAGCCTTCAAAGACGATCAGGTGCTCCAGGATGCCCTAGGTGAAAACCTGACGGATGCGTTCATGAAGGCGCGCCAGGCTGAATGGGAAGATTTCCGCACACACGTCACGGATTGGGAGTTGTCGCGGTATCTGACTTCCGCGTAATAACAATATCTATTCTTGAAGAAGTTTCAGCCCAATTTTTCCAATGGCAGTGCGTAGAATGGCACCAGCATCTCCCGTTCACTGAGACCGCCGTGACGCCCAGCCATTGGATTGGGCTTAGACGCCCACCACAAATAAGCATCCCCTTTTGCTAAAGCAATCAGGTCCCCTAAACGCTCCCGCGTTTCCGGTTTAAATGGTCCCTCTCCAAACAAGCCCCCCTCAAGCGCGGCATCAGGATCAATCAGCAGGAAGTCATCCAGCCAGGTTTGTTTGAAGTAATCCCGGACGTCCTCCACCCTGCCGGGCTTGATGAACAAGAACGCCAAGCGGTTCTCACAGGTGGGCTGCATAACCAGGCAGTCCATCAGGTCAGAATGGTTGGAAAGCTCAAACCGTGGGTATTTAGGTGTGGTCATGGAACCATGATCCGCAAACAGCAATAAAAGGGTATCCTTTGCAGCCGATTTTGTTATTTTTGCTAAAAACGCTTCTTCAAACATCCTGGAAAAAGCATTGAATTGCATCGCAACCCGCGCATTTTCCGCTGAATAGCGGTGCATGAGGGTATCCACATGGCTGTAATAGACATAGATATATTCTCGAATTTTTCCCCGGCTGTTGACGAAATCCGCCAGACTGACGCAAAGGTCTGCTTCATCGACATAAGGGTTCAGGTTGACATCTTCAAGCTGCATCACCGAGAGACCGGAGCGTGTAATGGAACTGTGCATAAAAGCTGTGGAAGTAACGCCGTTATCCTTAAAATGCGTTCCCAGCAACGGCATATTGAGAAACTCATGAGGGTCAAATCCGGATCGTTCCAACCCGCCTACATCCGACCGGGCGTGCACTGGGGCGTGAAGTATATTGTTAATGATCATACTGAATTCCTTCGTCCACATCTCATAACCGATAATGCCGTGGGCTGCCGCCCCCTGCCCCGTCCAAAGCGTGGTCAGGGCGGAAGCCGTCGTGCTCGGCACAATGCTGGTGATGGGGCTGAAAACAGCCTGGTCGAAATGTTTTCGCCAGACCAAATCCTTTTTTGCATCCATCAACTTATGCAGTAAGTGATATCCCAGCGCATCCACCAGCAGTAGAATGACTTTTTTATAGGGTCCGCCAATTTTTTCGAGAATTGCGTTATCCAGTGGGGGTTTGCCAAAGTCGGGGGTGTCCAAAAGACGGGCAACAGTTCCCGGAATGTTCACCAACGATAATCCCTGGTAATAAGGCAGGGTCAGATCGCTGCTCATAGGCAGCGCGTCAATTTCATGTTCTTTTATCTTCGGCAGGATTTGGGCTGAAAGATCCACCATGGAAACTCCTTAATCTGGATTCTTTATCATACTCTATTTTCACTTCTGCTTTCACAATTCAAAAGCCGCTTCCGCCGCCAGCCAGAACAAATCCCTTCGGATCTCTGTACGGGAGTTCCAGGTTCTGCCGTCCCATTCGCCGGGGATCACAGCGTCCCCGCCGTATAGAATCTGCCCAAAATCAACTCCCCGGAATTGCGCCGCAGCATAGAAGGCTGCTGTTTCCATCTCAACCGCCAGACACCCTTCGCTGCGGTAAGCCTCTGCTTTCTCCGATGTTTCACGATAAATGCCATCCGTTGTCCAGGTTTTCGTGCGTAAGTAATCGATGTGATGACGTTTCAGGACCGACTCAATCGCTGCGAGTGCGTGGGGATTCACTTCCACCTCACGGGAGGGCGGCAGATAATGATAGGAAGTCCCCTCATCCCGGATCGCCGCCACCGGCAGGAGCAGGTGACCAACAGCGATGTCCTTATCCAGAACGCCGCAGCCACCACATGCGATAAATTTCCGGCAGCCCCTGGCGATCATCTCTTCCACCAGTGCCACCGCCAGCGGTGCCCCAACACCGGGATGAAAGAAAGCAACGCGTTGCCCTTCATATGTTATTTCATAGAGGGGGTGCTCCCCAATTTCTGAAATTGATCGGGCGATAATTCTAGTCTCCTGAGTCTCCACCAACCATTGGATCACTTCCGCAAAGAAACAAATCACGCAGTGTTCGGGAACATCCATAGGCTGAACGAGGAGAGAGGGCTCCAGAATAGCCTTGCCTTTCCCGCCGAATTCCAGAATTGGATACGATTCTCTTTTCATGACTGCCTGCCTTTAATCATTGACTCTTATTCAAAAACGACATCCTTCAGTATAAGCGAAAATTATATCAAGTCTCCGCTCGCTGAGAATTGGTGTAGAATCAGGCTTAACTGTTAAACCAAACCTCAGGATGACCAATGACAGATGAACACAACCAGTCTGATGCAAAATCCTTTGATGATTTCGTCCTCCATTTCGGGGATGAGATCGAGATCGAAAAATCGGGATTTTCATTCCGTCCAATTTCAGGATTTGAGCTGGAAATTGATGGATCAGTATACATGTATTCTGAGGACGGCAACCTTGAGATCAGCTTGATGGGGGGCAATCTACCAGAAGGGACATCCATGGCTGAACTCAACAATGATCTTGCTGCTGAATTCATGGAGAACTTCAACAATTACGATTTGTTTGATGCTGGAACGGATACGATCCAGGGGATCACGGGTTTTCTGAATAATATAAGGTTTTTCAACGCAGAGGAAGAGGGCTATGGACGTGCATTAATCTGTGAACCGCATGTCCACCAATATGTCTTCATTTTGATGATCGCATCTGCGGAATTCTGGCAGCGCCATGGTGATGCAGTGTTCGATGCCCTTAAATCACAGATACACTTCCACCCCCAATTTGCATCGAAAACGGAAGAAACAGAACGACTCGAACACCCCGACCTGACCATTGAAATATATAAAGAAATACACCCGCAGGAGGACTTCCTTCTCAGGATAGAAAAAGGGGATAGCTCCCTCCTTTTGGCAGCCAGGTCTCATTCCGCACATGAAAAAATCACTCTCCTTGACCTGATTGCCCCCGACGGCACCCAACTCTACCATTTCGACCCAGACTCCGGGGAATATGAAAGCCTTATCTCTGAAGCGCCATTGGTCAGCACGGATGGCGAGGTGTGTTTCTTCTTCCCCATAAACAACCAGCATGTACTCCAGCCCGGAGAATACCGGTTGGCTTTCGATACGCAATCCGGGATGCCCCTGCAGGAAATTCAAGTCATCATCCGTTCGGGACGGGCTTTGGACGAGCAAATCCTGGATATCAACTTCTGGTTAGCGTTGGAAGATAGCCGCTTTATTGATCCAGCAACCACAACATCTTTTGAGACGGACATTCGCAAAGCACTGGATCAACGCCTTTTGCCCCACAACCTGCGGACAGGTGGTATCGAGTGCTTCCATCCAGCGCCGGATGAGCTCACCGCTTTCACAACGATCAATGCTGAATCGGATTTGGGGGATTGCAGTTACATGATCACAGATACTATTGAGAACGCGCGAGCATTAAATGTCGCCCTTGTTGAAAACTTGGTGCAGGGCAACCCACCGGCGACAGAGCAAATACAGGCTGTCAGCAGCGGACACCCCGGGATGATCCTGGCACCAGCATCACCACACGCCTGTATCGTTATCGGTTGGTCTGCGCTGGAGGGTGATATGTCTCAATTGGCAGATGCCATCATTGAGCAGTTGATCATCTTCAGCGGCATTGACACCACGGACACGAAGCTTGAACCCTGCCCCTTCAAGCTCAATCACGAAATCGCCTGGCGGCTCCGCCGGCATCCCATCTTTTACGAAGAGGATTAAGAATCCCCCCCAATCCACTCAATCGAATCCTGACCTTCAAAGCGTTTTTTCATCACAGCAATTGCCTGGGGATTATTATCCACCAAGATGAAATGACGTCCCAATTCCAGACATACTTCACCAATTGTGCCACTCCCCGCAAAGAAATCCAGGACCAGATCTCCGGGCTTTGACGATGCCGCCACGATACGTCGCAGGACACCCACAGGTTTCTGAGTAGGATAACCGGTTTTTTCTTTGCTGTTCGTCCCTACAATGGTATGCCACCAGGTGTCCGTTGGGAATTTTCCTCTGGCGGCTTTTTCCTTCCCGACCAAACCCGGTGCCAAATAGGGGATGCGATCCACTTCCTCACGGTTGAACGTGTAATCCTCGGGATCTTTGGCATAAAAAAGAATGTTATCGTGTTTTGCTGGCCAGCGTTTTTTGGAACGACCGCCGAAATCATATGCCCAAACGATCTCATTGATGAACGATTCCCGTCCAAAGATGTCGTCCAGCAATATTTTGCAGTAATGCACTTCACGGTAGTCAATGTGAAAGTACAAACTGCCCTTCGGCTTCAAAATGCGGTACGCCTCGAGGAGCCTTGGTTCCAAGAATCCCAGATAATCATCGAAATAATCCCGATAGGCGCGCTCCCCGATGACCTCTGTCTGATAACGCTCCCCGCCGAATCCCACACGGTCGCCATTAGCATCTCGTTCCACCCTGATTTGTGTCCGAGATTGACGTTTACCAGTATTAAAAGGCGGATCAATGTAGATGAGATCGACCGATTCACCATCCAGAGATTTGAGGACATCAAGGTTGTCGCTAAAATAAATTAAGTTCTTCATAAGGATCATTTTAACATCATATCGGCACAATAATATAGTCAGATAGTAGAAATTTTGTCAGATTATATAAAAAATTGGGTCTTGACATACCATGTATTACACACTATAATATTTCACACAATGATATGCACTGCACATTGAAAGGCAATATATAATGTCAAATGATGCCATCCAAGAGCAAACTCAAAACCTCGTACAGGAGCTGCGCCGCGGGGTGATTATCCTGGCCGTCCTCAGCCAATTGCACGAGGAGCAATACGGTTATTCCCTGATGAAAAGTCTGGAAGATCAAGGGATGCAGATTGACCAGGGCACCCTCTACCCACTCCTTCGCCGTTTGGAAGAACAAAAACTGCTTGAAAGTAATTGGCGTATGGACACATCCCGTCCCCGCCGATATTACATCCTAAGCGATTTTGGCAGGCAGGTACTAGAAGAGATGACCCTGGAGTGGTCGAGAATCAAGACCACAGTTGATCAATTATTAGAAAAGTAGTTGGAGAACGAAAATGAAACTCATTGAATTGTATTTAGAAGAAATACGACATCGGCTTCCACCCAGAAATCGGGAGGATATCCTCAGGGAAATCCACTCTGTCCTGATGGATACGTTAGAAGATCGCGACTCAAACACAGGACAGGCTTTCGATGAAGAAACGATTAAATCTGTACTGAAAGAGTTTGGCTCCCCTAGAAAAATCGCCAGGCAGTATGGTGCCCATAATTATCTGATCGGGCCGCGCTTCTTCCCGCTTTACATCCTCGTGCTGAAAATCGTATTAATTGTCATTACCGCGCTAAATGTCTTGGGTGTCAGTGTGGTATTTATCAGTCAATCAGGCTTTGGCACGGGCATGTGGGAGACAATTTCCACCATACTGGGAGGGGTTCTAAACACCTTATTCACAGGTTTTGGGATTGTGACCTTAGCCTTTGCATGCATCGAACGCACCACCCCTGAGGATTGGGGGGTAGATTTCGAAAAAGATTGGCAGCCGGAAGACCTGTACAAAGAGGAAAACCAAGAACGGATCAAACTCGCTGAATTGGCTGTCGGGATCACAATGAATTTGATCCTCATAGCCGCGCTAAACTTCTTTTTAGACCGGATCGGCATTTATTATCTCAGCGATTCAGGATGGGTCTCCACACCTATTTTGAATGAGAACTTCAAGCCTTTCATCCCATGGATCACGGCATATGCGATCATGGATATCACCCTATCGATTTACCTGATCCGTAAAGAGTATTGGGATAAAACCGGTTCGATTGCGCAAATCTTCATAAATGTCTTCAAAATCGCCGTGATCAGCGCTATCATCTCTTCGCCGGGCATCATCACGATTGACCCAACCACCTGGCAGCAGCTCTTCCCCAATGCGGAACTAACAGCACAGGGACTAACCCATACGGTAAATCTGGTTCTGGAGATATTGATGGGGATAGCCATTTTCGGTCTGAGCGTCGACTCGATCAAACGCTTGTATCTAACCTTCATCAAAGGCAGACACACCGTCATTGAGATCAACAAAGATTGAGGTGCTTAACACCTCAATCTCGACGATCGATAAAGCCTCGGCGGCAGTATGCTGCGGCTCCAACGCTGTGAAATACATCGTTTTGCAGACAGATTGAATCGCCCGACTGCTGGCTGCCGGGGACGCTCCTCTTTTGCAGTGTGCTTATCACCCTGGCCGCGCTGTCATCGGTGTGGATGAGAAATTTGTCAAAAACGAACGTTAAAAGAAGGATAACTGTTTGAGGTCAGATTTTGGAGGGTATGAAGAGATTTGCGTTTGCAGCCGCGATAGAGGTTCATGTTGTAGGACAAGCCAAACCAATCATCTTCACTCCGGACGGTGTTGAGTATGCCCTTGACCTGCACTTCCCGATACCGCATCAGCCGCTTACCTTTCTTGTGAGTGACTTTCACTTATTGTATATGATTTCCACCCTGCTTATAATATTTGATATCTTGATTACACCATCCAGACTCTAGCTCAACAGTGCCTGCATTTTTGACGATCTGCCCCTGAACCGCAGCATCGTTATGTAAACAAACCTCTTCTCTAAATAATTTAATCAATTATCAGGACAACAACAGTCTTTTATTGTATACTTAGATACATCAGTCTCACATCCATCAGAAATGATCGACCATTTGATATAATACACTTAATGATTAGCCCTCATCAAATCCCACTACCCATACCACATAAATAATGATTGACTCAAAGATCATCACAATCGAACGATTCTTATTGGATACCCAACCGCATTATGCCCGCGGGGAATTAACAGGCATTCTTTACGACCTGGCACTAGCCGCCAAGATCATCGCTGCGCAAACCCGCAGAGCAGGATTGTTGGGTATTTTAGGTTTCACAGATAACATCAACATCCAAGGCGAAGAACAGCGTAAACTCGATATTTTTACAGATGATGTGATCGTCCGGCTTACCCAACGCAGCGGTCGATTGTGCGCCATGGTCTCAGAAGAACGAGAAGACTGGATCCCAATCCCTTCTCAATATGAAAAAGGTTCTTATATCCTGGTCTTTGATCCTTTGGACGGCTCCTCAAATATCGATACCAATATCAGCATTGGCACGATATTCGGAATTTATCGGACGCTGGATGAGTCAAAGCGCGGTCGATTAGAAGACTGCCTTCAGCCCGGCAAGAATCTTGTTTCAGCTGGTTATATACTGTACGGCACAAGCACCATGATGGTTTACAGCGCCGGCAATGGCGTACACGGATTCACCCTAGATCCCTCCTGGGGAGAATTTATCCTCTCCCATGAAAATATCCGTTTTCCTGACGTCCCCGCCTACTTCAGCTTCAATCACGCCATCACTAACCGCTTATCACAGCCATTAATCGCATTCATTGACTGGCTTCAGAACCTACAAAGCCCTCTTCTTACACATCGCTATGTCGGCTCCATGGTAGCAGACTTTCACCGCAACCTGATACACGGCGGCGTGTTTGGATATCCATCCTCGCCTACTAAACCAGATGGGAAAATCAGACTGTTATACGAAGCCGCCCCCCTGGCTTTTTTAGCGGAACAAGCTGGTGGTTATGGGTCTAATGGTCAACAGTCTCTGCTGGAAATCAAGCCCACCAGCATCCACCAGCGTGTCCCTGTTTTCATTGGAAACCGCTTTCTCGTAGAGAAAGCCCAAGCATTCTTATCCAACGGAGAACAAAACCTAACACCTTGAATAAAATCAGTGCAATCTATCTGACATCCTCCATCAGAAAGACATCCCATCCACACGATGAGTTTTGATCCTCAATGACCAATTCATGTCCCTATCCATCTCAACTCACCTAATAATCCTCGAAATCCTGTATACTAATGAACAGAGATATCGAATTCAAATATAGGAGAAATAATTATGGGCCATATCCCCGAAGATGACAATTTTGAAGAATATATGAACGCCTCCGCAGAGGAGTGGAGCGAACCTGAAGAGCCTTCATCCAAACCTGAGAAGAAAGATGAACCCACCAACAGGTGGGGATCCCCGCTCCCGCAGGAAAGTACAGCAAGCGACGAGAATCGTTGGGGCTCAGAGCCAATTGAAACCCCCGCTCGGGAAGAAAAACTGATCGAAAAGCAGAAGAAGATGAAATGGTGGATCATCGTTGTCATTGTGGTCGCCGTACTCTGCCTTTGCGCCTGCGTTGTTCTTGGAGCCCTCGAAGCTTTTAAGGTGATTAATATCTTGTAAGTTCCAGGTTGACTTTATAGTTTTTTCCGTTCAATAAACCATTGTTGAACGTCAATCAACATTTCATCATCTTTCGATTGAGCTCGGAAGTAATGCCCATCTGAGTTCATTCGCCAGGCATTAATATTCTCCTGCAGGTAAATCTGCAGGATATCATCTCGGATATGGCGGATTAATGCTGAATTCTCCACAGGGAAAACCACTTCCACCCGCTGGTTGAGGTTGCGTGGCATCAGATCAGCGCTGCCGATAAAGATTTCTTCTTTTCCATGATTATAGAAATAATAAATCCGGCTGTGTTCCAGGAACCTCCCCACCACGCTGACCACGCGGATATTTTCGCTGAGCCCCTCAATACCCGGGCGCAGACAGCAAATGCCGCGAACAATCAAATCAATCTTCACCCCCTGCTGTGAGGCACGATAGAGCATCTTGATCATTTCTTCATCTACCAGAGCATTTATTTTAAAGATGATCCACCCGTCCCCATACTGCTTCTGTTGTTTGATTTCACGGCAGATTAATTCCCTCACCATCTCCCGCAGTTGCAAGGGTGCCACAAGCAATTTGCGATAATTTTCTTTGGCAGAATACCCCGTCAGGTAATTAAACAAATCAGTGGCATCCGCGCCAATCGCATCATCGCTGGTGAACATCCCGATATCCTCATACAATTGAGCGGTCACATGGTTGTAGTTCCCAGTCGCCATATGCACATATCGGCGGATATGTTCACCCTCTCTGCGCACAACCAGCACAATCTTGGAATGCGTTTTCAATCCGGGCAAGCCATAGGTGACATGCACCCCCTCTTGTTCAAGCAGTTTTGCCCATTCGATATTGTTTTCCTCATCAAAGCGCGCCTGCAATTCCACAAGAACCGCCACCTGCTTTCCATAATCACGGCGTGCTTGGAGGAGCGCGCGGACTATGGGTGAATCCCCCCCCACCCGGTACAAGGTTTGTTTGATCGCCAGAACATCCGGGTCAACCGCGGCCTGTCTTAAAAATTCCACAACTGGGTCGAAAGATTGATAAGGGTGATGGAGCAGGACATCCTGACGGCGAATAACATTAAAAAACTGCTCTGGCGGCGAATCATGGTCTAACTGGAATTCCTCAGGAACAACTGGAGAAAATGTCTGGGATTTAAGATCAGACCGGTCAACCTTATACATTTGAAGCAGGTTTCGCAATACAATCGGCTTTTCAAAACTGTAAATAAATTGAGGATCAACATCCAGGTTATCAACTAAAATCCGCAATATGTCATCCGGCATATCTGTGCCGATCAACAATTGGACAACCTCGCCTAATCGCCTCCTACGGACGCTCTCTTCCATCATCTCCAGCATATCCATCACTTCGAGTCCGGAAAACTCAATTTCAGCATTCCGAACGACATAAAATTGGTATGCTTCGATCACATCCATGCCTGGGAAGAGGTCTCCTAGATTCGCTTCGATCACTTCACTGACCCACACAAACTTAAATTTGCGTACAGGCTTTGACCTGATTGATGGATCATAAGCCGCCTTATGCACAGGCAGGAAATAAGGCAGCGATCCGGGCACCTTAAGTCGGGCGAAATGACGCCTGCCCGAAGAATCCGCCACACGTACAGCGAGGTTGAAACTTAGATTGGAAATATAAGGGAATGGGTGTCCAGGATCGAAAGCGAGAGGTGTCAAAACGGGAAAAATTGTCTCGTTAAAATATGCATCAACTCTGGACTTTTGGGCATTGGTTAAATCCTCATAATGCAGGATTTCTACCCCTTTCTTGGCAAGCTGTGGTTCGAGCATCTCCCAATAACAATCCAGTGCCTCCCCAAACAAGGCACGGGTTCTCTTACGGATCCTTCGCAGTTGCTCCTGCGGTAGTAAATTTTCAAAATAAAATTCTGAGTCCTTGTTACCCGCCCCCTTCGCCAGCCCGCCCACCCTGACCATAAAGAACTCATCCAGGATGGAACCCAATAAACCTAAAAAACGCACACGCTCCAGGAGGGGATTTTCAGGATTCAGCGCCTCATCAAGGACTCGTTTGTGAAATTCCAGCATGGACAATTCCCGGTTGATAAAATTCATCGGGTCATTAATCATCTCAGACTCTGAGATAGAAATGGGGGCTTCTTTTTTCACCATCGAACGAATCTCTCGCTTGAAAGAAACAGTTAATCCAAGTATACAATAGAATATCCTTTCAAGGTCTCTTGTAAAACCTACTATAATAATGAGGATGAACCGGAAAACGCTGATCTACCGTATCTATAAAATCCTTCCCTCACGCGCTTCACAAATCGCCATTGACAGCGTGAACGGGTTTCATCATCCAAAAATAATCCATTATCATCACGGCAAACACTCACCGGAGGGTCTCTATCACAACTCCTTTGATTATCCCTCTCTCACAGAAAACCTATTATCACCCTTAATCCCTGGCGGCAGTCGTCGCTTTAAACTCGCAACTTCGATTACAATATAGATAAGTCCATAACAACATACTTACGCCGTTTGATTCACTATCCATTGATTATTCGATGAAAACAAAAGGATAAATAAACATGGAGAAAACAATGAATTTTCCCGCCCCCTTTTACCGTTGGCGGCCGCATCCCTGGCATGGCTTGGAAGTCGGTCCAGAACCGCCAGATCGGGTTTACGCCTATATTGAAATGACCTCGTTCGATTTCATCAAATATGAAGTCGATAAAGTGACAGGATATCTAAAAGTTGACAGGCCCCAGCGTACATCCTCTCTGACTCCCAACCTGTATGGTTTCATCCCCCGCACTTATTGTGACAAGCGTGTCAAGGAACTTTCAGAAGGCGCAATTCGCGGTGATGGAGACCCACTGGATATTTGCGTCATTAGTGAGCGCCCCATTGACCGTGCTGAGATTTTCCTGAACGCAGTGGTGGTTGGCGTCGTGCAATTATTGGATCACGGTGAAGCTGACGACAAAATCGTTGCTATTCTGGAAAATGATCACATTTACGGTTATGTCAAAGACATTAAAGACCTTCCGGATGTCATCGTTGAACGCCTCAAGCATTACTTCCGAACCTACAAAATGGTCGAAGGCCAGGAAGCGGAAATTAAACTGCTCAAGACTGCAGGCCCGGAGAAAGCCAGGAAAATCATCATAGCCGCAATGGAAGATTATAATGATGCCTTCGGTCGAGACTGAGAACGTTTCAAAAATAACCCTCTATCACAAATATTGGAAACTCGCTTGTAAGGGAATAAGCTTTGCGCCGGAATTCAACCATGCGTTTTGACATTTTTTCAATCTTTCCGGAAGTATTCAACTCTTACCTTAATACAAGCATCCTTAAACGGGCGCAGGAATCAGGTGCTCTTGAAGTTTTTACTTATGACATACGCGATTGGGCTGTCGACAAACATCACACCACAGATGACACGCCCTATGGCGGCGGCGGGGGTATGGTGATGAAACCCGAACCCGTCTTCGCCGCTGTGGAAAGCGTCCTCGGCGCACCGCCAAACTGCCCCGTGATCCTCCTGTCACCCCAGGGGCGTCTCTTCAATCAGGATCTTGCATTTCAACTCACAAAATATGATCATTTAGCCTTAATATGCGGTCATTATGAAAGCGTTGACGAACGCATCCGCCAACACCTGGTCACCGATTCCATTTCCATCGGTGACTATGTCCTCACGGGTGGGGAACTCCCTGCTCTGGTCGTGGTGGATGCCGTCACTCGGCTACTTCCCGGCGTTCTCGGCGATTCGGATGCTGCCGCTAAGGATTCACATGCCAACGGTCTACTGGAACACCCACATTACACACGGCCGCCGCAGTTCCGAGAGTGGGAAGTCCCGGAGATCCTCCTATCGGGCAATCATGCAGAAATCGACCGCTGGCGTCGGCAGGAATCCCTAAGGCGTACTTTAGAACGCCGGCCTGATTTACTCGATCAAGCGGTTTTGAGTTCGGAGGACTTAATATTTTTAAACGATCTGGGCTACAATCCCAATAAGACCAACCATTCACCAAATTCATAGTTCACGGAGAACACATGCAACCAAAAAAATTCAACTATTTGAAGACTTTTTTACTGGGCTTCGGCTTTT
Organism: uncultured Candidatus Brevefilum sp.; assembly: GCA_964575595.1. Classification (GTDB taxonomy): domain Bacteria; phylum Chloroflexota; class Anaerolineae; order Anaerolineales; family Anaerolineaceae; genus Brevifilum. Next base: position 32,056 of record CAZNRI010000010.1, read on the forward strand.
TCGGAGTCAGTGTTATTTGGGGAATCTACAATGCCTTTGTGCCGTTGTTCCTGGCAAATAAGTTCGGCGTCCGACCCGGAATGATCGGCTTTTTTATGACCCTGGATAACATCGCTGCCCTGTTCATCCAACCTGCGGTGGGTGCCTGGTCAGACAGGCTTCGCACACGCATTGGCCGCCGTCTCCCCTTCATTCTGGTGGGTGCGCCCATTGCAGCCGTCGCCTTCGGCATCATCCCCCTTGCAGCCGTACTGCCGCTTTTCGTCGCGTGCACTGTGACATTGATCCTAGCTATGGCTATCTGGCGCACGCCGGTCGTGGCACTGATGCCCGATATCACCCCTTCCAAATTCCGCTCGCAGGCTAACGGCGTGATTAATTTCATGGGCGGTGTTGGTGCTATTATCTCATTCCTGATTGGCTCCAAACTGTATGACATCAATAAGGCTTACCCCTTCTGGCTTGGATCCGTCCTGGTTGTACTGGCGGCTATCCTAGTATTCATCTTCATTCGTGAGCCGAAAGTTTATGATGAGAATCCAGAAGCGGAACGTCCCAACCTGCTCAACAGCTTAAAAGGCATTCTTAAGGAAGAGGACAAGAGTGCCATTCGCATATTCCTCGCCATCATGTTCTGGTTTATCGCCTACAACGCCATCGAAGCCTTTTTCACACTGTATGCCAATAAACATCTGGGGCTGCCCGAATCTGACGGCGCCCGCTTACTCAGTCAACTTTCCTTGCTGTTCGTCCTGTTTGCCCTACCCTCAGGACTTATCGGCGGCAAGATCGGGCGGCGAAACACAATCACCATCGGCATCATCCTAATGGCAGCCTGCATGCTCCTGATGGCAATCCTGCCAAAAGATTTACTGAATCAACTGCTCTTCTCCATGCCTGTTTTAGGAGAGGTGCCAATTGTAGGATTGATCCTGATGTTCGCTGGGATTGCCTGGGCGTTCATCAACATCAACTCGCTGCCCATGGTCGTGGATCTGACAGATGCTGTTCATATCGGCACTTACACCGGACTGTATTATTTGTTCTCGACATTGGCAGCCATCCTTGGACCCAACATCAACGGCTGGATGGTCGAGCTTGCAGGAGGAGATTACTCTGTTATCATGTTCATCGGACCAGTGTTTATGTTATTGGCGTTATTGATGATTGTCGGCGTCCATAAAGGAGAAGCTGATACAGCCCCCGAGGTAGCCGGAGATTAAGATCATCCTTAAGATATCTAAAAAAACTTGTATTGAAAGAATTTCCACATTATACTTAATGCTTGAGAGTATCGTTTTGAAAGGAACGACTCGTTGAATCCCAAACCAATTTTAATTTAGGAGGAGAAACTGTATGAATAAGAAACTGTTTGTTGTTTTGTCCATCCTGGTCATTGGCAGCATGTTCTTTGCAGCATGCGCCCCCAAAACGGAAGCTCCAACAGAGGAAATGACCGAGGAAGTAGTTGAGACTGAAGAGGTTGTTGAGACTGAGGAAGTTGTTGAGACCGAGGAAGTTGTCGAGACGGAAGTAGAAGAAGTTGATTGCGCCAGTGATGATACACTTTGCATCGGCTTAGTCACGGATGTCGGTGAAATTGACGACAAGTCCTTCAACCAATCTTCCTGGGAAGGTGTTCTATTGGCTGAGGAAGAGTTTGGCGCAATTGTCAACTACGTCGAAACCTCAGACGCCAAAGACTACATGTCCAACATCGAGCTCTTTGCCGGTGCCAATTACGACATCATCGTGACAGTCGGTTTTGCATTGGGTGAAGCCACCCTTGAAGCAGCACAGCTCTATCCCGATATCGATTTCATCGGCGTTGACCAGTTTGTGGATGCAAGCGTCACCAATGTCACCGGTCTGATTTTTGAAGAAGATAAATCTGGCTTCCTGGCAGGCGTTCTGGCAGGTATGCTCACAGTAACGGATACGGTCGCTGCTGTTCTCGGCACAGACCTGATTCCTGCAGTTGTGTTATTCAAAGAAGGCTATGAGGCTGGCGCTGCTTGGGCGAATCCTGACGTAAACGTCATTTCAACCTACCATCCCGGTGGATTGGATGTTGCCTTCACAGATCCTGAGTGGGGTGCCACCACTGCTGCCCAAGCTATCGAAAACGGCGCTGATGTTATCTTTGGTGCTGGCGGCAAGACTGGCAATGGAGCACTGATTGAGACTGCAGGTCATGATGGACTGTACTGTGTCGGTGTGGACAGCGACCAATGGTTGACCGTCCCCGAAGCCCATCCCTGCTTGGTGTCAAGCGCCATGAAGCTCATCACCCCTGCAGTTTTAGATTTGATCAGCATGTCCCTTGATGGGGAATTCCCCGGCGGCACCTATTATGGTGAAGTTGGATTGGCCCCTTTCCATGACTTTGAGGATGAAATCGGCCAGGATATCCTGGACAAACTCGACGAAGCCAAACAGGGACTCGAAGACGGTTCCATTGAAGTTGAGCTTCCCGAAGAGTAAATCAAAGTAGGATTTTTGAAATATGATAAAATATCAAGGCGGCGCATCAGCGTCGCCTTGACTTATAATAGCGAGATTTTATCCTTCAAAACCCATACTAAGGTGTCTATATTCAGGAGGAAGCCAAACAATAGATGAAAGAAGAAAATTCAGAAAAATCGTTTTTGTATTGGCTCAATCAAATATGGCTGAGTGTCCGAGTGCCTTTAGCAGCCGTTATCTTAGCACTACTCATCGGAGCCGTGATCTTGTTGGTTTCCGATGTTAATCCACTGGATGCCTATTCCGCTTTGTTAAAAGGCGCTTTTGGCCAAACCACACAGCTTAGACGAACCCTGGAAAAAGCCACACCCCTCATCTTCAGCGGTTTAGCAGTGGCATTTGCCTTCAAGGCTGGCCTCTTTAACATCGGTGCACAGGGACAATTAATAATTGGGGCAATGGCATCAGCCATCATAGGTTTCATGGTCACTGGTTTGCCGCCGTTGGTGCATATTCCCCTGGCATTGTTGGGTGGCGCAGTGGTCGGCGCATTATACGGCGCTATTCCGGGTGTGTTAAAATCCTTTACCGGGGCGCATGAGGTCATCACTACGATCATGCTGAATTATATTGCCATCAACCTCACGGATTACCTCGCTGACGGACCATTAAAAGATCGGTCACCGCTTAATGTTGTTGCCAGAACGCCAAAGATTGCAGAATCTGCTGTTATCCCCACCTACCAGCTTGACCTAACACTGGGTCTGGTGGTCGTCTTCATCATCATGATCTTATCTTCCATTCTTTTCTTTCTGGTCTTTCGGAAAAATACGGAAAAAATTAAAAACAAGTTTTTACGCTTTTTCGCGGGGTTCGCTTTTGTCATCATTTCGGGGGTGGGATTAGGCTTGTTGTTAAAATTTCTATTTCCTAATCTCTATGCACGACCAATCACTTTTTTACAATACGATGTCATTCCCATACCGGTAGGATTCTTTATTGCGATCGCAACTTGTGTTGTCATTTGGTTTATTCTCATGCGTACAAGCCTTGGATATGAAATTCGCACAGTTGGCATAAACCCATATGCGGCAAAATACGCCGGTATGAAAGTTCGTCTAATGGTCATACTGGCGATGGTCGTCAGCGGTATGCTGGCGGGTCTGGGCGGCTCTGTAGAGACTCTTGCCATTGTAGGACGTTATCAACCAGGTTTTAACATCGGTTTAGGCTTTGATGGGATAACCATTGCCCTCCTCGGTCGCAATCATCCCTTAGGTGTGATTCCCACAGCACTATTGGTGGGCGCCATGCAAGCCGGCGGCAACATGATGCAGTTTGAAGCTGGCGTCCCCTCAGAGATCATTGATGTCATTCAAGCACTGATGCTGTTTTTTGTCGCCGCAGATATGATCGTACGTTGGATTATTCGAGCTAAAGCAAGACCAGGCGAGGAGAAAACGAAACTGACAACCGGATGGGGTAACCAGTGAAGCTGCCATGAATCTAATAACTTATCTAAAATCCAAAAAATTAATAACCTCCATCACCTTATCTATCCTGGGCTTGGCTCTTGTTATTATGTTTTATATCATCAATCCTCAAATAACCCAAGCCGTGTTAGGTTCCACAATACGCCAGTCCACACCGATCATTTTAGGAGCCTTATGTGGGATTATGTGTGAACGAGCAGGCGTTGTCAATATCGGCATTGAAGGTCAAATGTTGATGTCCGCATTTATTGGTTTTATGGTCAACGCCTGGACAGGCAATTTACTTATCGCTATCCTTGCAGGCATGGCAACGGGTGCGCTCCTGGGGCTCCTCCTGGCTTTTACTGCCGTGACATTGAAATTGGATCAAATCATCGGAGGCACCGTCATCAACATTCTCGCAACGGGATTAACCGGTTATTTCTACCAGGCTGGTATCACAACAAAAGGCAAACTTTCTCCAATCACTCTGGGTGGGCTGGCAGAAATTCCTCTGATCGGACCGGTGCTCTTCGACAATCCTCCCATCACCTACGCTGCCATCATATTGGTTTTTGTGCTTCAGTTCTTACTATTCAAGACCACCTGGGGACTGCGTATGCGGGCAGTCGGGGAACATCCCAGGGCGGCGGATACCGTTGGCATCAACGTGTTCACAACCCGCTATATCAATGTCGTCCTCGGCGGCGCGATTGCTGGATTGGCGGGCGCCTTTCTGACCTTAGAAGCCGTTGGCTCCTTTGAACGTGTCATGACCAACGGGCGCGGTTTCGTTGCACTAGCGGTGATGATCTTCGGCAAGTGGACGCCCATTGGTGCCTGGGGCGCTTCGCTGTTATTTGGCTTTGCCAATGCCATGCAGACCCAATTCCAATTCATGGGCACCTTTGCCATCCCTCACCAGTTCATCGGTATGCTGCCATATTTGCTCACCATCATTGTCTTAGCCGGCTTCGGCGGCAGAGCCCGTCCGCCAGCGGCTGAGGGTGAACCTTACGAGAAGGAATAACCATGGCAGAACGATACGTCCTTGAAACGAAAAATATCACCAAGAATTTTCCCGGCGTCCTTGCCAATGATCATGTCGATATGCACCTCAATAAAGGGGAGATTCTGGCCATATTGGGTGAAAATGGCGCAGGCAAAACCACCCTCTTGAACATCATTTACGGGCTTTACGATCAGGACGAAGGAGAAATCTACATTAACGGTCAAAAGACCACCATTGACAATCCCCACGACGCCATCAATCTGGGCATCGGTATGGTACACCAGCACTTCATGCTCGTTCCAGTCTTCACTGTGACAGAGAACATGATCCTGGGTTCGGAAGTGGAGACAGCTGGCATCCTCAACCTTAAAAAGGCTCGCCGCCAAATTCTTGAACTTTCGGATAATTATGGGTTGAATGTGGATCCTGACGCTGTCGTCGAGGACATCCCCGTCGGCGTCCAACAGCGTGTGGAAATTCTAAAAGCGCTTTACCGAAACGCACGCATCCTCATTTTAGATGAGCCTACCGCAGTACTGACCCCCCAGGAGATTGAAGACCTGTTCCGCGTGATGCGCGATCTCACCGCCAAGGGTGTTTCAATTATCTTCATCAGCCACAAACTCAAAGAGGTCATGGAAATCGCAGACCGTATCATGGTTATGCGGCGTGGCAAAGTAGCGGGCGAAACAACACCCGATCAGACCAGCCAGGAAGAGTTGGCAAATATGATGGTTGGGCGCGAGGTGCTGTTGAGAGTGGAAAAAGAACCTGCAAAACCCAAAGAACCCGTCTTTCGCATAGAAAACCTATCCATAAAAAAGGATGGTGAGCGCAACGTAGTTAAGGACATCTCCCTAACAGTGCGCGCGGGTGAAATTTTGGGCGTGGCTGGTGTGCAGGGAAATGGCCAAGCGGAGTTGGTTGAAGCCATCACCGGGCTGCGCCCCTTTGACCACGGGATGATTATCCTGGATGGCAAACGCATGCCTACTGAGAATCCGCGCGCCATGATCGAAAACGGCATGGCTCACATCCCTGAAGACCGACAAAAACACGGTCTGGTCATGCCCTACCCATTGACAGATAATCTAATTCTGTGCAATTACTACAAATATCCTTTTGTCAAAGGCATCACGCGTAATGACGAAGCGATTGAAGCGTATGCTGAAAGGTTGATTGAAGATTTCGATGTGCGCACGCCCTCACCCTTCATCCCCGCTTCCAACCTCTCAGGCGGTAACCAGCAGAAATTGATCGTCGCCCGTGAATTAAGCCGCGAGACAAAAATCCTCATTGCCAACCAGCCCACCCGCGGCCTGGATGTCGGATCCATCGAATACATCCACAGCACGCTGATCAAGATGCGCGATAACGGCGTCGGCATCCTCCTGGTCTCAGCCGAGTTGGACGAGATCATGTCCCTTTCAGACCGGATTGCCGTCATCTATGAAGGCGAAATCGTCGCCACATTGGATGCCGAAAACGCCACCCGCGAAGAATTGGGTTTGTTAATGGCAGGGTCCAAGAAAGAGCGCTCACAAGCCGCCAAGCTGTAAACCCATTTTAAATAAAACATTCAATGCCATCCGAACTCATTGGATGGCTTTTTGTTATGTTGGATATGCTGTGAGTATAATATATTGACCCTGTGAATGAAAATGCGGAGATGATATGAAAAAATCACAACCCATCTATCTGGACTACAATGCCACCACACCCATCGCTAAAGAAGTAGCCGACGCCATGGTGCCCTATCTTTATGGGAATTTCGGTAACCCTTCTAGCACCCATCCATACGGCGTAGAAGCCAAGTTAGTGGTTGAAAACGCCCGCAAACAGGTGGCAGCCGCCATCAATTGTCAGCCCCATGAGGTTTTGTTTACCAGCGGCGGTACAGAAAGCAATAATGTCGCCATCCGCGGCTATGCCCTAGCAAATCAGCATAAAGGCAAGCACATCATCACCAGCGCCATCGAGCATCCCGCTGTTTTGGAAGTCTGCCAGTATCTGGAAAGTCAGGGGTTCTCACTTTCCATACTGCCTGTCGACCAGTACGGTATGATTGATGCCAAAGACCTAGAAAATGCTCTCACAGATCATACTCTCCTGGTCAGTGTGATGCATGCCAATAACGAAGTAGGTACGATTGAGCCCATCCGTGAACTGGCTGATCTTGCACATGAAGCAGGTGCTGTATTTCACACGGACGCTGCCCAAACGCTTGGTAAGATCCCTGTGGACGTTCAGGCATTGGGCGTAGACCTGCTCTCCATAGCCGGGCATAAACTGTATGCCCCCAAAGGTGTGGGGGCGCTCTACATCCGCACAGGATTGCAGCTCGAAAAATTAATGCACGGGGCAGAGCATGAGTCTAATCGCCGTCCGGGTACAGAAAATGTCCTCGAAATTGTCGGTTTGGGGAAGGCGTGCGATATCGCCAGGCGGGACCTTGACAAAAACAAGATACATTTTAAGGAGATGCGTGATCGTTTGCACAATGGATTATCAGAAGCCCTGCCGGAAGACAGTTTCCGCCTTAACGGACATCCAGAGCTACGACTTCCTAACACCCTCAGCCTGGGGTTCTACATGGTCGAAGCCAATACCTTACTTGCAGAAATCGGCGATCGGGTCGCTGCTTCCGCAGGTGCAGCCTGCCATTCTGATGAAATTGACCTGTCCCACGTCCTGGAGGCTATGGCGGTGCCCCTTGACTACGCTATGGGCACCGTCCGCTTCTCAACCGGGCGGGGAAATACGGCAGAAGAAATTGATCAGGCAGTTGAAATCCTGAAAAAATCCCTTAAAACACTCCTGCCGCATTCATCGCCGGATCAAGTTAACGTGAAAGATGATGCGCGCGAGATCAAACTCACCCGCTATACCCATGGTTTGGGCTGCGCATGCAAACTCCGGCCGCAAGCCCTCGAGAAGGTGCTGGCAAATATGCCCCGCATCACTGACGCCAGGGCGCTGGTGGACGCCTCCACCAATGATGACGCGGCGGTTTACCAAGTGCGTGATGACCTGGCGGTGGTACAAACGGTGGACTTCTTCACGCCCATCGTGGACGACCCCTATTGGTTCGGCGCTATCTCAGCCGCAAACTCCCTGTCGGACATCTATGCCATGGGCGCCCAGCCAATTTTTGCCCTGAACATCGTCGGCTTCCCCTCCAACCGGCTGCCTCTGAACGTGTTGGAAGCCATCCTTCAGGGCGCACAGGAAAAAGCACAGGAAGCGGGTATTACCATACTTGGCGGGCATACCGTAGACGACAGCGAACCCAAATACGGCATGGCTGTGACAGGGCTCATTCATCCGGATAAAATTTTACGAAACAGCACCGCCCAACCCGGAGATGCGCTCATCCTGACCAAGCCGATTGGGTTAGGCATTCTCACAACAGCCCTCAAACAAGGAGCTGCGGATTCCCAGGTTGAGAAGAAAGCCATTCAGATTATGGCAAGTCTCAATAAGGATGCCGCAGAAAGCTTGGGCGGCTTTAATGTTCACGCCTGCACGGATATTACCGGTTTCGGATTATTGGGACATCTCCATGAAATGACCACAGGATCAAAGGTTGATGCACAAATTCATGTAAATCAGGTGCCAATACTTCCTGAAGCGCGCCAATTTGCCGAAATGGACATCATCCCCGGCGGGACGCTTAATAATCTCAGCTTCGTGAAACCCTATGTCAAATTTGCAGACGATATCTCCCGCATTGATCAGGTGCTGCTGGCAGACGCACAGACTTCCGGCGGCCTTTTAATCAGCCTGCCAGAAAAGGAAGCAGACTCCCTTGTTGGTCTTCTCGAGGAAAAGGGGATTAAGGCTGCCATGATCGGGTGGATGTCCCAACCGGGCGATGGGTCGATTACTGTAAAAAAATAACATGAGGGACTGAAATCCAGTGGTCATTTAAATAGAAAATCAGGGTTGAGACCCGCTATTTTTCTTGCCAAAAAATAATAAAGACAGGTTCCATAAAGACCTGAGAAAATATATGCTGTTCTAATAGTTTTTTTACTATACTTGTAGAGAAAACATTAATTTGTGACGAATGAAAGGAAAAGAAATGGCAATCATAAATGTGTCTCACATATCCAAACGTTTTGGGGAAACCCAGGCCGTGAATGATCTGAGTTTCGAAGTAAAGCCAGGGGAGATATTTGGTCTTCTTGGGCCGAATGGCGCCGGTAAGACAACTACCATTCGTATGATCCTGGACATCTTCGAACCCGATTCTGGTGAGATCAGCGTTCTGGGCGGTTCGATGAATGAGGAAAAGAAAAACCACATCGGCTACCTTCCTGAGGAGCGCGGCCTTTATCAGGACATCCCCCTGGAACGCTGTCTAACCTTCCTGGCAACATTAAAGGGGATGGATGAAAAAAAAGCATCCGCTGAATTAAGAGAGTATATGAAGCAATTTGACCTTTACGAATATCGAGATAAAAAGGTCAAGGAACTCAGTAAAGGTATGCAGCAAAAAGCCCAATTAATTACAACCCTGGTTCACGACCCGGAAATCGTGATCATCGATGAGCCATTCACATCACTAGATCCGGTCAATACCGAAATGGTCAAGGACATCCTCGAGATGAAACGAGATGAAGGCAAAGCGATCATCATGTCCACCCATCAAATGAACCAGGTTGAGGAACTCTGCGACCGAATCCTGCTCATTGACCACGGACAGCGCGTCCTATACGGCACCTTGCGGGAGATCCAAAACAACTTCTCTTCACGGGATATCATGGTCACCCCCCTCAGTACCCTGCCGGATTCCATCGGCGGCGTGCGCGAGATCCGCAAACTCAATGGCCGATACCGCCTTGTCCTTGAAGAAAGTTCTGAACCCAATAAAATCCTCAAGAATCTTATCAATCTGGGCGTTGAGTTGATCGAATTTGAGATTGCTGTTCCCCCACTGAACGAAATCTTCATTAAAGTCGTCAAAGAACAAGAAGGTGATAAAAATGACTAAGATTTGGCATATCATCAAATATGAATATAGGCGCCACGTCTTCCGAAAGCGCTTTCTGTTCAGCCTGCTCAGCTTGCCGATGGCAGTTATCGCAATGATCCTTGTTGCCATCCTGATCGGGGCCTTCTCTGTGGATACCTCGCCAGTCGGTTATATTGACTATGCTGACGTGATCCATGAACCAATAACTATTGAGGAAGAAGGGGATATTTTCAACCCGATCATCCCATTTACAGCCTATCAGGATGAAGATCGGGCGAAAAACGATCTGGAAGCTGAAGAGATTCAAGCCTATTACGTCATCCCAGAGACCTATTCGGACTCTCTTGAGATTGAGCTATTTTATTTGGAAGAGCCCGGCGGCGATGTCCAAAGTCAGTTTACAGATTTGGTGCGTCAAAACCTGCTAGCCTCTGAAGACCTTGACCCTGAGGTCATACAACGGTTGGAAGAAGGCAGTTTAATCACCACAACTTCCTTGGATGGCAGTCGGGAGATGCGAGAGGATCAATGGTATACCATTTTCACGCCCTTCATCGCAGGGATCATGTTTGTGGTCGTTGTTATGACAAGCGGCGGCTATCTCCTTCAGGCTGTTGTCGAGGAAAAAGAAAACCGCACCATGGAAATCGTGATCACTTCCGTCACTCCCACTCAACTTATGACCGGTAAGATCATCGGTAACATCGGTGTGGGGTTAACCCAGCTTGTTATCTGGCTGATCTTTGGATGGATTGGATTGAGGGTGGGGGGTCATTTCTGGCCTTTCCTGCAGGATTTCTCCATTTCCACGGATTACATTCTCCTCTTGCTCGCAGTCATGCTGCCAGCATTTGTGATGGTCTCAGCATTCATGGCAGCCATTGGGTCAACCATGACGGAAATGCGAGAAGCTCAACAAGTTTCCGGATTAATCTCCTTGCCAATGATGATCCCTTATTACATCTCTTCAACAATCATGATGAATCCCAATGGGGCTTTGGTGGTGATCCTCAGTTATTTTCCGTTGACATCGCCTATTACCATCCTAATGCGTTCAGCTTTCACGGTCGTACCGGCCTGGGAGCTCGCGATCAATATTACGATCTTAATCGCGTTTGCGGTCTTTGCCATCTGGTTCGCAGGAAGAGCCTTCCGCATGGGAATGCTGCGCTATGGAAAAAAGCTGTCCATTAAAGAGATATTTGGAAAGAGAATTGAAAAATGAAAAAAACATGGGTCGTTTTTAAAACAGAGTTTATTAATACCGTCACACGACGCTCATTCTTATTGACCCTAATCCTCGTTCCTCTGGTGCCGGCGCTTATTCTCGGAGGGATCTCGCTGTTTGGCGGCGATGAGACTGGAGACGGCGCTGGCGGCATAGGCGCTATTTTCCGACCACAGCAAACCACACAGCTTGTAGAAGGCTATGTGGATCAGGCTGGTGTGATTAAGGAAATACCTTCTTGGGTTGAAGAAGGCAGATTCATTGCCTTTGAGAGCGTCGAAGCAGCTCAAGATGCAGTCGTGTCAGGGGAGATTACTGGTTACTATCTGATTCGACCGGATTACCTTGAAAGTGGTGCAATTCACTACGTCCGTGAGGATTTCAACCCCATGACAGCAATGGAAACAACCCCTCTCATGAACAATGTCATCAGCTACAATCTTTTGGGAGGTGATCCCTTACGTTTCCAAACCTATCAAAACCCTGTCCAGGTGCTAAACATTGATCTTGAACCCGAGGAGGTGGAACGCGACCAAAGCAACCCTCTGGCATTTTATATTCCTTACGGCGTCGCCATGCTGTTCTATGTCCTGATCCTCTCTTCGGCCAGCCTGATGCTGAACAGCGTTGCAAAAGAAAAAGAGAATAGAGTGATGGAAATATTGATGAGTTCTGTTAAACCCAACCAGCTATTCACAGGGAAAATCCTTGGCTTAGGAATGGTTGGATTGCTTCAAATGGTGGTCTGGTTGGGCTCCGGCTTGATCATGCTTCGCTTAGGCGGCACAACCCTCAACATTCCCCCAAACCTTCAGCTGCCACCCGAGATCTTCATTTGGGGAATCATCTTCTTCGTCCTTGGCTATTTGTTATACGCTACCATTATGGCAGGTATAGGTGCTCTGGTTCCAAACCTCAATGAAGCAACGCAGGCGACAACTATCGTGGTCTTGCCGATAATAATCCCTCTATTAATGATTGGTGTGATCATCAATGAGCCCAATGCCACATTGCCCGTTGTGCTGAGCCTGATACCCTTTACAGCTCCCAATACCATAATGACCAGGCTGGCCGCGGGTTCCGTGCCGATTTGGCAGTTATTGGTCGCCATCATTCTGATGATTCTGACCATATTCCTACTGATACGTGCGGTGTCCGGCATGTTCAGAGCGCAGAACTTGCTGACAGGGAAAAAATTCAGCCTGGGTCTGTATATCAAAATTCTTTTGGGTCAGGACCTCGAAACCGCCGAAGAAGGATAAAATACTTTGTAGAATAACCGATACATTGCTCATAGATGGGTGCCTTAAGGTATCACCCATCTTTTTCATCCTCGGGACAAAATATCAAGGGATTAATTTAAACTATAACATTCCTATTAAAGGGTAATTAACATAACCAAACCCCCCTCCAGTATTCCACTCCCAGGAAGAGTATTATATAATTATCATATAAAGTTTAGGAAAGCACGAAGGTCAGGAGATTCGTTATGAAAAAAGGGAATTTCGCATTTTTATTCATGCTCATCGTCGTTCTCAGCCTGAGTCTGACAGGATGCAACCTGCCAGGAGATACGACCCCAACTACACAGGTGGATCTTCTTAATACCGCTGCGGCACAAACCATCCAAGCCCAGCAAACCCACATCGCACAAACGCAACAAGCCAGTCAAACAGCGGCTGCACCCACAAACACGCTTGAGACCACAGAAGTGGAAGGCACGCCAACCTTCACGCTGGAGCCAAGCCTCACTCCCACTATTACAGCAACAACAACTGCAGAAAAGGAATGTGACCAGGCAGCCTTCATCTCCGAAACCATTCCTGACGGTACAGAATTTTTCCCAGGGCAGCCTTTCACCAAGACCTGGACATTAGAAAACAGCGGGTCTTGCACATGGAACGCTAATTATGATGTTGTATTTGTCAGCGGAGACGCAATGGACGCTCCCGCCTCACAGCAGTTAACCAGCGACCCCGTTGCTCCTGGTGAAACCATTAAAATTACAATGGATTTTACCGCGCCAATGACCACCGGCACTCATCGCGGAGATTTCAAGCTGCGAAATGCCAGCGGAGTCCTGTTCGGGATCGGTGAAAAAGACGGTCCGTTCTGGGTGGAAATTGATGTGGATGAATCATCCTATGAATTTGCGAAGATTTACTGCGTATCAGGCGTAACCTGGTCTAGCGGCGCCGGCACATTACCTTGTCCCGGAAGTCCTGGAGATGGTGAGGGATGGGTAAAAAGATTTAATGAACCCACACTAGAAACGGGCAGAGTTGAGAATGAACCCGGACTTGCTGTTCATCCACAAAACATCACGGATGGATGGATTAAAGGAACCTTCCCTGAAATCACCCTGACGGAGGACTTATACTTCAGAGCCCTTCTGAGCTGTAATGAAAACGCCGATTGTGATGTCCATTTCAAATTAAATTACAAAATCGATGGCGGCACAGAACATACTCTTGCCACCTGGCATGAGGTTAAAGATGACAGTTTTAATATTGTTGAGGTTGACCTGAGCGGACTGACGGGTGAAACAGTTCAGTTTATCCTGCTTCTCGAAGCTAATGGCAGTCCTGCCAATGATACAGCGCTGTGGGTTGCGCCTAGGATCGAACCGTAAAATAGATTTAATACCCATACAAAACGGTGATGGATGCGCATCACCCTTTTGTTTGAAAATAAAATAAATCCATCTTAGATCAAAAATCCTCACCGTTCCTTGACTTTTCCCGCCCATCATCTACAATAGATGATTGACCAAACGAAAAGAACCTTGGTCTGGAGGTATCACGAATAATGATAAAAAGAACAAAACAAATATTGATAATAACAATACTGATGTTGCTCGCAAGCTCACTCATCAGCGCTTGTAAAAGTGCCACGCCCACTACGGATATCAATGCGCAGAAAACCGGCTTCGCACAAACCGCCGATGCACAGGCAAGCCTGACGGCCGCAGCACGACCGACGGAGACCCCCTCGCCAACACTTGAACCTACCGCAACCCCCACCGAGACGCAACAAGAGGGAGCTGAAACAATGAATCCAACGGAATCAGGAACATCGAAAAATGGGGGGACCGATAGCCCAGCAACAGCTACATCCATCACTGGCGTAGATGATGCCCAGTGGCGGTCTCAGAGTCCGAAAGATAATACGGAATTCAAACCCGGCGAGTCGTTCACGGTGACATGGAAACTGGAAAACACCGGCACCTCAACCTGGACCACAAATTACTACATCCAATTCACCTCCGGCGATCAAATGGACGCTGAAGAAAAAGTCTATCTGCCCTATCCTGTGCCACCGGGGAAAAATGTTGAGATCAGTGTTGACTTTAAAGCCCCTGATGAAACGGGCGAGTATAAAAGTGTTTGGAGTTTGATAAATTCGAGTGATGAAGTCTTTTACACCAACTTCTTCATCATTATTAACGTTGTCGAAAATTGAAGCGGATTCAAAGCATCTATGAAATATAAATAAATAATCTATATGATGTCTGACCTTAACGCTTTGAAAGAAAGCATCGAAACCGAGGCGATTGGCCTCGGTTTCACGCATATGGGTATTGCGCCCCCCATCCAACCGCCGCATTATGAGCAATATCTCAATTGGATTGCCTCAGGAAAATACGCCGATATGAGTTATCTCTCAAGAACAGATGCTATAAAAAAACGCGGCGATCCCAGGATAATCCTTGAAGGATGCAAATCTATCATTTCGATGGCAATGCCATACCAGCCTTCACAGGCGAAACCCAGCGACACGCCCCCAGGAAAGGGGAGAATATCAGCTTATGCCCTAACAAAAGACTATCATCAGGTAATGTGGGACAAACTAGCGAAACTCGAGGATTTCATTCGATCGCAAATGGATCGCGATGTCCGCCTTAAGTCTTATGTCGATACTGGTCCCGTCCTCGAGCGTGACTATGCATCATTGGCTGGCATTGGGATTGCTGGTAAAAACACGTGTGTGATCATCCCGGGCATCGGCTCCTTTTTCTTCCTAGCTGAGATTCTCACGGACCTGGAACTCCCTATTGATCCTCCATACCAGCGCGACATCTGCGGTTCCTGCCGGCGCTGCATTGATGCCTGCCCAACGAGCTGTATACTGGAGAATCGAAACATTGACGCCAATCGCTGTATCAGTTACCTGACTATTGAAAATAAGGGGCTTATTCCGGATAACCTCAAAGAGAAAATCGGAGATTGGGTCTTCGGTTGTGATGTATGTCAGAATGTCTGCCCCTACAACACACAATCCCCTGAGCAACTCCTCTCCCTGGGCTCCCCACTCCTTCCGGAATTCATTGATCTGATAGATCTTTTCACATTTGATGATCATGACTTCGCTGAAAAAATCGCTGGGACACCTCTTACAAGGGCAAAACGGGATGGACTTCTGCGAAACGCCGCTGTTGTCCTCGGCAATCAACGAGTAAAAAAAGCTCTACCGGCACTAAAGCGATCCTTAGAGAAAGAACAAAATCCTACTGTCATTGACGCCTGCCGTTGGGCGATTGAAACGATCGAACAACACGACAAAACACACTCACAGAGAGATGACTCTTAAGCAATATGGAAACCAAACCCACTTTTAGGATCGGACAGGTGCCCATATTTGGCGATCTGATCCTGGCGCCAATGGATGGGATCACCGACCTTCCATTAAGAGGACTTTGCCGCAGCTTGGGGTCAGCAATGAGTGTGACAGAGTTCATCAATGCGTTGGACGTCTTGGAGGACAATCCCCGCTATCTGGCGAGAATCGCTTTTGAACCCTTTCACAGACCCCTCTGCCTGCAGCTCCTGGGGGATAAACCCGAGCGGATGCTGAAAGCTGCTCAACAGCTTATCCCAAAAGTGCAGCCGGACATCATCGACATCAACCTCGGCTGTCAGTCAAAGAATGTGACCTCCCGGGGGGCTGGTGCAGCGTTGATGAAGACGCCGGATGTCATCGCGACGATATTTCAAAAAATGACCCAGCATTTTAACATCCCAATCACCGGAAAAATCCGCCTGGGATGGGATGAGGATCATCTTAATTATTTAGAAGTAGCCAAGGTCATTCAGGATATCGGCGGCGCCATGGTGGCCGTTCACGGGCGCACCCGGCAGCAAGCCTACCGCGGGGAGGTCCGCTGGGAGCCAATTGGAGAGATTAAGCAAGCCCTTGATATTCCAGTCATCGGCAACGGCGACGTTCGTACCGTTGCGGATATTCAGGAGATAAAACAAATGACCGGTTGTGATGCGGTGATGATTGGGCGCGCCGCGGTGGGAAATCCTTGGATCTTTAGCCGCTTGGACCGTAACGATGTGCCGCCGTCTATCGTTTATAAAACCATAATAGATCATCTAGATAAGATGCTAAAATTTTACGGTGACCGGGGGGTGATCACCTTTCGTAAATATCTAAAAGCTTATCTTGCGTCTTATCATCTCCCACAGGAAGAATTATTGACGTTGTTGAAAAGCAAGGACCCAGATTTCATTAAGGGTTTCCTGACTGCCTATTTCCAGGAAATCTCCAAAGAATAATTAGCATAGGAGTGTCAGCATTCATCCTTCTTCTGACAGTCCTTTGATCAATTGATCCACCGGGTGAACCAATTCATCTAGGACTTTGACCAATGGTGCATTATTTTTCATTTTGAGTTGATGTAAAAGCTGCATCGCAGAGTCATAATGGTTTTCAATTTGGTACAAGCCATAACTGATCGCACCGCATCTGAGCAGTATTTCCTGCGCCTCATGAAGAAGCTGCGAATCCTCTACTTGAGTCCGAATGCTGTTGAACCTATCCCGCCAGGGATGTTCCACAGTTTCCGCGAACAGGATCGGCAGAGGGTGCCGTCCGTTCCCCCAATCTGTATTTGCGGGCACCTCAAGAGAATCACGTAAATCATCATGGATCTGAATCAGGATTCCATATTCCTCGCCTAACTTTATCAGAAGCCCCACCTCTTCCGCATCTACACCACAAGCCACACCTCCCAAGCCAAGAGCGCCGGCAAAAAATGCACCGCTTTTCAGTCGGACAATTTCCCAATAGGTTGATTCGTCGGTGACATCGCCAGTATCCAAATGCTGCCCATGGGCGACATTGATGAGCATCCTTCCCAGGATAGATAAAGCACAGATTTTTTCTTTATCCGACAGGGGAATAGAAAGCAAAGATTGATACGCAGCAGCAACCATGGCTGCGCTCATATTTGCCAATTGAGGAGGGTTGCAGGCATGCTTACTGAACCGCCCATCGCCGTCCAATAAATCATCAATCAGGATGATCGAAGTATATGCCAGTGTCAGGCAAGTACTGGCGGGCACCAACAACTCCTTATTGCACTCATAACATTCACCGATTAAGGCTGGAATCCAGATATGCTTCGGTTTTTCATTTATAATCGTATCAATCAGACGTCTAAAATCTCTCCAATCAGAAAAGATTTTGTTTTTTTGAAGAAACCGGCTAACGTGACTATACATGATATTTATCCCTCTGGCTTGCTAGCGCGTTTGAAAGCCTGGCCAGCAAGCCCTGAGACCATTGCCTTACCACATCCACCATTCCCAGTCGTTGAAATCCTGGTTCTTACGGACATCTTCCAAATCCGCTTGACAAACAATAGAGAGTTTTTCTATTCTTTCGTTGGCAGATTTTTCAACTTCCTGGAGAGCATCATAAAACGCCTTCATTTTTCTCACCTCCTTTCTTTAGAAAAGATGTTGCCATGATTTCTTTAAGAATTAATCACACAAACACATTACCAAATAACAACCGTCAACTCCTTCAATGGATAGAAATCATCATGAGCGTCGTTTTATTTGCGGTTCTAGCTCTATTTACCTATACTGAGATATTCTTAAAGCCATATCTAGGTTTCTCGGTCAATTGGAGCATAGGTATTGTAACCAACCTTGACCCAGTCGCTGAGGATGATATTCAATTGGATGACCAAATTTTGAGTATCAATGGTGTCCCAATTGACAAAATCAATACATCGATTCATGAAAACCCATTAATCCAGACCGACGCTGGAGAGGAATGGCGCATCCTACTCACTCGGGACGGTGAGCAGCTCAGTTTACGCTATCCCAAGCCAGACCAGAGCGAACACACTTTCCTCAATATAATTTCTGGAGATTGGATTCTTCCTTATCCCTTCTTTGCAGCAGGGATTATCACAGTCCTTTTTATTCGTCCCAGAACGAAAACCCGCCTTTTGCTCATTCTTTTTTTCTATACCTTTGCAATATGGATCAGCGCTGGTCTGATATCGCCCACAGGCTATTGGGAATCGTCAACAATTATGCGTGCGTTTGTCTGGTTGAGTCTGCCCGTCGCTTTTCAACTTCACTGGCGTTTTCCAATCCCATTTAAATTCAGCAAACAATGGATTAACTTCACTGCATATAGTTTGTTCGTCCTGCTTGCCATACTGGAAATTCTATCAATCAATCCAAATTATGCATTCATGTTCGCTTTTATATTTGCACTCATCAGTTCTTTTACCATATTGGTGATCAAGTATTTTCAATTTAAGGCACATCGGAAATTACTAAGAGCCATCCTTTTTGCCTACTTTCTAGCTGTATTACCGCTGGCGGTAATGGGGATCGGATTATTGATTGGGTCCATACCACTCAAAGGAAATATCGCACTATTAGGATTAACAGCCATCCCAGGATTTTATTTCTTTATTGGACACCGAATCCACCTGAAGCGAAATATTCCCAGGGTTAATTTATTTCAAAAACTATTCACAATTGGAATTCTACTAGCCTTTTTAATTAATTTCTTATTCCAATCCCTGCCAGCAACTACAATCAATCCATTGGTATCCAATATCGCCTCTTTTCTTACAATAATCTTCATCTCTATAACAGGTTTTGGCGCTCTCCTGATCATGCCAGCTCTTGCCAACGACCAGGTCAATTTATTTAAAACAGAGACTTACACACTCCGGCTGAGTGCAAACCGAGCCGCCGCTTTCATCATCTTCATGTTAATAGTCAGCTCACTAACGCTTACAGCAATGTTTCTGATAACAAGTCTTACTCATTCACCAACCTCTATATCCATTTGGGCAACTTTGATAAATATTACCATGATCATCTTATCCACTCAGCTTTATAAACCTTATCGCAAATTATTCGATCGAATTATTCTAGGAATCCAACAACCCCCGGAGGAACTTATTTGCGATTATGCACACATCATTAGTACTAGCTTGGAGCGGGATTCACTCGAAATCCTATTAAAAGATGAGATCCTGCCCAGCCTGCTGATCCGGGAATCTGTTCTCTTTTATTTCCAGGATAACTCTCAAATCATGACTCTCTTTAAAACAGGATTAACTGACTCCATTGTCTCCCAAATGCAAGAAGATGTTTCTCTTTTCTTCAATGACTACAATAAAGAAGAATCCCTGGAGAATATTGCTAACAAATATCCTTGGGTCAGGGTTGCGCTTCCGCTGGAAATCAAAGGGAAGAATGTGGGCATATGGTTCTTCGGACGGCTGGATCCTAATGATATCTATAATTCAGACTTTATCAAAGACCTCAACTCCCTGGCTAACCAGACCGCCCTTGCCTTACTCAATATTCATCAGGCGGAAATCCTGCAATCATTGTATAACGCCAATGTCAATCGACAGGAAGAAGAGAAAGCCAATATTGCCAGGGACCTTCACGATGTTCTCCTGCCTTCCATTGGATATCTGATCGAAATTCAAGAAAATGACTGCAGCAGTGAAGAGTTTGAACAAGCAGTTCAACGGATTAACAACATGATCCGCAATATCATGAGCGGTTTACGCCCTGCTGCTTTAGATATGGGATTGGCGATCGCACTGGAAGAGCTGGCGGATGAGCCTAAAGAGCAAATTGGAGGTGTAATTAACATTCGGACACGCTTGATGACCGCTGAGTCTGTCTCATATCCTAAAAAAGCTGAAGTACATCTCTACCGGATGGTGCAGCAAGCTAGCCAAAATGCATTGGAACATGCGCAAGCAAAAGAGATTCTCATCCATGGCAAGCTTCTCCCCGATTCACTTGAATTGCATATCGAGGATGATGGTGTGGGCTTCCAAATGACAGGCAGTCCTGATTTAAGTGCTTTAATCACACAGCAGCACTTTGGCCTGGCAAATATCTTTGAAAGGGCAAAAATCATCGGCGCTGATGTTAAAATCGATTCCCAATTGAATCAAGGCACATATATCCATATTTCTTGGAATCCGCAAAATTACCCCAAAACCAATTGAACCGACGTTGAGATTGATATGATGCAATCTTTCGCGATCAGCATGTTATTCGCGAACAGATATATCATAGTGATTTCGCAAATAAAACGCTCATTTCGCTGAGCTTGCATATTTAATGCCGTCTGGTATAATTCACGCAATGACTGGTCCTGTTCCAGGTTGAAACTAACTCGGCTGGGAACATGGAGACCTGCAATTGAAATGATAAAGGAGTAGCAGTGTCATGGCTTTAGATAAAGAAGGCAAAGAAGAGATCATTGAAGAATATAAGCGTCACGGTGACGATACAGGTTCACCAGAAGTGCAAATTGCAATCCTCTCAAAACGAATTTTAGAATTGACAGATCACCTCCGGGTGAATAAGCATGATGAAAGTTCGCGGCGGGGCTTGCTCAAACTCGTTGGTCGCCGACGTCGTTTACTGGCATATTTGCGCCGGAAGGATTACAAACGCTATCTGGCGCTTACTGAAAAGCTCAAGATCCGCAATAAATAATTATCGATTTGAAACAATCAGAGAACAAACCGCAGATTAAGCAGATTGCAGAGCAAGAGGAATCATTCTTCTAAGATGACTCAGCAATTGACTTTTCTGCGGTAATATATTTAAGTATGTACAAACCGTCAGTCGGGAATTGAAAATTGCTGAGGACTGGCACCTCACCGGTTTTCAGTCCCTGACTGGGCGGGTAATTAGATGAAGGGAAGTATTTAAATGCAACCTAATGTAAAGATATATCGAACAAAACTCGGTGATAAAGATATTATCATCGAAACTGGCAAGCTGGCTGGACAAGCCGGCGGCGCTGTAACCATCAGACAGGGAGATAGTCTGATCTTATCCGCTGCTACTATGGGCGGTGTAAGGGAAGGCTTAGACTTCTTCCCCCTGACCGTTGATTATGAGGAACGGATGTATGCTGGTGGACGCATTCCCGGCTCATTCTTCCGGCGCGAGGGTCGGCCGCGCGGCGAAGCTGTCCTCACCGCAAGGATGGTGGACCGCCCTCTTCGCCCGTTATTCCCGGATGGCATGCGCAATGAGGTGCAAGTGATCCTCATGTCCCTTTCCGCAGATACCGAGAATCCCCTGGACACTTTATGCATCAATGCTGCCTCAGCTTCCGTGATGATCTCCGATATCCCCTGGGATGGCCCCTTGGGTGCAGTCCGCATCGGCTATGTAGACGGCGAACTGGTCGTCAACCCCACATTTAGCGAGATGGAAGAATCCAAATTAGATCTGATGGTCGCAGGCACCAAAGAAGCTATCACCATGGTGGAATGCGGCGCGGAAGAGGTTTCAGAGCAGGTAATGATTGAGGCTCTTGACCTTGCACACCGATCCATTCAACCCATCATTGAGCTTCAAGAACAAATGGCTCGTGAGATCGGTAAAGAGAAACGCGAAGTTGAACGTGTCGTTACAGAAGAAAGTTTGATCGGAGAGATCAAAGCAGATGTCAAAGATCGCCTGCTTGAGATCATTAACAAACCCTATTCTAAAGAAAACCTTTATGGCGGCATCAGTGAATTAAAAGAAGAAATCATTGAGAAAAATACCGCTGATAAAGCGGAAGAACTCAGCGAATCCAAACTCAAAGAATTGAAGAAGAACATCGGCAACGCTTTTGAAGAAGCAGAAAAAGCCATCATCCGAGAACGGATTTTATCCGAGCGAAAACGCCCCGATGGACGCAATCCAAAGGATATCCGCGATGTCTGGTGCGAAGTTAATGTCAGCCCGCGGGCACACGGCTCCGGCTTATTCACTCGCGGCGAGACACAGGTATTGACCATGGCAACACTAGGCACCCCTCGGGAAGCGCAGGAACTGGATAACCTGATCCCCGGTGAATCAAAACGTTACATGCATCATTACAATTTCCCGCCCTTCTGTGTGGGTGAGACCGGTCGTCTCTACACCTCCCGACGAGAAATCGGACACGGAATGTTGGCTGAGCGAGCATTACGACCCGTCATTCCAGAGGAAACCGAGTTCCCCTACACCCTACGTCTTGTTTCTGAGGTGATGGCTTCCAATGGCTCATCCTCCATGGCTTCCACCTGCGGTTCAACACTGGCGCTGATGGACACCGGCGTGCCGATCAAACGGCCCGTCTCCGGTGTGGCGATGGGGTTGATCAAGCAGGATGATAATTACGTCATCCTCACCGATATCCTCGGCATGGAAGACCACCTGGGCGATATGGACTTCAAAGTCACCGGCACCAGTGAGGGCATCACAGCCCTGCAGATGGACATCAAAATCAGTGGGATCACGACTGAAATTATGTCCGAAGCCCTTGAACAGGCACGGCAAGCACGCCTATCAATCCTTGAAACGATGCTGCAGACCATTGATAAACCCCGTGAAGAGATCAAAGATCATGCGCCCCGCATAGAAATCATTAAGGTACCGATTGAAAAGATCGGCGCGGTGATCGGCAAAGGCGGTGAAACCATCCGCACCATCCAGGAAGAAACCGACACCCGCATTGACATTGAAGACGACGGCACAATTTACATTGCCTCAACCAACGGCATTGGCTTCAAGGCAGCCCGTGACCGCATTGAACGTCTGACAGAAGAGGTCGAAGTTGGTCATATTTACACAGGCAAAGTGGTCCGGACGACAGATTTCGGCGCATTCGTTGAAATTCTGCCCGGACAGGACGGCCTGGTACATATTTCTCAATTAGATACCAGCCACGTCAATAAAGTCACAGATGTGGTCAAAGAAGGTGATGAAATAACCGTTATGGTCACAAACATCGACAATCAGGGAAAAATCAGGCTCTCACGCCAGGCACTTCTGGAAGGCTGGACGCTTGAAGAAGCCCAGGCTCAGGATGGCGGCGGAAATAAAAACAAAAGCCGCGGCCGGCGACGGTGATCGAAAATAACTAAAATACAGACTGCCCCTTCAACTGGGGCAGTTTTTTGTTTAAAGGAGTAGGGAATGGTGAGTGGAAATTGGGTGAATGTTATTAGGTATTAGGTATTAGGTATTAGGCACTATGTCAAGTTACAAGGATTGTTCGTTTATGTATTTTTCGATTCATGGTGACAAATGGATTAATCGGGGTTGCTCGTAGGCAGTTCGGGCATGTCGGGACCAGGTACACCTAAATGTTCAGCCAGAGCAGCGCGTAAAGCCGTGCGATCATCCCAGTGATATTCAATATCTCCGAAGCACATCGATTGCTCATGCCCTTTTCCGCATGTGATCACCAAATCCCCCTCGCCCGCCCGTGCCACAGCTCTGCGTATCGCATCTGGCCGATTGGGTTCAAGCCAAAAATCAACTCCTTCTTCACCTCCTCCTCTTTCAGCCCCCAGCTTCATATCCGCCAGGATAGCATCCAGTGATTCCGTTCTAGGGTCCTCAGCGGTTAGGATACATTCGTCCGCCAACTGTACAGCGATCTCGGGCATCAGCATGCGCTTTTCGACATCACGCAGTCCCGCTGATCCAAAAACAGCGATTACCTTGCCATCCGTCAATTCTTGGGCAGTTAGCAATGCCTGTTTAATGGCATTAGGGGTATGGGCAAAATCAACGATTGCCAGGAAGTCCTGTCCCAAATCAATCCTTTCCATCCTGCCAGGTACAGGCGGGACAGTTTCAAAAGCAGTTTGCACGGTTGAAATGGGTACATCCAGTCCATAAACGGTCAGCCCGATCGCGGCCAGGCTGTTGAGGACGTTATAGCGTCCAATTAAAGGTGTGCGAATGGGAAAAGACTGTTCTGAACCACGAACTGTGAATCGCAAATCACTGGGCGTGTTCTCGATTTCATCCGCCCACAGATCAGCATCCTTTGAAAGGCTATACGAAAGCTGTTGGGCTTGGGTAATTTCGGAGAGATAAGGATAAGACTCATCATCCTTGTTCAAAACAACGAGTTTCTCCACACCCTTCTTAGAGTCTCCCTTCGAAAGGACTTCGAATAACAGACCCTTGGCTTGCAGATACCCTTTGTAATCTCCGTGATAATCCAAATGCTCATGGGTGATATTGGTGACAGCCCCCAGGTCAAAAGCGACCTCCGCCACCCGCTTTTGTGCTAATCCATGAGAGGTGACCTCCAGCACGGCATGGGTCAACCCCGCTTCCACCATCAACGCCAAATAGCGCTGTACATCAGGGGATGCAGGTGTTGTGACATGAAAACCCGTGTCAAGGGCTTCATCGCCGATGAGGGCGTTAACCGTAGAGATCATCCCCACTGGAAATCCCGCCGTGTGCAGGATATGGTAGACCATATTGGTGGTGGTGGTCTTGCCGTCTGTCCCCGTCACGCCAATCACTGTCAGTTTTTTAGACGGATAATCGTAAAAAGCGGCGGAAAATTTTGCCAGCGCTTCGCGGTCGTCGCCCCGGATGCGGACATAAGGTACATGCAGGGAATCCATAGGATGGGTGCCTATCACCGCAGCCGCCCCCTTCTCCACCGCTGAGTTGATGTATTGGTGCCCGTCAACGTTCCCGCCAACCAAGGCAAAGAAGGCGTCGCCAGGCTGCACCTCCCGTGAATCCCAGGCAATGCCCGTGATCTCCGTCTCATGATACGAATTCAGGAGGGAGTCCGATATCCCCGCCAGGCAAGCCTTCAGGCTTCTGGTGCGTTTTCCGGTCACGTGGATGCAATCCTTTCAGATGGATGAATACAGCCTTGAATTTGCATGGATTTAATATAACCCGAACCGGCGTTTTGAACAAGTAAAAACAATTTAATCAATGCTATGAAGTGGCAAAAGGACAACGAAACGAAAAAAATAATATGATATAAACAACAACTATTTATTTCTAATAAAGTCTCCTCGGCGTGCGGATGTCAATCTTCCCCCTCCCCCTCCTTTTGTGCAGCCTTATCCTTGGGTTTTATCGCCCGCCGCGCCAGCAGGTACACCACTCCCAGTGTGAGCGGCGCGCTGCCCACCAGGAAGATCAACGTCCAGCGCGGCAGCGTGTCGTTGCGCAGATCGATCAGGATCCCCGCCAGAGTTGCCAAACCGGCGATGAGGAAGGTCAGACAGCCCACAGAAAAGGAGATCAGCAGCGCCTTCGCAGGATTCTGCTTTAAGTTATCTTCAGGTTTGTCAGGTGTTGTCATAGTAGATATCGTACCAGAATTTAGGGAACACGGGAGTGTGGTCACAGTATCAATATCAAGTGGCATCGGGCAAAAACCAACGCGAAGGAATCATTCTTGTCATTGTGAGACCTCATCAGAGGTCGAAGCAATCCAAGAAGTCCTCCCATAACCATAACCGCTATCCCATAACCATATCCCGTGAAATCCCAATCTTGGGTTGCCACGTCAGCTTCTACGAAGCCTCCTCGCAACGACAAAATTTTATCTCCCCGCTGCCACACGCCCTGCAATGAACAACACCCCCCACAGCGCCACGCCAGCCAGCCCCACCCACAGCACCAGCCGCGCCTCCAGGCCGTATAACGACCGCACCTGGAACGCCAGGTCCACCACCGCCACCGGCACGGGCACCAACTCCCCCAGCGCGTCGTCATAAAACCCAAAGGAAACATACAGCTTCCCCCCATATTCCCCCGACACCTCCCCCGCCACATCCCAGGTCAGGGTCAGCGCCTGCCCCACCGCCAGATTCGCCTGGGAGCGCCCCGCTGGCTCCATCGTCACCCCTGGTATGACCGGCTCCACCAACACCACCTGGGCTGGACGCTCCACCGCCTCCCCCGCTGCCCCCTCCACCTCCGTCAAGTGAACGGTGATCGTCCCCGTCTCCCCATCCCTGATCCAGACCGGCCAGGAGACATTCAACGTATAATCCGCTAGGCTGGCGTAGGTCATCCCCGCAGGCGCGCCGGGCAAAGGACCCGCCGAGATGGTGAACTGCACCGCATCTGTGGGCGGGGGCCACACCCCCCACCCCAGGCTGACCAGCCCAAAGCCGAGAAAGGCCAGGCTCAGGGCGAACAAGGTCTTGCTCAGCCAGCCGCCGCTTTTTCCAGGACGCAGCCGCTTCATCCCAGCCACACCAGCCCCAGCATACTTAACCCCAGCAGGGCTGCAATAACTATCATCAGAGACTGGCTCCCCCTTTGCATGGCGAGGTACAGTCCAAAGGGCAGCAAAACCTGCAGCGCCAGCAGGAGGATTCGAGCCTTAAGTTTGGACTTCTTCATCGTTTTCTCCGTCATCCTTCCCTCCTAAAAGACGTGTTGAATCAACAACGCCGCCAACGCCACCGTCCCGATGGTGACCGCGCCGTAAGCCAACAGCTTGCGCATCACCGCCCCCTCCTCACCCGCCAGCCCCACCGTGCTGCACCCTACGATCACCTTAGCTGGCGCCAGGACGCTGCCCAGTGCGCCCCCTGCCGTCTGCGCGCCCAGGATCAGCAGCACATCCAGGTTCAGCAGTTCCGCCGTATTCTGCTGCAATACAGCGAAAAGCACGTTGGAATTGTTATTGCTGCCGGTGATGAAGGCGCCCAGTGCTCCGATGAAGGGCGCCACCGCCGGGTAGACATCACGGCTGAAGCTCACGCTGAGCCCCTGCGCCAGTAGATAGGTCATCCCGCTGTGCAACATGACCGAAGCCACTGCCACCATCGCCAGGATGCCCAGGCTGGAGTTAACGCCGCTCTTCACCACACGCCCCAAAATTCGGCGCATGGCGCCTTTCTGGATATAGCCCACTCTACGATAAATCACATAGGAGATGATGCAGGTATACAGCAGGATGGCGCCCGGATGCCCAAAGATGTTGATCACCCGGCCGGGCCCCGCCTCGGTCACCCAGCCGTAGGCTGTGCGCACCTCCGGAAAGTCCAGCGTAAAGCTCACCTGGCTGAGGAAGGCGTCCACCGGCCGGATCAAATTGATGGCGAAGGCCAACACGACCAGCAGGCCGTAGGCAATCAACGATAGCCACAGGGACTTCCCTTCATCCTCTGGATTAACATCCTCGCTGGATAGTTCCCCAGCCTTTGCCCGATAAGCCGGCAGCCGCACCAGACCAAACCCGACCGCCAGTCCGGCAATGCCCGCGCCGGTCGCTCCCAATGTCCACACGCCGCTGGTGGCGAGCAGGTACTGCACCAAGCCCATCACCGAGCCAATGACCAGCACGGGGAAAAAAGCGCGTTTGAGCCCCTTCCAGCCCTCCCCAATCAAGGCCACCAGCAAGCCGCTGGGCAGGCAGGCGATCCCCAGCAGCAGCGCCGCCATGGGGGCCAACACCTCGCCAGGCATCCCCGTCACTGCCATCAGGGTTTGGAAGGATGACGCCAATGAGCCAAATGTCACCGCCCAGCCGTGGCCGATGGCTGCCATGGCCACCGCCTGGAGGGGCGTGAAACCCAAGCCCACCAACAGCGGCGCACACACCGCCACCGGTACGCCGAAGCCGCCCATGCCCTGCAAGAAGGAGACCATCAGCCAGCCGATCAACAACGATTGCATGACCCGGTCCCCCGTCAACTTTGGCAAAGCCTGCCCGATCATGCGGATGGCGCCGGCCTCCCGGGCGATGTTGAACAGCAGCAAGGCCGTCCAGATGATGAACAGCACGTCCAGACTGAGCAAAACGGCCTTGATCTGTGCCACGGCAAGGGTCTCAAAATTAGCCCCGAAGAATAAAAGGGCCGCCAACACCGCAGTGAACCAGCCCAAGCCGCCCGCCCGGCTCCCGCCCCAGCGGAAACCGAGCATGAAGAGCAACACCACCAACACCGGGGATAGAGCCAGCAGCCAATTCCAAATCGATAAGGTCAAATCCATCTAAACAAACTTTCTAAATGCGTTAATCCAATAATATTTTCTCGGCGACCATCTCCACAGAGGCCGAAATGCCTTCCGCCATGCCCGGCTGCCCGCCCCCCACGAAAACGGTGAAGGTTCCGGGCTCGATCACCCATTGACCCGCGTCATCCACGAAGGCAAACTGTTTGGGCTGAATTTCAAAGGTCACCCGCTCCTCAGCGCCTGGTGCCAGGCGGATGCGCCTGAAGCCCGCCAAACTATGCCTGGGCACGGGCAGCGACGCGGCCTCATCCCGCAGATAAAGCTGCACAACCTCATCACCCGCCCGCTCCCCCATATTGCGCACCATGCAGGAAACCCGCATGACCTCCGGGCCGTCCATGCGGTCATGGCTCAGCGCCAGGTCTGAATATGCAAAGGTCGTATAGCTCAACCCATAGCCAAAGGGATACAGGGGGGCATCGTCAAAATAACGGTAGGTGCGCCCGGCCATGGCGTAATCTTCAAAGGGTGGAAGCTGATCAACGGATTGATAAAAGGTCACCGGCAGCCGTCCGCCAGGATTATAGTCGCCGAACAAAACCTCCGCCACAGCGCGCCCGCCGCCCTGTCCAGGGTACCAGGCTTCCAGGATGGCAGCGCAGTGTCCATCCGCCCAGTTGACCGCCAGGGGGCTGCCGTTTAACAACACCAGCACCACCGGCGTTCCGGTTTCCACGACCGCTTGCAGCAGCGCTTCCTGCTCGCCGGGCAGGCGCAATTCTGATCGATCCCCGCGGCTCAAGGTGCCATTGGGGCTGCCCTCATGCTGGCCCTCCTCCCCCTCAAGCTGCTGTGAGAGGCCCAGAGCCAAAACAGCAACGTCACAATCTTCTGCAGCTTGGAGAGCTTCCTCAAATCCCTCCTGGCCAGGCTTGAAGATCTCACACCCGCGAGCATATCGCACTTCCGTGGATGGGGATACCAACCCGCGGATCCCCTCCAACACGGTGATGGATTCGGAGGGCGTGCCGAAGTAATTGCCGCGCAGGACGAGGGCGTCATCCGCGTTGGGGCCAATCACGGCCACAGAACCCAGGTCCTTATCCAGCGGCAGGAAACCCTCTTTGTTCTTGAGCAGCACCATCGACTGACGGGCGACCTCCAGCGCTAAAGCCTGGTTGGCGGGGGTATCCACTGCCTCAATGGGGATCTGTGCATAGGGCACATCCTCTGGGGGGTCAAACATGCCCAACTGGAAACGGATTTTGAAAAGATAAAATAATGCCTGATCAATGTCACGTTCAGTGAGCAAGCCGGCCCGAACAGCCGAGAGCAAATGCTCATAGGTGCAGCCGCAGTTTAGGTTGCACCCGTTCTTAATCGCCAGTGCGGAAGCTTCCGCCGGCGTTTCCACCAATTGGTGATGTTGATGAATATCCTGGATAGCGCCGCAGTCCGAAACGATATACCCCTCAAAACCCCATTGGTCCCGCAGGATGTCCTGCAGCAGCCTTGGGCTGGCGCAGCAGGCCTCGCCGTTGGTGCGGTTATATGCGCCCATCACTCCCGCCACATCCGCCTCCCGTACCAGGGCTTCAAAAGCAGGTAAATAGGTCATCCACAGATCGCGGGTGCCGACCTCTGCGTTGAAGCGGTGCCGTTCCGCTTCGGGCCCACTGTGCACGGCGTAATGTTTGGCGCAGGCGGCCGTCTTCAGGCAATCCGGATCATCCCCCTGCATACCCTTCACAAACTGAACCCCTATTCTTGACGTCAGGTAAGGGTCCTCGCCGTAGGTTTCCTGCCCCCGGCCCCAGCGCGGATCACGGAAGATGTTGATATTCGGCGACCAGAAGGTGAGCCCCTTGTATTGCCCGTGGTCGCCCTCCCGCAGCGCCTGATGGTGTTTGGCGCGCCCCTCATCAGAGATGGCGCTGGCCATGCGGAAAACCAGATCTTCATTCCACGTTGCTGCGATGCCGATCGCCTGGGGAAAGACGGTGGCCGTGCCAGCCCGCGCCACGCCGTGCAGCGCCTCGTTCCACCAGTGATAGGCGGGGATATCCAGACGTTCAACAGGGGCGGCATTATCCATCACCTGGGACACCTTCTCAGCCAGGGTCATCCTGTCGATTAAATCCCGGGCGCGTTCCTCTGGGGAAAATTCTGGGTTTTGATAAAGGGGTAAATGTTCTGATTCAACCATAAAAGAAAACTCCTCAGTCCTGTATTGGAGTAATTATAAACGAATAAAATTTTACCATTCATGAGATTGCAAAAACAACGCTGTTCCCACGCCGGAACTGGCTTTATCAGCCTTCACAAGCCTCTATTAAATGGTAAAATTATGGGGCGTTTGGGGCAGTGGCGGAATGGCAGACGCAACGGACTTAAAATCCGTCGGTGGTAACACCGTGTGGGTTCGACTCCCACCTGCCCTATATAAATTCACTAAATGTAGGGGGTAAAAGAGTGAGCATCGCTATATATTGGGTATTTCGGCACACGAAAAAGGAGTGTGCCATATGTTTTTAAAGCCCGAGGTACAACGGACTCTCTCAGATTCTCCAGTCGATGAGGACATCTATACATGGATAGAAGCCTTCCTGATTGACCGGAAAGCACGGGGGTGTGCTAAAGGGACCCTGGTTTTTTATCGTCAGAAGATGAAGTCTTTTGCAGATTATTGTGAGTCTCAAGTGGTGTCAAAGATAAACCAGATAACACCTACCATGATTCGCCAGTACCTTCTCTATCTTGAGGACACAGGACATAACCCAGGAGGGAGACATGCTGCTTATCGTGCCTTACGTGCCTTCTTGTTTTGGTTTGAAGATGAGGTTGAACCGGAGAATTGGTCTAATCCGATAAAGAAGGTAAAAGCCCCAAGAGTACCCCTTGAGCCTCTAGAACCAGTGGAATTTACAACAGTCTCCCAGATGATTAAGGTCTGTGAAACCAACACATTTTGTGGCATCAGGGATAAAGCCCTGCTTCTGTTCTTACTGGATACGGGCGTGAGAGCCGGGGAATTGCTGGCTATCAATATTGAGGATATCAATCAAGCCAGAGGGGATATCCTTATTCGTCACAGCAAGGGGAAAAGACCTCGCTATGTTTATATCAGTAAGCATACGAAAAGAGCACTTCGGAGATATCTAAATCAACGACGAGATGATAACCAAGCTCTGTGGGTCACCCACCCACGATTCAATTCAGGTCGTCTCAAATATGACAGCCTTCGAGCCATTATGACCAGAAGGGCAAAGCAAGCTGATGTTGAACCGCCCTCCCTTCACGACTTCCGAAGAGCATTTGCCTTAGCCATGCTGAGAAATGGCACGGATATCTTCACGCTTGCTAAATTGATGGGACATAAGGGAATTACGGTTTTACAGAGGTACTTAAGAGAAACACGACAGGACACTGAAATCGCGCATCGACGAGCTAGCCCTGTGGAAGTGGATTTATTCAAGTGTTAATTAACAATCGAGTTACGGATGAAGGAATGCAATTGCCAGCAGGATGTGCTTCAGTTGGATGAATAACCATGTTTTTAGAGTTTAAATTTAATGAATAATTATCTCAAATCATTGACACATTCAATGAATCACATAGATTTGTTGAAATGATGATGCTTAATATTGTATACTGCTATTACACGTAAGAATTTTTCCTTATGTGTTGTGACAAAGGAGGAAAAAATGAATAGAAAATGGTTTGCAGCCTTAGCAGTTCTATTTTTAGTGGTGGCTGCTTGTGTATGTGAATCATCTGGGGGTGAGATATCAAATAAAGCAACTGAAGTCATTGAAGAATTACCAACATTAGATATTAGCTCAATGGGTAATATGTTGGATTGTGCAGAAATTAAGGAACAATTTGATACACTTTCAGATTCTGAATGGGAAAACTATTCTAGAAGCATAACTGGTCAACGCATTGGGTATGAGGGAAAAATATCTAAGATTGATAGTGATGGACATATGCTAATCACTTACGCATGCCCATCAATTACTGTATTTACTATATATGGAACTCCAAATGATGTGTTGTCTATATTAACAGAAGGGCAATTTATTATGGGAATTGGAACCATAAGAAAAGCTGAGCCATTTCTAAGTTATCTCCGAATAGAAGTTGATGGTGAGAAAGTAGGAAAAGCCATTCATAGTGAGGCAGAAATTGTTGGAGTTGAGAAAGAACAGACAGAGGCTACCATTGAATCATTTTTCTTTGGTACAGCTATTGTTGAGGAAACTCAAACAGAGCCGGATGTGTACACCTGTGATTATATTAATGACCAACGAAAAAAGATGACAGAACTTCAATGGGAAGAGTACACGAAAAGTCTGGTTGGAAAACCAATTGAATATGAAGGAGAAATAACTGAAGTTTACGAAGATGGAAGAATTCAGATTGATGCTTGCAGTGGGATATTGAGTGGAGGACCTTTTGTTATCTATGGGACACCTATCGATGTAGCAATTGAATTTCAAAAGAACCAGTTTATTAAGGGCAAAGGAACCATAAAAGAAGTTGGAACTTTCATTTTTATGTATATTCATGTTTATGGCGAAACATTAGAATAAGCAATGGAAGAACAAATTAGAAAATTCGACTGTATTATTACCTAAATTTCACTAGTGAACAAATCATTTACCGGTTAGAGAACTGAAAGACTTATTTTGAATTTTCCTTTTGTTAAAAACAATGAAGAGAGGAACTGGACTTAATAGAAGAAACTGGAATCAAGATATTCCACCTAAAAGATATTGTTTACGACCTCGCAAATAAAGACATGGTTATTCGTAGTGCTTCAGGTGCTTCATTAGTAGATTTGATTTTATTAGATGTTGTTAATTCCAAAAGCGTGGGAGAGTTAGGTTGATAATATCCCCGTGAAAAGAATTTCTCATTTCACCTACCCCTCTATTACAAAAAGCTACAAAATAGGGGGTGTCCACCGGTGGAACCCGAAAAGCGTTTCACCCTAAAATAACCCTGTAAGAGTTTAAGTCAGTTATATAATGAGTGGCTATTAGCCAAAGTGAACATGGGGGTTAATTAATTGAATAACCTGCGGCCAGCTGGCGCAGGTACCCCACCCGCCTTAATTGGCGGGTTTTTTATTTTAACCACCAAAGGAGGCATATGAAAATCAAGGTCAAGATTCTCAGTAAGTGTTCGTATTGTAACGGCCAGGCCTATCTCCCTGCAGGAGAAACCGTGGATACCAAGGGAGAACGCTACATGCGTTTCCCCTTTTATATGATAGTATACTTACCCCCTATCCTAATTATCATAAAGTGTACATGTATACAAAAAAAATAAAAAGATAACTTTTCAAAGAGAGAAAAATGTACAAGAGTATGAATTATAGAGCCAAATTTTGAGAAAGGATAGAAGATATGGCAACAGCAAATGAAGTCAGGCTATATGTATTTAGGGAAATCATAGAACCCGCAAGAAGACAAGGGAAAACAAATGTAAGTTTTACTTCATCTGATGTTCATAAAGGGATGGGCCTTGCTCAACGATACCCACTCGTCTGCAGTGCAATAGATGCAGATAAATTTCTAGATTATGCAAAAGTTACCCTTGTGAAACGAGATGGCCCAAAACAAAGTACAACTGCAAAATGGGTATTTAGCATACGCTAATTAGCGTTTGAAATACAGAGGATTCTCATAAATTTAATTTCACTATCACCGAAATATCCCTCACATCTGGTTTTTGGGGCAGTGGGCGGCGACCGGAGGAAGTGCAGACGCAACGGACTTAAAATCCGTCGGTGGTAACACCGTGTGGGTTCGACTCCCACCTGCCCTACTTCATAAAACACGATTGATCACAACAATCCCATTAGCCTTCAGAAAAACACTGAAGGTTTCTTGATTTAAGAGGTATAACCAAGAAAAACATCTTTTTGAGTATAATGAACATAAAGCTGCTTGACATGGAGCAATCAATGATCAAGAGACATCTGACAATTGCTTTACTCATCCTCTTCCTGCTGGTGGTGGGTTTGGCGGCCTGCCTGGACAGCGCCAGCAAGCCAACCATCGGGAGTGGAGTCGCGACTATTCCACCACAGCCAACAGATGAAAGCTCAACTGATCCAGGTGAAGCAGAAGAGTTCTCAGAAGAGTCAACAGGAATTGCTGCAACCGAACCAGAAGATTCTGATGAACCCCAAGATCTAACCTTGTTGGAAAAAAGCCTTTGGGTTCAGGAAGACAAAACGGTCTTCGTGTCCTTCTTCTTTGAAAACCCCAACCCCGACCTCATTTTTGAAGACGTCGAGTATACGGTTTACCTTTTTGATGCCAGCGGCAAGGAGATCGACAGTGAATCTTCCACTGTGCGTTGGGTCTTTCCTGAACAACCCTTTGGCATCGTCTTTAACTTTTACCTCTCTGATGAGACCATTACCGTTGATTCCGTCTCCGTGGATTGGGTATATGGGGACACCCTCTCCCCCAACGGTTTCACAACGCCTTTTACCATCGAAAAAGCTGCATTCTGGCAAAACGGGGGGTTCCCTATGGTTACAGGGAAGATCAATAACGCTAGCGCAGAAACCTATACCGATATCCGCGCCAATATCATTTGTTACAATGTTGCAGGTGAGATTGTTGGCGGCTCCTATACTAATGTGAACTTTATCCCCGGCTCAGGGTATATGGGGTATGCCACCTTTGTGAATGTTTTCGATGATGTTGCCTCCGTTGAAGTCTATCCAACCTTTACAAACGACAGCGTTAATTATGAAGGCGGGGATTTCTGGTCGAATATTTCCATTTTAGACGATTATTTTTATGAGGATCTATACGGCAGCATCCACGGCGGCGCAGTTATTCAAAATAACACCGATGCAGTCTTGAGTGATTCGGTTTTATATGTCACTTTTTATGATGAAAATGATAATGTAACCTCAACAGGCAGTATCCACATTGATTTCCTCCTGCCGGGGGATACGTTAGGAGTGACCCCTTGGATCTTATCACCGCCGGACAGCGCAAATACCACCGAGTATGATGTTTTGGTGCTTCCCGGTGATGTTGTTGAGGACTACGAATTAACCGAGAATCCCTTCACGATTAACGAAGAAGACGTTGTTGGAGATTACAATACAGAAATCCTTGTGAATTTCACCAATAATTACAGCAAAGGTGTCTCGGAAGCGGAAGTCTACGTCTTGTTATACAATGCTAGTGGTCAAATCATCGGCGGCGGCAGCGATTGGACCAAAGAACCCATCCCAGCCGGCGGATCGGCTGAGATTCAAGTGTGGGTTGATTACGCCAGCTCTCAAATCATTGATAAGATTCGAGTTTGGGTATCGCCGAACTATTGGACTGAATACGAGTAAATAGTTTTACTATACTGAGATTATAAGGATGCGGGCTGTTGAATCTCGCATCCTTTTTTAATTCTCAAATCGTCCACTCATCATGCACAATCCCCACCAGGAACCAGACGCCATCTTCCTGAACGAACACCAACCTCAAGCTCTGCCAATCCATCCCTTCATATTGCTTTTCAAAGCCGCTGAAGTGGTATTCCACAAAAGAGCTTCCAGGGAAAAATTCATGGATATTATTGAGACTGTTACCCTGACCGATCCGGGCATTCACCGCCGTCGACTCCGGATTAGCGAAATCAGCCGAGTAGACAAATTCAACATAATATTCATCGAAAGTCATCTCGATTGGTTCGCCAGTCCCGTCATACCGCCCCCAGGTATATGTCTCCGCCGATCCTTCTAAGTTGACTAGTTCGTCAGGTATAAAGACCTGATGCTCCTCGCGCACATAGGCATAAGGTGAAAAACACGCGCCCATCTCGGGGTGAACAAATTGCGCCACCGTCTCCAGGTCCTTTTCCGCGAGAGCCTGGATGACCTGCGCCGCAGTCTCCCGCAAGGTCGGCGGTTGGGTGGGTTGGGATGTCAATGTAGATGTTGGCGAAGTAGTTTGTGTGGATGTGGGCTCAACAGTGACGTCCCCCTGAATCAGTCCGCAGGAACTGAACGCCAGCAGGGAGATTAGGCTGAGTATCATCAAAAAGTCTTTTTTAAAGTTCATTAGGTTCATTTTTTCCTTTCTTTGCTGTTCTGCTTTAAGTTTACCCGTAGATTCATGGTTGTCATGTAGATTCAGTCGCTCCGCTCCTTCACCATACGTAACCACCTACACGCCATCATTTCATCCCGTGGGCGGCTACACCGCCACATGTGACAAACACCCGGTTTTTAGAAAGACCAACACTGAAATGTGATCATCAAAAACAAGCTAAAGCCTGTGCTCCGTGAATCAATAAGAAGTTCATATCCTCCACAAAGAAATATTTATTGGAGTGAGGACTTTAGTCCAATGAGAGTACCCGACCCACTGCGTAATAACATTCTACTGAAGCACCTCTGCGTCCATCTCCCTTGGTATCATGTATTCAACGTTTAACAATACCTTTACAAACGATACTGTATCATATTTCCATATTTGAGTAGACAAAAAGAGAGAACTCCTT
>CAZNRI010000011.1:0-60320 GCA_964575595.1 uncultured Candidatus Brevefilum sp.
ACAGTGTGTAACCCATGTCCCCGAACGACTGTTACCCATGTGTCCTGTCTATACACTGTGCCCCAGGGGAAGGTGGCGCAAAGCGCTGGATGAGGTATTCCTTATAAAATACAACAAAAAACTTGGCATTGTTGCTGTCTCATCAATGTTCTTTTATAACTGGCGTTATGCTAAACACACCGTTATTAGATTGTTATCCCTGTTTTTCACCTCATCAGTCTGCTGCGCAGACAGCTTCCCCTTTACCCCTTTGGGGGATGCGTCGCTTCGCTCCTTAAGGGGAAGCCCAAAAACTATACTTTTTTATTTTTAGTAAGAGTAACGATTTGCAAAGGTGAAGTATATGATGATGGCTTACAAATAAAAAATTTTTCAATCAAATGGATCAACAGAAAAAATATTCAGCGCTATTTGAAGTTATTATTGATAATGAAATAAAGTCTAGACTTTGCGATTGCCCTGATAATAATAAAAACCCCCAAATTGGGGTTCCCGTTGTCGCTTTATTCTATTCGTTAAAAAACGACCCCGCCGTGCCGTGTGCTGCTGAGTTTTGAACCTGCATAAGCAGGTTTGTCGTACCCATCAGATTCGCCTTGACCTAAGTCTATCGCGGCACTGAATGGAGATCGAACACAATTAATAGGTGTTGGCCCAAAACTGGTATGCCGCATCACGAACACAGCAGGGTAAACTACTTATACCATAATTCTAAATCCTTGAAAAGAATATTAATGTTAAGATTCCCCGCATAAAAAATGGATGGGAATTTCATTCCCCACTCACAAATATGGTAATCTTGTTAAGAAGTATCATCCATTGGAAAGAGATCCTCATGCTTCGAACCTTTATTGCGGTTGATTTTCCACCAGAGATCATCCAGAAAATCGGGAAAATCATTACTTACTTTAAGACCCAGACCCCTGACGAAGCGCTTAAATGGATTTCAACAAATAATTTGCACTTGACCCTCAAATTCCTCGGCGAAATCCCAGAGGAAAAACTAAGTCAGGTTCAAGCTGTACTGGCAGATTCACTGCGAAATCAATCGGCATTCAACATCAAAATCGAGGGGCTGGGAATGTATCCCAACGAGCACAACCCCAGGGTGATATGGCTGGGCATCGCCGCTGATGATGCACTGATCAATCTTCATCAAACACTCGACAGCGCTTTGGAGGAGGTTGATATCGAACGCGAAAAGCGAAAGTTCTCCCCACACCTGACCATTGCCCGAGTCAGGCGGGGAACAAAACGCAATACAATCAGTGAGATCGGAGAGATTCTTTCCCTGTTCAAGGTCGACTCTTTAGGCAACACCACGATAAAACAAGTTGTTCTTTACCAAAGCGAGCTGACTCCTAAAGGTCCGATTTATACGCCTTTGATGACTATATCTTTGAATAAAGTATAATTAACCCCATCAAGCCAAATCATTCATACGAGGTGACATCTGGAAGCGATAACATTAGCAAGAGAAATTGCGAATTTTCTTGAGGAACGAAAAGGAGAAGATATCCTGATCCTAGACATAAAAGGCATTGCATCCTTTACAGACTATTTCGTCATTGCCAACGGAACCAGCAGGAGAATGCTTCAGAGCCTGTCAAATTCATTATCCCGTGAGATTAAAACAGAATTTCATAAATCGAGTCAACCCGAGGGTGAAGCTGACGCGGGTTGGATCGTATTGGATTATGGGGATGTTGTTGTCCACCTATTTTCGCCGGAAAAACGAGAGTACTACCGGTTGGAAGAACTCTGGTCAGAGGGCAACGTGCTCTTGCGATTGATGTAAACCAACTTTCTTATCTAATTATTTACATAAAATATTAGAGGCTGCCTTTTTGGACAGCCTCTAATGCTTTGCTTTAACAATTCGCATCAATCTCGTATGCGTTGTCGAACGTGTAACTTCGTTTAATCCAATTGCGTGATATACGTAATGACCTGCCAGATCTCATCCTCGCTGAGGTTGGAGGAAAAAGCAGGCATGATTAAGCTATCCCCACCTGTCGACACCCAATAGAATAAGTAGTCTGCCTCATGCTCATCGGCAGATGCAATCAGATCTGGCGCGCTGCCTTCTCCTCGCGCATCAGGTCCATGACAACGCTCACATCGCTCCCCAAAAATATCCATACCAATAACAAATGCATCCTCATCCCCGGCATAGGGGTTCTCCAAACCAGCATATTCTTCCGGAAGCCCATCCTGCGATACTCCCGCCTGGCATGCAACGATCAGACCAAGCCCAAGGCTGAACATGAGAACCAGGACTATCGTTTTCTTCATTTCTTCACCTCCTCTAGGACTTCTTGACTGTGATCAGAAGGTTTGACGTTCTCGAATACACGTTTGATCTTTCCTTCAGGTCCGATCACGAAAGTTGTCCGATAGACGCCCTCGTATTCGCGCCCAAAAGACTTTTTTATTCCCCAGACGCCGAAAGCCTCACATACCTGGTGGTCAGGGTCTGAGAGTAAGGTAAAAGGCAACTCGTATTTATCAATGAATTTGGAATGGGATTTCTCCGAATCCGGGCTGATCCCAATGACTTCCACACCTGCCTCTTTAAAATCCTGATAACTGTCCCGAAACGAACAAGCTTCCTTCGTACACCCTGGCGTGTCATCCTTGGGATAAAAATAAAGGACGATGGTCTCTCCTCGATAATCGGATAATCTGTGAACATCTCCTTTGCTGTCGGTCAACGTAAATTCTGGCGCTTGCTGCCCTGCTGTGAGTACCATTTATTTTTCTCCACATCTAGGATAGTGGTTATTAAATTAAGTATAGATTGTGAGCAGTTCTAAAAACAAGACCCGATTTACCTGATCCAAAAAGCAAAACCCAGCAGGTAAATTGGTATTAAAAACACAGATGCCGTTGCAAACTGCATCACACGCCATAAGGGTTTCTTTCCACCCCTGACCCGTTCCATCAACCAGATTTCCAATATCCCTATCGGCAGTGTCAGAAAAACAGGCCAAAGAAGAAACAAGGGAAATCCAAGGAGGGCAATCAAAGCCATCAGAAGATAGGTCAAGAGGATTAGAGCGTTGTGCAAAGTCATCGACCGCTGCCATCCCATATAAGTGACAATGGTCAAGTTCTCGTTCTGCTGGTCAAACCCAAAACGCTTTAAATAGATAAGCATGCGATAAGCAAGAAAAGCGGGAAGGAGTGCCATCACCGCCATGGTCAACAGCCGGTGAAGGTCTTGCGACTGAAGAAAATAAGCAACGGCAGGGGGAATGACCACAAAGATGCCCGCTTCAAAGAGAATTTGAAAAAGGCGCAGCGAAGTCCCGGTTCGAGATAAATAATATAGAACCCCGAAGCCAATCATCGCCGCAAGAAGAAAGCCCAAACCCTGCCAGACGATTCCGGAAATCATCCAATGAATGAAAATCGTCGTTGAAACGGTCAGAAATGTCGCAGCGGTAACCGCCGTCATAAAACGAGTCTCCTTTACCATTCTCAATTCCATTCCCTCCGGCCAATTTTTCCGATTTTGGAGTGATTGAAGCAAAGTTAAAAGATCCAGGCTGATGGCGATCAGGACAAGGAAAATACCGCCCTGAATAAAGTCCATCCAATCCCGCATTTGCTTGACGTATTGGACGAGCCCCCCACCCAAGATATAAGTGGCAACTAAGCTGATCAAGCGAAAGGGTTTAAAAGCACTCAATATCGTCTTGAGGATCATAAAATCTCCGATGTACACTATTTCATAAGTGTGTCATTAATCTTACTGCGCATGCGTCTGCAAACTATCAGAGCAATAATTAATTTTAGCCAAATGGTATAATGGTGGCAAGTCTCAACACCTTTCAATACTATGCGAAATAAAACGATCCTGGTTGTGATATTTTTTTCCCTGCTGACCCTCCTCAGCCTCACACCCACGTCTGAAACCAACGCCCAGGCAGATGTGCTGACCATGGACTCACCCAGTGAATGCCCAAGCGGGGGCTGCGCAGTGGGGCAGCGGATAAACTTCATAACATCTTTCACAGCAAATCCAACTTATACGAGTGGGGCTAATACCCAAGTTTGTATATATGTGTCTGATAACGCTATCTCAGGTTACTCTTGGGCACAGTTTGAATGGATATCATCTGAGGGTATAGATTCCGGTTATCAATACACAGAAGGAGAAAGCAATTCAATTTGCTCAGATCAAACGGATAATGATTACATTTTTCTCGAAGGGGCTTATTCATCTTTACCCTTAGGAACAATAAATGACAAACTGGAATTTGCCTTAACCATTCATTCCAATACCAGCAATAATGGTGATGTTTTAGTTAAAATATTTGAGACCGATGGTGGTGGTAGTTTCCAATTACCTGAGACATTCAATCATAATATCGACATTCCCATTACCTCAAAAGGCTCCCCAGCCTATGTTGCCCGGACGCCGGATGACTGCGGGGCATACTCCCCTTGCTATGTCAACTCGGGGGATGATGGAACAGGAGGCATCGGGACAGGTCTGCGCGATGCCATCAATACGGCGGAAATAGGATGGGAAATCAAGATATTAAACGATTACTTCATCAAAGACCATGCAGTTCTGGTAGATAAGACACTCACCATCCGCGGAGACTCCAGCGCTCAGATCACCTACGCAGGGAATCAATACAGTGAACCCATGCTGACCTTTACCCAGGGCGGCACCATCAAAGACTTGATGATCAATGACGGTCACTGGGAAAGCCCCTCGCGCACCCTGATCCAAGTCAATACATCCAGCAACCTGACCATCGAGCACAACACCCTGACCTCGGGTGACAAAGCCATTGACAT
This sequence comes from uncultured Candidatus Brevefilum sp., assembly GCA_964575595.1. Taxonomy (GTDB): domain Bacteria; phylum Chloroflexota; class Anaerolineae; order Anaerolineales; family Anaerolineaceae; genus Brevifilum. The sequence goes on from CAZNRI010000011.1 coordinate 4,816, forward strand.
CAAATCAATCAAAGAGGCTAAATCCGTCACCGTGAGGTTCAATCACATTATTGATAATGTTGAAGCCATTTACAACACCAGCAACTTAGGGAAACTCACTATCTATGCGAATAATATTATGGATAACGGCAGTGTGACCCAGATTCATTGCAATAACAACGGCTCTGCAGACCATAATTACTGGGGGGAGGATAACGACGCTGAGGAAAACGCTCCAGGCTGTAGTGTATCCAATGGAAAGAAGTTGGGCGCACCCATCCTTGTCTCATCCGGAGGGGTCGGCGTCGAAGCCGTACCAAAAACGGTTACGGACACCATGACTTATGATGTTTTCGATCATGACATCGGGTTTAAACATACCCAGGGGGGCAATTTCGATATTATCATCGTCAATCACGGTCATATTGATGATTCCAACATTCCCTTCCTAGAAGATGCTGGGGCAATCGACGCGTGCTCTAATTTTTACGACATCTTCCTGGCAGAAAACGCAGCTCCCACGAACCTTGTCCTATCCTTGAAGTATGATCTAACCTACACATGCCGGAGTCGGATCGAGTCGAGTGATTACTGCAATCAAGATGAAGATCGCAGCAAGTATCCACTGTGGTGGTATGACCCTGCCAATAATATAACCAATGGCTGGGACCGTACGGGGCAGGACCCAGAAGGAAGCGGCGCAGGCGATGCCAAAGGGCAGTACACTGTCTGTGACATGGAGGAGAACACAATCAACGTTACCATCAATGACAGTGGAAGGCCTTATTTGCAAGATTTGAATTTCACACCCTTTGTGGCAGGGTTGCCAACATCTGATATTTCTATCTCTGGTTTCAAAGGAGATTATTACGATTCATCAATCCACCTCCAATGGACAACGACTAAAGAAAATAACATCAGAGAATTCCGGATTTATCGAGCAGACACAGAGTCGGGCAATTATACCCTCATCAAATCAGGCATTGATGCCATTGGTGATGCGGGCAGCCAATCCACGATAACCTATTCCTACGACGATACAAAAGTGACGTCACAACGCAATTATTATTACAAGCTGGAAGTCATTGATGACATAGGAGAAATCGTGGGTATTTATGGTCCGATACATATTTATACAACTGATGCAACAAAAACAGCCACTCTGCCCACAACAACAGCCACTTATTATTTAACCAGAACAGCAACGCTCTATCCCACTCAAACACCCATTTACATACCAAACACATCCACAGCCAGGCAGCCCACTCAGGTGCGCACCTATCGCCCCTCACCGAACCCCACCAGAACTGATTACAGAAAGCCAACAGCAACGCCAACAATCACATTAACAATGACCAACGGCACAAGCTATCCAGCGCCTATTAATACAGAGGGATATCCAGCGCCTGAAGATGAGCGATCTGCCACCAGTATCCTTTCACCAACGCCAACCGAGATGGACAATGAACCTGCAGAAACCAATCAAATAATGGATTGGGTTTATCTGCTGATTGGTGCTGTCGGAGGGCTGGTCTTACTCATTATAATCAGCATAATCGTTTTTAAATCATACATCTCTTAGACAAGACCCCTTTTTTGACTTTTGTTTTCATTTGTGCTATTCTTTGCTGGAAGTATTTTCAGTAATTAGGATGGACTTATGCAACGCGAACGCGTATCTGAAAACATCTACTGGTTCCAAAGCGAAATATATGCACAAGTCTCAGCAGGGGTCATCGCTGGCCCGCAATGGGCAGTGCTGGTGGACACATTGATACCTCAGGAAACGTTGTTGATCAAAGAATTTATCGAAAAAAAATTATCCCTTTCTGTCAAATATATTATTAACACACATCACCATGCAGACCACAGTTGGGGTAACTGTTTTTTCCCAGGTGCAACGATCATCGGACATGAACTCTGCCGCCAATTATTGATTGAAAAGGCACCCTCCGCGCTCGAAGTTGCCAGTCAGGAAAATCCACTCTGTGCGAAATTATCCATTGTGCCACCGCAAATAACTTTTAAAGATGGGATTTATAGATTAAAGGTGGGAAAAAAGAATATTAATTTATTCCGCGCGCCAGGTCATTCAGAAGACGGCATTGCTGTCCTTATCGAAGAAGATCGTATCCTTTTCTCTGGTGACGTCTTCATGCCCATTCCATTTGTCGTTGAAGGTAATCTGGAGCAATCCATTGAAAGTATTCAAAAGATCGCTAAGATGGGTTTGGAGAATATCATTCAAGGCCATGGTGATATCATCTTACGGGGTGAAATTGAGGATAAAGCTCACGAGAACATTACCTATCTTAAAGCTATCCAGAAAGCAGTAACGACTGCAATCCGACGGAAGAATCCCCTTGAAGTCCTGGATAGTATTGGAATTGAGGCTTGTGGAAAGAGCAGGGTTCTTCTGGGAGGGCTCGCCAGTGAGCTTCATAGACGGAATCTGAGAGCCTTATACTACAAAACCATTGAGCAGGAGAATAGAGCTGAGGTTGAAGTTAACTAGGCCAAATAAAACTGACCAAAATCACCAAAACAAGCATACCGATGGGTTCCGCCCAAAAGTTCCAACCCCTCCTTTCCTCTTTAATGGCAGAGACCACGCTTGTCAGCGAGTAAGCGATCCCAACCAACAGCAAACCAAACTGAATGGGACTTAGTGGGAGATAGTGGAAACCAACAACCAACTCCGAAATAATTAAGCTTGCAACGACCGCCCAAATCATATACCATTTTCCTAAACGGAGATAGAAGGATCGTGAGATAACCACGATTGCACTGGTAGCTAGCAGCGGCAATTGAAGGTACAACCGCATTTGTGCAGAGCTAACTGCGATGGCTAATAATAAAAACAAAGCAAACGATAACGCGGTTAATCCAATCATCGCTAAGGGATGACGGATATTATCAGCAACCGAGACGTTATATTCCGCAATAAACACAGCCATGAGTAACAAGCTGCCCACGCCAAACATCACCCACCAGAAAATTCCACTGTCCAGAGTATTCAATATAACACTAATCACTAATGTTGTGAACACTGGAACAATCCAGTGACGAATATATGACCATCGATACTTGTATTGCTTACGATGTGGATTAGATTGGATCAACCACGCCACACCCGCAGCCGCCAGCGAAGCTGTCAATCCGGTGATAATCGTACTGAAATCGATAAACAATTCATATATAACGCCAAAAACTGTAAGTGAAATCTGCTGTCTGGGGAAAGAGATAACTTGTGTCAAAGCAAATGCGAGCATAATAACAGCAGCTATTATTGACAGACGATTGATATCAGGGAGTGTGTCTCGAAATCGCATGTATCCATTTTACCATGCTGGGTTTTTGAGGTAAGTATCTAATCCACATTTATTAAATGAAGCGAATACACACTACTACGTGAGAACGGCGATCAATAAAATAGCCTTCTCAAGTCTAATGTGGTAAAATTTATAGATGTATGAACACAAGTTCTGATAATAAAATTAATCAACCAAAAATAATTGATGCGTTTTTATCCGGCTTCAATACCGTAGCTAATAAACCATACTTAATACTCATTCCCGTAATTGTGGATTTATTTCTGTGGTTCGGTCCAGCATGGCGGGTGGACTCATACTTTAAGCCAATGCTTCAAAAACTAACCAGGCTGCCTGAAATGAATGTACCGGAATTTGTTGGGGATTTCGAAGCCTACAAAATGTTATGGCAGGATTTTCTGGAAAACTTCAATCTGGCGACTTCAATACACACAATGCCGATTGGGGTTCCCAGTCTCATGGTTGCAAAGTCGCCGTTCTTGAATCCCCTTGGACGGACAGTGACCTTCAATTTAGTATCTGGATTTCAGGTGTTTATTTCCTGGTTGACCTTCCTTTTGATCGGTTTTTTCCTTGGAAGCTTATATTTTCAAAACATCTCTCACCAGGTTATCAATCCTCACGAGGATAAGAATCTCAAAAATCTATTTCAGTCCTATATTCAAATCATCCTCATGCCAATACTATTACTGGTTGTTTTATTGATTTTAAGTATTCCCTTAATGTTTTTTATTACATTGATCACCATGATCAGCCCTGGGGTCAGTCAATTCTTCGTATTTCTCACTGGACTGATCGTTTTTTGGATACTAATGCCGTTGATCTTCACACCCCATGGAATTTTCCTCTTCAAACAAAACTTGATCGCGGCGATGATGACCAGTATCAGCGTTGTAAAATTTTCGATGACAAAAACTGCCCAATTCATTCTTTTTGGGTTTATTCTGATAAAGGGCTTGGATTACCTCTGGCAGACACCGAATGTTGACAATTGGTTATTGATGATCGGAATCCTCGGTCACGCCTTTATATCATCCGCTGTGATTACCTCTTCATTTCATTACTTCATGGACGCGACCAAATACACTCAAACCATCATGAATCAGAGAATGAAATCTGGGTAATACTATTCAATATTTATAGAAAACGGAGTTTTAAGCTTGGCAAAACAACCTCTACACTATGATGCAAATGATATTCAGGTCCTTGAAGGACTGGAAGCCGTTCGTCGCCGGCCTGGTATGTACGTAGGTGGAACGGATATTAAAGCCCTCCATCACCTCATTTATGAGGTCGTCGATAACTCCATTGATGAAGCGCTTGCTGGCTCATGCGATCGCATTGATGTCATTATTAATGAAGATGAAAGCGTCACAGTCATAGACAATGGCCGCGGCATCCCAGTAGATCCTCATCCTGAAAGAAAAGTCTCTGCGCTCGAAGTTGTCATGACCATACTTCATGCGGGTGGAAAGTTCGGCGGCAGTAGTTACAAAGTCTCCGGAGGCCTCCACGGCGTCGGTGTATCTGCCGTAAATGCTTTATCGGAATGGTGTGAAGTACAGGTTTATCGAAATGGAAACGTTTACTTTCAGCGCTATGAAAAAGGTATACCGCAGGCTCTCGTCAAAACCATTGATAAAGTACCAAAATCAAAGACTGGAACGATAACGACTTTTAAATATGACAAAACCATTTTCAAAGGTGATTTTTCTTATAAGTTCGACACTCTTGCCCAGCGTTTTCGAGAAATGGCTTTCATCACGCGGGCAGTAACGATCAGGTTGGTGGATAAAAGAGATGACAATGATGTCACCTTCTACTTTGAGGGTGGTATCTCCTCTTTCGTTAAATATCTCAATCGAAACCGAGATCCACTACACGATGTGATATTTGTTGAAAAAGAGATTGATGACATTGGCATTGAAGTCGCCTTCCAGTATACAGACGCCTATTCCGAGTCCGTATATGCCTTCGCCAACACCATCAATACTATTGATGGTGGAACGCACCTGACGGGGTTACGCATGGCTCTCACCCGTTCAATCAATGATTACGCTCGCAAGAATAACTTACTGAAGGATTCCGACATCAATTTTTCTGGGGATGACACACGGGAAGGCCTGACAGCTATCGTCAGCATTAAACATCCTGACCCTCAGTTTGAGAGTCAGACGAAGGTCAAACTGATGAACCCTGAAGTCCAGACTTATGTACAACAGGTCTTGAATGATGGCTTCGGTAGTTTCCTGGAGCAAAACAGCTCTACGGCAAAAAAGATCATCCAAAAATGCCTGACCTCTGCCCGTGCACGGGCTGCAGCGCGTAAGGCGCGAGACCTTGTCATCCGTAAGTCCGCCCTCGAAAGCCTGACTCTTCCTGGAAAACTCGCTGACTGTTCCGAGCGGGATCCAAAAAAGACGGAACTCTACATCGTTGAGGGTGATTCGGCTGGTGGTTCTGCTAAACAAGGCAGAGACCGCCACTTCCAGGCCATCCTCCCCTTGCGGGGAAAAATCCTCAATACCGAACGCGCTCGTCTGGATAAAATACTCAATAACAATGAGGTGAAAGCTTTGATCTCTGCCCTGGGCACAGGTATTGGTGACAATTTTGACCTTGAGGGTTTGCGTTATCACCACATTGTGATTATGACCGATGCTGACGTTGATGGTGCCCACATCCGCACACTTTTATTGACATTCTTCTTCCGCTATATGCAGCCGCTGATAGAAAGCGGACACCTCTTCATTGCTCAACCCCCACTCTACCTGATCACCCGTGGCAGAGAAAAGAACTACGCATACACTGAAGCTGAACGGGAAAAACTCATCAAAGAGATCACATCGAATGGTGGACGCTATTCACTCCAACGATACAAGGGTCTGGGTGAAATGAACCCCGATCAGCTTTGGGATACCACCATGAATCCCGAAAACCGCACCTTATTGCGGGTAAACATTGAAGACGCCGCTGAAGCCGACCGCACCTTCGATATGCTGATGGGGTCCAAGGTGCCGCCGCGACGCCGCTTTATCCAAACCCACGCCAAAGAAGTGCGCAATTTGGATGTGTAGATAATAATCAACCATTCGATACCAAAGCTGCATCTCAACCGGTGCAGCTTTTTTGTTTCCTAAAAACGAATTCTCGAAAGGAATTGCGGACTCGGATTTCCTGAGTCATGGTGTGATATAATAATTCTTTCATTCATTTACCACTTAAGATTCTAAAGTCCGATGAAAGCATTTCTTGCGACGATCAATATTTCATTCCGGCGCCAGCTCACCTATCGCGCTGCCAACCTTTCCGGCTTGGTGACTAACCTCATGTTTGCCTTCTTCCGCGCATCAGTTTTCATTGCCCTCTACCATCAACAAACAGTCATTAACAACCTCTCGGTAAAAGATGCAATCACCTTTGCCGGCTTGACCCAGATGCTGATTGGGTATTTAAGTGTCTTTCACTGGTATGAGATGGCGCACACAGTCTACGACGGGCAGGTGGGTACCGATCTACTGAAGCCTTTGAACTTTTTCCTCTATTGGCTGAGTGTGGATATCGGGCGCGCTATGGGATCTTTCCTGATCCGCAGCCTTCCGCTATTCGTCGTTTTCGCCTTCTTCTATGACATTACCCTTCCCCAATCCCTCCTCCAATGGGGATTTTGCATGCTTTCAATGCTCCTGGCGTTGTTGATCAGTTTCGGATGGCGGTTCATGGTAAACCTGGCTGCTTTCTGGACGCCGAATGCTATCGGCATCGGCCGCTTTGCCTTTGGGCTGAGCTGGATCTTCTCCGGTTTTTATATGCCCCTGGCATTCTTTCCAGATTGGCTTGCTCAGTTTTCAAGGGCAACACCATTCGGCGCAAGCATTTATATCCCCATCCAGATTTTCTTGGGGAATGTTCAAGGAGGTGCATTACTACAAAGCTTATTCATACAATGCTTCTGGATTGCAACATTGTGGATTTTAGACCACATCATCCTGGGGTGTGGTGTGCGAAAATTGGTCATCCAGGGAGGATAAATGCAGCGAGCTTTTTCAACGTTGAAACGCTTATTGTCAATCCAAATCAGAAGTCAGCTTCAGTATCCCCTTTCATTCATCATGGATGTGATCGGCAACGCCTTAATTTTGGGTTTTTATTTTATCGCTTTTACTTTCGCTCTATCACAATTTGAGGGGATCAGCGGATGGACCTTGGGAGAAGTCGCTTTCATTTGGGGAATCACGGAATTTAGTTTCGGCGTGATGGATATGCTCTTCAGCGGGTTTGATTATGACTCTTTCGGGCCGGTGATCCGCAAAGGGCGGTTTGATCAAATGCTCCTTCGGCCGGTTAATATCACACTGCAAGTTCTGGGATCCCGGTTCGTCCTGCGCCGTTTGGGGAAAGTCCTGGAAGGTTTGTTAATATTCATTTTTGGATTAAGTCAACTCGATATCCATTGGACACTTATTAAAATCCTTTATGTGCCTGTTCTTTCTATTAGTCAAGTTCTTTTCTTTGGCAGCCTATTCATCATCGGTGCAACGACTACTTTTTGGACTATGGAAAGGCTGGAGATTTTGAATATCTTCACCTATGGCGGCAGTGAAATAATGTCCTATCCAATGCACATCTTTCCCCGCCCCATTCGTTTGATTTTTACCTTTCTCGTCCCAGCTATTTTCCTAAGTTATTTCCCCGCTGTTTTTATCCTGGGTAAATCTGACCCCTTACATGCGCCGAAATTTGTCTCTTTTATCGCCCCTCTGGTGGCAGTCTTGATGATGTTTCTTGCCCTTAGATTTTGGCACTATGGGATCAGGAATTATCAAAGTACTGGAAGTTAAATATGAAACCTATTATTCAAGTTAATAATCTCAGGAAGACATTTAAAATCTATCATAACCATAAAGGATTCTTTGGCGCCATAAGAAATTTATTCGATCGAAAATATGATCTCATTCATGCCGTGGATAATATCAGCTTTGAAGTTTACCCTGGTGAGTTAGTCGGATATATCGGACCCAACGGTGCAGGGAAGTCAACTACCATAAAAATGCTAACCGGGTTGCTTGTCCCCACAAATGGTGAAATAAATGTCAATGGCTATCTTCCCTGGAAAGAACGCAAGGACTATGTCAAAGACATTGGAGCGGTCTTCGGTCAGCGCACCACACTTTGGTGGGACTTGCCATTAACAGATTCTTTCGACTTACTCAAACATATCTACGATATTCCACACGATGTTTTTCAAAAGAACTTTCACCTGTTCAATGAAATTTTGGGTCTTGACGAATTTATCAGAACGCCTGTCCGATCCCTGTCACTAGGGCAGCGCATGCGTGCGGATCTCTGCGCCGCGCTCCTCCATAATCCCAGCCTGGTTTTCCTGGATGAACCGACTATCGGTCTGGATGTCGTCGCCAAACAACGCATCCGGGATTTCATTCAATTTATTAATCAGGAAAAAGGCACAACGATTCTGTTGACAACTCATGATTTATCTGATGTCGCAAAGCTATGCGAAAGGGTAATGATCATTGATCATGGGAAGATCCTCTTTGACGGAAATTTGAATTCCTTACTACAGGAATTTGGGGGAAGCCGCCAATTGAGTGTGGAATTCACAGAATTTTATCCCCAACCCCTGTTAACCAATGCGGCAATCATACAAAGAAATGGGAACAAGGTCGTTTATTCCTTCGAGCGTGAGGTCGTGTCCGCCTCGAATTTGATAAACGAACTCTCCGATCACTACCGCATCAAAGACCTGGAGGTGCGCGACCAGCCTATTGAAGACACCATCCGGCGCATTTACGAGGATCGCTTATTGTATAATTAACCGCATGGCAAGGAAAATACTGCATCTTGACCTGGACGCCTTTTTCTGCGCTGTCGAAGAACTGGTTCACCCAGATCTAAAAGCCAAACCCTTTGCAGTTGGCGGAGCTGCAGATCAACGCGGCGTTGTTGCCTCCTGTTCCTATGCTGCCCGGATGTACGGCGTACATTCCGCTATGCCAATGAGTCACGCTTTACGCCTTTGCCCTGAATTAATCGTAATTTCCTCCAATTATGACAATTACAGCGAGGTGTCCAAAAAGGTCATGGCTCTTATTGACATCTCACCTTTCATAGAAAAGATATCCATTGACGAAGCCTTCATTGATGTCAGCGGCAATTCCAAGCCCTTAATTGATATTGCCGAGGATTTGCAGCATCGGGTCAACAACAAGCTGCACCTGCCGATCTCCATTGGCGGCGCGACCAATAAACTTGTGGCAAAGATTGCTAACGATTGGGGAAAATCACAAAAGAAAGGTCCTGAACCTCCCAACACCATCACCATCATCCCACCAGGAGAGGAAGCAGATTTCCTGGCTCCGCTACCCGTTCAATCTCTGTGGGGCGTGGGTCCAAAAACAGCAGAAAAGCTATCCGAAATTGGCATCACGACCATCGGAGGCTTGGCAAACACCCCCGCCAGGACCTTGGAGCTTCTGTTTGGGCAGTATGGTGCGGACTTACGTCAACGAGCCAATGGCATTGATGAACGCCCTGTGCATAGTGGGCACGATGTCAAATCTATCAGCAATGAAGTCACCTTCCCAAAGGATCTGACGGACGAAGGGCAGCTTTTTAATACATTTCGGGAACTTTCCGAACAGGTTGGACGCCGGCTGCGAGAGGGCTCCCTGGCAGGGACAACAGTTCAGATCAAGCTGCGCTGGCAAGACTTCACAACCATCACACGTCAGAAGACCTTACCTTCTGCGACCAATCTCGATCAGGAAATTTATGAGACCGCTGTCTCCCTATTCAAAGAGAATTGGGCCAGGGGTAGACCTGTTCGGTTAATTGGGGTCGGTGTGAGTGGATTAGGCCCACCAATTCATCAAATGAGTTTGTGGGACGATGATCATCAGAAAGAAGCTGATCTACTCAATGCCGTTGATCAATTACGGGAACGATACGGCAAGAATGTGATTAAGCGCGCCCACCGCCTGCACAAGCCAAAAGATAATAGTCATTAAATCTAATATTCATATGATAATTGTCATTAAAATTATGCTCAATTGTTGAGTATTTTTTTATAAATATCTACGATTTGGTCTGTGATCAATTCCCAACTAAAATCATGCGCATAAACAACCGCTTGTTCTCCAAGCCGGATCCTGAGATCATGATCGACGAAGATCAAACGTAATTTCTCCGCAAGAGCTTCTGGGTCTTGGGCAGGCACAAAGAAACCGGTCTCCCCTTCCCGCACAAGATATGCCAGCCCGCCAACTCGTGAAGCAATGACGGGTGTTCCGCAAGCCATCGCTTCCAGGGCAACCATCCCAAAACTCTCATAATGCGAAGGCATGACCACCACTTCCGCTGCGGAATAATAATAAGGCAAGGTATCCTGACCGCGCTTTCCCAGAAACACCACCATCTCATCCAAGCCCAGTTCACCGCAAAGGGATTGCAATCTGTTCATTTCTTCTGTCATATCCATTGAATCCCCTTCGGGATCGCCGCCGATAATGATGAGATAATGTGGGCATACGAAAGCCTTACATTTTCTCTTAACAATCGCCATCGCGCGTATCAGTGTATCCAATCCTTTGAGAGGTTCAATCCGGCCAACAAATAAAGCCATCCTCTCCTCCGGCGAGATGCCAATTGCTTCCTTTGCCTCATCCGGAGGGATGGGATAGAAATGATGCGTATCCACCCCTGGCGGGACGATCGTTATTTTCTGGTCATTCACTCCATAAAGCGATTGGAGCTGTGAACTTTCGGCCTCGGTCGCTGCAATAATCCGGTCAGTCTCTTGTATCACATACCGCTCGCCATCAATGCGATAATCCCCCTCTCGCTCCTCAGGCGTTCGCCCGATGCGCTGCTTCATCAAGCCTAATGTATGGAACATTTGCAGCATAGGAACATCCCAAGTTTCCTTTAAAATCGCTCCAGCCATGCCAGACATCCAATAATGTGCATGGATGAGGTCATAGCAAATATTCTTCCTGGCGGTAAAATCAAGAATTCCTTTTGCTAATTCAGTTGTGTACTTAGCAAGCTGTTTTTTGGGTAGGGTAGTTTCTGGCCCGGCAGGAACATGGACGACACGGTTAAAATAACCCAGATCATGCGATACTTGCGGGATATGTTCATCCTGCGATCGGGTGAACACATCCACATGAACGCCGACCCTCCCCAGGAAACGCGTCAGCTCGCGGACGTAAACATTCATCCCGCCGGTGTGCTTGCCGCCCAGCACAGCCAAAGGGCAGGTGTGATAGGAAATCATGGCAATATTCATGCAAAATTCTCCCAAATTCTCTTGCTAATAAATTCTGCTTACTGGTATAATCCTTGGCACGCCAACGTAGCTCAGTGGTAGAGCAGACGCTTCGTAAGCGCCAGGTCGAGGGTTCAAATCCCTCCGTTGGCTCTGTAAACAGCCTTATAGGCTGTTTCTAATTTTAATGTAAAATATGATTCTTATAATCATTGTTATAATAATAGTCTGAAATTTATCTTTACCGTCTTAGCTGGGAGGCCTTTGTGGCAAAAATCTGTGTCATAGGCACGGGATATGTGGGATTAGTAACGGGCACCTGTCTCTCCGATATGGGCAATCAGGTCACCTGTGTGGATATTGACGAAGACAGGATCGAACAGCTCAACCGGGGCATCATGCCAATTTATGAGCCCGGCTTGGAACAGCTTGTCAAGCAAAACGTTGAGGCTCAGCGATTAAGCTTTACCACCAGTTATAAAGAGGGACTGCAAGATGTTGAGTTTGCCTTTATCGCTGTCGGTACGCCGTCAAACGATATCGGCGAAGCGGATTTACGCTATGTGCAGTTGGCTGCCAATTCCATTGCTAAAAACATGGACCACCCTACTATTATTGTAAACAAATCTACCGTGCCCGTGGGTACCGGCGACTGGGTGACAGAAATCATCCATGATCAAAACGGCGGTCAAACGCCTGAATTTACCGTCGTATCCAATCCAGAATTTTTACGGGAAGGTTCCGCCATCAATGATTTCATGAACCCAGACCGTGTTGTTTTAGGATCGACGGATCAAGAGTCTGCTAATAAAGTTGCGGGGTTGTATGAAGCTCTTCGCTCCCCAATCATGATCACCGACTTGCGAACGGCAGAGATGATCAAGTATGCCTCCAACGCTTTCCTGGCAACCCGCATCTCTTTCATCAACGAAATCGCCAATATTTGCGAATCACTGGGCGCTGATGTGCGTGAGGTCGCCCGGGGAATGGGCATGGACAAGCGAATCGGGCCATCATTCCTCGATGCCGGTTTGGGATGGGGCGGGAGCTGTTTCCCAAAGGATGTGAAAGCCCTGACCTATATGGCCACAACCCGCGGCGCGCATCCCCAGCTTCTCCAGGCTGTAGCTGACATCAACCAAAATCAACGCAAGCGCGCCGTCAAAAAAATTGAAAAGGCATTGGGGACATTGAGAGGGAAAAAGATCGGTGTTTTGGGCCTCAGTTTCAAACCCAACACGGATGATATTCGTTATGCACCATCGCTGGATATCATCCGTATGCTGTTGGAAGCCGGTGCTGTTGTTCAAGCCTTCGACCCACAGGCCATGGAGGCCAGCAAAAAAGAAATCCCCAACCTGGTTCTTTGCCAGAGCCCCTATGACACAGCAAAAGGTGCGGATGCCCTATTATTGGCAACAGAGTGGAATGAATTCAAATCGCTGAATTTTTCAAAGATAAAAGAAGAGATGCACGGAAATGTCCTCCTGGATGGGCGCAATATTTGGGACCCCGAGGATTTGCGAGGGCTGGGATTCGAATATAGTGGTATCGGAGTCCCGTAACACAGAGAGCAAATGGCATTCACAAAACCGTCTACCACATAGGGCAGACGGTTTCTTTGGTCATATTTTAATAAACAATCCAGCCTCAAAAATAATAATTAGCTGTTAGTATTACGCTCAAGTTCTTCTTTTCTACCAAACCCCTCCAAATTGAAAGCACCCAAGCGGAAAAGCAAATATACGTTCCCCACCATCAAGAGAACAGACACGAAAATAATCCACCCATATTCCAAACCCGCTTCGGAAAGACCGACAATTAAACCATTGACCAACACTTCCAGCCCAATAGCAGCCGCTAACCAAATTCGATTATTCTGTTTGAAGGTCTGCAGAATGAGGATGGTTACGGTGATATGCATGATAAAGGCTGAGATGCGCTCCAATGCGCCTGCTAATGGGATGAAGGAATTCACCTGCCAGAGCTGCTCAATCTGCGCAGCAACCGCAGGATCCAATGTCGTGGTTTGGGGATCAATGTTGACATTGCTCACCATAGTTATGAAAGTTGTCAATAAGGGCAGACCAACCATTAAGACGCTTTCCACACCACCGTATCCCACGCCAATGCCGTAAGCCCCTTTAAGTGTATTTAAATCCTCCTTGATATATTTCATCCCCAACCATCGGATTAGCACGCCGATGACCGCAGCCAATAACACACTCAAAATCAATTGCCAATCGATGAAAGCTTGATCGGATAATGCGAGGATCCCTTTATTCACCAAATAGGTAAACCCGCTAAAAACCAACGTTAACAAAGCTTGGGTGATGAAGTAGCCCAAAGCACCGTACATCACCATGCGCCACGCTACGCCAGCACGTTTATTTAACAGAAAACCAGCGGCAATAGGCAGTCCAATCGTGATCAACAGGGCAATGACAATCGCAATCGCTAATAGAACCATATTTCCTCATTTCGATTTTTCAGATAAGATCATGCGAGCATCCAACACTTTTGCACCCTCCCCACGGGGAAAGACCAGCAGAGGATTGATCTCCACTTCTGATATCCTTGGAAAATCCAACGCAAGCTGACTCAGCCTGCCAATGGCACCAACCACAGCGTCAGTGTCATAGGCTGCTCCGCCGCGATAGCCTCTTAGCAACTGCCCGGCCTTCGTCTCATTGATCATCCGGGTAATTTGATCTTTTGTCAAAGGCGCTACGCCAAACCCTACATCCTTGAATAATTCCACAAACACACCCCCCAAACCAAACATCATCAAAGGCCCAAACGTGGGATCACGCCGCATACCAACAATAACCTCCAACCCCTCTGGCGCCATCTTCTCAATGAGAAAACCTGTGATATCGGCCTCAGGTTTCGCTTTTGTAATTCGCTCTCGCATCACGCTCAGCGCTCTTTCGATCTCATCAGCAGACCACAAGTTCAATTCAATCCCACCTGTATCCGATTTATGCAAAACCTGAGGAGAGACAACCTTGGCAGCGACGGGATAACCAATCTCCTCCGCAATCTCAAGGGCGCGTTGGAGATCAGCAGCAAATCCTCCTGACACAAGGTTCAATCCATATGCCTTCAATATGGGGCGTGTTTCAGCTTCACCTAAAACCAGACGGGGTGGATCACTGAGCTGTGCCACGACTTTCCTTTTCTCATCATCCGTCAGGGTTACTGAGAAAAGTTTTTGTCCTTCTGCCGCCAACCACTCCCGGTACTGCTTCATCGCACCCAACACTTTTCCGGGCACTTCGGGGAAGATACTCATCGGCACGCCATTCTCGTGCAGGACAACCCTTGCTTCTTCCAGACTCCCTTCACCGACCATACATGCCAGAACAGTTTTATCTGTCTGTTCAGCTTGTCCAACAATGGCGCGGGCGACATCCCCGGGGTCAACCAGGGCTTGAGGAACCAGAATGGGCAAAAAGGCATCCACGCCTGGATCATCTATTAAGGTGGAAAGGCAGTGAGAGAATTCCGCTGGCTCGGCCCCGCCCAACATATCCACAGGATTGGAAACTTGGGCGCTGGGATTGAGTTTCTCCGCAAGGGTTTTTTGTTTCTCTTCCGAAATCACAGCTAGTTCAAATCCATTTACAGCCAGTGAATCCGACGCCAGAGCTGCCGGGCCACCAGCGTTGGTGAAAATCGCCACCCGATCCCCCTTTGGCAGCGGCTGGCAGCTGAGCGACCAGGCTACATCAAATAAGGATGATAAATCCTGGACCTCAATCACACCGGCCTGCTTGAATGCCGCCTGATAGGCTGCATAAGCGCCTGCCAGCGAACCAGTATGGGAGGAAACAGCCCTCGCGCCGGCATCTGAGCGGCCTGCTTTCAACATGACAATGGGTTTCTGCCGAGAAACCTGCTTTGCCGTCCGCAGGAATTTTTCCCCATCCTGAATCGCCTCGACATAAGCCGCAATGACTTTCACTTTGGGATGTTCCCCAAAAAAAGCGATCATGTCAGACTCGTCCACGTCCAGTTCATTGCCGAGGCTGGCGAAGTGTGAAAAGCCGATGTGTTTATCCGCAATATAATCCACCACGCCGCCGCACACCGCGCCGGATTGGGACAGGAATCCAATTGATCCCGTTGCTGGAACGCCCTGGATAAAAGTCGTGTTGAGACCGGTGTAGAGATCGAGCGTCCCGACACAATTCGGGCCGATCAATCGCATGTTATAGGATTGAGCAATCTGTCGGCATTCCTCCTCCAGCTTAATACCTTTTCCCCCCACCTCCCGGAATCCGCCGGAAATGATAATCACAGCCTTAATGCCGCGCTCACCGCAGGATCGCAAGATGTCGGGCGTCATCGGTGCCGGCAGAACAACCACAGCTAGGTCTACAGGATCAGGAACCTCGGACACTTCTGGATAAGCCTTCAAGTCCAAGATGACATCCGCTTTGGGATTGACTGGATAGATGCTGCCTTCAAATCCATACAACTTCATATTTTCGAGAATGCCGTAGCTCAACTTATTCGGATTTGTGGAAGCACCAATAATAGCAACCCCCGCTGGTGAGAAAAAGGGTGCCAGATCACTCATCTTTTATATCAGTCCTTTCCAGTATCATGCTGTCAGTGAACACCTCGCAATTATACCTGAGATGTATCCTTTTCCACCGCATAGATAGAATATAATAAGACCATGCCTCTTACTTCTGAACAGCAAACCCTTCTTGAATATCCCCTCTCATCCAAGGTATTCCTGCAGGGTGCAGCGGGTACGGGGAAGACCACCGCTGCAAAACACCGGCTCATTCAACTATTGCAAGCTGGAATCCCAGCGCATGAAATCCTGATCTATGTCCCCCAACGAAGACTGGCAAAACCCTACCAGGATATCCTGCATGAAGGGGAAGAACAGGCCAACAGCCTGGTCACGACAATGACCCTGGGCAGCTTAGCCCGCCGCATGGTGGACCTGTTCTGGCCCGTTGTCAGCCAGCAAGCCGGTATCGCGGATCCCAACCTGCCTCCGCAGTTTCTCACCCTGGAGACTTCACAGTACTATATGGCGCACATTGTGCGCCCCCTGATTGAGAGCGAGGGTTACTTTGAGAGTCTGACGATTAATCGCAATCGGATTTATTCACAAATTTTAGATAATCTCAACAAAGCGGCTATTGTTGGTTTTCCCCATCAGGAAATCGGTGACCGCTTGAAAACCGCCTGGGTCGGGGATATTGATCAGCTTCATGTCTATGAAGATGTACAACAATGTGTCAATAAATTCCGAGCGTTTTGCCTGGAAAATAACCTGCTGGACTTCTCTCTGCAAGTGGAAATATTCATCAAGACGCTCTGGAACACCCCCCTATGCCGAAATCACCTCTCTCAATCCTACAAACACCTTATCGTGGATAATATTGAGGAGGACGCGCCTATTTCCCACAATATCCTCAGGGAATGGCTGCCAGATTTCGAATCAGCCCTAATCCTTTTCGATGAAGATGCGGGATTCCGCTTCTTCTTGGGAGCGGATGTCACCAGTGCATTTTCCCTTCGAGAGTCTTGCGATTCGGTTATGAGGTTTGAAGAGAACTTGGTCAATACGCCGGGAATCTCGCAGCTCAAACTTGGTGTAAAGAACGCTGTTGCCCGGCTTCAGGGCGAACCGGAATCATCGCAAGAATTATCCTTTGATGTACTGCAGGGTGCGCTCGAATCACCCCAAGGAAATCCAAAATATTTCCCAGCCATGGTTGATTGGGTCACCAGACGGATTGACTCATTGATTAATGATGAAGGAGTTCCGCCAGAAGAAATCGTCGTCTTGGCGCCCTTCATGCCAGACGTGCTGCGCTTCACCCTTTCGAACCAATTGGATGACCTTGGCATTCCTAACCTGTCCCACCGCCCCTCCCGGGCACTGCGTGATGAACCCGCCACCCAAACCCTGCTCACCTTAGCCAAAGTCGCTTTTCCCTCTTGGGAAATGCTCCCCAAACCCATCAACCTCGCTTACGCCCATATGCAGGTCATTGAAGGTCTTGATCTGATACGCTCGCAACTCCTGACAGAACACATCTACAGGACACGGGAAAAAGGGTTTGTTTTGAAACCCTTTGGAGATGTCCCTTCTGAGGTGCGTGAACGGATTACCTACCAAGTCGGCGAACGGTATGATCGCCTGCAAAATTGGCTGGAGGCAGCATCCCAAGAGGATTCTCTCGGTCTGGATTTCTTCCTCAATCGCCTGTTTGGTGAAGTCCTCAGCCAGCCTGGGTATGCTTTTCATAATGACCTGGACAGCGCTAACACCGTTGCCAACCTGATCGAATCCATCCAAAAATTCCGGTGGGCGGTCGGAATGCCCCTTTCACAAGCGGAGATCCCGATTGGCAAAGAGTACCTCCAAATGGTGGAGGACGGCGTCATCGCCGCCCAATACATTGCCTCCTGGGGTCAGCAGAGTGAACATTCGGTGTTCCTGGCTCCCGCATATACCTTCCTTATCAGCAATCACCCGGTGGATGTTCAATTCTGGCTGGATATCGGCAGCCCGAGCTGGTACCAGCGCCTGGATCAACCCCTCACTCAGCCCTATGTCCTCAACCGAAATTGGGAGGAAGGCGAAGTTTGGGACGCAGAGGATGAATTGTCCGCTGCGCACAACACCCTGCGCCGCCTCACCTTGGGATTACTCAACCGCTGCCGGAAAAAGGTGTTAATCGGGATGAGCGAATTGGATATCCGGGGGTTTGAGAACCGTGGTTTGCTGATCCGCATCTTTCAGCATATTTTACAAAGCGCACAACGGGGGAGGACATGATGGATCACGTCATCCAACTCCGCCCCGGTCAGCAGCAAATCCTGCGCTACCGGGATGGCAAAATGGGTGTCAGCGCCGTACCTGGCAGCGGCAAGACCTGGACCCTATCTTACCTGGCAGCCAAGCTGATTCAATCCGGCGCGGTTGACCCTGATCAGGAAATTCTGGTAGTCACATTGGTCAACGCGGCTGTGGATAACTTCTCAAACCGGATTTCAACCCAATTACAGGCAGAAAACCTGCTTCCCGGCTTTGGCTACCGAGTCCGCACCCTGCATGGATTAGCCAATGATATCGTCCGGGAACGCCCTGAGCTGGCTGGCTTGGGGACGCAATACCAGATCATTGACGAAGTCGAATCCACACGGATCAAACGCCGCATTGCCAGGGATTGGCTGGACACCCATATTGATTTTTTTGAACCCTATCTGGATTATCAGGAATATCAAAAAGAAAAAATATACGAAAATAATTACAACCTGCCCGCCATGATCGAATCCATCGCCAATGCCTTCATCCGATTCTCTAAAGACCGGCAGCTCACGCCGGATAAACTGCGAAACATGTTAGGAGAAACAGAAATCGCCCTGCCCCTGGTGGAAATGGGCGCGGATATTTACGCCCGTTATCAGGAAGCGCTGCATTACCGGGGCAGTGTCGATTTTGATGACCTGATCCGCCTGGCACTCCGCTGCCTCAAATCCGATCCCTCATTGGTCACCCTGCTGCGAAAACGCTGGCCCTATATCCTTGAGGACGAAGCCCAGGATTCGAGCTTGCTGCAGCAAGAGATTCTCTCCACTCTCACCGGCCCTGTTGGCAACTGGGTGCGTGTCGGCGATCCTAATCAAGCGATTTATGAGACCTTTACCACCGCCAGTCCTCAATACCTGCTGAATTTCCTCGAAAGGGTAGATGTTGAAGAACGCTCACTTCCGGAAAGCGGCCGATCCACACTAAGCATCATTGACCTGGCCAACACCCTGATCGAATGGGTGCGCGAAGAGCACCCCAACCCGGATGCGCGCCAGGCTCTCAACCCACCCCTGATCCAACCCACACCCCCAGGCGACCCGCAGCCCAATCCACCGGACTGCTCAGACTGCATCCAATTTGTGGAGCGCGAATTCTCCCCTGATCAGGAAATCCAATTCGTGGTCGACAAGGTTGAGGATTGGCTGGCGGAGAATTCCGACAAGACCATCGCCATTCTCTCCCCTAGGAATGCCCGGGGCTTCAAATTCGTGGATGAACTCAACGAACGCGGCATTCCCTACATGGACAGCCTCCTGCAGTCCACCAGCTCAACCAGACTTTCCACTGGCGCCATTGCCAACATCATGAATTATCTAAGCGATCCGAAATCCAGCAGCAAGTTAGCCCTGGCTTATCAGGTCTGGCGGCGCGCCGAAAGAGAAAATGAAGAGCAGTGGAAGTTCCACACCAAGGTTTCAAAATTGATTCGCAGCTGTGAGCAGGTCGAAGACTACCTATGGCCTTTTGGAGCGGACGACTGGCTCAACAAGGTAGATGATGAACAAGACAATCCAGACATCTACGATGAACTGTCCGCGTTCAGGGACGTTGTCCGCCGCTGGCAGCGCTCCATTTTCCTCCCCATTGATCAACTGCTGCTCACAGTGTCTCAGGATTTGTTCCTCGATTCCACAGAGCTGGCACTGGCGCACAAGCTCTCCACCCTTCTGCGCCAATTCAGCGACGCGCACCCCGATTGGCGGCTGCCGGAATTCAAGGATGAATTAGCCAATATCGCCCGCAATGAAAGGAAATATTTGGGGTTCTCACAGGAAGATGAAGCTTTTGACCCCAATCTTTATCCAGGGCAGGTGGTTGTGGCTACCATGCATAAAGCCAAGGGGTTGGAGTGGGATTGCGTTTTCCTGACGTCTGTTAATAATTACAACTTCCCCTCCGGGCATGAGTATGATCAATTTCAATCCGAAAAATGGTTCGTCAAAGATCACCTCAATTTGGAAGCCGAAGTCCTGGCGCAATTGCAAACCTTGATCAAGGGCGATGCCTTTGATTGGTATGAGCCGGGTAAAGCGTCCCTCGAAGCCCGTCAGGAATTCATCCGTGAGCGCCTTAGGTTGTTCTTTGTCGGTATCACACGGGCGCGCCGCTGGCTGACGGTTACGTGGAATAACGGACGCAGTTCCAATAAGAATGTGTCTGCGCTACCCTTTTTGGAATTACTCAATAGATTGGAAGGCAAGCCATGAACCTTCCTCAAGATTTCGACTTCACCCAAAGCAAGCTTCAGGATTATGTGGATTGTGCTTACCGTTTCTACATGCGCTATATCCTCCAGACGAAGTGGCCTGCGCTGGTTGTTGATGACGCGCTGGCATTCGAACAGCGCGGCCAGGCTGGCGCCAGGTTTCACCGCCTGATCCAGCAGTATTTATTAGGAATACCGGAAAGCCGTCTGTATGATTTGGCTGTGTCTGATCCCAACCCTCAGATGGCGCGTTGGTGGGAAGACTTTCAGACTTATGTCCCGCCATTTTTAGAAGGCAATCAATTTGTTGAAATCCTCCTTACCAGCCACCTGAATGGGCAGCGCCTGTTGGCCAAATATGACTTGATCCTTGCAGATCAAGATGGCAAGCTGACTATCTTTGATTGGAAAACTTCCCGGAAACTGCCACGAAAAGAATGGCTCATGGGCCGCCTTCAAACCCGGTTTTATCGTTACATCCTTGCACGAGCAGGATCAGCTCTATTAGGAGATTCTCCAATCAAACCCGAAGAGATCACGATGACCTACTGGTTCACCGCCTCACCGGAAACTCCTGTCAGTTTACCGTACGACCAATCCTTGTTCGAAGCTGATCGTATTTACATTACTAATCTCATCTCAGAGATCTTTGAAAAAGAAGAAAAAGATTTTATGCGAACCAGCGACCTCGACAAATGCCGCTACTGTGTATACCGCTCCCACTGTGACCGTGGGGTTGAAGCTGGGAACCTGGAGACCTTTGAGGATTTCGAGATGGAGCCTGAAGACTTCGAATTGGATTTCGATATTGAGACCATTGAAGAGATAAAATTCTGATGCCTGAAAAGCGCTGGCACATCCCAGAGCCTCTACCTATCCCCAAAGATTTTCAATCCGCCATCGGTGGGCATCCCATCATTGCACAAACCCTCTACCGCAGGGGGTATCGTACTGTTAAAGATGCGATGGCCCTTCTCCATCCGGAATCCTATGAGCCCACGTCCGCTGATGAACTGCCGGATAGTGAAACAGCTTGGGATCTACTGGCTGATGCCCTTAAAAACAAAAAACGTATTCTCATTTGGGGGGACTTTGATGTGGATGGACAGACCGCGACAGCGACTTTAGTTGAAGGTCTTCGGGAACTGGGTGGGGACGTCATCTATCACATCCCCATTCGCGAAAAAGAATCCCACGGCATTACAGAAGGAGTTCTTCGCTCATATCTTGAAAAGGGCTTTGACCTTCTATTAACCTGCGACACAGGCATTACCGAACACCCAAACATCCAATTCGTGCGGAATGCAGGATTGCCCGTCATCGTCACGGATCATCATTCATTGGGGGAATCCCTCCCCCCTGCCAATGCCATTGTTAATCCACAGCGGCTGCCTGAAGACCATCCCCTGCGAACCCTTCCGGGCGTCGGTGTGGCTTACAAATTGATGGAAGGCTTGTTCGATCGGCTTGGGAGGCATTTCGAGTCAAACCGCATGATGGAACTGGCTGCCCTGGGCATCGTCGCTGATGTCGCCTACCTCCAAGGCGATACCCGTTATCTGCTACAAAAGGGATTGGAGAGTTTACGGCAAACAAATCGGGCTGGCTTACAAACTTTGTATAAAAACGCTGAGCTTAATCCCCATCATCTGGACGAAGACCATATCGGATTCCAGATCGCCCCGCGCTTGAATGCCGTTGGCCGGTTGGGGGATGCCAATCCCATGGTTGAGTTCTTGATAACAGATGATGAGGGCCGTGCCAGGATTCTGGCGACCCAAATTGAAGCCATGAACATCAAGCGGCGCTTCACCACCCGTCAGGTGGAACAAGGCGCGGAAGCTATGCTGCAAGCCTCCTCAGAAGACCGGCACGCTCCAGCTATTGTCCTGCATCATCCGGACTGGCCCGGCGGCGTGGTCGGCATTGTTGCCAGCCGGCTGGTCGAACGCTACCATAAGCCCGCCATCCTCCTGACGGGGGAAGACCCCATCCATGGCTCAGCGCGCTCCGTGGACGGCGTCAATATCACCCAAGCCATCGGCACACAAGCAGAACTGTTAACGGCTTACGGCGGTCATCCCATGGCTGCGGGACTGTCCTTTCCCGCATCAAATTATGAAACCGTCAAAAGGGGATTGCATTCAGCCGTGATTGACCAGGCAAAGCAAATCGAGATCATTCCCGAAATTCACATCAACCAGACTCTGAACCTCAAAGACATCAACCTCGACCTTATTGAACAAATCCATCGGCTATCGCCTTTCGGACATGGAAATCCACCGCTCAATTTCATGATCCAGAATTTAGTTCTGGTCTCTTCAACAACAGTTGGGGCACAGGGCGAACACCGCCAGGTCACCGCGGCTGACGGGGAGGAGAATCAGCAGCGTTTTATCTGGTGGAACGGCGGGGATGAACCGCTGCCAGAAGCCCAATTCGACTTAGTTTGCCGGCTGTCGAAAAGCGATTACAAAGGCGAACCGCAGATCAGCGCGGAATGGGTAGATTTCAGACTTTCAGAGCATGGGCGCCAACAGGTTGCCAGCAGACAATTCGAGTGGATAGATCATAGGGATGCCCTTTCGCCAATCTCATTAATGTCAGACCTGCGAAAGGCATATCCCGATTTCCAAATCTGGGCGGAAGGTGAACTGCCGGAGGATATACAGGGCATGACCCGGGAGGAATTGCCTGAAACTAAAACGTTGATCATCTGGACAGCACCACCTTCGCAATTAATCCTGCAAGAAACGCTGCGGAGGGTATCCCCGAAAACTGTCATTGTCATCGGCGTAGATCCCAATATGGATGAAATCAATAAATTAGTCCATCGAATTGGAGGATTAGCAAAATACGCCATCTATCATAAAGATGGCCGCGTTCAATTATCGACACTTGCCGGCGCCGGCGCGTCCAATAAAGAGATGGTGAGAATTGGCATGCAATTATGGGAGGCGATGGGCGAAATTCGGGTAGATTTCAATGAAGAGAACATCACGATAAGTCCATCGAAAGCCGCACCTGATGATGACAGAGCAAAACTGTTGACACAAATCCTAAAAAACCTGATCAATGAAGCTCGGGCTTTTCGTCGGTTCTTCAGAACTGCAGATCTCAAGGCGGTTTTTGATCCCAACAAAGGGAAATAACTCTTCATTCATACATGCCATATTTCTATTACCTCAATATATCACCCTCTACTCGGTTTTTTGTTGCGATTCTTTGGTAAGCGATTATAATAATTTAATGTATAATTCAATCATATTAAAATAAGAGCACTCATATGCGAACAATTTCTCTGATATTCAGCCTGATATGCTTACTTGAAGTGATAATCCTTTTTCTGCACTATCGGAGTGATCGGACGCATCGCGGTTTTAGCTGGTGGCCAATTAGCATCTTTGTTATTGCTTTATACTTTTTAACATTTTTCCTGCCAAGCTTTGAAACATTAGGGATATTTAAAGACGTTGTCCGAAACACAATGCTCGTCGCCTCGTCTCTGATGATTTATATTGGCATGCTTCAGTTTTATAACAAGCCCCAGGTAAGACGTAATATCCTCATTTTTTCCGCTGTGTACATCATCATTTCTTCATTTCTCTACATCATAGGGAATTCGCTGATTCCCAGTGTCTTCTCAGCGCTTTCCATTGCCGTCTTTTCAGCCTCAACAGGACGGTTGCTTTTCCAGCATAAACTCGCTGATATCGAGCGTTTCACAAAATTCATCGCTGTTACCTTTCTCATTGCTTCAGGTTTCTTCCTCGCCTATAGTTTTCTCCAATTCATTTCACCCTTTGCGCCTTCTAAAACTGCCGAAACAATGAAAGCACTCTCCTCTTTATTCATAATTTTCTCAGTGACTTCATGGACTATTGGCTTTATCGTCCTGACCAATCAACGGGTGGAGATCGTCACAGAGGAAGCTAAGGGAAAATACGATTTGATGTTCAACACGATTCCCGATGCATTGTTAATCACCCGTCTAAAAGATGGTTTATTTGTTGAAATTAATAAAGGTTTCACCGATCTCACTGGGTATACATGGAAAGACGTTGAAGGAAAAACCACCTTAGACATCAATATTTGGTTTGATCCCGCAGAACGTCAACAGTTCGTCATTCTTCTCACTGAAACTGGTTCTGTGGAAAATATGGAATTTAAGTTTAGCCGAAAAAACGCCAAACCTTTGATCGGATTACTTTCAGCTAATACCATTGAACTCAACAATGAAATTCATATCCTAACTGTGGTTCACGATATTACTGCTCGCAAGAAAATGGAAGAAAAATTGCGTGAGAACGAACAGAAGTATCGCTTCTTAACTGAAAATTCCGCTGATGTCATCTGGCACATAAACCTTGGATACCGTGTAGATTACATCAGCCCTGCCGACGAAACAATCAGGGGATTTAAAAGAGAGGAAGTCATTGGGCAGCCTATATGGACCTTCTTCAAACCTGAAGGGGTCAAGCTGATTCGTGAGAAAATTGAACATCAACGCCAAAAAGGGACAGTTAGCAATAACACGGATACCACACGCTTTGAGGTCCAACAAAAATGTAAAGACGGGAGCTGGATCTGGACAGAGATTTGTGCAACTCCTCATTACGACAACAATGGTAACTTGATTGGCTACCATGGAATCAGTCGGGATATCACTGAGCGCAAGCAATTTCTTGATGAACTGTATCATCAAGCAACTATTGACGACCTAACGCGTATCCCCAATAGGCGCCATTTCATGGTTTTAGCTGAAAAGGAGATGAAAAGCGCCAAACGTTACCACCACCCCATATCAATCATTGTGATTGATTTTGATAACCTCAAAAAGATTAACGACACATACGGCCACCTCGCTGGTGATCGGGCCTTATCTGTTTTCGCACGAATTGTTCAACAAATCGTCCGGGAAGTGGATATTCTAGGGAGGTTTGGGGGAGATGAATTCCTGATTCTTCTCCCTGAAACGAACGAAGAACAAGCTTTTCGCGTAATGGAGAGAATCAACCAGGTTCTTGAATCCTCTCCAATATTCTATCAGGATGATTCTTTTTCGTTGTCTGTCAGTTCTGGCATTGCCAGTATTGAGAATTGGACAGACACACTTGAAGATCTATTGAACAGAGCGGATGCCGCATTATATGAAGCGAAAGAAAACAGCCAAAACGGCATTTCGATCAATCACGAATCTTGAAGCTGGTTCGACTTCCATACGATATCAGAAAAACCCCCAACAGAAGATCAATCACAAAACCTTAGAAGGTACTGGGAATTCTTTGAGCTTGATACAAGCCCAGCTGGAAAAAGGCATCAACCGCAGCGGGGTCAAAATGATGCCCCGTTTCTGATTTTATTAAATTTATCGCCCGGCTATTACTCATAGCCTTCCGATAAGGTCGATCTGATGTGATAGCATCCCAAACATCCACCACAGCAACAATCCTCGCCAGTAAGGGGATCTCTTCACCTTTTAAACCATACGGATAACCCGTTCCATCCCATTTTTCATGATGGAATAAGGGGATGACTTTCGCTGGCTCGTAATCCTCGCCTTTTCCGATCCATTCATTGGCATAAATTGGGTGCTGCTGTACAACGCGATATTCATAGGCGCTTAATTTGCCAGGTTTTTGAATAATCGTATTGGGAATGCCTAATTTTCCAATGTCGTGTAAGAGCGTTCCATATTGAAGATAAACCAGTTCATCATTGGTCAAACCTATAAACCGCCCCATCTCCAAAGACAAAGCTGTCACTCTCAATGTGTGAGTGGTAATTTCGCTATCATAAAGGTCCATCGCTCGCAGCCATCTCTCGATGCGAATATCATAATCGGATATGAAACATTGCTTCATCATCCGTAGATCATATGAAATGAATTTTTGATCTGTGGTTGATGAATCAGTATCTTTTATGCGTAATTTAATAAAAGTCTGTTGTGTGTCTGGGTGATTCAGCATTATTAATTAACTCACATCCATTAAATCGACAATAAATACAGATAACTCAACAATAACAATCTTAGTATCACCTATAACAGGCTTTAAACCAGACTGCAAAAAGATTAAAATAAATTAAGAATCTCTTTAGGTTTTATGGATGCAAGAAAAGTTCCAAATTTAGATTCTCCCCACTTAAATCAAGAACCCGGGTTATGAATTGATCAATGACTGATACAACTCATGTGTTTTTTCAGAAGGAGAAATATTATAGTTATCAATCAGGACCCTTTTACAAAGTTGATATTGACGAATGACCTCTGCCCGATTACCACTCATGGCATGGATTTTCATCGCTAACCGATGAACCTCCTCCAACATAGGGTCTTCTATCAATGCTTGCTGGCAATATTTCAATGCCGCCTGCAATTCCTGTTCTTCATAATGATATTCGGCAAGTTGCACTAAAGCCCTCAGATACATTCGCCGATAACTTTCGCGATCAGCCACGACCCATAAATAATCGAAGTTCGGCAAATAATCGCCCTGATATTCTCGTATGGCTTTATTAAGATGGGATACTTTCTCAAGCACATCTTCTGCTTTTTCAGCGTTTTCTATTTGGGTTGTAAAGGTTTCAACATCGTAATAATAATCCAACATCTTGCTAAAACGATAACCATGATTGCCCAATAACATTGCTTGATTGCCAACAGCTTTCCTCAGGCGGTAAAGCGTGTTCTTAAAACGGACATTCAGATCCTCAAGAGAGGCATCTGGCCACATATACAAACCTACCTGCTCTTTGGTTAACCCTCCAGGATGTGCAAGCAACAGAAAGAATAAGTCCTGTGCGGCATTTACTTGCCAGTCTTTTGACGTGACCAGCCGATTTTGAACCCAGACTCTTTCCTGACCAAAAGCCTGGATCTTAATCTCATAGGAAGTATCAATATACTCCCCCTCCGAGAGGACACGAAGAAAGTTTTCAACAACATCCGGATCAAAATGTGATCCCGATTCTGACACAATTAAATCCAGCGCATCTTCCTTACTCATCGCTTTCCGGTATGGGCGATCTGATATCAAAGCATCCCATACATTGACAACAGCAAACATCCGTGCTGATAAGGGAATTTCTTCCCCTTTTAAACCTTTTGGATAACCTGTGCCGTCCCATCTTTCATTGTGATAATATGGGATCTCCATAGCAGGCTGAAGAACTTCAATTTCAGACAACCATTCCTCCGCATATTGCGGGTATTTTTTCATAATCTGAAATTCATCATCTGTCAGCTTGCCGGGTTTTAAAATAATATCATCCGGGATACCCAACTTACCGATATCATGCAATAAGGCACCTCGGCGGATATTAGTCAGCTCATCATCCTTAAATCCCATTTCTTTGGCGAGTTCAAGTGCCATTTCAGTAATACGCTTGAAATGTCCGCTGGATAAATTTTCTCTTGTTTCCATCGCAGCAGACCAAGCTTCAATCATCCGGTCATAGGCGGATAAAGCCTCTCCCTCCAAGTCCTCCACCCTTTTCAGCTTTTCGGCAATTCGGGTAACAGGATCTATCCATTCCGCTAACGCTTTGAGACCAGCCTCATCTGTTGATAACCTATTCGACGGCAGCTCAGAAAGCTCATCCACATCATAATGAAGCTCAATCTTACCCGTCTTTGAATTCGAGAGTTGGAATTGAATAGATTTTTTTATGGATGATTCATGAAAACCCTTCAAAGTGAAAACATCATCCTCAATAACCAACTTCACAGATGTAATATCAGGATTCGCAAGAATCTTCGGTAAGAACACGATAATTTGTTTGTATATCTCGTCCTGGGAATAGGAATTAAACGCAAGAGACTCCACTATCTTCTTTAACTGATCCAATATTGCCATTTTAGACTTGATCTCTCGGGCTTGTTGAAAACCTTGGGTGATGTCCCTCAACTCAATATGAACCTGATAGGGTGTCTTACCCTCATCCCCCATCACAGGCATTGCGCTGACCAGCAGCCATCGTAATTCATCTTCATCCGCCAACTTTAACCCCATAACTGCATCTGTAATAATTTCACCGCTATGTAAAGATGCTTCTATAGGTGTTTTTTCTTGTGACGACTTAGAGCCATCGTCTTGGAAAGCCTGCCACCCGAGATCAGATATCATTCGCCCTTTTACATCTTCAAAAACAAAGCCTAAAATCGTTTCTGCGGTTGAATTAGCGAAAATAATCTTTCCGTCACCATCAAGATACAGGATACCGGATGGTGAGAAAGTTGAAATATCCCCCACAACAATATTCTCTGATTCCTGCGACAATTTTTTTCCTGATTCTTTCATTTCCTTACCTAGAGAATAGTGCGAAATATTTAATGATGGTTATAATAACTTTCTATTTGATTTAGATTAATTTTTTATATCATACACATATAAATCTTACCATATTTACATTCCATTTTTTCTTATAAGTAGAAAATAAATAATGGATCTATAAATATTTTTGATAAGTTTTATTGAATAATTGCCCAAAAATATTAGGGGTTTTCAAAATAACCGCATAATGCCAGCGCACCAGGACCAGTATTAATTCCAAGAACAGGCCCGGTGATGTTAATAATTAACTCAATAGGATCAAATTCCTCACGAATTCTATCCGCAAGCTCCTGGGCTTCCTCCAGGGCGTCACCATGAAGAACGGCAATTCTGAGTCCTTTCCCTTCCTTAATCTCGCTAAAGAACCGCTTATAGAGCATGTTGATCAGAGAAGAATGCGTGCGTGCCAATCCCGTTGGCTCTACCAGCCCTGTCTGATGATTGATGGAAACCAGCGGCTTCACTTTCATGATATTCCCCACCCACTTGACCGCATCACCGATCCGCCCGCCATACTGCAGATACTCCAGCGTTTCCATAGCAACCATCTGGACCAGGCTGCTGCGAACTTCACTGACTCGCTTGATAATCTTATCCTTATTTGCCCCCTCATCACGGGAGCGCGCGGCAGCCAACACCTGCCATCCCAAGGTCATCGTTGGTCCTTTGGAATCGATCACTGACACAGGGATATTCGCTTTTTCCGCTGCCGCCTTAGCCATCTGATAGGTCCCACTCATCGCGCTGGAAACGGTCAGGATAAGCGCTTCTGTGGCGCCATTATCTTGTGCTTGTTTAATGGCATC
Organism: uncultured Candidatus Brevefilum sp.; assembly: GCA_964575595.1. GTDB lineage: Bacteria > Chloroflexota > Anaerolineae > Anaerolineales > Anaerolineaceae > Brevifilum. The sequence continues at coordinate 34,609 of CAZNRI010000011.1, forward strand.
CAGGAAATCTCCCACGCCAGCTTGGGAGGTGGTTGGTTTTTCATCCTCCTCTTCCAGGCGTTGATAAAATTCCTTTGGAGTTATATCCACTCTGTCACGATACTGTTCATCCCCCCAGATAATGAATTGGGGGACAACAATAATCCCATATTCCTCAATCAGATTGTCTGGAATATCACAAGTACTGTCAGTTATTATGGCAAGCATTGATTTCTCCTAGTTGTCTATTCTATGGAAATTATAGGATAAATTTATCAGAATACACAGTCTAAAATATCACCTATTGCAAACACACCTTCAGCCTAATGAACAGAAAAATTAGAATTTGGTATATAAACCATTTCCGAATTGGTCTTTTACTAATTATAGTATCTCTGACCTCTGGTAATGTATCAGGATTTTTCTATTGAGAATGACGACCAATCGTGGACCGGAGTAGCTGCATCATAAACATAATGCTGACATGAACAATGCTTCAATGAAGCGTAATACATTTTCTAGCTCCTCTTGAATTACAGGTATAATGTCCTTTGCTGATTAAACGGAAAATGGGCGGAACAGGGCTCGAACCTGCGACCTCATCTGTGTAAGAGATGCGCTCTAACCAACTGAGCTATCCGCCCGACGCCACTATTATACCGCAGTTATCTAGATATGAAACAATACAAACTATGAGGTTCTTACGCTTCCAAACAAAGGAACTCAGCCCCCGCTTCGGCTGGCTGTACGAAGACAAGGTCGGTGAAGTGGACGGCGATCCTTTCAGCGCTTATCGCCGTCTGGACCCTGATATACCCGTTGATTCTGTCAAGCTGCTGCCCCCCGTCCAACCGGGAAAGATCGTCTGCGTTGGCAGGAACTATGAAGCTCATGCCAAAGAACACGGCAACAGTGTAGGCGAGATCCCCATTTTATTTCTCAAGCCCGGTACCAGCCTGATCGGGTCGGGCGACTCCATCGTTCTCCCCGCTCAATCAGAACAGGTACAACATGAAGCTGAATTAGCCGTTATTGTTGGAAAGGAAGGCCGTTGGATCAAGCCTGAAAATGCCATGGATCATGTCTTTGGTTACACCATTGCCAACGACGTCACCGCCCGTGACCTGCAGCGCAGCGATACGCAGTGGACCCGTGGTAAGGGTTTTGACACCTTCTGCCCCCTCGGTCCCTGGATCGAAACGGACTTTGACCCGGCGGATGCCCTCATCACCTGTCACGTGGACGAGGAATTACGCCAGATGGCTTCCACACGAGATATGGTCTTCACCATACCCCGCCTGATTGCCTACATTTCCTCTATCATGACCCTCGAACCGGGGGATGTGATCCTGACGGGCACACCGGCGGGCGTGGGTGATCTGCGAGAAGGCTGTACAGTTTCGATCACGATCGAAGGTCTGGGTACACTGGTCAACGCCGTAGTGAGTGAAAGCTAGCGATTATGAACAAATTTCATGACGACACAAACTTTCCTAATTACCTAATACCTAATACCTGCCTATAAATTGACTTTTGCCCATTCCCTGGTTAAATTAAGACCATGAGTGTCGGAATTTTAACCCTAACCATCTACCTCCCCGATTGTCATTCTCTCAAAGCCAAACGGAGATGCATCAAGCCTATCTTATCGCGCCTCCAGAAAGAATTTAATATATCAATCATCGAATTTGATCATCAAGATGTCTGGCAGTCCTGCCAACTGATGGCGACCTGTGCTGCCAGGGAAGGTGGACAAGCACAACAAACTCTGGAAAGTGTGATCCGGTTTTATGAAAGCCATTGGCCGGACCTACCTCTCACTGATGAGAAAATTGAAATTCTAATATAAGCAAAGGACAATTATGGATCTCGGATTAAAAGGAAAAATAGCCTTATTGACGGGTGCCAGCAGCGGGCTGGGCTTTGCCACAGCCAAGGCGCTGGCGAAGGAAGGCGCGCGCATTGTGATCAATGCACGCAACCAAGACAAGTTATCCGCGGCGGGAGATGAGCTTTCAAAATATGGTGATGTTGTTTCTCTGCCCGGAGATATTACCGAGCAGGATACCGCAGAAAAACTGATCGGGGCAACGATGGCTATCATGGGTGGCTTGGATTTACTCTTCACCAACTCCGGCGGACCACCGCCGATGCCCTTCGAAGATGCCGATGACGAAGCCTGGCAAAAGGCCATTGACCTGGTTTTCATGAGCCACGTCCGACTGATACGAGCAGCGCTGCCAGTTTTGCGAAAATCAAAATCGCCATCCGTGTTGACCTCCACCTCTCTTTCCGTCAAGCAACCCATCCCCAACCTGGTGCTGTCCAACAGCGTTCGCGCAGCCACAGTAGGGCTGACTAAAACCCTCGCCCTGGAACTAGGCTCGGACGGCATTCGCTTCAACTCCATCCTGCCCTCCTGGACGCAGACAGAACGTGTGGAGCAATTGCTACGAGATAGGGCAGAGCGGAATGGCACCTCGATTGAGGCTGAAATTGAAGCCCAAAACCGCCAGAGTTCCCTGGGGCGGATGTGTACACCCGAGGAATTCGCCAATGCAGCCGCATTCCTGCTCTCCCCCGCAGCGTCTTATATCACCGGCGTGATGTTGACGGTGGACGGGGGCACCTACAAAGGCACCTTTTAATCATGACCTTTCCTTCATCTGAGTCTCTCTGGCGGCGCGTGGAACGATTGCTCCCCACCGTCATCAAACCCGGGCGTTATGTCGGCGGGGAACTCAACCAGACTGTCAAACCCTGGGACTCCGTACTAACCCATGTTGCGCTGGTTTTCCCAGATATCTACGATCTGGGGCAGTCCAACCTGGGCATTGCTATTCTATACGACATCCTCAACCAAAGAGAGGACATTGCAGCGGAGCGAGCCTTTTCTCCCTGGACAGATATGGAAGCTGCCCTGCGAGAAACAGAGATCCCTTTATACAGCCTGGAAAACAAACGCCCACTCGCGGATTTTGACATTATCGGTGTCAGCCTTCCCTACGAAACCCTCTATACCAATTTTCTCAATATCCTTGACCTTGCACGGGTTCCCATTTTTAGCCAGGAACGCACGAAGGATCACCCACTCATCATCGCTGGTGGTGAGTCGGTCTATAATCCCGAACCAGTGGCGCCATTTGTGGACGCCTTTGCCATTGGCGAAGGGGAAGAAGTCATCTTGGCAATTGTGGAAGCATACCAAACATGGCAAAAGGTTGGGGGGTCACGCTATGATTTACTTATCCATCTGGCTGAAATCCCAGGTGTTTACGTCCCTTCCCTGTATGAGGTCACCTATCAAGATGATGGCACAATCGCTGACGTCACCCCCACCCATACCGCAGCGAAAACCCCCATCACCAAACGTATCATGGCAACGCTCCCACCGCCCCTGACTCACTTCATTGTCCCTAACGTCGAGACAGTACAGGAGCGCGTCAGTGTGGAGATCATGCGCGGCTGCACACGGGGATGCCGCTTCTGCCATGCAGGAATGGTCAATCGCCCCATCCGCGAGCGCTCGTTGGAGGAGATCCTCACCGCATTGCGCAGAGGATTGGAGCAAACAGGCTATGAAGACCTGAGTTTGCTGTCCTTATCCTCGTCTGATTATTCTCAAATCATCCCCCTGATCGAGGGACTGCGAGAATTATTGACGGAACGGCAGGTGGATATCACCCTGCCATCACTGCGGATTGAGTCTTTCTCCGAAGAATTAATGGATGTCCTGCAAACCCTGACCCCGGGCGGTGGGTTCACCCTGGCACCCGAAGCTGGCACGGAACGCCTGCGGGAGGTTATCAACAAACCCATCAGCGATGAAGAGCTGCTGGAAACCGCCCGTTCCATCTTCAAACACGGATGGAATTCAATAAAACTTTATTTCATGATCGGCCATCCCCAGGAAACGCTGGAAGATATTCAAGCAATCGTTGACCTCTGTAAAACCATCTTAAGAGAAGGACGAAAGCTGGTCGGTGGGAGGGCGCGCTTGCACGCCGGCATCAGCACCTTCATTCCTAAACCGCATACCCCATTCCAATGGGCAGCCTTTGATGCTCTGGACTCAATTGAGAGTAAACTGGAAATCTTACGCAGCGGTTTGCATGGTGTAAAGATTAAAATGACATGGAATGACCCGCAAGAATCCCTCTTGGAAGCCTGGCTCTCCCGGGGCGACAGGCGCATAGCGGATGTCATCTACCATGCCTGGCGCAACGGTGCCCGTTTTGACGCCTGGCGTGAACACTTCAACATCGAGCATTGGCAGCAAGCCTTCGAAACAGTTGGGTTAGATCCTGGTTTTTACAGCCACAGAGCCCGTGATCTGGATGAGACCTTGCCCTGGGACCACATTCACACCGGTGTGCGGAAAGATTTCTTAAAGAAGGACTATCAATGGAGCCTGGAAGGCAGGATCCGTCCCGACTGCCGAGAAAGGTGCTATGGTTGCGGGATACTGACAGCTTTCAATGAACTAAGACTTAAATCACCAGACGGCGGATGGAAGTGTCCCTGAGATGAGCGGCCAAGAAGATATCACCCGTATTCGTGTGCAGTACACCAAAGGGCATGAGCTGCGGTTCATCGGCCACCTGGATATGCAGCGCCTGTGGGAGCGTCTGCTCAGGCGCAGTGGGCTGCCCATCCGCTACACCCAGGGCTACCACCCCCGCGCCCGACTGAACCTGGCTTCGGCGCTGCCCTTGGGCTTCATCAGCGATGCTGAACTCCTGGATTTCTGGATGAACGAACCGCTCCCTCTAGACGACATCCGGGAACGCCTATCAGCGGCTACCCCGCCTGGGCTGACTATCGTATCCGTCCAGGATGTTGACCTGCGGGAAGACGCCCTGCAGGTTCAGATGACCGCCAGCGAATTTAAAGTATCTTTCTTTGATCCACAAGATGAAACCACTCTGAAAAATAAGGTTAAAACTCTGCTGGATCAGAATGAGATCATCCGCTCCCGTCGTAAGAAAACCTACGACCTGCACCCGTTGATCATGGGGCTTGAAATAACGGTTGTTGATGAGATTGAGGTTGGATTGTGGATGCGCCTTCTGGCAGAGCCCGGCGCCACGGGACGCCCAGATGAGGTAATGGATGAATTAGGATTTGAAAACACAGAATACCTAATTCTTAGAACCAAACTTATATTAAACAAAATATAGTATAAAATTTTCATGTGAAAAAGAATATATTATAAGACCACTAATTTAGTGCCCCCTACAGCATTTTGCCTGATCAAGAATAAGTTAGCATGTTAATCTATGGTATCCAGAAGCCTCTGTCAACTGTAAAAATATTAAGGTTCTTTAGGTCGATTAATTCAATTTCTTCAATCCTACCATCATCAAAAATGCGAAAGTATGCTCGACGCCACTCATTATCTTCATCAAGGAATAAACATGAAAATAAAAGTTGGCTCTTATCAGGAGACCACGATAAAGTTTCTGGGACCCGGATATCATTATTTTTTATTTCATATTCATCAATTAATTCCCCTGTTATGGACAGGACAAAAGCAGTTGAATACAACTTACAATTTGTATCACATCTATTAATGAAAACAAATACATGCTGACCATCAGCTAGCCAGAAAAAATTTTCAATTAAATAAGTCGCCTGACTTGATGTGTCTTCAACCAAATCATCCATCAAAAATTGAGTTAATATTGTTCCTTTTACATCTGAAATGACGAGAGTTTCATTAATAGTCATGGAATCTCTATCACTATAAGCAATATGCATACCATCTAAGGAAATCTCAAGATCCGAATAATACTTATTAATTTTCTCATTGGTATTGAGATTCGTAATTGTCCACCCATTATGATAAATTCCCCTATCATCTGCATAACCCTCTTCCCAGAACAATCGATTTTCAAGTAGTTTTGGATAAAAGTCCAATACGCCTATAGTAGAATATGTCAATTGCTGGATTTCACCCTGAGGATTTTGTGAAAAAAGCTGAACAATGCCGTTTACCTCTTTGGTAAAGGCGATTAAATTAGAACCCCTCAGCCAGCCTGCAACACTAAAAACTGAAGAATAAAAATCTTCTCTCAAATTAATAACATTGGAACCATCCACATTTGCCAGAAATAAATTCTGACCCTGCGATATTAATAATTTATCCCCTTCGGGCGATAAATCTTGGAGTCGATAATTCTTTAACACCAGTATAGTCTCGTTGATTGAAAAATCATGGAGATAAACATTGGGTATCGAATAAACCGATGGATCATCAGAGCGAACCCAACCAGAAAAAACGAATTTACCCGATCCGCCACCAATGGCGGTCGGCGTTGGGCTTGGCATCACAGTCTCTGTTGGTGTGGGTGTCGCTGTCTCGGTGGGCACAGGTATCACGGTATTCGTCGGTAAGGGCGTGGCGGTTCCCGAGGGTGCGGAAATACCCATAGTCTGTAACGCGCTGCAGCCCGTTGTCATAATTAGAATTAAAGTAACAATACAAAAAAAATAATATTTATGTGTCATTGTCGGCCTATCATTTTTTGACTTTGATATTTGATATAAATTTTACTATAGGAAAAATTTTTATTTGCTGGTGTTTTAGGAGTAGACTTAACGTATTCTTTATTAATCGAGGTGATTATGGAAATTTGGGGGTTATTGGCATCCATCGGGATCAGCTTTGGGGCTTCCGCCTTATTTGCGGCTATCTTATGCTGGTTTGACCGCTATGAAAAGGAGCCTTTCCTGATCTTGGGCGGTGTTTTTTTGTGGGGTGTGATTGTGGCCGCTGGCGGAGCATTTATCCTTAATTCTCTCCTTGGCTTGAGTATTTACATTTTAACGGGTTCCGAAACCACCACAAATTTTGCAACTTCTGCCTTCACGGCGCCTTTCATTGAAGAAATCCTCAAGGGTTTCGCTGTCCTCTTAGTCTTTATCATATTCTATAATGAGTTTGATTCGATCCTGGATGGGATCCTGTATGCTGGCGTGACCGCTCTGGGCTTCGCGGCTACAGAAAATGCCTTTTATATCTACACTTATGGTTTCCTTGAGGAGGGTTGGCAGGGGTTCTGGACCTTGTCCCTCATCCGGCTGGGTTTGATAGGATGGCAGCATCCCTTTTATACCGCCTTCTTTGGGATAGGGCTGGCGACCGCGCGCTTGAACAAAAATAACCTTACCAAGGTGACAGCTCCCGTGATTGGCTTGGGGTTGGCAATTCTCGCCCATTTCCTCCACAATGTCCTCACAAGCCTCTTCCCCAGCGTTGCAGGCATCGCCTTCACAACCCTTCTGGATTGGGTTGGCTGGCTTTTGATGCTGGGCTTCATCATGGTTGTGATGTTGCTGGAAGGCAAGGATATCCAAAAATATTTACAAGAGGAAGTAAATCAAAAAACCCTGACTCAATCACAGTTTGAGGTTGCCGTTTCTCCAATGAAGGTCAATCTGGCGCGCATCAAAGCCCTCTTTCAGGGGCATTATCGAAAAACCACCCATTTTTACCGAAAAACCGCTGAGCTAGCGCTTAAGAAAAAACAACTGCGGAAATTTGGCGATGAACGCGGCAATACTGAGGCGGTTAAAGCGCTTCGTCAGGAAGTCAAGGAACTTTCCTCCGAAATTCAATCTGCAAATTAATATAATCATACGCTTATTAAGCTACGTTTTCATAAGCCCCTATTTAATAAGTCAATCCCTAATGAATAATAATAATGCCTTCCCCTTGAGCGCAGCGAACCGCCCGAAGGGCGTTTAGGGGAAGGTGGCGCCCGAAGGGCGACGGATGAGGTATTGATCTTGGCTGACCGAAAAATCGTTTATCAATTTACTTGATTACTTTTGAAATTAGGTCTGTTCATTAGTTTTTAGCCTGTGCGATTAATCAATCATCAACACACTTTTACAACCAGATTTTTTAGGTATAATAGGGTTGCTTGGGTGACACAAATTTGCCCAGCATGTTCCCGTGGCCTAATGGATAAGGCGGCGGCCTCCGGAGCCGTAAATGTGAGTTCGACTCTCACCGGGAATATTTTTATTTAAAGAACTCATCGTGTAGAATCAATTAAGACCTGTCCAGTATTGAAAAAGGGAAAAGCGATGTCTTTAGATGATCACAAGCAAGAATATGAAAAACTCAAAGGGGAAGTCCATTTTCATAATTACCGCTATCACGTCCTTGATGACCCCATCATCAGCAACTATGAGTTTGACCTGAAACTCAAACAGCTGGAAGATATTGAGGCAGAACATCCTGAATGGATCAGACCGGACTCTCCCACACAACGCGCTGGCGCGTTGCCATTGGATAGATTCGAAAAGGTCGAACATCCTGCGCCCATCCTCAGCCTGGCGAACACCTACAATGAGGAAGATATCCACGATTGGTTCGAACGAATTTCAAAATTAGATAGTCGAGTCCTAAATGCGGATTTTACTGTAGAACCAAAGCTGGATGGGTTGACCGTTGTCCTCCGTTATGAGAATGACGTCTTCGTGCAGGGTGCCACTCGCGGCAACGGCGAGATCGGAGAGGATATTACCGAGAATCTGAGAACGGTCAAAGCGCTTCCCTTGCGCATCCCCGTCATAGAAGACGTACCCGATGTACCAGAGGTATTAGTTGTCCGCGGGGAAGCCCTCATCACTAAAGAAGATTTCAATGAATTAAATCAAAAGTTAGAAGAGGAGGAAAAAAAGACCTACCTCAATCCCCGCAATACCGCAGCCGGGTCATTACGGCAGTTGGATTCCAAGGTGACAGCGCAGCGCCCCTTAACTCTGCTGGTTTATGCCATCGTCTATCACGAAAATGGGGAGATCCCCCATACACAGTGGGAGACGCTGAATTATCTTAAGACACTCGGCTTTCCGATCGCGGACGTCTCGGTTCATTGCGACACCCTGGATGATGCCATAGCCACCGCCATGAACGCTGATCCCAATTCATTCAACTATGAAGTGGACGGTATGGTGATCAAGATCAACAACCTTGACCTGGCGGAAGATCTCGGCGTCGTTGGCAAAGACCCCCGCGGTGCGATCGCTTATAAGTTCCCTGCCGAACAGGTAACCACCAAACTGGAAGATATCGGCGTCAATGTCGGTCGTACCGGCGTCCTGACTCCCTATGCTATCCTGGAGCCTGTGGAAATTAGTGGCGTGGTCGTCCGGCAGGCTACCCTGCATAATTTCGATTTCATCGAGGAAAAGGACATCCGTATTGGCGACCGTGTGTTGGTCAAGCGTGCGGGTGAGGTCATCCCCTATGTGATCGGCCCCATTGAGGACGTCCGTATTGGAAATGAGAAAAAATATTCCCCGCCGGAGAAATGCCCATCCTGCGGCGAGCCCGTCGTTAATCCGGAGGACGAGGTCGCTTATTACTGCGTCAATAACGCCTGCCCAGCGCAATTGGTTCGCAATCTGGAGCACTTCGCCTCACAAAGCGCCATGGACATCGTCGGCTTGGGCATTAACACTGTTCAACAACTGGCGGATGCTGAATTAGTCAAGGGCATCGCTGATCTTTACCAATTAAAAAAATCTGACCTTCTCAAATTGGATGGGTTTGGCGAGAAGAAAGTCGAAAACCTGCTCAGCGCCATCGAAGATTCCAAGTCCCAACCACTATACCGATTAATCACAGGGTTGGGCATTCATGGTGTGGGACAGGTCGCCGCGCAGGATTTGGCAGACCGCTATAAAAACTTGGACGAACTACGGAAAGCCAGTCAGGAAGAGATCGAATCCATGGAAGGTTTCGGCCCCAACATCGCCGAATCTATCGTGGAATGGTTCGCAAACGAGGAGAACCAGGAAACTCTATGGAAGCTGAGGGGGTTCGGTGTGTGGCCGGTTGAAGAAGATGAAGAAGAACAAGGTCCTCAGCCCTTGGAAGGATTGACCTTCGTCGTCACCGGCACCCTGCCCACCCTAACCCGCACCGATGCCAAAGACCTGATTGAAGGCAAGGGAGGCAAGGTGACGGGCAGCGTCAGCAGCAACACTAATTACCTCGTCCTGGGTGAAAACCCAGGGTCAAAATACGACGAGGCGCAAAAACGGGGTGTCCCCACCCTCTCAGAAGAAGAACTTTATCAGTTGATCGAAGATAGGGACGCATGAAGCACTTGATCCTCAAAAAAGGGCGCGAGAAGGCGGTGCTCCGCCGCCATCCCTGGATCTTTTCCGGCGCTGTTCAGCAGGTTGAAGGGCAGCCAACATCGGGTGAAACGGTGGGTATCTATGGCTCTTATGGTCAATTCCTGGCGTGGGGTGCTTACAGCCCGGATTCACAGATCAGGGTCCGCATCTGGAGTTGGGATGAGACAGAAATCATTGAAAGTACTTTTTTTCAAGAAAATATTCAAAACGTCATCCGTTTACGAGACACCTGGATTGACCAATCTCAGACTACGGCTTATCGGCTGATCCACGCCGAATCGGATAGGCTGCCAGGCTTGATCGTTGACCGATACAACGACACCCTGGTGATGCAAATTCTCTCCGCCGGTATGGAACGCTGGCGGGAGGAAATTATTGACATTCTCGTCGAAACCCTCCAGCCTACCTGCATCTATGAACGCTCGGATGTAGCCGTCCGGAAATTGGAAGGGTTACCCAAACGAACCGACGTGGTCTGGGGCACCCTGCCCGAACAGCCCTTCATCATCACCGAGAATGGGCTGCGCTTCAAAGTGGATGTCCTTTCGGGACAGAAGACAGGGTTTTACCTTGATCAGCGGGATAACCGCCGCTTTTGCCGTTGGATTGCCAAAGGCAAATCAGTCCTTAATTGCTTTGCCTACACCGGTGGATTCACGGTTGACGCCCTGGCAGGCGGTGCGGCATCCGTCCTATCCATCGATTCTTCCGAAGAAGCGCTGTCAATGGCTAAAGAAAATGTCGCCCTCAACGACCTGCCGCTGGAAAATTGTGATTGGATTGTTGGGGATGTGTTTGAAGAACTGCGCACCCTGCGGGACAGGGCGGAAGGCTATGACCTGATCATCCTCGACCCGCCCAAGTTCGCGCCTACCGCATCACAGGCCAGTCAAGCTGCCCGAGGCTATAAGGACATCAACCTCTACGGATTCAAGCTGCTCAAACCTGGCGGGATATTGATGACCTTCTCCTGCTCCGGCGGCATTGACGCAGGGTTTTTCCAAAAGATCGTGGCGGACGCTGCGCTGGATGCCGGTGTAGAGGCACAGATCGTCCATCGCCTGACCCAAGCCCCCGATCACCCCACCCACTTGGCATTTCCGGAAGGGACATATTTGAAGGGGTTGGTGGTTAGGAAGATGGGGAATTAGGTATTAGGTATTGGGTATTAGGTATTGGGTATTAGGATATTTTGACCCGTCCTAAATAAAGTTGATAGGAAATATTAAGGAAGAGTGAGTTGTGAATGAGAGGACCATTTTAATATTACATAATTGGGTTTGTAATATTCATAAATTCACTGATTCTACACCTAAACCATTACTTTTTCCCTTTTACCTAATCACCTAATACCCAATACCCACTAACTATTCACCTTATACCCATTCACTAAACCAAAAAACCGCCCAGCTGGGCGGTTTTTTGGTTCACATGGAGATGGCGGGAATCGAACCCGCGTCCGAAAGAATCGACCCTCGGATATCTACGAGCGTAGTTGACCTATTCAATCTCGCTTGAGGTTAGCCAGCCAACAGGGCGACCCTCTCGCCAGCTGTTAGGACCCGAAAGCCCTTCTTTCACGCATTTAACAGCGTCCTGCGTGGCATCCTGGCTTTGTGACGCCGCACCCACCGCCGGCCAGGCGTACGGAAAGTGGGGGGCGAGACCTCTTTAGGAGGTCGTAGCTCTTAGCTCAACAGCTTACGCTGCGAGGGGCAGAGCTGCATAGTCAGTGCGATTGGCACTTAAATTTTGTACTGATTTTTCGAGTTCGGTACCTCTCGGCTCGCAATCCGGGACCAGCCTCTCCCGTCGAAGCCGATCATCCCCGATTGGAATATTATTATACGACATTGATGTTAATAATGTGTAAAATTCCTGATGAATTTCGGGGGTAATCATCCAAATCGCCGATAAAAGCCAGTATTGTTGGCGCATCTTGTTGTCAGACAGCCAATACACACAAAATAAGAAGGGTCAGGGTTAGCCTCAAAAATCTATTCATCCGCCGCATCAAATTCAAATGTGGCAATTAGGATATCATGATCGCTGAACCGCTGCACATCATCAAATCCGCTGTTAATGTGCAGTATATCTAATGAGACAAACGCATCCTCAATATTCTCACTGATCAGGATATGGTCTAAAGCCTCACTGTTGCCGTCGTAGACATAGGTGTAGCGTTCTTCCAGGGGCAATGTATCCATCAGGTTGAGGAGGATCTCCCCTTTCAACACGTTGAGAGGCTCAGAAAACTGAAAATCATTGAGGTCGCCCAAAACAATTACCCTGGCATCCGAGTCGATCGCCAGTATCTCAGCCACAAAGTCATTGACGACGCGGGCTTGCAGGAGTCGTTGAATTTCGGATTTTAATTCAGGCGGTTGAACTTCACCAAATAACGGCGAATCACCACCCTTGGAATTGAAATGATTGTTGATCAAAAAGAGGGACTCACCCTGATAGGTGAACTGAACCGCTAAAGGCTTTCGGCTTTCAACAAAAGCGTCATGAGTGGGGTCAATCCTCCCCGGATTGAGGGAGAGCTGGGGCTCCCCATCCACATCAAGTACTTCCACAGCTGTCATGGCATCCCCATGAGGAGCGTCTACAAGCGCGAAATCACGATCTAAGCGATACAAGAAACCCACCCGGATATTTCCGCCCGGCTCGCCGCCGTCGCGCTCCGGTTTGGGGTCTATATTAACATAGCCATATTCAGGTCCGCCTTCAGCTAAAATCGCGTCAATAATCGCTTGATAGGTCTCATCCGCTTCAACACCAGACATGTTCGGTGCGCCGTTGTTGTCCTGAATCTCCTGCAGCCCGATGATATCCGGGATTGACAATAAGCTAACAATTTGGTCAGCCAAGTTTTTGATGCGCTCGGTATCTTTGGCAGAAAGGTTTTCAACGTTATAACTCACAACCCGCAGCTGCCCTTCTTCCTCTGCTGAAACAGCCTCCTCTTGTTTCAGCCCACCTGAAGTGAAGGAAATCTTTGTTGTGGGAAGAATTTTGAAATTGCCGTATTCATAATCCACAACACCAATGATTGGAGCCTCTGAATAATCCCCAATCTGCACAAAAGGAGTTTCAGCCAAACGGTCATCCAAGATGATCCGCTCTGGATTGTAATCCTCCTCACGTAAGACCAACCCGCCCTGAGGGGTGAAAACGCCAGCATGTGCGCCCATATCGCCCACGACAACAATTTCCTTATAAGAGTTTGTTGGCCCAATGACCATGGCTTGGTTGATCTGGATCCGCATCCCCTCCAGACTCTCATAGAAATCAAGGCCATCCTGCTCTGGATCAAAAAGGGTCTCATTCGACACAACACCATTGGTGTCATTATCTATCACCGTATCAGGGGGAATCCGACCGCCTTCACCGATAATCGTCGGCTCCGGTAGGGGATTTCCGCTGGATTTCACTGTGACCACAGGATCATTAAGCTGTGTAATTGACAGGTTTTCCGTCCCAACGCCACCGGGGAACATTTCCTCCACCTCAGCATCCACCATCACCTCATCGCCCACTTTGACATCAGGCACCCATTCCGTATAAACAAATATACCTTCCGATGTTGCTGGATCGTCATCCGGTGTCAAAGACTCCATATAAAACCCATCCGCTCGGATAACAGTGACAATTCCCCATACATTGGTGACTGTTTCATTTTCAAAGAGAGAAAAATGCCCAGCGCCTTGAATCTCTGCAATGCTTTCACCTTTGGAGAAGGGGGAAGATAAACCATTACCATCGCAAGCCGCAAGGAATAATACTAACAAAGTTACTAAGAGCAATAAATGTTTTTTCATCTGGATCCTTGATAAATCTCTTATTCCAACATGTCGAAACAAATGCATCTTCTGTGTATTATAGCCTATGCTAATAGGTAATCCTTTCAAGAAGTGGCCAACCTGAATCAAACTTCGATTGTGTCGTTTTTTGAAGTAAAATGGTGTCATGGAACTAAGAATCGCCGTATCAAAAATTGATAAATATGGAGACACGAACAGCGGCGACACCGTTGAGGTAATGGAACGCCCCAATGGCGGTATGTCGGTGGTGTTGGCTGATGGCCAAATACAAGGCAGCGACAACAAATCCATTTCTACAATGGTCACCCATCGCGTCATCAACCACATTAGCAACGGCATCCATGATGGCGCGGCAATTCGAGCTTCATCCACCAGTATATACAATGAGTTTGAGGGTAAAGTTTCCTCTAATTTAAATGTGATCAGCGCTGATCTTCAATCCAATACCATTATCATATCCCGCAACACACCAATACCCGTATTCTTGATCAGTGATGACTCCGTCGATAGTCTGACCGCTGAAAGCGAACCCATCGGACACCGCGTTGATATCACACCCACGATTGTTGAATTGCAAATCCGGCCTGGACTGGCAGTTATTGTCTTTTCTGACGGCGTTTATCATGCCGGACGTCAGGGGCAGCAGATTTCAGACATCTCCACGACAATTGAGGCAGTAATCGAAGAGCAGGAACTCTATTCCCAGGAGATCGCCGATTTCCTGCTTAATCGCGCTATCCGGATGGACGAGGGACGGCCGAAGGATGATATGAGCGTTGTTGTCATGTCGGTCCTGCCACAAACTACCGATAAAATTCGCAGATTGAATGTCGCCATGACGTTGGACGAATAAGATCTGGAACACCAGGTTTTTTACCACAACGGATTTCTTTTACGATAAAATATGCTCAGTATTGCTTCTAAACTACTCACCATCACCTTAGGAGAAGCTTATGCGTCAAAAGGTCGTGCTGGTCACCGGTGCCAATGGTGAAATCGGACATGGACTGATTCGTCACCTGGCAGAAAACACCAATGCCAATATTGTTGCGCTGGATGTTGTCCCCTTGGATAAAGTCTTACGCCCCCTCTGCCAAACATATATCGTTGGGGATATACTCGACCAGATGCTGCTGGGCAGGTTGGTCGTTGAACACGAAATTGCCACCATTTATCACCTCGCATCCATCTTATCCACCAAAGCCGAATACAACCCGGAAACCGCCCACCGCATCAATGTTGAAGGGACCATGAATCTCCTCAGGCTGGCCGTGGAGCAATCCCAGTGGCAGAAACGACCGGTCAAATTCATCTACCCCAGTTCAATTGCAGCATACGGCATCCCCAGCCCTGAGGAAAAAATGAAGGCTGGGAAAGTGAAGGAATGGCAGTGGAATACACCCACAACCATGTACGGCTGCAACAAACTTTATTGTGAACACCTGGGCAGATACTATCATTCCTATTATCGTCAACTGGCTGCTGACTGCGGCAATACTGAAACGGTGGATTTTCGAGCCATCCGTTTCCCCGGTTTGATCAGCGCAGAAACCATGCCAGCAGGCGGGACGAGCGATTACGGCCCGGAGATGCTGCATTCCGCGGCAAATGGGGAACCCTATGCCTGCTTTGTTCGCCCGGACACCACCATCCCTTTTATGGCAATGCCGGATGCAGTTAAAGCCCTGATAAGCCTGGAAGCCGTACACCAAGAGCGCTTGACACAGTTGGTCTACAATGTGACCAGTTTCAGTCTTTCTGCACAAGACATCTATGATATTGTGACAAACGCTTTCCCCGATGCGGAGATTCAGTTTGAAGTAGATGAATGCCGACAGAATATCATTGATACCTGGCCTGAGGTTGTGGACGATTCCGCCGCACGCGAGGATTGGGGCTGGAAGCCCGATTACGATTGCGATCGCTCGTTTAATGAGTATCTGATCCCCGCGATCCGTGAAAGATATCAAAAGCACTAAGAATCTCTCAGGTCATTCGGACAGAGAGGAGCCAGCAGACGATGGAAGACCAGAAAAGGAGCCCGCGCATGGATCTAACAACACTATTATTGATCATCATTTCAGGGACCTTGCTGGTTTATATGTTGATTGAGGATAAAAATCTGGCTCTCAGCGGGATTAAAGCCGCTGGAATAACCCTTTGGGAAAACTTGGCAATTTTGCTTGTAGGTTTCCTGCTGGCGGGATTGATTCAGGTTCTGATTCCCAAAGAACTCATTATCGACTGGTTGGGAAATCAAGCGGGATTTAAAGCTGTGCTGATTGGGTGCGTTGCCGGTGGACTGATCCCCGGCTCCCCTTATGCCGTCTTCCCCATTGTAGGCGGATTCTATAAAGCAGGCGCAGGATTGGGCGCTATGGTGGGTTTCATCTCAGCCTGGGCTTTGTGGTCGGTCACACGCTTACCCGTCGAAATAGCCTTAATCAACCCCAAACTCGCCATGATCCGCTATGCTATTACCTTCATCGTTCCCCCAGCTGCGGGTGGGCTGGCACAATTACTAAATAAATATTTGGTTTAGTCGTTTTCGCTATGAATTGACCTGACAATTCTCGTGAGTTAGAATTGAACAACAGTGTCATTTTATCAGGAAATGGAACTTAATGCCCATTTATGAATATGTCTGCCAGGATTGTCAGACCAGTTTCGAGATGATCCGCGGTATTGAGCAAGCAGATACTGACTTGAATTGTGTTAAATGCCAAGGCGATAACATCAAACGCCGCATTTCATTATTTAACGCCACCAGCAGCGGACGTTCAATTGTAAGAAATACTGGATGCAGCAGATGCGCTGGCGGCTCCTGCAGCACATGTGATCCCCGATGATGCCCGATAAACGTTCCCTCGCCTTGATCACCGGCGGGTCCAGCGGTATCGGCCTCGCCCTCGCCAAAGCCCTTCTTCGGGACGGGATGGATATCTGCCTTCTCGCACGGGATGAGGAAAAACTCAATCACGCAAAGACAGAACTCTCACCGCTTAAGATTGAAAAAGCACAAAATATATACACACTCTCTTGTGATGTTACGGATTATGAAAGACTTAACGCTGTATTAAACCAATGGGCACAAGTATCCGGCATCCCGGATTTAGTGATTAATTCAGCAGGCATTACTTACCCTGGCTATTTTCAAGAGCTGGAAATCGATATCTTTAAACGGCTGATGGATGTCAATTATTTTGGCACCTTGTATGTCATCAAATCCCTGATTTACGGGATGATAGCGCGTGGGTCAGGGAAAATCGTGAATATCTCCTCACAGGCAGGATTCATCGGTGTGTTTGGTTATTCCGCCTACAGCGCCTCAAAATATGCTGTGCGGGGGTTGAGTGATGTCCTGCGTGCTGAATTGAAGCCGCTTGGCATTCAGGTTTCCATTGTCTTTCCCCCAGACACACAAACGCCCCAGCTTGATTTTGAAGCCCCATTGAAACCGATCGAAACCAAAGAAATCGCGGGCAGTTCCAGTGCGATGACTGCTGATGCGGTGGCGGAAGCCATATTCAAAGGCGTCCGCAAAGGCAGATATGTCATACTGCCGGGTATGGAAGGGAAACTATTCTATCGGTTGACAAACATTTTAGGGAATTTAACCTATCCCATTATGGATTTGATGGTTCGCAAAGCACAAAAGAAAAAACTCAAGCAGTGATCGTAATCAATCCGCCTTTTGAGTTTTCAACTGCCTTTCCAATTGACTGCGATAAGCCATCCGCTTTCTTAATCCCTCAATTTCCTGCGGCATGATCCGGCATAAGGCAATCAGCAACAATAAACTGATCCCCCATGCTAAAGTACAAACCCACAATAACGCATTACCCAGACCAGTAAATGGCAGTAAATAACCCACAAGAATTGGACCTAAGAAAGATCCAATAAGCTGGAACAACATCATGATTGATATGGATGTTGACCTCAGCTCTGGCAAGGTTATATCAAACACCATCGCAATCACATTGGGTCTCTCCAAAGCCATGAAAAGACCGTTGAGGATCATCATTACGAGAAAAAACATCCCCTGAGTATTGATCGGTTGGAAAGACAGCAGGAGAAAAACAATTGAAAGGGCAATGCCCAACAGGCTCGTAATCACACGCCCCCTTCGTGATACTTTAAACAAACCATCACCGATCAAACCGCCTATGGGATATCCCAACGTCAAAGCAGTCAATGCAGGTAATAAAATAAAGTAAATTTCTTCAGTTAGCATACCGTGGGTATCCTGTAAATGTTGAAACATCCAGGTTGCTATCGCAGTCCAGGGAATTATTGCAAAAAAACCTACCAAAAATAAAAATATCAAACCACGCTGTTTGAACAATCCCTTAACCCCCTCAAAATCCAGTACATACCTTCCCGAGACTTTGACCCCCTGCATCGCAGGTTCACTTTCTCCCCGCATAGGTTCCATAATAAAAACAGCAATTAAAATCATCACAATAAAAGCAATGAGACCTGTGCCGAAGAGCAGTAATCGCCAATTGGTTTCCTCATGTAATACATTCGTCATCAGTATCCCGCCAAGAAGGGCAATAGGCTGGGAGGTGTGAAGCAACCCATAAATCTTTCCGCGATGTTTGGGATTGAAATAATCGCTGACCATTGAAAAGATACCGGAATAACTTGCGTTATCAATAGCACTCAACAGATAAGACATTGAGAACGTCACAAAGGTCGGTGAGAGTGCAATCAACCAAGAACTGACACCCCAAATAAATCCAGCTTGGATGAACAAGAATTTTCGGTTGAATTGATCATATCCCCACCCCCAAATCAAAAAGAAAGCTGCACCAATCCACATTGCTAATGTGAAAATAAATTGCAATTGATCTTTGCCGACATTATAAGTTAGGGATATTTGATTAATGACCGGATTTAGTAGAACAACATCGAATTGGTTTAAGAGAATAAACAGGAAAAATATGAGGACAAAAACCCATCGTCTTCCATTTGTTGCCCTTTGCATATCAAAACCCTCTCAAATTGAACGAATCGAGTATAAACAAGTATAACCTTATTCAATACAATAACAACCAATAACTAAGCAACAACTCAAGTAGATATTGCAGCAGAACTTGATTCCGATTATGATTAATAAAACAAATTTTCGAAGA
Source organism: uncultured Candidatus Brevefilum sp. (assembly GCA_964575595.1). Taxonomy (GTDB): domain Bacteria; phylum Chloroflexota; class Anaerolineae; order Anaerolineales; family Anaerolineaceae; genus Brevifilum. Next base: position 53,714 of record CAZNRI010000011.1, read on the forward strand.
ATCGTATGAGCGAGAAAATCAAAACTATCCTCAGCCGTTGGCGAAGTCATCCGAGCATCGCTGAAAATGTGGTCGAGTGGCGCGTTATGGCCCCGAAACCGGCAGATCTCTCCGAGTTTCCCAAAGGATTATCACCCGATATAGAACGGTATCTCATCTCTCATGGCATTCACGCGCTTTATCAGCATCAATTGATGGCATTTGAAAAAATTTATGCTGGCGAAAATGTCGCCATTGTCTCAGGTACAGCCAGCGGCAAGACATTGTGTTATAACCTGCCTGTTCTGGATAGCCTGGTGAAACATCCTGAGGGAAGGTCACTTTACCTATTCCCAACCAAAGCCCTCGCACAAGATCAGCTTAACAGCCTGAGGGATATCCTTAATCATATTAAACAAACTGAGATACTTCCCGCCAACATCTACGACGGCGACACGCCTCAACATATCCGGTCCACACTACGTCGCGAGTCTTCAATTATCCTCACCAACCCCGATATGCTGCACACCGGCATCCTGCCCCATCATACCGGCTGGAAGGATTTCTTCACAGCCTTGCGCTTTGTGATTATTGATGAAATGCACGCTTACCGAGGTGTGTTTGGCTCCCATGTCGCCAATGTCCTCCGCCGGCTAAAACGCGTCAGTCGTTTTTACGGCAGCCAACCGCAATTCATCCTCACCTCGGCGACCATCGCCAATCCACAGGAACTTGCAGAAAATTTGATCGAAAAGCCTGTCAGCGTAATTGAACAGGATGGCTCTCCGCATGGCGAAAGAAACTTCCTGATCTATAATCCACCCTTTCTGGATAAGAAATTGGGCATCCGCCAAAGTTCCTTACTGGAAGGCTCCCACTTAGCCGGAGAATTATTGGATGAGAATATTCAAACGATCATCTTCGGGCGCACACGTCGGAGCATCGAATTGATCCTCACCTACCTGCGCCAGCGTGATATGCACGGCAACCCCAATCGCGTCCGGGGATACCGAAGCGGCTATCTTTCGAAGGAACGCCGCGCCATCGAAGAGGGTCTCAGGCACGGCGATGTCCAGGGAGTCGTCGCCACATCCGCGTTGGAACTGGGGATAGACATCGGCGGAATTGACGCCTCGATCCTGATCGGTTATCCAGGCAGTATTGCAGCCACCCGTCAGCAGGCAGGTCGCGCAGGGCGGAAACTCACCTCCTCCTTATCCGTATTGATCACCGCACCCAGCGCCCTCGACCAATACCTTGCAAGGCACCCGGAGTACTTCTTCGATCGCTCCCCAGAGCGCGCTTTGATCGCCCCGGATAATCTCCTGATCCTCCTGCAGCACATCCGCTGTGCAGCCTTTGAACTGCCCTTCCAAAGGGGTGAAGGTTTTGGGGATATATCCGGTGAGCGCATGGAGGCTTTTCTTGACTTGCTCACACAAAACGGTGAGTTGCACCAGCAAGCCGACCGCTTCTTTTGGATGGCTGATCAATATCCAGCCGCGAATATTTCCCTCAGAAACGCTACACCCGACCGGGTCACCTTAATCCAGAAAAACGCCTATCAACAGGAAACGATCGGGCAAGTAGATCTCAACAGTGCCTACTGGATGGTCCATCCAAATGCAATTTACCTGCATGAGGGCACCTCCTATCTAGTGGATGACCTCGACCTGGATTCAGGCGTTGCTTACCTGCATCAGACAACGGTGGATTATTACACCCAGGCTAACAAAGAGACCCGGGTGGAGGAAAAGCGACTCCTAAAACACGAAAAGATCACAGGCGGGGAAAAATTCCTGGGAGAGATACTGGTGACGACCAGAGTGGTCGGCTACCGTAAAATCCGTTGGTTCACCCACGAACACCTCGGGGGAGGTGAAATGGACCTCCCCCCCACACACCTTAACACGATTGGGTACTGGATTTCATTAGACGAAACAACTATATCGGATTTGAAAGACCGGATGTTGTGGAATGCAGATAAAAACGAATATGGATCGAATTGGGATGAGATCCGGGAGAAAGTTATTCGGCGGGACGGAAACCGCTGTCAGGTATGCGGTGCAAACGGCATTGGGCGGTCCCTGCATGTGCATCATATCAAACCTTTTCGCAGTTTCACCAGCCGCGAAACCGCTAATCAACTTCAAAACCTGATTACCTTGTGTCCTTCCTGTCATCAAAATGCTGAGACTAGGGTGCGCATTCGCAGCGGGATGGCGGGATTCAGTTATGTCTTGCACAACCTTGCCCCCCTCCTAATCATGTGTGATGGTGGGGATATTGACGTACACTACGATCCAAATTCGACTTTAGGCAATGGACAGCCCACAGTGGTGCTTTTCGACAATATCCCAGGTGGGTTGGGATTATCTGAAAACCTCTATGAGATGCATGAAGAACTCCTCAAGCAAGGGTATGATACAGTCGCCCATTGTGAATGTGAGGATGGTTGTCCCTCCTGTGTGGGGCCGGTCGGTGAAGAAGGCTCTGGTGGAAAAGAAGAAACCCTTGCCATATTTAAGGCGTTGATGAGTAATGGCTGATTGGAAATCACTTTCGGAGCAGTTAAAAGCGCTGGGCGTTGAGATGGGGAAAGAAAAACGCTTCAAGAAAAAGCGCAGCAAGCATTTCCCCATTGATTCTGTGGTTGAAGGCAGGTTTTGGGACAGCATATACGGAGAAGTCTTCTGCCACGAAGAGATCTACCCCTTAGAACACCAGCATGGTGAGAAACCGCTTTGGCCCTCTGATCCCATCGAACCCCTTTGTCAATGGGCAAATGCGGATCAGCTATCACGAACAGATTTGTATGACTTCATCTTCTTAGATACCGAAACCAGCGGGTTAGCTGGCGGCACAGGCACTTATGCCTTTGAGGTGGGTTTAGGGCGTTTTTCCGATCAGGGCTTTAAATTAGCCCAGTTTTTCATGCGTCATCCTGGCGAGGAACCCGCCCTGCTGGCTGGGTTATCTGAATTCATGGACGGCATGAAAGCCGTCGTCACTTACAACGGAAAGTCTTTTGACATCCCCCTGTTGAACACACGCTATACCATGATGGGTATGTCCAGTCCCTTTGAAGGGATTAATCACTTTGACCTCCTCCCACTGGCTCGGCGGCTCTGGCGCATTCGCCTTGAAAGCCGCACTCTGGGCAATGTAGAATCACAGATCCTGGGAGTCTCCCGCGGTGAAGAAGAAGTCCCTGGTTACCTGATCCCTGAGATGTATTTTGAGTACCTAAAAACTCAGGATGCCCGACCGATGTCCGGTATTTTCTATCACAATGCCATCGACATCCTCAGCCTTGCTGGGTTGTTCAGCCATATGGCCTTCTTGCTGCACGACCCCCATCCAGACAAAATCTGCTACGGTGAGGATGTGGTCTCACTGGCGCGCTTCTTTGAATCCATGGACGACGTGCCGCAGTCGGAAATCCTCTACCGACAGGCGCTAGAACTGAACCTTGAGGACGAACTCTACTGGGACACCCTGGAACGCTTTTCCTTTCTGCTAAAGCGAAAGGATGACTGGGAAGCTGTCATCGCCTTATGGGAGAAAGCGGCTGATCACCAGGACATCTATGCCTTTGAAGAACTTGCCAAGTATTACGAACATCGCGCAAAGGATTTGGAAGAAGCAAGACGGTGGACTGTGAAAGCACTGACCCTGCTCAATGAAAAGCATATTCCGATTTACACATATCACTTGTGGCAGGAGAGTCTGGAACACCGCTTAGCGCGGCTTAACAGACGGTTGGGGAGCTTTGATCAGAATTGATTAATCTTTAATATACATTGAAACACCCTATAGTTAATCCACTATGTAAAATGGTATAATCTTGCTGTAAACCAGAATGAAGATTATAACATCTGGACTAACTAGGAGAATATTTTATGTCAGGACATTCGCATTGGGCGACGATTAAACGCAAAAAAGGCGCAGCCGATGCCAAGAAGGGAAAAATCTTCACCCGACTGGCGAGGGAGATTGTCATTGCGACCCGCGAGGGCGGTGGCGATCCCGAAATGAACGTTCGGCTGGAGTTAGCAATCGACAAAGCCAAAGCCGCCAATATGCCCAAAGACAGCATTGACCGGGCGATCAAACGCGGCACCGGCGAAGATAAAGCCGGCGAAGATTTCGAGGAAATGCTCTATGAGGGTTACGCACCTCATGGTGTAGCCTTGATGATAGAGTGTGTGACGGAGAATCGCAACCGCACGGTTGCAGAGTTACGGCACATTCTCAACAAAGCCGGTGGGGCAATGGCTGACCCCGGCTCTGTGAGCTGGCAATTTGAACGCATGACATATTTTGCGCTGCCATCGGATGAACATGATTTCGATAAGATCTTCGAATTAGCCGTAGAAGCCGGCGCGGATGACATAAAGCAGGATGATGAACTGATTGAGATTTTTGGAACACCCAACAGTTATCAATTAATAGCTGATCACCTTACAAAAGCGAATATCAAACCTGAAGATTCGGGGATTCGATTCTTACCAAAGCAGACGGTCTCCCTAGATACGGAAAAAACCGTCAAAGTGATGAAGACCATCGAAAACCTGGAAGAACTGGATGACGTCCAAGACATCTACACCAATCTGGAGATCACGGACGAAGCCATTCAGGCGATGGAAAACGAATAAGCTATTATGCTGGTCCTTGGGATTGACCCGGGTATCGCCATCACCGGCTACGGTCTTATCCAAACTGACAAGCGAAATGAATATCAGTGCGTCGATTATGGCGTGGTGACCACGAAGGCTGGGCTACCTGATGCTGAGCGTTTGAAGATCCTTTTCAATGAACTGCGGGAAATTATCGCGCGCCACCAGCCGGATTCGAGTGCCATTGAGAAATTATTTTTTCAAAAGAACGTTAAAACAGCCATCTCTGTCGGTCAGGCACGGGGTGTCGCCATGCTCACACTAGCCCAAGCCGACCTGCCCGTGCACGAATATACGCCCAACGAAATCAAACAGACGGTGTGCGGTTACGGCAGCGCCGGAAAGGGGCAAATGCAGCGCATGGTGCAAACGCTGCTGCATCTGGATGATCTTCCCAAACCAGATGACGCAGCGGACGCCCTGGCTGTTGCTATTTGCCATATTCACCACCAGTCATTCAATGATTTAATTAAGCAAGCACAATAATATGATCATTACCAGCTTCGCCAACCAGAAGGTAAAGTTCATCCGTAAGCTCGAACAGAAGAAATACCGCCAGGAGAGCGGTCAATTCTTCATTGAGGGATTGCGCACTGTGGGTGAAGCAGTGCAGACCGGCGCGCCTATCCAATCCCTCGTGATTGCACCCGATTTGTTGATCAGTGAATTTGGGAAATCCCTACTGAACCATCCAGCCGTCAAAGACATTGATCTGATAGAAGTCAGCGGGGAGATCTATGAAAAGATCGCTCATAAAGAAGGCCCACAGGGCATCGGCGCTATTGCCCGACAGGATTGGTGTACCCTAGATGTCCTTCAAATAAACGATAATAGCCTCTGGGTGGCGCTTGACGCCGTCTCGGACCCGGGCAATTTGGGGACGGTCATGCGCACGGCTGAAGCCGTAGGCGCTAATGGAATCATCCTCCTGGGCGACTCGACCGACCCTCACGACCCGACGGCGGTCAAAGCCAGCATGGGTGCGCTTTTCTCATTAACACTCACACAAACAAACTGGACGGACTTCACAAAATGGGTGGCATCCCATGGAATAACCATGGTGGGCACATCCGACCATGCACAGGCAGATTATCAGGCCGTCGAATACAAACGCCCCTTGGTCCTGTTGATGGGCAGCGAACGCCATGGGTTGGATCCGGAAATGGAAGCAGCCTGCAACCATATGGTCCGGATTCCCATGAAAGGCCGCGGGGACTCCCTCAATCTGGCAGTGGCAACCGCCGTTGCCTTATATGAGATTTACAACCAATCCCGAAACCTTGTTACAATAAAGTCATGATTGCATCTGTTACAGGCGAAATCAGCCAGGTCTTGGAAAGTCAAATCGTTTTGAATGTGGGCGGTGTGGGGCTGCTCGTCAACCTCACCGAGGAGACATGCTTGCAGTGCCGCCCGGGTATGCGAAAGGCTTTCCATACCTACCTCGTCGTCAGGGAAGACAACCTTTCCCTTTACGGTTTTGAAACCGTGGAGGAGCGGGATTTATTCATCCATCTGATTGGCGTGGCCGGCGTAGGGCCTAAAACAGGCCTAGCCGCACTCTCGACGCTGACCCCAGAGGCAGTCAGGCGGGCAATCACCGGCGACCAGCCGGAGATCTTTACCCGCGTCCCAGGCGTTGGCAAGAAGACCGCCCAGAAGATCATTCTCGAATTGCAGGGGAAGATTAAACCCCTCGAACCTCTGGAAGCAGCGTCAAAGATGGACGAAGTGGATGCCGAGGTGATGGAGGCGCTTACAGCCTTAGGCTACTCCATTGTGGAAGCCCAAGCCGCCCTGCAATCCTTGGGCAAAGGGGAAGAAGACACAGATGCGGAAGAACGTCTGCGTAAAGCATTGCAATATTTTAGTTAATTTTTTTAATCTTCATTAGATCTTGGATTCAACTCATAAGTGCAACAAAGCTGGTAGTAGAAAGGTAAGCTGAA